>NZ_BAAGRZ010000029.1:0-87950 GCF_054782695.1 Streptomyces deserti
GGAGCGTGGAACAACACCCGCGACGGCGCCCCCCAACACCGGTCCGTCGCCAGCCGCACCACATCCCGGTGCGTGGCCACCACACCCTTGGGCACACTCGTCGACCCCGACGTGTACATCACATACGCGGACGCGTCGGGCCCGGCCGGTCCCGGCAGGTCCACGTCATGCCCGGCGTCGGCGTCCACCTGCACCACGGCGGCTCCGAGCAGCTCGTGCTCGGCCACCGCCTCGTGCACCACCAGCACGGCGGCGCCCGCGTCCTCGACCACCGCACGCTTGCGCGCCGCGGGCCACCCCATGTCCAGCGGCACGAACGCGCCACCGGTCTTCACGACCGCCAGCAGTGCCACCACGAGGTCGATCGAACGCTCCATCAACACCGCGACGGCCGACTCCTGCCCGACCCCCGCGGCCACCAGGGCGCGTGCCAGCCGGTCCGAGCGGGCGTCCAGCCCGGCATACGACATCTCGACTCCGTCGCACACCACGGCCAACGCGTCCGGATCGGCCGCCAGCCGCTGCGCGAACACCTCCGGCAGCGACGCATCGCGCACCGGCACCGCCGTATCGTTGAACCCCTCCACCAGCCGGGAGAGCTCGTCCGCGCCCAGGATGTCGACCGAGCTGACGCTCACGTCCGGGTCGGTGGCGATCGCCGTCAGCACCCGCACCAGACAGCCCGCGATCCGCTCGACCGTGCTCGCGTCGAACAGGTCCGCCGAACCCGTGACCACGCCGCGGATCCCCGCCGGTGCCCCGTCGTCGTCGAAGGCCTCGCCCAGCGACGCCTCCAGGTCGAACTTGGCCGTGGCGCGGCCGATCGAGAGCACGTCGCCGCGCAGGCCGTCGACGTCGATCGTGGTGCCGTCGTCGAGCGGGGCGAGGACGACCTGGAACAGGGGGTGACGCCCGAGAGAGCGGGTGGGGGCGAGCTCCTCGACGAGCCGCTCGAACGGCACGTCCTGATGGCCCAGGGCGCGCACGGCGGTGCCGCGTACTCGGTCGATCACCTCGGCGAGCGTCGGGTCTCCGGCGAGGTCGGCCCGGATCACCAGGGTGTTGACGAAGAATCCGATCAGGTCGTTCAGCGCCTCGTCGGAGCGCCCCGCGGTCGGCGTCCCGATGGGGATGTCGTGACCGGCGCCGAGCCGCGACAGCGTCACCGCCAGTCCGGCCTGGAACAGCATGGGCAGCGTGGCGCGGTGGCGGCGGGCCACCGCGGCCAGCGTGGCGTGGGTCTGGGCGGGCATGCCGATCGCGACCGTGTGCCCGCGGTGGGAGGGTTCCACCGGGCGGGGCCGGTCGGCCGGCAGGGTCAGTTCCTCCGGGGCTCCCTCCAGGGTGTCCCGCCAGTAGGCGATCTGGCGCGCGAGGACGCTGTCCGGGTCGCCCGCGTCGCCGAGGAGTTCTCGCTGCCACAAGGTGTAGTCGGCGTACTGCACCGGCAGCGGCGCCCAGTCGGGGGCCCGGCCCCGGCTGCGGGCGGTGTACGCGGTCGACAGGTCGCGGGTGAACGGGCCGGCCGACCAGCCGTCGGTCGCGATGTGGTGGACGACTGTCACCAGTACGTGCTCGTCGGGAGCCACGGCGAACAGCCATGCCCGTATCGGGATCTCCGTGGACAGGTCGAACGTGTGGGCGGCCACACGCGCGACCGCGCCGGGCAGGTCCCGTGCGTCGATCCGGTCCCCCGGCAGCGCGCCGGTCGCCTCGGCTGTCGGCAGGTCCAGTACTGGTTCGTCCCAGCGCAGTTCGTCGAGGGCGTACAGCCGCTGCTGCGGCGGACGGTCGTCGCCGCCGGTCACCTCGACCACGAGCAGTTCCCAGTCCAGGTCCACGACGGGGACGATCTGCTGCCGGGGTTCGCCGTCCGCTTCGGGGAAGACGGTGCGCAGGGCTTCGTGCCGGGTGATGACGTCACGCAGCGCGGAGTCCAGTGCCTGCCGGTCCAGTTGTCCGGTCAGCCGCAGGATCGTGGGGCTGTTGTAGGTGGCGCTGGGCCCCTCGATCCGCCACTGCAGCCACAGCCGTCGCTGAGCGAACGACGCGGGAATCATGTGGAATTCCTTTCCTTCAACGCATCGGGCGCAGCGCGGGCCTGGTGCTCCCGGTCCGGCCGCCGTGCTCGGCAAGCCAGGCCGCGAGCGCGGCTGGTGTCGGAGTCGCGAACAGTTCCTCGATCGGCAGTTCTTCACGCAGCGAGGCGCGGATGCGCGCAATGAGCCGGGTGGCGAGCAGGGAGTGCCCGCCGAGGGCGAAGAAGTCGTCGTCGACCCCGACGGACGGCAGGCCCAGCACCTCGGCGAACGCCTGGCACAGCAGCTCTTCCTCGGTGGTGGCCGGGACGCGTCCGCCACCGGCGGTGTAGGTCGGCGCCGGCAGGGCCCTGCGGTCCAGCTTGCCGTTGACCGTCAGCGGCAGGGTGTCCAGCACCACGAGCGCCGAGGGCACCATGTAGGACGGCAGCCGCTCCATCGCGGACGTACGCACCGCCTCGGGCAGCCCCTCGGGGTCCGCCACCTCACCGGGGACGACGTAACCGACGAGTCGCCGATCGCCAGGCGAGTCCTCCCGTACGATCACCGCGGCCTGCGCCACCGCCGGGTGCTCGGCCAGCACGGCCGACACCTCGCCCGGCTCAATGCGGAACCCGCGGATCTTCACCTGCTCGTCCGCACGCCCCGCGAACACCAGCCGCCCGTCCGCGGACCAGCGGGCCCGGTCCCCCGACCGGTACATCCGGCCCCCGGCCGCACCGAACGGGCACGCCACGAACCGCTCACCGGTCAGTCCCGGGCGGCCCACATAGCCCCGCGTCACCTGCGCCCCGGCCACATACAACTCACCGGTCACACCCACGGGCACCGGCCGCAGCCACTCATCCAGCACATAGACCGACAAGCCGGCAAGCCCACGCCCGATGACGCTGCCGTCCGTGCCCTCGTCCGCGGCCAGGCGGTGGTGGGTGACGTGCACCGTGGTCTCGGTGATCCCGTACATGTTCACCAGCCGCGGCCCGTCCTCGCCGTACCGCTCCCACCAGCCGGCCAGCCGCGCGGGCTCCAGCGCCTCCCCGCCGAAGACCACCGCCCGCAGGTCATGCAGCGCACCCGCGCGGTGCGACTGAGCCTCCATCAGCTGATAGAACGCCGAGGGAGTCTGGCTCAGGATCGTCACCCGCTCGCGCTCGAGCAGTTCCGCGAACTCGCGCGGCGAGCGCGAGACCTCGAACGGCACGACCACGACCCGGCCACCGTGCAGCAGCGCACCCCACAACTCCCACACCGAGAAGTCGAAGGCGAACGAGTGGAACCAGCTCCACACGTCGTCGGTGCCGAACGCGAGCACCTGCCGGGTGGCGGCGAACAGCGTCACCACGTTGCGGTGCGGTACCAGCACGCCCTTCGGCGTCCCGGTCGACCCGGAGGTGTAGATGACGTACGCGGGATGGTCCGGGTGCGCGGCCTCCAGGCGTTCCCTGCCCGTCACCGCTTCCGTCTCCGAGCCGTCCACGACCAGGGCCGCCACGCCCTGCGGCAGGACCGACGCGTACTCCGCCGTCGTGACCACGCACGCGGCTCCCGCGTCGGCCAGCACGAACGCGACGCGTTCGGCCGGAGAGTCCGGGTCCACCGGCAGATACGCGCCGCCCGCCTTCAGCACCGCCAGCATCGCCACCACCAGCTCGGCGGAGCGCCGCATCAGCACGCCGACGATCGACTCCGGGCCCACTCCCCGCCCGGCCAGCTGACGCGCCAACCGGTCGGCGCGGGCGTCCAGTTCCGCATAGGACAGCTCCACATCGCCCGCCGTGACGGCCGTCGCCTCCGGGGAGGCGGCTGCCTGCCGCTGGAACAGGGACACCAGCGTCGCTTCGGGTACCTCGGCGGCAGTGCCGTCGGCCTCGGCCACCAGCCGGTGCCGCTCGTCGGCGGTGAGCAGGTCCAGATCGCCCAGGCGCCGCCCGGGGTCGTCGGCCACCTGCTCCAGCAGCCGGACGAGCCGGTCCAGGAGGATCTGGACGGTACCGGCGTCGAAAAGGTCGGTCGCGTACTCGACCGTTCCCTCCACGCCGGCCGGCGTCCCGTTCCCGGCGTAGCTGTCGGTGAGGTTGATCATCAGGTCGAATCGGGCGGTGCCGGTGCCGACCGTCTCCAGCCGGGTGTCGAGGCCGGGCAGCTGGAAAGTCCGGGGTGAGACGTTCTGCAGGCTGAGGGAGACCTGGAAGAGGGGGTGGTGTGCCGGGGAGCGCTCGGGGTTGATCACCTCCACCAGGTGTTCGAAGGGGACGTCCTGGTGCTCGTAGGCGGCCAGGTCGGTCCTCCGGACTCGCTGGAGGAGGTCGGTGAAGGCCGGGTTGCCGGAGGTGTCGGCCCGCAGGACCAGCGTGTTGACGAAGCAGCCGGCGAGGTCGTCGAGGGCCTCGTCGGTGCGCCCGGCGATCGGGGCGCCCAGTGAGATGTCCGTGCCGGCGCCCAGCCGGGTCAGCAGTGCTGCCACGGCGGCGTGCAGCACCATGAACAGGGTGGCTCCCCGTTCCCGGGCCAGTCGCGTCAACGCCTGGTGCAGGGGCGGCTCCAGCCGCAACGGCAACAGGCCGCCGCGGTGGGAGGCCACCGCCGGCCGGGGCCGGTCGGCCGGCAGCTCCAGCTGTACCGGCAGCCCGGCCAGCTGGTCCTTCCAGTAGCGGATCTGGGTTCCGAGCAGGCTGTCCGGGTCGCTTTCCGCTCCCAGCAACTGGTGCTGCCACAACGTGTAGTCGGCGTACTGCACCGGCAGGTCCGGCCAGTCCGGTGCCCTGCCCTGGCTGCGGGCGGCGTACGCGGTGGCCAGGTCGCGCGCCAGCGGGCCCATGGACCAGGCGTCCGCGGCGATGTGGTGCACGACCAGCACCAGCACGTGCTCCTGTGGCCCCACCGTCAGCAGTTCGGCCCGCAGCGGCAGCTCGCGGCTGAGGTCGAAGGCGTACCGTGCGGCGGCCTCCAGCTGCCCGGTCCCGCTCTCCTGGGACGTCTCCAGCCGGGGGCGGGCCTCTTCGGGGGCGAGGATCTGCTGGCGGGGCACCCCGTCCACGTCCGGGAAGACGGTGCGCAGTGCTTCGTGCCGGGCCACCACATCGCCCAGCGCCGCCTGGAGTGCCGCCCGGTCCAGCGGCCCGGTGACGCGCAGTCCCAGCGGAACGTTGTAGGTCGCCGACGCGCCCCGCATGCGGTGCAGGAACCACAGGCGGCGCTGTGCCGGGGACAGGGGCAGGGGGTCCGGGCGCGGCGCCGGCCGCACGGCCGGCCGTGCCGGGCCTCCGTCGTCCAGCCAGGCGTCCAGGGCGGACACCGTCGGTGCTGCGAACAGTGCCTTCATCGGCACCTCGACGCCCAGGGTGGCCCGGATACGGCTGATGAGCCGGGTGGCCGGCAGGGAGTGCCCGCCGAGGGCGAAGAAGTCGTCGTCGACGCCCACCCGCGCCAGGCCGAGCACCTCGGCGAACAGCCCGCACAAGATCGCCTTCCGCGGGGTGCGCGGCGCGCGATCGGAGGTGACGAAGTCGGGTGCCGGCAGCGCACGCCGGTCGGCCTTCCCGTTCGCCGTCAGCGGCATGGTCTCCAGCACCATCACCGTCGCGGGCACCATGTGCGCCGGCAGCGCGCGTGCGGCGAACCGGCGCAGCTCCCGCGCGTCGACGTCCGCCCCCTTGCCGGGGACCACGTAGGCCACCAGCCGCTGAGGGCCGCCGGGTTCCGTCCGGGGCACCACCACCGCCCGGGCGACCGCCGGGTGCTTGGCGAGTACGGCTTCGATCTCCGCGGGCTCGACCCGGTATCCGCTGATCTTGACCTGGTCGTCGGCCCGGCCGGCGAACTCGAGCTGCCCTTCGGCGGTCCAGCGCACCAGATCGCCGGTGCGGTACATCCGCTGCCCGGCCGGCCCGAATGGGCAGGCCACGAACCGTTCCGCGGTCAGTCCGGCGCGCCGCGCGTAGCCGCGGGCCAGTCCGGCGCCGGCGACATACAGCTCCCCCAGCACGCCGACGGGCACCGGATTGAGCGCGTCGTCCAGCGCGTACAGGCGGGTGTTGGCGATCGGCCGGCCGATCGGCACCGTGTCGCCGACCGGTTGCCCGGCGGCGATCTCGAACACACAGCAGCCGACGACCGTTTCGGTCGGGCCGTAGTGGTTGACCACCACGGTGTCCGGCGCGTTGTCCAGCCAGTCCCGTACGTGGGCCCCGGGCAGTGCCTCGCCGCCCACCACCAGCCGCCGTGCCGCCGAGGCCCGCACGTGGGCCGGGAGCAGCTCGGCCAGCAGCGGCAAGTGCCCGGGCACCAGTTTGATCAGGCCGAATCCGTCACCGGCGCGCGCGCTGATCAGCGCGGCCAGGCCTTCCGCGCCGCCTTCGGGGCTGATGTCCACCGTGCCGCCGCACACCAGCGGCACCAGCACGCCGGTCACCGCCAGATCGAAGGCCATCGACGAATGCAGGGGCGAGCGGTCCCCGGGACGCATCCGGAAGAACTCGGCCGCCCACATCACGTAGTTGGCCAGGCCCGCGTGGGTGACCTCGACCCCTTTCGGGACGCCGGTCGATCCCGAGGTGAATATGACGTAAGCCAGTTGGTCGGGCAGCAGGTCCGGCGGCGGCGCGGCCTGCGGGTCGTCGGCCGCGGTGGCGGTCGCTTCCGGGTCGTCCAGGTCGATGACCGCGATATCGCTCACGCGCAGGTCGTCGAGGATCTCGCCCGTGGCGACCAGCGCGGCCGCCCGGCTCTCGGTGAGGGTGAGCCGCGCCCGCTCGGCGGGATGTTCGGGATCCATCGGCAGATACGCCGCCCCGGCCTTCCAGGCCGCCAGCATCGCCGTCAGCAGTTGCGGGCCGCGTGGCAGGCACACCGCGACCACCGACTCGGGGCCGATGCCGTATCCGCGCAGCAGCCGGGCCAGCCGTTCGGCCCGCGCGTTCAGCTCCCGGTAGGTGATCTCCGCCGCGCCGCACACCACCGCCACCGCGCCCGGGCTGCGGGCGGCGTGCGCCTCGAAACGGCCCAGGACGGTCTGCCCGCTCGCGCCGGTCCCGGTGCGGTTCCACGTCACGAGCACGTGCCGCCGCTCGTCCTCGTCCAGGGCGTCGATCCGGTCGGCGAACTCGTCGGCCGGGGCCGCCGCCAGCCGGCGGAGCACCGCGCGGAACCGCCGGGAGATCTCCGCTCCCGACTCCGGGGCGTGCAGGTCGGGGTTGGTCTGCACGATCGTCCGGAGGCCGCCGCCGGCCGCCTGGTCGTACAGGCCGATCGCCGCATCCTCGATCGGGCCGCTCGACAGGCCGGTCCGGGTGGCGAGGGCGTCCGCGAACCTCAGCGGCCGGTCCAGGGACATCAGGTTGACGCTCAGGTCGCGCAGCGAGCCGCGGCCGACAAGTCCCAGGCCGGCGAGGATGTTCCCGTACGGGTACCGCTGGTGGCGCAGGCAGTCCAGCACCGCGTTCGAGGTCCGCCGCAGGAGTTCCGCGACGGTGACGCCCCTGGCGACGGCCAGCCGGAGAGGCACCACGTTGGAGGTCATGCCGGGGATGCCGAGTTCCCGCCGGGTGGTCCGCCCGGTCACGGGAACGCCGAGGACGACGTCCCGCGTTCCGGTCGAACGCTGCCGGTACAGGGCGGCGGCCGAGAGGGCCAGTCCGGCGAAGCTGGTGCGCAACCGGCGTGCCGCTGCCCTCAGTTCGGCGGCTTCGGCCGCATCGCTGTCGTGCACGTGCAGCATCGGCCGCCCGGGCAGGTGCCGAGTCCGGTTTCCGCCCGCACCGCCCAGGTCCGGCAGGTCCGACAGCGACTCGAGCCAGAACCGCTGGTCACGCTCGTATGCCGTGGACCGGAGGTAGGAGCTGTCCGCGTCCAGCAGCACGGACACCGGTTCCAGTACGCCGTCCGTGGGCTCCCGCCCGGCCGCGAGCGCCGTGTAGACGGCCGCCACCCGGGCGGCGAACGCCGAGAGGCTGGTCCCGTCGAGGACGATGTGGTGGGCGCGCTGGTACCAGACGACATGGTCCGGCCCCAGCCGGAACACGGCGTGGGCGGCCGGCGGGCCGGCGAGGAGGTCCGCCGGGCGGTCCATGTCGGCCGACATCCACGCCTCGGCCGCCGCGCGCGGGTCCTCCTCGGCGCTGAGGTCGGCGACATGAACGGGAAGGTCCAGCGAGTCGTCGACGTACTGCGCGGGTGCCCCGCCCTCCAGCCGGAACCGGAGCCGATAGGTCTCGGCCTCGCCCAGGGCGTACCGCAGCGCCGACACGAGAAGCTCGACGTCCACGTCACCGTGGATGTCCACGTACTCGGCGATGTTGTACACGGAGCTGTGTGGTTCGAGCTGCTGGGCGTACCAGATGCCGAGCTGGCCGGACATCAGCCCCCGAAGGTCCTGTCGACGCATCGTCCTGCCCCCTCAAATGCCGTCAGTCGGCTGTCGGTTCGGCGAGATGGGCGGTGAGCGCGGTGATGGTGTCGACGTCCCAGAGCAGCACGGGCTCGACGACGAGGCCGAGGCTGTCCTCGATGTCTCCGCACAGGGCGAAGGCGTACACCGAGTCCAGCCCGTAGTGCGCCAGCGGAGTGTCGGCGTCGATCTCCTCGGCGGGCAGCTTGGCGTAGTACGCGACGCGCTCGACGAGCCAGGACCGGATGTTCTCGGGGGTCAGCCGGGTGGCTGGAAGGTCGGAAGCTGACAAGGGGGTCCCTCCCTCGGCCCGGCGGGCGCGCCAGGCGGCCGAATGCGGAAAGTGCGCGGGGACTTGGATGAGCATCAGGGGCTCACGGTGCGGCCAATATGACTCAGCCCCACGCAGCGGATCAACCGTCGGCCAGGCGTACTTGGACGCCGTCGACGCGTGTCCAACTGACGGCATTACCGCAGTTGGACGGGTGACAGGAGGTGTCCAGGGCGGCGCCTTTCACCCACTGCACCACCCCACCGCCGCGTGCGATAGTGAGCCGCCCCAAGACCAGGCCGGCTGCGGAACCGCACTGCCTCGCGACGACGAAAGACGAAAAGGGAGAAGTGGCATGGGCTACACCGCGGGCCGACGCGCCACACACTTCGTCACCGTGGGCGGGATCCGGCTCGCCTACCAGCGTTCGGGTCAGGGCGAACCGGTGCTCATGATCATGGGATCGGGCTCGGCCGGCCATGCCTGGACGATGCACCAGACACCCGCCCTGCACGCGGCGGGCTATGCCACGGTCGTCTTCGACAACCGCGGCGTTCCGCCCTCCGACGCGCCCCCCGGCAAGTACTCGCTCCAGGACCTGACCGCCGACACCAAAGGCCTGATCGAGGCGCTGGACCTGGCGCCGTGCCGGATCGTCGGCACCTCCCTGGGAGCGATGATCGCGCAGGAGCTGGCGATCGGCCATCCGGAGCTCGTGCGGTGCGCGGTGCTCATCGCCACCCGGGCCCGCGCGGACGCCGCGCGGCGGGCCCAGACCCGGGCGGACATAGCGCTGGTGGAGAGCGGGGTGCGGCTGCCGGCCGGGTACGAGGCCGCCTCGACGGTGTTCAAGATGTTCTCGCCGGCGACACTCAACGACGACGCCGCCGTGACCGCCTGGCTGGACATCTTCGAGTTGTCCGGGGGCGGGGACGCGTCGGCCCGGCACGCCTGGGCCGACATCGCCGACGACCGCCGCCCGGCGCTGCGCCGGGTGACCGCCCCCTGTCGGGTCGTGACCTTCACCGACGACCTCATCACCCCGCCACACCTGGGGGCGGAGGTCGCCGAGGCCATTCCCGGCTGCGATCTCGTCGAGATCTCCGGCTGCGGACACCTCGGGTATCTCGAACGGCCCGATGTGCTCAACGCGGCGATCATCGAGTTTCTCGACAACCACTGAGGAGAGTCTCCGTGACCCCAGGACACGACCCGACCATGGGCACGATCGGATTGCGCGTCGAAGGGTTGGTGGATCCGCAGCCGGTCAAACCCGGCACGTTCAAGCGCATCATCCCCTACGCCATGCGCTACCGCCGGGCCCTGGTCATCGTGATGCTGGCGACGATCGTCGACTCCGTGATCATGGTGTCGACCCCGCTGATACTCAAGATGATCGTCGACGACGGCATCATCCCCGGCAAGGCGTCGGTCGTGTTCGGTCTCGCCGGGCTCGTCGCGGGCCTCGCCCTGCTGAACGTGTTGGCGATCTACATCCAGGCCTGGTTCTCCGGCCGGGTCGGGCAAGGGCTCATATACGACCTGCGTACCAAGGTGTTCGCGCACATCCAGCGGCAGCCGGTGGCGTTCTTCACCCGCACGCAGACCGGATCGCTGGTCAGCCGGATCAACACCGACATCATCGGCGCGGAGCAGGCCCTCACCACGCTGCTGTCGCAGTCGCTGTCCACCGTCCTGACGCTGGTCCTGGTGCTCGCCGCGATGCTCTACCTGTCGTGGCCGATCACCGTGGCGGCGCTGGTGATGATCCCGCTGTTCTTCATCCCGGGGAAGATCATCGCCCAGCGGATGCAGCGGCTGGCCCGCAGCGGCATGGAGAACGACGCCAAGCTGGGCTCGATGATGACCGAGCGGTTCAACATCTCCGGCGCGATGCTCGTCAAGCTCTACGGCCGTCCCCAGCAGGAGTCCGCGGAGTTCGCCAAGAAGGCGCGCGTCGTCCGCGACATCGCCATCTCGATGGACGTGCACGCACGCCTGCTGTTCATTCTCGTCACCCTGCTCACCACGGTCACCACCGCCCTGGTCTACGGCTTCGGCGGCTGGTTCGTCATCGACGGCCAGCTGCAGATCGGCACGCTGGTGGCCATGGTCGCCCTGATGATGATGCTGTACAGCCCCATCAACCAGCTGACGAACATCCAGAGCGACATCATGACCGCGCTGGTCAGCTTCGACCGCGTCTTCGAAGTGCTGGACCTCGAACCGCTCATCACCGAGCAGCCCGGCGCCCGCGCTCTGCCGGCCCGGGCTTCGGAGAACGGGAACGGCACGGCTCCCCACGTCGAGTTCGACCGCGTCGCCTTCCGCTACCCCAACGCCGAAGAGGTGTCCCTGCGCTCCCTGGAGCTGATACCGCTGCGCAAGTCCGAGCAGGGCCCGAGCGCGCTCGTCCTGAACGACGTGAGCTTCCACGCCCCGGCCGGGCGGCTCACCGCGCTGGTCGGCCCGTCCGGCGCGGGCAAGACCACCATCACCCACCTGGTGCCGCGGCTCTACGACGCCACCTCCGGAACGGTGCGGATCGGCGGCCACGACGTCCGTCACCTGACCCTCGACTCGCTGCAGAACACGGTCGGCGTCGTCACCCAGGACGCGCACCTGTTCCACGACACGATCCGGGCCAACCTGCTGTACGCGCGCCCGGACGCCACCGAACCCGAGGTCATCGAGGCGTGCGAGGCGGCGCGCATCTGGCCGACGATCTCCCAGCTGCCCGACGGTCTCGACACGGTCGTCGGTGACCGCGGCTACCGGTTGTCAGGCGGCGAGAAGCAGCGGCTGGCCATCGCCAGGCTCCTGCTCAAGTCGCCGCCGATCGTCGTCCTGGACGAGGCGACGGCGCACCTGGACTCCGAGTCCGAGGCGGCCATCCAGCGGGCCCTCAAGACCGCCCTGACCGGCCGTACGTCACTGGTCATCGCGCACCGGCTGTCCACCATCCAGGACGCCGACCAGATCCTCGTCATCGACGAGGGGCGGATCCAGGAACGAGGCACCCACGACCAGCTGCTCACCAACGGCGGGCTCTACGCCGAGCTGTACCGCACGCAGTTCGCCCATCAGCAGCGCCGCGACGCCCAACCGGCCGAAAGTACGGCCGCCGGCAACGGGAACCGTGCTTTGGACTGATGCCGGGAAGTGCGGGGAATTCCAGGATTAAGGCATGCCACATGCAGACTCCCCTCCCGCACTTCACGCAGAGGGCTTGACGAAGAAATACGGCCGCCGCGGCAAACTGGCCCTGAGCGACGTGAACCTCACCATTCCCGCCGGCCGTGTCATCGGCCTGGTGGGCCCGAACGGGGCCGGCAAATCCACCCTGCTGCACCTGGCCTGCGGGCTGACCGAGCCGACGTCCGGCTCGCTGACCGTGCTCGGGGCGCGTCCGGCGGCCAACGCGTCGCATCTGGCCCGGGTGGGGTTCGTCGCGCAGAACACACCGGTGTACGGCTCGTTCACCATCGCCGAGCACATGAAGCTCGGCGCGAAGATGAACCCGGGCTGGGACCCGGTCCTGGCCGAGCGGCGCATCAGCCAGGTGGGACTGAACCCCGCGCAGAAGGCGGGGCAGCTCTCGGGTGGCCAGCGAGCACAGCTGGCGCTGACCATCGCGGCGGCCAAACGGCCCGAACTGCTGATCTTCGACGAGCCGGCAGCGGCGCTGGACCCCCTGGCGCGCAAGGGATTCCTGCACAACCTGATGGAGTTCGTCCTGGAGCTCGGCGCCAGCGCCGTGCTCTCCTCACACCTCCTCGGCGACGTCGAACAGGTCTGCGACTACATCATCGTGCTGTGCGACTCGCGGGTACAGGTCGCCGGCGACACCCGGGACCTGCTGGCCGGGCACGCCCGACTGGTCGCGGCGCGCGGCGAGTTCGACCACCCGCGCGCCGGGTTCGAGGTCATCTCGGTCGAGCACAGCGGCAAGCACAGCAGCGCGATCGTCCGCACCGGCACCGCGCCCGAGGCCCTGCCCTACCAGGCCGAGCCCATCACCCTGGAGGAACTCGTCCTCGCTTACATGACCCGGGCAGCCGCCGTACCCGCCGCCCGGACCGAAGCGGCAGCCTGGGGGGCCTCGCGATGATGTGGTTGAGTTGGCGCCAGTTCCGCGTCCAGGCGCTGTTCGCCGCCTGCGCACTGGCCGTTATTGCCGCGTACATGGCGTACGTCGGCGCGGACATCCGCGATGCCTACGACGCCTACCGAGCCAACTGCGACAGCTCGGCCAACTGCGTCCAGGCAAGGAGCCAGTTCCGCAGCACATTCCAGAACACCCTGCTGTTCCTGGCGACCGGGCTCGCCCTGATCCCCGCGCTCATCGGCACCTTCTGGGGCGCTCCCCTGATCGCCCGGGAACTCGAGAACGGCACCCACCGGCTGGTGTGGAACCAGAGCGTCACCCGCCCGCGCTGGCTCCTCGGCAAGGTCCTGCTCATCGGCCTGGCCGCCGTCATCGTGACCGGCGCGGCCGCGGCCCTGCTGACCTGGGCGGCCCGCCCCTTCGACGAGGTGGTCAAGGAGCAGTTCGACACGTTCGTGTTCGGCGCGCGCAACATCGCCCCGATCGGCTACGCCGCGATGGCCTTCACCTTGGGCACCGTCATCGGGCTCCTGCTGCGCCGGACCCTGCCCGCGATGGCTGTGACGCTCGTCGTCTTCCTCGCCTTCCAGTTCTTCTTCCCCAACGTGGTGCGGCCCAGCCTCATGCCGCCGGACAAGGCCACGGTTCCGATGACGGTCGAAGCCATCAACTCGGCGCAGAATCTGGGCAGTATCGGCGGCGGCTCCGTCATCGGCGGGGTGAAGATTCCGAACGCGCCCGACGCGTGGATCGCCGAGACGAGCCCGCTGCGCACCGCGGACGGCAAGACCCTCAGCAGCAGCAAGTTCAACACCTGCCTCGACAACCCGCCCAAGACCGGCGCGGGCGGCACGTTCGGCGACACGGCAGTGTGCCTCGCCAAGCACGACCTCCATGTCGACGTCCGCTACCACCCCAGCGACCGCTACTGGGCGTTCCAGTGGCTGGAGACCGCGATCTATCTGGCACTCAGCGGGATCCTCACTGCGTTCGGCCTGTGGCGGATCCGGCGCCGGGTGAGTTGACCCCCGTCTCAACCGACGCCGCCGGGCGCCGCCGGGAAATTTCCCGGCGGCGCCCTTTTTCTTTTGCGCCGCGCGTTTTCCCGGCTGTCCATTCGAGGAAAGCCGTCCAGCCTTTGGGGCCTTCGAGAGCTGTGGAACCCTGACAACGAGTCACCAACGCAATGATCACATCGGTGCGTTCCGGGAGGCCGAATGAGCACAGCACAGCACGAGGAATTCGACGTGGTGGTCGTGGGAGGTGGCCCGTCGGGGTCGACGCTCTCGTCACTGGTGGCCATGCAGGGGCACAGCGTCCTGCTGCTGGAGAAGGAGACCTTCCCCAGGTACCAGATCGGCGAGTCGCTCCTCCCGTCCACCATTCACGGCATCTGCCACCTGCTCGGCGTCACCGACGAACTCGCCGCGGCAGGCTTCCCCCACAAGCGCGGCGGCACCTTCCGGTGGGGCGCCAACCCCACGCCGTGGAACTTCGCCTTCTCCGTCTCCTCCAAGGTCTCCGGACCGACCTCTTTCGCCTATCAGGTCGAGCGGAGCAAGTTCGACAAGATCCTGCTGGACAACGCGGCCCGCAAGGGCGTGGAGGTCCGCCAGAACCGCACGGTGACCGACGTCGTGGAGAGCGACGACGGGCGGGTGAGCGGGCTGCGGTACACGGACCCGGACGGCACCGAGCACGAGGTGTCGGCCCGGTACGTGGTGGACGCCTCGGGCAACACCAGCCGCATCTACAAGCGGGTCGGCGGCTCACGGAAGTACTCGGACTTCTTCCGGAGCCTGGCGCTGTTCGGGTACTTCGAGAACGGCAAGCGGATGCCGCCGCCGAACTCCGGCAACATCCTGTGTGTCGCGTTCGGCAGCGGGTGGTTCTGGTACATCCCGCTGAGCGACACACTCACCAGCGTCGGCGCGGTCGTCCGCCGGGAGGACGCGGCCAAGATCCAGGGCGACCCGGAGAGCGCGCTGCGCAACCTCATCGACGAGTGCCCGATGATCCAGGAGTACCTGGCCGACGCCACCCGTGTCACGACCGGCCAGTACGGGCAGCTGCGGGTGCGCAAGGACTACTCGTACCACCACACGACCTTCTGGCGGCCGGGCATGGTGCTCGTCGGCGACGCGGCCTGCTTCGTCGACCCGGTGTTCTCCTCCGGGGTCCACCTGGCCACCTACAGCGCGCTGCTGGCGGCCCGCTCGATCAACAGCGTCCTGGCGGGCAGGATCGGCGAGCAGCGGGCCTTCGACGAGTTCGAGGCACGGTACCGCCGCGAGTACGGCGTCTTCTACGAGTTCCTGACCTCGTTCTACGACATGCACATCGACGAGGACTCCTACTTCTGGTCGGCGAAGAAGGTCATCAAGAGCGACCACGCCGAGCTGGAGTCGTTCGTCGAGCTCGTGGCCGGCATGTCCAGCACCGACTTCGACCTCTCCGACGCCGAGTCGGGTGCCCTCCGGCTCAAGCAGCGGTCGGCGGAGTTCGCCGACGCCATCGACACCCTGGTCGACCAGCGGGAGGAGAGCATGGCTCCGCTGTTCCGGTCCTCGGTGGTGCGCCAGGCGATGCAGGAGGGCTCGCAGGTGCAGACCCGGGCCCAGCTGGGCGAGTACGCGGGCGAGGACATCCCCGTCTTCGACGGCGGCCTCGTCGCCTCGGCCGACAGCATGTTCTGGGAGGAGCCGGAATCGGCCTGACCCCCGTGGCTCGACATGCCGGAAGGGGCCCCGCTCGTACGAGCGGGGCCCCTTCGTCGTCGCTGAGGTTCAGGCCACCGGGCCCGCGCACTCGAACTCGATGAACTCGGCCAGCCGGGAGATGCCCTTCTCGATGTCGGTGTGCGTCAGGTAACTGGTGGAGAGCCTGATGGTGTGGTGGCCGCCGCCCTGCGGATAGAAGTACGACATCGGCGTCCAGATGACCCCGAAGTCCTGCGCGGACCGGGCCAGCGCGGCGTTGTCGGCACGGAACGGCACGTGGAGGGTCAGGAAGAAGCCGCCGCTGGGCGCGTTCCAGCTCACCTCGAGCCGGGTCCTGCGCTCGGCCGGGAACTCCCGTGCCAGGCATTCCAGGGTGAAGCGCATGGCCTCCCCGTAGTGAGCGGCAGTCCGCGCGTTCAGCTCCGAGATGCGGCCGCCGGACTCCAGCAGCGCGCCCGCCACCGCCGCCTGGCTGAGCGGCGAGGTGTTCACCGTGACCATGCTCTTGATCTTGGCGAGTTCGTCCGCCAGCAGGCTCGTGCTGCCGTCCGGCGCCAGCACCGGCTGGTCCGCGACCGCGAACCCGATCCGTGCCCCGGGAAAGACGGTCTTGGCGTACGAGCCGAGGTGGATCACTCGCCGTGTCCGGTCGAGGGACTTCAGCGACGCCACTTGCCTGCCCGGGCTGACATGCCGGTACGGGCTGTCCTCCAGGACGAGGATGTCGAGCCGCTCGGCCAGGTCCAGCAGGGCCGCTCTTGCCTCCAACGGCATGGTGACGCCGGACGGGTTGGAGTGGTCCGGCACCACGTAGACGGCCCGCGGACGCCTGCCCCGCGCCCGCTCCGCCTCGACCGCGGCCTCCAGGGCGTCGCACGACAGACCGTTCTCGCCCTCCTCCACCGCGGTCAGCCGGACGTCCAGCAGCCTGGCGGCCCCGGTGATCCCCACATAGCAGGGGCTGGAGACCAGCAGTACGTCGTCCGGGCCGGACATGAGCGCACGCAGCGTCAGGAACATCGCTTCCTGGCAGCCGACCGTCACCACGATCGACTCGGGCGGCACATCGATGTCCTCGTCCACGCGCAGCGAGTGGGCGATCAGCTCGCGGATCAGGCCGGCGGACGGCCCGTACTGGAACACCGCGTCGCGCACCTGCGCGGGCGAGCGGCCCTGCTCGGCCAGGTGATCCAGGTAGCGGCGCAGGTAACGGAAGACCTGCTCGGTCTCGAAGAACTCCGCGTACGGCCGCCCGGGAGCGAAGGACACCGCCTCGGGGTAGCGCAGCGTCACCTCGTTCAGGAAGTTCATGGTGTCCATGACCGGATCGGCGACGCTCGGGTGCAGGTCCGCGCTGCGCAGCCCTGCCCCGCCGACGGCACCGGTGGGCCCGTCCGCCTCGACGGCCGCGGCGTCCCGGCGGGGGTGCGGCGGAGCCGGGCTGACGAGAGCGGGGCCGACGTCCGCGACGGACTTCACACCGGCCAGCGACATGGCGTCGGTCAGCTCCTCCAGGAGAAGGGAGAAGACGCCGGTCACCCCCTCGGCCCCGCGGGCCGCCAGGCCGTGCAGCACCGGGCGGCCGATGAGGACCGCGTCGGCGCCGAGCGCGAGCGCGGCCAGGATGTCCCGGCCCCGGCGCACCCCGCCGTCGAGCAGGACGGGGAGGCGTCCGCCGATCGCCGCCGCGATCTCGGGCAGGACGTCTAGCGTCGCGGGCACGCCGTCGAGCTGACGGCCCCCATGGTTGGAGACCACGATGCCGTCCGCTCCGGCCTCGGCCGCGCGCACCGCGTCGGATCCGGTGAGGACGCCCTTGACCAGGACCGGCAGTGTTGAGACCGAGCGGATCCAGTCCAGCACCGACCAGTCCAGGCCGGGATCGAAGTCGGTACGGGAGTGCGCGGCGGGCACCGCGAAGCCGTCCCCCGCGAGGTTGGCGGGACCCGTGCCCGCGGGCAGCCGGAAGTCATTGCGCAGGTCCCGCAGCCGGCGGCCGAGGTGCGGCGCGTCGACCGTGAGGACCAGGGCCTCGAAGCCCGCGTTCTCCGCTCGCTCGATGAGGCCGCGGGTGATCGAGCGGTCCCGCATGCAGTACACCTGCAGCCAGAGGGGGACGGCGGCCTCGGCTGCGAGTTCCTCGAAGGTGCGGCCCGCGAAGGTACTGATCACTACCGGGACCCTGGCGGCAGCCGCTGTGCCCCGGACGGTGGCCAGCTCGCCGGCCGGGTCCGCGAGCGTGTGGTAGGCCACCGGGGCGACCGCCAGGGGCGCGTCCCAGGTCCGGCCCAGGATCGTCGTGGCGGTCCGCGGGCTGCTCGCACCCCGCAGCACCGACGGCCGCAGCCAGATCCGGTCGAACGCCGCGGTGTTCGCGGCGAGCGTCCGTTCCTCGCCGGCGCCGCCTTCGATGAAATCCCAGACAGCGGGGTCCAGCCGTTCCTGGGCAAGCAACGCGAATTCGCCGAGCGACAATTCCATCAAGGCCCCACTTCACGGCTGACAAAGAGACACCTGCGGCGGAGCGCCGGCCCCGCACGTCCACCTTCGCGTGCCCGGACCCGTCCAACCAGGACGGCCCACGTCAACCGTGGTCCGCGGGCGCTGCCACCAGGAACCCGGTCGCCCTGCCGGATTCGCCTGCGCGGTGCCGGCGCGCCCCTCATGCCAGGCGGGCGGTTTCGGCCGCCTGCTGGCGTTCCACGGCCTCGTACAGCGCCTGGATGTTGTTGCTGCCGAACGTGTGGGCCCCGCGGCGGTCGATCAGTTCCCAGAACAGGGTCCGCCTCGGGTGCGTCGACTTGGTGAATATCTGCAGCATGATCCCCGACGGGTCGCGGTCGGCGAGGATGTTGAGCGCGCTGAGCTCGTCCACCGGCACGCCGACCTGGCCCAAGCGCGCGGGCAGCATGTCGTAGTAGCTCGGCGGCGTGGTGAGAAAGCGCACCCCTCGCTCGGCGCTGGTGCGCACGGCGGCGGTGATGTCGTCGGTGAGGAACGCGACGTGCTGCACGCCGGCCCCACCATGGGACTCCACGAACGCGTCGATCTGGCCCGGGTCGCGGGTGATGTCGGGCTCGATGATCGTGAACGTGACCGTCTCGGAACCGCTCTGGACGACTTTGGAGTCCATGGCCTGCGAGCCCACGACGATCCGTTCCTCGAACGTCTGGGTGAGGCCGAACACCTCCTGGTAGTGGCGGACCGTGTCGTCCAGCTCACCGGCCGGCACGCACACCGCGAAGTGGTCGACCCGCTTCAGGATGCCGCCGGACTCGCGGGAGCCGGTCTCCTCGATGATGGGCGCGAACGGCCCCTCGGGGTTCTCCCGGGAGACGAAGCGGTGCTCCACGTCGCCAAACCCCGTCACCGACGCGAAGGTGACCCGCGCGCCCGCAGGCCCGAACTCCTCGGGCGGTGCCGTCGGGACGGCCCCTCGCTCGACCGCTTCGGCGAACGCGGTGTGCGCGTCGTCCACCCGGATGCCGATCACCCCGACGCCGTCGCCGTGCCGCTGCACGTACTCGGCGGCCCGGTGGTGGTCGCCGGTGGCCGTGGTCAGCAGCAGGGCGATGTCGTTCTGGCGCAGCAGGACCGACTCGCAGCCGCGCAGGCCGGTGCCCGCGCCGCCGCGGCCGGCGAGTGTGAAGCCGAAGGAGTCGCACAGCTGACCTGCCGTCTCCTCCGCGTCCTCGACAAACATTTCGACGTGATCGATCGACCGTATCTCCATTGCCGCCTCCGTAAGGGTTTCTCGACGTAAGGGTGTGCCGGCTAAAGGGGTGCCGTAAGGGTGTGCCGACGTAGCGGTGTGCCGACGTAAGGGTGTCTCGACAAGTCATCGAGCGATTCATGGAAAAGCGTGTGAACGGCTTTCCTCGGTGGGACGTCCAAGTGCGTCCTCCTGACACTTGGACAGTTCCTGGATCGCCCCTCCCGTCAGGTCTGATTTGACGCGTTGCGTTCGATGCGTGATGCGATTTCGAACCATTTCTCGGCGCAGGAGCGTGCCAGTTGGGCCACCGTCTCCATGCGGTGCGGCGGAACACTCTCGATGATTCTGTTCCAGTCCTCCGACCGGACCGTGTGAATGTTCAGAAGCCGTAACAGGTCGCGCCCGTTCTCGTTGAGGCGCAGCGCGGGATCGGCTCTCAATCGCTTCACCACGACGGCCGGCGGCGGCTTCACCTCGCATTCGGCGGAGGCCTTCCCGGCGCGATCGGCCCGGTGCCCTCCGTCCCGGTCGCCGGCGCCCCGCTCCACGAGGTTGCGCGGCCGCGCCCTGGGTACCGGGTCCTCGCCGCGGAGCATCCGGTGCCTGACATCCCTGACCGTCTCCGGTGAAATCCCCGCGGCTCGGGCGACCTGACGCAGCGACAGGCTGGGATCACGAACGATCATGTCGTGCGCCAGCTTCCGGCCCTCGCTCACGTCGACGGGCCGGACCCGGCCGTCCCGGCCGATGCGGGTGAGCTCCGCCGCCGCTCCGACACCGGCGTTGCGGCGGATCTCGGCGACCGTCTTGGCGGACGTGCCGACGACCGAGGCGATCATCCGGTCGGACCACCGGGGGTGGGTAGCGATGATGCGCTCGGCGGCCTGCCTGCGGTCGGCCGCCGACAGCGGCAGGCCGTGCGTGATGTTCGACTTCACGGCCAGGACGAAGGCGTCCTCCTCCGTGCCGTCGAAGAACCTCACCGCGATCGTCTTGCGGCCCAGCAGCATCGAGGCCCGGAGCCGGTGCATGCCGTCGATGACCCGCGTGGTGGGCCGGTGCACCATGATCGGTGGAAGCGGAGTGCCGACGGCGGCCAGCATTTCCACATGCTCCGGGCTCTCACCGGCAATTCGCGGGGAATCGCCAATGGCGAGCGAACTTATTTCCACTTCTTCTATCGGATGCAGGTCGTCGTGGTTCGGTGCTGACTGCAACGTCCAACTCCTTAGGATCTGGCGAGAACCACACCCGTGCCACCGACGGAACACAATGCCCCAGCGATTCGGTGTGCCGCCACTGTGTTCGACTGCTGCCGTGCCGCAGTTGAACACGGGCGGGCAGCTGCCGTTCGCGATGCCGCGGTCCCTTGCGCTCGGTGTGTGGGGCATGCTTGACCCGGCGTTGACGATCGCGTCGCGGTGTCGGCGTATGCGAACGGCAGGGCATTTTAGCCAGGGACCAAAGCCCGTAGAGTGGGTTGCTCAATTGCGTAAGGATCTTCGATGCCCAGGAAATCGGCACCAGGCGGCTGAACTGCCCCCCACCGAGAGGGACGTGACGTGCAGAACGAAGCCCGGCGCCACTCCGAGGAGCCGCCCCGCCGGGTCCCGTGCGCCCTCCACACGCACCGGACCATGGAGCGGTCGGGTACCTTGCTCGTCACCGAACTGTCCGTGGACGTGTTCTGCCTCATCACAGATCTGCTGGGCGAGCCCATCGGAGGGGCCACCCGGCGAGCGGCCCACCCCATGCACCACCGCAACGGAGCAACCCAGGCCGTTCCAGGCCCGGTTCGACGCCACGGACCGCCGGCTGCGGCGGCTCGGCACCGTACGGGAGCCGCGCACGTCGCGTGAGGCCAGGCCGCTCGCGCGTCATCCACTGACCGGCTGGCAGACGCGTCCTTTCCCGCACTCCGTCGCACGGCGTCCGACGTGCGTCCGTCCATCCCGCTTCTGGGGAACCCTGACATCTCAGAGAGGCATACCTGTGCCCGGAACACTGCAAGGCAAGACCCACGCTGCGCACGCCGGATCAGGCGCGGAAAACCTCACCCAACTCGAATTCCTCGCTCTCAACAGCGAGTTCAACATCGCCGACGGGCACGCCCGCCAGCCGCTCACACCCGGCCAGAGCAAGATCGTCAACGATCTCCCGCTGCTTTTCGAGGAGGGCGAGAAGCGCCCGGTCGAGGAGCTCGAGCGCGAGGCACACGCGGCCTTCTTCAAGGTCCTCGGCCAGCACCGCTACCCGTCCGCGCCCGGCCGCGTGCTGAGCTGCTACTCCTCGTCGGTGGCCATGGAGATCCTCTCCCGCGCCCTGGCCACCACCACCGGCTCCGTGGCGCTGGTCCACCCCACCTTCGACAACATCGCCGACCTGCTGCGTGGCAACGGTCTGAAGCTGGTCCCCCTGGAGGAGGACCCGCTGCACGGCGACGACCTGGACCCGGGCCTGCTGAAGACCGTGGGCTGCGTCTTCGTCACCACGCCGAACAACCCGACGGGCCGGGTCATGTCCGCGGAGCGGCTGCGCCGGCTGGCCGGGCAGTGCGCCGAGCACGGCGTCGTCCTCGCCCTCGACACCTCCTTCCGCGGCTTCGACACCCGCGCCCACTACGACCACTACGAGATCCTCGACGCCAGCGGTGTGCGCTGGGTCGTCATCGAGGACACCGGCAAGCTGTGGCCGACCCTCGATCTCAAGGTCGGCCTGCTGGCCCACTCCGAGAACCTGGGCCTGCCGGTGGAGAAGATCTACTCCGACATCCTGCTCGGCGTCTCCCCGTTGATCCTCGGGATGGTCCGCCGCTTCTCCGAGGACGCCGCCGCCGGCGGTCTGGCGGAGCTGCACGAGTTCATCGCCGCACAGCGTGCCGTCGTGCGCTCCGAGCTGGCCGACCTGCCCACTGTCGGCGTGCCCGACCCGGACAGCCGGGCCAGTGTGGAGCGGGTGCTGCTCAAGCACATGACCGGGACCCAGGTCTGGGAGGCGCTGCGCGACCACAACATCTACGCCCTGCCCTGCCGGCCCTTCTACTGGGCGGACCACGCACGTGGCGACCGCACGCTGCGGCTGGCACTGGCGCGGGCGTCCGCCCCGCTGGCCCAGTGCGTACGGGCACTGCGCCACGTACTGACACCGCGCTGATGACCCCTGCCGGCGAACGGGCCCTCCCGTACGGCATCGCGCACCCGCTGTCGCACACGCGGCAGTGGCGTCGCGGTGTCGTGCAGGAGGTCACCCCCACGGGCGTCCTCGATCTGGGGCCCGGGTACATCGAACCGGCGCTCCTGCCCGTGGGACTGATCGGGGAGGCGTACGCACGCGCGCTGGAGGAATACGGGTCGGCGGCACTCGGATACGGACACAATCCGGGCGCCCTGCCGTTACGGGCCCAGTTGGCCGCCCGGGCCACCTCGCAGGGTGGACACCCCTGCGGGCCGGAGCACGTGGTCGTCACGGCGGGCACGTCCCAGGCCCTCTACCTGCTGGCGACCTCGCTCGCGGCACCCGGCGACACGGTGCTGGTGGAGAGCCTCGGCTACGACCTCGGGCAACAGATCTTCAGGGACTGCTCACTGCGGCCCCGGAGGGTCGCCATGGACCAGTCGGGCATGCTGCCCGACGCACTCCACCGCGCCCTCGCGGACGAGGCGCCGGACGGTGACGGCGCACCGGGCCGCACCGCGTTCGTGTACCTCACCCCGACCCACCACAATCCGACGGGCGCCACCATGCCGTTGGAGCGTCGGCACCGGCTGCTCCAAGTGGCGGCGGAACACGGCGTCCTGGTCGTGGAGGACGATGCCTACGGTGAACTGGCCCTGACGGACGATCCGGCGCCTCCGCATCCGCTGGCGGCCCTGGCCGGTTACCGGGGCGTGGTGCGGCTGTGCAGCTTCTCCAAGACCCTGGGGCCGGGGCTCCGGCTGGGCTGGCTGGTCACCGAGCCGGCGCTGGCCGAACGGATCGCGTCCCACGGGCTGTTCGTCAGCGGAGGGTCGCTCAACCACATCACCTCACTCGCCGTCAGCGGGCTGCTGGCCGACGGCGGCTATGACCGGCATCTCGGTGTATTGCGCGCACGACTGAGGCTGCGGCGCGACGCGCTCGTGGACGTCCTGCGGGAGGCGATGGACGACCGGGTGCGCATCCACCGTCCGCAGGGGGGGTTCTTCCTCTGGCTCCGGTGTGACCTGGGGCTCGGCGAGGACGAGCTCCTCGCCCGGGCGGAGGGTGCCGGTGTCAGGGTCGCCGCCGGCTCGCGCTTCGGCATCACCCGCGTGCCGAGTGTGCGTCTGGCCTTCAGCTTCAATCCGCCCGCTGTGCTCAGACGCGCCGCGCAGCGGCTGACCACCGCGTGGTCCAGCGGCACGCCGGGCCATCAGATCGGAGTGACATCGTGACGACCACCACCGGGCACACCGAGGGGCACACGCCTGCCGGCCCGGGCACCGCCGGCCCCTTCGGTTACAGCCTTCCGCTCTCCCCTTCGGGGAAGGCGTCCATGCTCACACCTCCACCGTGGCACTTTTCCGGCGAGGTTCTCATGGTCGACTACCGTGTCGACCCCGATGCCGCCGGGCGCTTCCTGCCGCCGGGCCTCGATCCCGGAGCGGATCCGGGCGCCGCGGCCGCCGTGTTCGCCACCTGGCAGTGGTGCTCCGAGGACGGCGGGGAGCTGGCCGACCCGGCCGTCTGCCGGTTCTCCGAGTTCCTGATCCTCCTCAGCTGTGCGTTCGAGGGCCGGCCGATGGCGCGTTGTCCGTTCGCCTGGGTCGACCAGCCCGTACCGATGATGCGCGGCTGGGTCCAGGGCATGCCCAAGCAGTTCGGCGCCGTCCACCAGACCAGACCGGTGACCGTGGGCCGGGCGGGTTCGCGGCTCGCTCCCGGCGGGCGCTTCGACGCCGCGCTCTCCGTCCACGGGCGGCGCACGGTGGAGGCGTCGGTCACGATCGAGCACACCTCCGAGCGGCCCCCGCCGCTGCACGACGTCCCTCTGGCGCACAGCCTCGTGTTTCCGCAGTGGGTGCCGTCCGACGCCCCGCCACGGACCCGGCTGGTCGCCTCAGAGGTGAGCGGTGTCGAATTCTCACCGATCTGGAGCGGTCCCGGGCATCTCGCGTTCTTCGACGGGCTGGGGGAGGATTTCGCGTCCCTCTCGCCGCTGGACGTGTGTACCGGTCATGTCTTCGCGTACGGAGAGACGCTGCACGGGGGCCGGCCTCTCGGCGCGTAGGGTCTTGCAGCGGCGGGAGCTGCCGCAGGGCCGGCGTGGTGCGCCGCTACGCGTGATCACACCAGCGAGGCCGGATCGTCTCACCCGTCACCGGCAGTCACAAGACAGCCCTTACCCGATCCTGATCAAGGATGTGGGCCATCGACTCGCTCTGGCCGGGATTCGCCCCAGTGCCCGCCAGGCCCGTCGGGCGGGCCCGCGGCATGTCAGCGATTCCGGCGGCGGCATCGACGGGGACTCTTCAGCTCCTTTCCCGTCCATAGAGCCCCGCACATCCATGGCCAGAAGCCTCATGGTGAAGAGCTGAATCAGCGACACCCGGCACCCGTACGTTTTCTCTTTCCAGTCCCGGGCCCGACATACCGTCGAGCCAATCTCGTATCACCGCACATATGGGAGCGCGATGAAAACCACGACAGTCATCGGCACCGGAGCCATTGGCACTTCCGTGGCGCTCGCGCTGACCCGGCGCGGGGTCAGCGTGCATTTGGAGGACGTCGACCGGGCGGCAGCCAAGACGGCGGAGGCCATGGGCGCGGGTTCCCTGGAGACGCCGGACCAGCAGGTCGACCTGGCGGTGCTGGCCGTGCCACCCGCGCAGGTCGGAAGCGTGCTCGCGCGCGTCCAGGGCAGCAAACTGGCCCGGGCCTACGTCGATGTCGCCAGCGTGAAGAAGGTCCCGCACGACGACATACGCGCGAGGCGGGCCGACCCGGCCACCTACATAGGCAGTCATCCGCTGGCCGGCACCGAGCGTTCCGGGCCGCTCGCCGCCCGGGCCGACCTCTTCGAGGGGCGTCCGTGGGTGCTCACCCCCTCGGAGTCGACCGGGCAGGACGTGCTGAACCGCGCGCTGGAACTGGTGGCGCTGTGCGACGGCATGCCGGTGGTCATGGACGTCGGCATGCACGACCACGCGGTGGCGTTGATCTCCCACGCGCCCCATCTGATCTCCTCGCTGCTGGCCGCGCGCCTGGAGTACGCGACGGAGGAGAGCCTGCGCCTGTCGGGACAGGGGGTCGCCGATGTCACCCGGATCGCCGCCGGCGACGCCCGGTTGTGGGGGGACATCCTCCGTTCCAACGCCACGGCCGTGGCGGACGTTCTCGACGCGTTCGCCGGCGGCCTGGGCCGGGCCATCGACGCGCTGCGCGCAGTCTCCGGCCCCGACCCGGAGAAACGCAGGCGGGCGGAGGAGGACCTCGACGAGCTGCTGCGGGAGGGGAACCGGGGATGCGCCCGGATCGCGCGCAAACCACGTACCCGCCGGACCGAGCTCGCGACCGTCTCAGTGACCATCTCCGACAAGCCGGGCGCCCTGGCTGAGCTGTTCACCTCGATCGGCGAGATCGGCGTCAACATCGAAGACGTCCGGATCGAGCACTCGTGGGAGCACACCCGCGGCCTTGTCGAGCTGGTCGTGCAGAAGGATTCAGCGGCGGAGCTGTCCCGGTGGCTGGGTGCGGGCGGCACCTGGGCCGTCTCCGGGTGACCCGCTCACCCGCCTCGGGCGAGGCGTGCGCTTCCAGTCGAAACATTCCGTCCGGCTGGAAGCGCACGCCTCGCCCCACTTGGCGAACATTTTCGGCCGGAAAACCCAGCGGCGCGGCAATACGCTCGGCGGCAGAAATACTGAGCTGTTCGCCCTTCATGCACCACCCTCCATCAGGTGGGTGAGCTTGCCGGTTCCGGCCCGGCGGGAAGGAAACCACGGCTTTGCCGATTCACCGATCAGTTTCTTCCGAACATGACGAAAATTTCGGACATCAGCCCGGTCAAGGAATCACTGGCATAAGCCGAGCGGGGCCGCGTAACCTTGTTCCACAGCCCGAAAAAGGGTCAGGCCGGCTCGCCCAGTTTCTCGGCGAAGCACTGCCAGGCATCCCTGTAGTGCTGCGCCAGATTTATTACCAGAGACCGGCAGTGAGGAGGTACGGCGTCGGACAGGTCCATCAGGTCCTGCACGCCGACCGCGTTCTGGCGTAGCAGGTGAAGCAGCTGCCGACCACCTTCCTTGTGTCGCAGGGAAGGGTCGCGCAATAGCTTCTCCAGCACGGGAACGGGGTCCACGAAGGTCTGGTTCCTGCGGGCGTCCGACCCCGCTCGCTGGGCGGGGCTTTCGGCCCTGTCGGTCTCCGGCAGTTCGGCCGGTTCCGGTTTCGACGGCAAGGGAGACTCCCCGGCGGCCAGCCGCCGGCGAACGTCGCTGACCGTCGCGGGTGACACACCGGACAGCCGGGCGACCTCGCGTAATGACGCGTCGGGATGCTCGGCCAGCACCGCCATGGCTCTGCGCCGCCCATCAGCGCCGTTCAGGGGCCGAACCCTGCCGTCACTGCCGACGCGGGTGTTCAACTGCGGCACGGCGGCAGTTGAACTGCGCCGGATGGTGGCGACGGTCTTGGCTCCGAGCCCGGACGCCCGCGCGATCGCCCTGTCCGACATATGCGGGTGGGACAACATGATCCGCGCGGCGGCGGCCCGGCGGTCGGCGTGCGACAGCGGAAGTCCGTGCATCACATTGGCCTTGACGGCGCGCAGAAACGCTTCTTCCGGTGTTCCGTCGAACAGCTCCGCCTCGATCGTCTGCCGGCCTTTCAGCAGAGCTGCGAGGAGCCGGTGCATTCCGTCGACGACCCGCATGGTTCTCCGGTCGACGAGAATCGGCGGGAGCGGCGCGTCGAGCTCCGCCAGCACCGCGACATGGTGTTGCTCGACACCTTTCGACCGCAGGGATTCACCCGGTATTAATGACGCTATCTGTACCGTTACCGTTTCTGATTCCGTCGGCCGTTCACGTGCGACCTCCGCTACTCGCACATCGAGCTGTTCGGTCGAAGCTAAATTCCTTCTCACTGCCTTTGAGTGGTTCAATGCAGTTCCCCCTTGAGCACCCGCCTCCGGTCACCGTCGCGCTAGGAGACCGCCGATAACCACTGGTGGGCACGATGGACGTTTGCGCCGGCTTGCGTGTACAGATCCAAGAATCACAAGTGCTCAGGGCTGTGTCCAGATGCATTCCAGGACTGACCCAAATACTTTCGGCCGATGAACTCCGCTCTCAATCGTTACTGCTAGTAATCAAAGAGATTGCGGGACCATGGGCGCGCAACCGTGGCGGAAGGAATAATTCCGGGATATCGCCGATACCGCCTGACGCCCCTTGACCATTCACGCTTGACGACGATGACGCCGCTGCGGTAATGCACACGGTTCACAGCACCGGTGACTCCGAAGACTGTGAATTCCGTGTGAGGACGACGCGTCGTGTCAAAGGGCGGACGTGCCGGGCCCTGCCGGATTGACCGTCACGCGAAGGGGTACTCCGACGATCTTGCAAGACCGGCCGCCCGGCCGGACGTCGGAAGGAGAACGGTGCCTGACGAGAAGGTGAAGAACGTCTTTGTGATCGGCCTCGACGAGGCCAACCTGCCCACGCTCCGGCAGGTCCCGGGAGCGCGCTCGCTGCGCTTCCACCAGTTGCTGACGATCGAGGAACTGCAGTTCGGCGAGGTGGACCTGCCCAAGCTCATCGAGAAGGCCCAGGGCGTTCTGAACGCCTTCGACGGAAGCATCGACGCGATCGTCGGCTACTGGGACTTCCCGGTCAGCACCCTCGTCCCGATTCTGAGCGAGCGCTACGGCACCCGCAGCACGAGCCTGGAATCGGTGGTCAAGTGCGAGCACAAGTACTGGAGCCGGCTGGAGCAGCAGAAGGTCACCGACCGGCACCCGCGCTTCGGCAGGGTCGACCTGGCGGCCGAGCCGCCGCGCCCGCCGGAGAACGTCGGGTTCCCGATGTGGGTCAAGCCCTCGCTCTCGTACTCCTCCGAGCTCGCCTTCGGCGTCAAGGACGAGCAGGAGTTCCGCACGGCCGTGGCCGAGATCCGCGAGGGCATCTCCCGGATCGGCCGTCCCTTCGAGCACGTCCTCGAACGCATCGACCTGCCGCCGGAGATGGACGGCATCGGCGGCGAGGTCTGCCTGGCGGAGGAGGCGATGTCCGGCGTCCAGGTCGCCGTGGAGGGCTACGTCCATCAGGGCGAGGTGAAGGTCTACGGGGTCCTGGACTCCATCAACTACCCGGACTCCCCGTGCTTCCTGCGCCACCAGTACCCCTCCACCCTGCCGCAGCCGGTCATCGCGCAGCTCCACGACGTCAGCGAGCGCGTGATGCGGCAGATCGGAATGGACTCGGCCACCTTCAGCATCGAGTACTTCTACGACCCTGGGACGCAGAAGATCAACCTGCTGGAGATCAACCCCCGGCACTCCCAGTCGCACGCGGAGCTGTTCCAGTACGTCGACGGCGTGCCCAACCACCACTGCATGGTCAGCCTCGCCCTCGGCGACGACCCGCGCATGCCGCACCGCGAGGGCCCGTACGCGATGGCGGCGAAGTGGTACCACCGCTGGTTCACCGACGGCGTGGTACGCCGAGTGCCCGGGCCCGAGGAAATCGCCCGCATCGAGCGGGAGACCCCGGGCGTACGCATCGATGTGGTCCCCGAGGCGGGCACCCGGCTCTCGGACCTTCCCCAACAGGACAGCTACAGCTACGAGTTGGCCCACATCTTCACCGGCGGGGCGAACGAGGAGGAGCTGCGGGAGAAGTACGACCACTGCGTGGCCGCCCTGGGGCTCGCCTTCGACGACGTCCCGCGCACATGACGCCCCGGAGGCCGGGAGAGTTCGAAAGGCCGCGAGAGTGAGGAGCACGTCGGCCCCATGCGTTACGTGACCAACCTGCCGTACGCCACGAAGGAAGAAGAACACGTCACGATCCCCATGTCCGACGGGGTCCGTCTCTCCGCGCACATCTGGCGCCCCACCTCCTCGGACGACGAGCCGGTGCCCGCGGTGCTGGAGTACATCCCGTACCGCAAGCGCGACCTGACGGCCGTACGGGACTCGATCCACCACCCGTACCTCGCCGGGCACGGCTACGCCTGTGTCCGCGTCGACCTGCGCGGCACCGGCGATTCGGAGGGCGTGCTGCGGGACGAGTACCTGGAGCGGGAGCAGGCCGACGCGGAGGAGGTCCTGGCCTGGCTGGCGGAGCAGCCCTGGTGCGACGGCGGTACGGGAATGATGGGCATCTCCTGGGGCGCGTTCGCGGCGCTGCAGGTGGCGGCCCGCCGGCCGCCGAGCCTGAAGGCCATCGTCATCGCGTCCTTCACCGACGACCGGCACGCCGACGACATGCACTACATGGGCGGCGCGCTGCTGTCGGACAACCTGGCCGAGGCGGGCACCATGTTCGCCTACGGAACCTGCCCGCCCGACCCGGCCGTGGTCGGCGACCGCTGGCGCGAGATGTGGCACGAGCGGCTGGAGAACACCGAGCCCTGGGTCCTTGAGTGGCTGCGTCACCAGCGCCGCGACGACTACTGGCGGCACGCCTCGGTGTGCGAGGACTACCAGAGCGTGCGCTGCCCCGTCCTCGCCTCCAGCGGATGGGCGGACGGCTACTCCAACGCCGTGACCCGGCTGCTCGGCAACCTCGACGTGCCCCGCAAGGGGCTGATCGGCCCCTGGTCGCACAAGTTCCCCCACCTCGGGGAGCCCGGCCCCGCCATCGGCTATCTCCAGGAGCTCGTGCGGTGGTGGGACCACTGGCTCAAGGGCGTCGACAACGGCGTCATGGACGGTCCCATGCTGCAGACGTGGATGCAGGACAGCGTGCCGCCCTCCACCTCGTACGAGGAGCGGCCGGGACGCTGGGTCGGGGAGCCGGAGTGGCCCTCCCCGCACATCCGTCCGGTCACGCATCCGCTCACCCGGCACACCATCGAACCTCCGCAGGATCCGGCGGACCCGGGACACACACCGGACGGCGACGCGATGTCCGTGCGGTCGCCGCTGTCCGTCGGCCAGTTCGCGGGCAAGTGGGCCTCCTACAACGCGCCGCCGGACCTGCCGTACGACCAGCGCGAGGAGGACGGCGGTTCCCTCGTCTTCGAAACCGAGCCGCTGACGGAGCGGCTGGAGATCCTCGGCTCACCGACGGTGGAGCTCGACCTGTCGGTCAGCGAACCGGTCGCCATGGTGGCCGCGCGGCTGTCCGACGTGAGCCCCGACGGCGCCGCGACCCGTGTCTCGTACGGCCTGCTGAACCTCACCCGCCGCGCCAGCACGGAGTCCCCCGAGCCACTGGAACCGGGCCGGCGCTACCGCGCCACCATCCCGCTGAACGGAGTGGCGCAGGCGTTCCCGCCGGGCCACCGCATCAGGCTCTCCCTCTCCACGTCCTACTGGCCCCTCGCCTGGCCGCCGCCGAAGCCCGCGCTGCTCAGCGTCCATGAGCGCTCCAGCACGCTCACCCTGCCGGTCCGCCCGGTGGACGAACCCGACGAGATGCCGTCGGCCCCCTTCGGCGAACCCGAGGGCACCCCGCCGATCGCCGCGAGCCAGGTGACGCCGCCCGAGGAGCGCTGGGAAGTGAAACGGGACCTGGTCGGCTACCACGCCGAACTGGACATCGTGAAGGACCGGGGCACGGTCCGCTTCGAGGACATCGGCCTCGAAGCCGGCCGCCGCGCCCACGAGCGCTATACGGCGGTGCCCGACGACTTCACCTCGGTCGGCGGCGACTCCACCTGGACCATGCGGTTCCGACGGGACGACTGGGACGTACGGGTGGTGACGCACACCCGACTCAGGTGTGACGAGACGGACTTCTTCGTGGACGCGACGCTGGACGCGTACGAGGCAGGCCGCCGGGTCTTCTCCCGCACCTGGAACGAGAAGATGCCGCGCGATCTGTTGTAGGAGGTGCGGGCGCGCCGATTCCGGTTGAGGCCGGCGGGCACGGGGCACTCGCGGAGCCATGCATCAGAGTCGTCGCCTCCCGATCGCCGACAGCTCACTCGCCCTCCTGGCCAAGGGGTACGCCTGGCTGCCCGACCGTCGGCGCCGTACCGCCGCTCCCCTCGTACGTGCCCGGCTGATGGGGCGGCACGCCGTCGCCCTGCACGGCCCGGAAGCGGTGCGGTTCTTTACGACGAGCGGCATGTGGAACGCCGGACGGCGCTTCCCGGTCCGGTGCTGAGCACGCTGTTCGGTCACGGAGCCGTGCACACCCTGGACGGGCGGGCCCACCGCGTACGCAAGGAGATGTTCCTGTCCCTGCTCGCCGGGCCGGACGCGGTCGCGGGCCTGGTGGAGTGCGTCAGCGCGGCGTGGGACGAGGCGGTGGGGTCGTGGCCCGGCCGCCCGTCGGTCGTCCTCTTCGACGAGGCGAGCCGGGTGCTCACCCGAGGCGTCTGCCGGTGGGCCGGGATCCCCCTGGACGACGCGGAGTCGACGGCCCGGGAGCTGGTCGCCATGGTCGTCGGCTTCGCCGCACCGGACCCGCGCCACTGGCGGGCGCGCCGCGCGCGGGCCCGCAGTGAGGCGTGGCTGGGACGCCTGGTCGAGGACGTACGGGCGGGGACCGCCACCGCGCCGGCCGAGTCGGCGCTGGACGTGGTGGTCCGGCACCGGGACGCCGACGGCCGGCTCCTCGACCCGCACACCGCCGCCGTCGAACTCCTCAACGTCATTCGTCCGGCCGTCGCGGTGTGCTGGTTCGTCGCCTACGCCGGTCATGCGCTGCGGCTCAGGCCCGACCTCCGGAAACGGCTGGGCGACGACGACCCCGCCTTCGCCGTGGCGTTCGCCCACGAACTGTGGCGCTTCTACCCGTTCGCCCCCTTCCTCGGCGGCCGGGCCGTCACCGACCTGGAGTGGCAGGGAGAACCGATCCTCTCCGGCACCTTGATCCTGCTGGACCTGTACGGGCAGAACCACGATTCCGCCCTCTGGGACGATCCGTACACCTTCCACCCGCAGCGCTTCGTGGACCGGTCACCCGGGCGCGACGAACTGGTTCCCCAGGGCGGCGGCGGCCGCGCCACCGGTCACCGCTGCCCCGGTGAGGACGTCACGATCGCGCTGCTGCAGGCCCTCGGGCCACGGCTGGCACGGCTGGAGTACCACGTGCCGGAACAGGATCTGAGGATCCCGCTGAACCGCGTACCGGCGCGCGTGCGCAGCGGATTCGTCATCGAGGCCGTCCGCGCACCGGCGCCGGCTCACGCGTAAGTCATCCGGCGCCCGGCGGCCACCACGGCCGCTCCCGCCAGCGCGGCGGCGACGGCCGCCCTGCGCAACGCGGTACGCCGCCGCCCGTGCAGGCCGCCGTGCACCGCTCCCTGCCCGGGAGCCGGTACGTGCAGCGTTCCGTGCGTGGCCGGTCCTGCCACCAGCCCTCCAGTTCGGGATCCGTCGACGGCTCGCCGTACCGGAAGCCCGACGGAGCGAACCGGAAGTGATCGTGAACGCGGACGGCGGTCAGGCGGTGCCCGGAGTCGGCCGGCTCGGCGGCGGCCGCCCGTGCCGTGTCCTCGCCGGGCAGGCACAGCGTGTACTGAACGCCCCAGTCGGGCGGCGTGGCGGCCATCAGCAGCACTGCCAGGTGAACCGGGCCCGGTCGAATCGCCTCTCGGCCAGGTCCTGCGGGCGGATCAGCCAGTACAGGGCCCCGCAGTCGCCCCACATCATGTCCGCGGTGACCTCACTGTCGAACTGCGCCAGCAGCACCCATCTGCCCGCCTCCTCGGACAGCCGGGGAACGTCCCAGGACGCCTCCCCCTCGAGGGCGGCTTCCGCGACCTCGATCTCGACCGGGTTCTGCACCGAGTGGGCGTGGCCGCCGATCTGGTGGCCCACCGTGGCGTCGAACTCCCACAGCGCGTCGAGGAACTCCTGGGTGCAGACGGGGTGGTCGTACCGCTGCCCGAGCGGGGCGTCCGGCGCGAAGGTGCCGCGGATTTGCGGGTGCCAGGGCTCGGCCGCGGTCATCTCCACCCGCGCGGCCAGCGGCACCAGCGGATACGGCTTGAGATCCTCGGGCGTCTCGCGGATCCGTACCTCTTCTCCGGCCGGTACGTGGAGCACTCGGGCATCCGGCCGGCTCTCCGGGTCCTCGGCGAGTACCAGGGCCTCGCCGTCGTCCAGCTGACCGTCGAAGTAGAAGAACAGCAGCGTCCCCGCGTCGGGCAGGTCGATGTCCAGCGCTTGGACGGGCAGCGCCGCGCAGTCGATCGACGCGATGAACGTGAGCCGCCCGTGCCCCTCCCACTCCGGCCAGTCCACACCGGCGGGCAGCTTCGGATGCCCGCCGAGATGGCCGACCGGGTTGTCCGAGGCAGCGGTCGCCTCCAGCCGCACACAGGGGCGCAGCAGGGCGAGCCACTGCTCGGCGACGTCGGCGGACAGGTGCCGCAGGGCGAGCGGACGCAGAGCGCCGGAAGATCCGTGAACCATGTGCCCGATCATGCACGGCACCACTGACAGTCCTCCCCACGCCCCGCACGTGCGCGGTGAGGGCCCCTCACCGATCGTGGACCACACCTCTCGTGCGGGTCGCACTGCGGCCACACCGCTCGATGAGGTCCGCCGCCGTGCGGAGCCCGTCGCGGGCGCGGATGGTTTCCGAGGCTTCCCGCAAGGTACGCCGCAGGCACTCGTCTCCGAGCAACTCGGCCAGGGTGTCGTGCAGTTGGCGGTCGGTGAAGCGGTACGGTTCGAGCCGGACGCCGTGGCCCAGCTCGGCGACCCGCTGGGCGTTGTCGTACTGGTCCCAGAAGAGCGGGAGCACGATCATGGGCTTGCCGAAGTGGAAGCACTCGGTGGTCGTGTTGTTGCCGCCGTGCGTGATGACGAGGTCGACCAGCGGGAGGATCCGCGTCTGCGGGAGGAACTCCGCACCCCACATGGTGGGCGGCAGTTCGATCTCGTCGTGCAGCGGCCCCTTGGAGACGATGTAGCGGTGCGGGGTGCGCGCCAGCGAGGCGATGATCCTGCGCATGAGGTCGACGTCGGCGGACCCGAGCGAGCCGAGGCTGAAGTAGATCAGCGCGCTGTCGCCCGTACCGCCCGGAGGGTCGGCCAGTTCCGCGGGCAGGGTGAAGTCCTCGTCCGTCTCCCGGACCGAGGAGTCCAGCCGATGCCAGGTGGGGCCGAGCGGGCGGGCTTCGGTGTAGTCGGCGATCTCCGGGTAGACGTACAGGTTCAGGTCGCCCTCGTGGATGAACTCCAGGTCGGGCAGCGGCCGTGCGCCCTGTTCCACCACCCAGGCGTTGAACGCGGCCCACACGTCGCGGTGCGTACGGTCGTACTCGGCGCGGAACCCGACCCAGCCCGTGCGGTCGTCGGCCGGGTAGCCGGAGAAGGGCGGGGGGACGTGCTCGCCCTTCACCTCCAGCGGGTTGCAGGAGACGATCCGCACGAAGGGGACGCCTGCCGTGGTCAGTGCGGGGAAGCAGACGACGTTGTCCTCGACGATGACGTCCGGCCGGACCCGGTCGATGATCTCCTTGAGCTGGGGTTCGCAGTACCGGGCGCCGGAGACCAGCTCCTCCCAGACCGGTCTGACCCAGGTCCCCAGTTGCTCGATCGTCGGCTTCCTGAACTCGGGGGCGGTGTCGCGTATGAAGTCCTTCCAGAACTGGCCCGGTTCCTGGGGCTGTTCGGGCGGCGGAGCCAGGTCGACCAGCTCCTCCTCGAAGCCGAGTTGCGTGAGCCTGCCCTTCCAGGACGCCTCGGCCGCGAACACCACGCGGTGGCCTCGGCGGCGCAGTACGTCGCCTATGCCGACGCAGTTGTTGGTCGGGCCGTATGCGCTCTCCGGCGCGAAGAGGATCGTCAGGGGTCTCATGGGGCATGTCTTCCCCGGTGCCGGTTCCAGGACGCCCGAGCGGCTGCGGCCCGCGTCGGTGAGGCGGAGTGAAGAACCGGGACTCTCGTCGACTGATCCGTGCGGAACCGGGGCTGCGTGGCTGCGCCCGCCGCATCGACCAAGTCGCCCTCGATTCCCCGAGCTGACCATCGTGTGCGGACACATCGGCTACCCGTGGACGACCGAACAATTACCCCATGATCACCCCCCTCATACCCGGAGATCCGGCTGCCCGGCCTGGTCCTGGTGACCGTCAGGAGCAGGTGTTGCCCTGGCAGGGCCCCGCTTGGGCTTTTCGGCCGACGCCACCAACAGCAGGAGCGACACGGGCGTACCCGAAAAAGGCCCACACCCCACGTCAGTTGTCCGCACGTCGCTGCTCGTCAAGGGCGTCGACCGTCCACGCGGTCGCTTGAGGGCCGAACCCGTTCTCGGCCGCGTAGGCCGCCATGCGGGCGTTGCGCGCCTGGGCCTCGGGACCGTCCGGGAGGTGGTAGTCCTCGCCCGCCCGCGCGGAACTGGCCTGCGCGCTCGTGGCGGGCGCAAGCCGCCGGCGTACGTACCGGTCGAGCGCGTCGGGTACGTCGGCCGGCGTCGCATCCGTGAGGGTGTCGCCGAGCACGGCCGCGTCCAGAATCGCTTGCGCCGCACCCTGCGCCCGGAACGGCACCATCGCGTGGGCGCTGTCGCCCAGCAGGGTCACCCGCCCCTTGTTCCAACGCGTGAGCGGGGCGCGCGTGTAGAGGCCGTGGCGGAAGACCGTCCCCGCGCGCTCCAGGGCACTGAGCACCCGGGAGTCCCACCCGTCGAACTCGCGCAGCGGCTCTGCCGGGTCCGCCTGAGCGGTCCAGGACTCCTGCGCCGCCTCCGCCTCGAACACGGCCACGACGTTGAGGAGTTCCCCCCGGCGCACCCAGTAGTGGACGAAGTGCCGGCCCGGTCCCAGCCAGGCGGCGTACTCCGGCAGGTCCAGATCGGCGACCCGGCCGACCGGGAGCAGCGCCCGGTAGGCGGCGGTTTTCGAGAAGACCGCCTCATCCGCCCCGAAGAGCCACTGGCGGCCGGCGGACCGCACCCCGTCCGCGGCCACGACCAGGTCCGCCACCAGGCGTTCGCCGCTCACCGTCGTCACGTAGGCGGACTCGTCGTCCTGGTCGATGCCCACGACAAGGGTGTTCAGGCGCACTGAGTGGGGCGGCACCGCCATGGCCAGGGCATGGTGCAGATCGGCCCGGTGGAGCTGCAGGTAGGGCGCGCCGAACTCGTTCTCGGCCGCGCGTCCCAGCGTGTAGCGGCAGATCTCGGTCCCGTCGGACCAGGTGCGGAAACTCACGTGGGAGGGACGGGTGGCCTGCGCGGCGACCGCGTCGAGCAGTCCCAGTCGGCGCAGCACGCGCGTGGCGTTGGGCGCGAGCTGGATCCCGGCACCGACATCGGTGAAGCGCGGCGTCTGCTCGACAAGTGTGACCTGGCACCCGGCGCGACGCAGGCTCAGCGTCGCGGCCAGTCCCCCGATGCCCGCACCCACAACGATCGCTCTCATGCCACGACCCCACTTCGACGGCGCCCAGCGTGCCACGCCGAAGAGAACTCCGCCGCCGTACATGGCGTTTCAGGCGCCGTGCGGGGCCGGTGCGGCAGCGCGCGGCGGTGCAGTACTCCCCATGATGGTGCCGATGCGGGCGTTCTGGCCCGACGAGGTCTAAGGACGTCCCCGACATACGGACCAGACCTCCCGCAGCAGGGCGCGGTAGTCCTCTCCGTAGGTGACCACGGCTGCGTACACCGCATCGAGCGCCGCCTGGAGCGGGTCGGCTTCGGCTGCGCCGAGCAGGGCGGGGACGGCCATGTGCGGCTGGGACATCCGTAGGGAGGGGTCCGGCGCGCCGACCCTGATCGTCATCGTGTTCGGGGTCGTCGCGGCGGGTTGCGGCGTCGGCGGGCCGGGCGGAGCCGACTGGTTGATCACGGCGGCCGCGGGGCCCACGATCCGCGGCGTCTGCTCCAGTGCGGGCATCGGCGTGGACGCGCCGTCACGGGCGGGCGGCCGGAAGGGAGGCCACTGCGGGGGGACGGCCCGGGCGACGGTCCGGTCGGGGACGCGCGGGTCGGTTTCCAGGGCCTGCCACATACGGGCGGGGTCGTCGAAGGGTGGCGGCAGCGGGCGTGCCCCGGCCAGGGCGGTGAGCGCCGCGGCGATCCAGTCGATGCCGGTGAGACCGGCCGCCTCGCACGCGTGGCGTGCCGCCAGGAGGGCCACTGCGCGCTGGGTGTCGGGGCCGGCGGCGTCGATGGCGTGGACGAGGGCCGGGTCGAAGCGAAGCAGGCCGCGCGCATTGCCGCGGACGTCGCGCAGGGCCTGGCTCGGCAGTTGGCCACCCCAGTCCCATCGTTCGTAGGCAATTCGGCGTTCCCGCTCGGCTTGTTCCTGTGCGAGGCGGGCGAGGCGCTCGGCTTCGGCGCGTTCGGCGGGTGTGGGAGGGGGTGGTTGCCGGCGGGCGTGGTCGTGCCAGTAGGCAGCGGCCTTCGACGTCTGCCTGAGGACGCGGTCCGGGCCGGGCGGGGCGGGCCAGAACTGCAGGAGGTAGCAGTCCAGTTGGGGCTCGTCGTCCAGGCGGGTGTCCCGCTGCTGTGCCTCGTCCATGCCTTTGGCGCAGTAGCGCACCCGGTAGTCGGTCTGCTCCAGGTCCAGTTCCCAGGATGCCTCGCCTGCCCATTGCATGAGCACGCTGCTGTCCGAGGCCGGGCGGAAGGACACCTCCACGACGTCCTCCCACACCGCATCCAGCGGCGGGGCCTGGTCGTGCACTTCGACGGTGAACCCGACGTTGCCCGTGTGCAGTCCGGTCGACAGCCACAGCGCGCCGGATATCGCCGCCCCGCACAGCCCGGCGCTCTGCCCGGCGAACGCCTCCGCGAGGTCCGGGCCGTAGCCGTCCGGATCGCTCTCGACGTAGAGCTGACCGTAGTGAACGTGGACCTCCCCCTCGACCGGCCTGCGCACCATTACCCCCATCGTCTCCAGGAACGGGCCATTGCCCGGCATCCTAAGGAGCACCACTGACAGCACAGTTGACAGCACGGCGCGCTTCTGTGCCGGTGCGTGCCCGCAAGAGTGCAGAGCTCGGGCCGTAGAACGTCGAGCGCCCCCGTCCGAAGACGGGGGCGCTCGCGCACTTCACTCCATGCCGTTGTGTACCGGCCACGCCGCTCTCCGGCCGGGCGGGTCAGGCGTGGGCGTGCCCGCGCCGGTGTCCGTGCCCGCGGTTGGTGAACAGCCGGTACAGCGCGAGAAGGATGACGGACCCGACGATGGCCGCGATCCAGGTGGACAGATCGAAGAAGCCGTCGATCGAGTCGACTCCGAAGATCACCTTGCCGAGGAAGCCTCCGAGCAGACCTCCGGCGATACCGATGAGCATGGTGACAATGATTCCGCCCGGGTCCTTGCCCGGCATGAGTGCCTTGGCGATGGCCCCAGCGAGCAGTCCGATGACTATCCACGCGATGATGCCCATGGCAGTTCTTCTCCTTGCTGTCGGTTCGCCGAACGTGTTTCCAGCCAATGCGTCGCCAAACTACGGACAGCGTCGCGGGCGTGGACGCGCACCGGATCCGCAGTGGTGGTGCCACTACCGACGGCGGGCGGACGCACAGTGGTAGCGGGCTGATTCAGTTCGCCGGAACGGCAGCGTCCGGTTCGAGGGACCAGAGCTCACTGTGTGCGGGGCTGGTTGAAGCGCAGCATGTTGCCGGAGGGATCGCGGAAGGCGCAGTCGCGAACGCCGTACGGCTGGTCGACCGGCTCCTGCAACACCTCCGCACCCGCGGCGCGGATCCGCTCGAAGGTGGCGTCGCAGTCGTCGGTCTGGAAGATGACACCGCGCAGCAGACCCTTCGCCAGCAGTTCCGCCATGGCCTGCTGGTCGGCGGGAGAGGCGTTCGGGTCCGCGAGGGGCGGTTCGAGGACGATGTCCACATCGGGCTGCGACGGCGAGCCGACGGTCACCCAGCGCATCCCCTCGAACCCGACGTCGTTGCGCACCTCCATCCCGAGAACGTCCCGGTAGAAGGCGAGCGCCTTGTCATGATCGTCCACTGCGATGAAGCACTGTGAAAGTCTGATGTCCATGCGCTTCACGCTACGGGCGTGGGGCGGATCTGGCTTCTCCGTTTCTGACCGGTCGCGTGTGGATCTTGGCGACGCAGGGCGGGATGGCGGCGCTCTCGTCATGGCGGCGCGCCCGGTACAAGCTCGGGCTCTCGCCGACCAGCTCGGTGAAGCGCGAGCTGAACGAGCCCAGCGACGTACAGCCGACCGCGAAGCAGACCTCCGTCACCGTCAGGTCACCCCGCCGCAGCAGCGCCTTGGCCCGCTCGATCCGGCGTGTCATGAGGTAGCTGTACGGCGTCTCCCCGTAGGCGGCGCGGAAGCTGCGGGAGAAATGGCCCGGCGACATCAGGGCGACGCGCGCCAGCGCCGGAACGTCGAGCGGCTTCGCGTAGTCGCGGTCCATCAGGTCGCGTGCCCGGCGCAGCCGGACAAGGTCTTCCAACGTCACGCGACCACCATCCCACAGCGCCGGGCGTCGCCGGCAGTCGCGGTTCTGGTCTGTGGCGATCGCCCCCCTGGCCTACCTGGGGCTCCTCGCGCCGCTGCCGTGCCCGGGCGGCCGTGCCGACGGCCTTCGCCGTCGCGTGCCGCACGCTCGGCGGCGCCGGCGCCCGGCGGACCGCGCCGCCGCCAGGTACGCGAACCGACTGTCCGGATGCCCGAGCCGGCCGTCCCCCATACGCTTGTCCGCCGTTCCAGCAACGCACTACCGTGCCGAAGTGGATCTCTTCTCGCGTTCTTGGACGGCATTGCGCACGGCGGTCGACGAACTCTCCGACCAGGACTGGGAACGGCCCTCCGGCTGCACCGGCTGGCTCGTACGGGACCTGGTCTGCCACCTGATCATCGGCGCCCAGGACGTCCTGATCACACTGGTCACGCCCGCCGACACCGAACCGACCGTGGACTCGGTCACCTACTGGAACCTCGTCGAGCCCCCGACCGGCGAGGACCCGCTCGACGCGCTGATCCCCCGCCTGGCCGCCGCGTACGGCGAGCCGCGGTGGCTCAAGTTCCATTTCGACGACGTCGGCTCCGCGGCCGGACGCGCCGCCGGACTCGCCGATCCGGATGCCCGCGTCGGCACCCGGGACGAAGTGCTGACCGTCGGCGACTACCTGTCCGCGTGTGTCATGGAATGGACGTTGCACCACCTCGACCTGATCGCGCACCTGCCCTCGGCCGCCGAACCGCCGGCCGAGACCCTCGCGGCCGCCCGCGCGTCGCTGGAGAAGATCGCCGGAGCACCGATTCCGGCGTCGTTCTCGGACAAGGACGCGCTGCTGGTCGGCACCGGACGCCGAGCTCCGACGGACGCGGAGAAGGCCGCGCTGGGTGAGCTGGCCGCGAAGATCCCGCTCGTGCTGGGGTGAACGAGCCACGGCCGTGATCGTCCGGGCTCCGGTGACTCACCGGACACGCCCGGGCGTCTGCGGTACCGGACGGGTGCCGGGTCATCCGCGCGATGGCCCGGGTGCCCCGGCGCCGGGGCAGGAGGGGGCGGGCTGCGGCGGCCGTGATCCTGTTGCGCCGGCCGGCGATGACGCTCGGCGGCGGGCTGCTGCGGTCAGGGCCCGCACTGCGGTGGACACGACCTGCTCGGTGTTTCTTCGGGCTGACCGGACGACGCGGCCCGGTGACTGGGCCGGCCGAGGACCTGTCGGCGGTTCGGGGCGCAGGCCTCGCGCCTGCGGCATGATCCGCCGTCCTTTCGTGCGTCCTGCACCACGTGGCGACCACCGGGGTGTTTCGGTGTGCCGCCCGGCGTCCACCGGCCCCGGGCGGGTGCGCGACGGCGGGAGTGCCGTCGGGTGCGGCGGAAGAGGTGGCGTGGCCGGCTCGATCAGTACCAGACCGATCAGAACCAGAGCGATCAGAAATCGAGAAGCGCCGACCCCGGAGCCGCGCCTAGCGTGACTGCCATGGGCATCACCCTTCACGCGAGCTTCCTGCCGCACGACGACCCGGACGACTCCGTGGTGTTCTGCCGCGCCGCCCTCGGCTTCGAGGTCCGCGACGGCGTCGGATACGCAGGGATGCGCTGAGCCGCCCTGCGATCACGGCCATGACCAGGACAGCTCGCCGACGGCCGCCGACTGGTCTGCCGCGGAGCACCGGACGTACGGCTCGAAGCTTGGTTAGATCGAGCCAGGCGACGCCGACGGAGACCGCGAAGCGGCCTCGCCCCACAGGAGGAGAAACGATGAGCATGGCCCCGAGAACGGACACGCAGTCGCCTGCGCCGCACGCTGCCGACAGCCACGATCTGATCCGCGTGCACGGTGCGCGCGTGAACAATCTCAAGGACGTCAGCGTCGAGATTCCGAAGCGCCGGCTGACGGTGTTCACCGGCGTCTCCGGCTCGGGCAAGACCTCGCTGGTGTTCGACACCATCGCCGCGGAGTCACAGCGGCTGATCAACGAGACGTACAGCGCCTTCGTGCAGGGCTTCATGCCGACGCTGGCCCGGCCCGAGGTCGACGTACTCGAAGGTCTGACGACCGCGATCATCGTCGACCAGCAGCGGATGGCCGCCGACCCGCGCTCCACGGTCGGCACCGCCACCGACGCCAACGCGATGCTGCGGATCCTGTTCAGCCGGCTCGGGAAGCCGCACATCGGCCCGCCCAGCGCGTACTCCTTCAACACCGCTTCGGTCCGGGCGAGCGGTGCGATCACGGTCGAGCGCGGCGCCAAGACGAAGGCCCAGAAGGCGACCTACGAGCGCACCGGCGGCATGTGCAACCGCTGTGAGGGGCGGGGCACAGTCTCCGACATCGACCTCGCCCAGCTCTACGACGACTCCAAGTCGATCGCCGAGGGCGCGTTCACCATCCCCGGCTGGAAGTCGGACAACGTGTGGACGGTGGGCGTCTACGCCGAGTCGGGCTTTCTCGACCCGAAGAAGCCGATCCGCGAGTTCACCGAGAAGGAGATGCGGGACTTCCTCTACCGTGAGCCGACCAAGGTGAAGGTCAACGGCGTCAACCTCACCTATGAAGGGCTGATCCCCAAGATCCAGAAGTCGTTCCTGTCCAAGGACAAGGAGGCGATGCAGCCGCACATCCGGGCGTTCGTGGAGCGGGCGGTCACCTTCACCACCTGCCCCGAGTGCGACGGCACCCGGCTCAGTGAGGCGGCCCGGTCGTCGAAGATCAGGGCGATCAGCATCGCCGACGCGTGCGCGATGGAGATCCGCGACCTGGCCGAATGGGTCCGCGGCCTGGACGAGCCGTCGGTCGCGCCGCTGCTCGCCGCGCTGTTGCAGACCCTGGACTCGTTCGTGGAGATCGGCCTGGGCTACCTCTCGCTCGACCGGCCGTCGGGCACGCTGTCGGGCGGGGAGGCGCAGCGCGTCAAGATGGTCCGCCACCTCGGCTCCGCACTCACCGACGTCACCTACGTCTTCGACGAGCCCACCATCGGCCTGCACCCCCACGACATCCAGCGGATGAACGACCTGCTGGTGCGGCTGCGGAACAAGGGCAACACGGTCCTCGTCATCGAGCACAAGCCGGAGGCGATCGCGATCGCCGACCACGTCGTCGACCTCGGCCCCGGCGCCGGCACGGCGGGCGGCACCGTCTGCTTCGAGGGCACCGTCGAGAGGCTGCGGGCCAGCGGCACCCTCACCGGCCGCCATCTCGACGACCGGGCGACGCTCAAGGACGAGGTGCGCAAGCCGACCGGGACGCTCGAGATCCGGGGTGCGAACACGCACAACCTGCGGAACGTGGACGTCGACATCCCGCTGGGCGTGCTCTGCGTCGTCACCGGCGTCGCCGGGTCGGGCAAGAGCTCGCTCATCCACGGTTCGATGCCCGCCGACGCCGGTGTCGTCTCGGTCGACCAGACGGCGATCCGCGGCTCGCGACGCAGCAACCCGGCGACGTACACGGGACTGCTCGACCCGATCCGCAAGGCGTTCGCGAAGGCCAACGGCGTGAAGCCCGCCCTGTTCAGCGCCAACTCCGAGGGCGCCTGCCCGACCTGCAACGGCGCCGGCGTCATCTACACCGACCTGGCGATGATGGCCGGTGTCGCCACCACCTGCGAGGACTGCGAGGGGAAGCGGTTCCAGGCATCGGTGCTGGAGTACAGGCTCGGCGGCCGCGACATCAGCGAGGTGCTCGAGATGTCGGTGACCGAGGCCGAGGAGTTCTTCGGCACCGGCGAGGCGCGCACCCCGGCCGCCCACGCCGTCCTCGACCGGCTCGCCGACGTCGGGCTCGGCTACCTCAGCCTCGGCCAGCCGCTCACCACGCTGTCCGGCGGCGAGCGGCAACGGCTCAAGCTGGCCACCCACATGGGCGAGAAGGGCGGCATCTACGTCCTCGACGAGCCGACCACCGGCCTCCATCTCGCGGACGTCGAGCAGCTGCTCGGCCTGCTCGACCGGCTCGTCGACTCCGGCAAGTCGGTCATTGTCATCGAGCACCACCAGGCGGTCATGGCGCACGCCGACTGGATCATCGACCTCGGCCCCGGCGCCGGCCACGACGGCGGCCGGATCGTCTTCGAGGGCACACCCGCCGAACTCGTCGCCGCCCGCTCCACCCTCACCGGCGAGCACCTCGCGGCGTACGTCGGCTCGTGACCGAGGGTCCACGGGGCGCCTGACAGTGTGGGACGAGTCCTCTCATCCGCTGCGACTCGTCCCACGCCACGGCGGGCAGGTGCTCTTCACCGTCGAAACGCGGCGGCCAAGGGGGCGAAGGGGTGAAGTCGTCCGGGACGAGAAGGCCACCGGGAGCGAGCAGCTCGACGACTCCTGCAGCCAGGCGGTGCCCACTCCCGGGCCGGTGCCGCTCTCCGCGTTGATTCCGTGGGGCGTTGTCCACCGGCACAGGCGTCCGCACGGAGTTCGGGTGGAGCGGCAGGCTCAGAGCAGGCGCAGGACGCCGACGACCTTGCCGAGAATCTGCGCCTCGTCACCGGGGATCGGCTCGTACGACGGGTTGCGCGGCACGAGCCACACCCGTCCGCCCTGCCGGCGCAGCACTTTGACGGTGGCCTCGTCCTCCAGCAACGCGGCGACGATGTCGCCGTGGTCGGCGCTGTCCTGCCGGCGGACGGTCACGATGTCGCCGTCGCAGATCGACGCGTCGATCATGCTGTCACCGGACACCGTCAGGGCGAACAGGTCGCCCTCGCCGACGACTTGGCGCGGCATCGAGTAGACGTCCTCGATCATTTCCTCGGCGAGCAGGGGCGCGCCGGCAGCGATCCGCCCGACGAGCGGCACGTCCACCGGCGGCATGGCCGCCTCTCCCCGGTCGGGGGTCCAGGAGGAACGCACCCGGTAGGCGCGCGGCCGGTGCGGGTCGCGGTACAGGACCCCCTTGCGCTCCAGCGCCATGAGTTGGTGCGCGACCGACGAGGTGCTCGCCAGGGCGACCGCCTGGCCGATCTCTCGCATGGAAGGCGGGTAACCCTGCCTGTGGACCGTCTCCGTGATGAAACGGACGATCGCCTCCTGGCGTTCGGTCAGCTCTCCTGCGGGAGTGCGGGTGCCCGGTGGCCGACCCCGGCGGCGTGCTGGCGCGTTGTTCTGCATTCCGGGTACCTCCGTACAAGATCTCTCAGAGCGCGACCCTAACCCGCCATCCCCCACAATTGGAACACTCTTTCGGCCCCGGCGGGTCGGATCGCCGTAGCCCGGGCAAGAGCCCGTCACTCGGTCGTGACCGTCGGCTGCATGGCCGTCGGGTGCGTGGGCGTACGCTCGATGCCGGGCCCCGGCTGATGGTGGTGTTCGCTCGGCCGGGCCGGGTCGCGGCACATTGCCGCGCTTGTCGCCGGTGCTCCGCACATCGCCGGCCACCGTCGTGGTGATCGCGGCCGCGCCGGCACCGTCCCGCCCGCCCGCGACGGCCTCCGACGCCCGATGGGAGAACTCCACATGCCCCTCCCCCAGCCGCCGGTGTATGTCCGCGCGGCCAGCGCCGACTTCGCGCTCTTCGCGGCGGACCTCGCACCCACCGCTGCCCTTCTGGCCGCAGCGAGGCTGTCCCCCGTGCGGCTGTGGCCGGGCAAGGCTGCGCTGCTCGTCGGCTGCCTCCACTACGCCGACAGCGATCTCGGCAGCTACGACGAACTCATGATCGCCTTCCCTGTCGTCCGGGAGCGCCGCCTGTCCCTGCGCAGACTCGCCCGCCTGGAATGCGACGTCTTCCCCTACTGGGTCCCCGTGACCGGTGCCTTCACCCATGAGGCGGGACGCGCCCTGTGGGGTATTCCCAAAGATCTGGCCGACATCGACGTGCGCCGCGGACCGAGCGGGGCGCTCTGCTCGGTCACCTGCGGCCCGTTCGCCCTCCGCCTCGACACCCGGTCCCGGCTGAGGATCCCCACCCTTCCCATGTCGATCACCAGCCGCGCCACCATCCACACCCGTCTGGACGGCGTACTGCGGCGCACCCCGGCCACCCTGCACGCACGGCGCCCTCGGCTGGGCCTGGGTGGTGCCCCGCCTCTTCTCGGTACGCACCCCGTCTCCGACACACTGCGCCACCTCGGCCTGCCCCGCCGCCCCCTCCTCACGATCAGTACGCATCAGCTCGGCATGCGCCTCGACACGGCACGCACCCTCGCACCCGGCTCCGATGCGGAGGCGAGGCGCGCCCGATGAGTCTCGTCCCCGGGGGTTCCCTCGACGGCTATCACGAGGGGCCCGGTGGGGAGTGACCTCGCGGCCGGGGCGTCGACCGTGTTCCGTTCGGGCGAACGCCGATGCTTGTCGTGGAGGTGACTCGTGGGGTCTCCGGCTGACGGGCATCACGCGCAGGGCACGCGGCCTTCCCGTGGTCTCGGTCCCGCCTGGTGAGGGTCGCCCGGTGGTGCGACGCTGGGGGGTGAGAGGTGTCCGAGGTGGGGTATCCGGGAGGGCCGATGGGACGGGACGTCCCGGCCATGGTCTTCACCCGCGAGGACCGTCGCCGGTACCGGATCAAGATGCACGAGTGCCTCGACGCCTTCGCGCAGATGCTGCGCGAGTCCCGGTTCGAGTCGGAGCGGTCCCAGGTGGGGCTGGAGATCGAGCTGAACCTGGTCGACGGCGAGGCGGAGCCGGCGATGCGCAACAGCGATGTGCTCGCGGCGATCGCGGACCCCGCCTGGTCGACCGAGCTGGGACGGTTCAACCTCGAGATCAACATCCCGCCCCGCCATCTGACGGCGGGCGGCCCCGACGCCTGGGAATCCGAGATCCGCGCCGCGCTCAATCACGCGGAGCAACGCGCCACGTCGGTCGGCGCACACCTGATCATGATCGGCATCCTTCCGACCTTGCGGCAGGACGACGTCGGTGAGGCTGCACTGTCGGAGAACCCGCGGTACCGGCTGCTCAACGACCAGGTCTTCGCGGCCCGGGGCGAGGACCTGCGCCTCGAGATGGACGGTGTCGACCGGCTGCGGACCTACGCGGACACGATCACTCCGGAGGCCGCGTGCACCAGCACGCAGTTCCACCTCCAGGTGTCCCCGGAGGACTTCGCCGACTACTGGAACGCGGCTCAGGCGATCTCCGGGGTCCAGGTCGCGCTGGCGGCCAACTCACCGTTCCTGTTCGGCAAGGAACTGTGGCACGAAACCCGTGTCCCGCTGTTCGAGCAGGCCACCGACACCCGCCCGCAGGAGATCAAGGTGCAGGGGGTACGGCCCCGGGTGTGGTTCGGAGAGCGATGGATCACCAGCGTCTTCGACCTCTTCGAGGAGAACCTGCGCTACTTCCCGGCTCTGCTGCCCCTGTGCGACGAACAGGACCCCAGGGAGACGCTGGACCACGGCGACATTCCCGAACTGGCCGAACTCACCCTGCACAACGGCACCATCTACCGCTGGAACCGCCCGGTCTACGCCATCGCCCACGACAAACCGCACGTGAGGGTGGAGAACCGGGTGCTGCCCGCGGGCCCCACCGTCGCCGACACCCTCGCCAACGGCGCCTTCTACTACGGACTCACCCGCGCCCTGGTGGAGGAGGACCGGCCCGTGTGGACACGGATGTCGTTCTCGGCCGCCGAGGACAACCTGCACACGGCGGCGCGGCACGGCATCGAGGCACGGCTGTACTGGCCCGGGATGGGCGAGGTGCCGGTGCCCGAACTCGTCCTGCGGCGGCTGCTGCCGCTGGCGCACCGGGGGCTGGAGCGCTCCGGCATGGACGACGCCTGGCGGGAGCCGCTGCTCGGCATCATCGAACAGCGCTGCGTCACCAGCCGCAACGGAGCGGTCTGGCAGAAGGAGATGTTCCACCACATCGACGCCTCGACCCACTCCGGCCGCCATGAGGCGTTGCGGCGGATGACGCAGCTGTACATCGAATACATGCACCTCAACGCCCCGGTCCACACGTGGCCGGTCGACTGAGCGGCATCCACGACGGTCCGACACCGGGGCGCGACCCCACCCTCCTGGTGGAGCAGGCCCCACCTCCGGTTCGGTAGGCCACTGGCTCGTTCCCGTGAGCGGATCACGGCATCGTTCAACCGGGCGCTCTGAAGGCGGGCTGAGGCCGGTCTGAAGCCGGGCTGAGTCCGGGCTGAAGCCCAGCGGGGGTCAGCTGAAGCCCGCACAGGTTCGAGCTGCCGCCCGGAAGGAACCCGTCATGGAGTCGCTGCCCACGTCGAAGCCGCACCCGGCGCGCGAGACGCGACGCACGGAGCAGGCGACAAGTACGGAGGCCGAGGGCCGGGCTCCGTCGGCGCCGGGCCCTGTCTCCTCGTTCGTCCGGTTCGTGATCTGCGGCGGCGGAGTCGGGCTCCTCGCCGGCGCCGCCGTACCGCTGCTGGCCACGCTGATGCCCTGGGCCCTGGCGAACGCGGTGATCACGGTCGTCTCCGCCCTCCTGTGCACCGAGCTCCACGCCCTCTTCACGTTCGGCACCGGCCGACGCCCCGGCCGGCGCCGGCACCTCCAGTCCGCGGGCTCCGCCATGGCCGCCTACGTGGTGACCTGCGCCGCGATGGCCATCCTGCACTGGGCCCAGGCGTCCCCCGGCATGCTCACGGAACAGGCCGTGTACCTCGGTGCCTCCGCCCTGGCCGGCACGGGCCGCTTCCTGATCCTGCGTCTGTTCGTCTTCACGGGCGACCGGGGGAAGGGGACCACGAGCGTGCAGGAGAACACGGCGGCCACGTCGGTTTCCGCGCGCGCCGTCCTGCCGTCGAGCGCCGCGTCCGCCGCCATGACACGAGAGGTGGCGTTGCCGGTGGCGGGTATGGCCGGCACAGCGGGGAGGCGCCACTCCCCCACGCCCCACGTGCTCGTCCGGACCTTGGCCGGTGCCGCCGGCTAGTTTTCGCGTCGCCCATCAGCCCGGCACGCCGGCCGCTTCCCGCACGTTTCGAGCCCTCTCCAGAGGGCGGCTGGGTAGACGTGTGTCACGCAGCGCGGACCGACGCCGGTGCGGGGCGGCCGCGCGAGTGATGGACTGACTGGCGGACGGACGCACGCACGGAAGGCGGAGGATGCGCCGATGGGTGACAGCGGGGACCTGGCGAGCGCGTACAACGACGACAGTGTGCTATTCCGGGTGTTGCGGCACCTTGGCTGGGACAGCCTGGCCAATATCGGCTACTTCACGCTGCCCACCATGCCCCTCGCGGCCGTGGCCGGGCCGGTGCCCTTCCAGCGGCGTCTGGCGCGCCGATCGCTGGCGCTGCTGGACGCCCGGCCCGGGCAGCTCGTCCTGGATGCCGGATGCGGTCGCGGTGACACGACGGCACAGTTGGCCGCTGCGGGATGCCGGGCACTGGGAGTGGACATCCAGCCCGCGCAGATCGACCAGGCACGTCGCCGGTTCGGCGGCCGCCCCGGCGCGCACTTCGCCGTCGCCGACGCGACCGCTCTGCCGCGCCGAGCAGCGGAGATCCCGCTGACTGATGGTTCCTTCGACCGCGTGCACTGTCTGGAGGCCGCCTTCCACTTCGGCCATGCGGGACGTCGGTCGTTCCTGGCCGAGAGCTTCCGCCTGCTCCGGCCAGGAGGCCGGCTGGTCCTCGTGGACGTCACTTCCCGTACGGATCAGCCCATCGGGGCGCTCGACCCGAGCGGCCTCGTGCGCCGGACCTGGCGCTTCGACGACATCGAGCCGTACGGGCAGTACCCGCTCATGGCTCGTGCGGCCGGCTTCACCACGCACCGGATCCTCGACTGGTCCACCCCCGTCCTCCACAGGCCGGCCCAGCTCTGTGCCCTGTTCGCCGGCACCGCGTCCACCCGGATCGGCCGACGGGCCCTGTGCCTGCGGTGGCCCGGCCTGAGAACGCTCGACGCACGCGACTGGGACGAGGTCGTCGCCGTCGTCCGAGCGCACGGGGCCATCGGGCACGTCACTCGCTACATGGCGTACGTCCTCGACAAACCCGCAGACGTCCTCGGCGACACCGTCCGCCGCGGGCGATGACCGGTCGTCCGGGCTCCCCCTCGGCAACCGGTGGCGGCCGCCCGCACCTGCGGCGGGCATCGCACCGCTCCAGTGTTGCCTCCCAGGCGACGGCACCGTACGCTCACGCCTCGTACCGACTGGACGGTATGCCTCGTGGGCGCGTCGGTACGTGACGACGGGCAGCCTGCTGACCGGGCCCGCCGTCGATCCAACGCGACCGTACGAGGAGCCGCCGGAGATGAGCAGAATCAACCACCAGGTGCGTCTGGCCGCACGTCCGGTGGGAGAGCCGAAGCCCACCGACTGGGAGCACGTCGAGGAGCCGGCCGGGGAGCCGGGCGACGGGGAGTTCCTGGTGCAGGTGCTCTGTCTGTCGATCGATCCGGCGATGCGCGGCTGGATGAACGCGGGCAGGTCCTACATCCGCCCGGTGGAGATCGGCGAGGTGATGCGCGCGGGCGCGGTGGGGCGGGTGATCGCCTCACGGCACTCCGGTTTCGCGGTCGGTGACCATGTGTCGGGCTCGTTCGGCGTGCAGGAGTACTGCGTGTCGGACGGGCGCGGCGTGACCAAGGTCGACCCGGCGGCGGCCCCCTTGCCGACGTATCTCGGCGCTCTCGGCATGTCGGGTCTGACGGCCTATTTCGGCCTGATCGACATCGGACGTCCCGAGCCCGGCCAGACCGTCGTCGTCTCCGGGGCGGCGGGGGCGGTGGGCAGTGTCGTCGGGCAGATCGCCAAGATCCTGGGCTGCCGCGTCATCGGCATCGCCGGCGGCGAGCGCAAGTGCCGGATGCTGGTCGACGAGTTCGGGTTCGACGCCGCGATCGACTACCGGACCGAGGACGTGCGCAAGGCGCTGCGCGAGCACGCCCCCGACGGCGTCGACGTGTACTTCGACAACGTCGGCGGCGACGTCCTGGACGCCGTGCTGCTGCGGCTGGCGCGCGGTGCCCGCATCGTCGTCTGCGGAGCGATCTCCCAGTACAACAACACCAAGCCGCAGGGCCCCGCCAACTACCTGTCGCTGCTGGTGAACCGCGCCACCATGACGGGCATGGTGGTGTTCGACTACGCCGACCGGTACGCCGAGGGCATCGCGCAGCTGGCCACCTGGCGGACGGAGGGCCGGCTGAAGTCCCTCGAGGACGTGGTGCCCGGTGGAGTGGCGGCGTTCCCCGACACTCTGATGCGGCTTTTCCGGGGTGAGAACCACGGCAAGCTGGTGTTGAAGATCGCGGACTGACGGGGCGCGGGGAAGGCGCAGGCAGCCAGGCCCAGGCCCTTCCGGACCGGGCGGCCGGGCCGGGGCGGTCCGCGGTCGGAGTTCCGGGCGCAGGCCGGGGGACACCGCCGGAGACAGCGAGCGGATCAGGCCCTCGCGGATGCGCCGCACCGCTCGGTTCGTCGGGTCGGCGAGGTCATCGTCGCCGCTTCTCCTTCTCCGCGGCACGGCCCTTGGACTTCGGTGCCTCCCCGGGGGCCTTCTCGCCGGCGACGCGTGCCGCGCCCGGGCGAGGACGGTCACGGGGGTCGTCGTCGTGACCCGGTGCGGTCCGCGGGCCGGGACGGGCCGACGACGGGCTCGGTGACATCCGGGTGCTTTCTTCCGAAGCCGGTGACGTCAGGGGGCGAGATGCCTGCGAGGGAGTGCCGGAGGGGGAGGCGGTCGGCTGCCGCACCTCCTTCCGGGGGTTCTCGGAGGAGGCCGCGCCGGAGGGCGGCTCCGCGGGGGTGGATCCGTGCGGGCTGGGAGCGGCCCGGTCATCGCGGCCCCTTTCGTCGTCCGGGGAGACGGCGAGTGTGGCACCGAGGAGCGCCGTCAGCACGGCCGTACCGGTGGCCAGCATCAGACGGCGGGGGCCGCCCAGCGCCTGCTGCCGCCGCGTGCTCGGCCCGCTCACAGTCGGCGCGGAACGCTCCTGCCCGCTCGCGCCCCCTCCTCCTGTCCCGGTGGGCTTGGCGTCCGTGCCGTCGCCGGTACCACCGGCGCCGGCAGCGACTGCCGGGGTCGGCACGAGGCTCGTACCGCGCAGGGCGGACAGCGCCGCGGCGCACGCCTCGGCATCGGGCCGCGCCTTCTCGTCGAGAGCTGTCATGGCACGCAGAAGCCGAGCCAGTCCCTGGGGCAGCGAGCGGGGAACCCTGGGCCGGCGGTGCAGACGAGCCACGGCCGCCTCCAGCGGCGTGCCCTGGTATTCCATGTCCCCGGTGAGGCACTCCAGCAGGACCAGGCCGAGCGCGTAGATGTCGGCGGGAGGCCCGACCGCCTTGCCCAGGACCTGCTCCGGCGCCAGGTAGGCGGCAGTGCCGATGAGCGCACCGGAAGCCGTTTGCCGAGTGGCGTTCGTCATCCGGGAGATGCCGAAATCGGCGAGGTGCGGATCGCCCGCGCCGTCCAGCAGGACGTTCGACGGTTTGACGTCGCGGTGCACGATGCCGGCAGCGTGCACATGGGCGAGAGCTTGCGCGAGGGTGGCGCCGAGCCCGACCACGTACGGGGGTTCCATGGCCCCTGCCGAAATGCGCTGGGCCAGAGTGGGCCCCTTCACCAGCTGCATGACGAGATAGCCGCAGTCCTCGTGCCGCCCCGCGTCGTACAGGGTGACCAGCCCCGGATGCTGAAGACCCGCCAGAAGGACGCTCTCGTCGGCGAAACGCTCGGCCATCACGGGATCGCCTCCGGGCCGGAAGAGTTTGACGGCCACCGGACGCTCGAGGCGGAGATCCACCCCCTCGTACACGTCGGCGACACCACCGGAACCGATCTTGGCGCCCAACTGGTACCGGCCCGCGACGACTTGGGGCGAGCTGCGAAAGGCCGACGGGGATGCTGATCGGCGAGTCCTCATGGGTGGTCTCCCGTTACTGCCACTGCGAGCATGACGCGGACATCGACAAACACTGCGTGGCGTGTACCCGTCGCGCCCTTGCCCATCCACCCCGATCAGGCACTCTCACCGGGCTGGGAGCCCGGCGGTGAGGTGGTCCATGGGCGGGGACGGTCCTCCTGCTCAGGGCATCGACTCGGACCGCCCCCCGTCGGCTCACTTGGCGCTCCGCGCGGGCGGCCGCATCTTGTCCACGGTCAGGCCCGTCGAGCCGCCCGTGACCGGTTCGAGCCGCTTGAGCAGCGGCGGCAGGAGCACGGTCAACGCGTGGGTGACCAGGGCCAGGCACGCAAAGCCCGCGCAGCCGCAGGGCGGGCCCCCCGAAACCGAGGCCCAGCAGGAAGCATCCGGCGGCCGCGACCGGCAGCGTGGCCAGGTAGGTGGCCGGTGTCGTACCGGTCGAGCATGACCGCCGCCGTGCAAGCCCCCGCCGCCAAGAACGCGCCGTGCCCGAGCGAGACCTGCGCCGAGTGGTGCGGTGATCGTGCTCATGCGCGCTCCACCGCCGCCCGTCCGAACAGGCCCTGGGGCCGCACCAGCAGCACCGCCCCGCGGCACTAGGCCGCGCCGCGAGGCGGTGTCAGCGCCCAGCGGATCCCCGCGGTCACGGCCGTGCCGAGTGGGCGGACGCACAAACCCTCGGCCGGGGGGATCCGGGGCAGCCACAGGGCACGCGAGGCCCAGACCGGCAGGAGGGAAACGGCGTTGGCGGCGATGACGCCGTACGGGAGCCGTGCGAGGAACGGGACGGGCGGGTTCAGCAGCAGGAAGCGCGCGGCGCGGCGCGCCTCCGCGGTGGCGCGCAGTTCTCCGCGGTAGGCGGCCAGGCGCACGGCGAGCTCGGCCTGGTTCGTCGGCGGGTCGAGGACGCCGAGCGCGGTGGCGATGCGCGCCATGTCGGCCACATAGGCGTCGCATCCCTCGTCGTCCAGGGGATGCGCACCGTAGCGCTGGTGGGCGCGCAGGAAACTGTCGACTTCCGCGATGTGCACCCAGCACAGCAGGTGCGGGTCGGCGGCGGAGTAGACCTGTCCGTCGGGGGTCGTGCCGCGTACCGTCTCGTGCACGGCGCGCACCCGGTCGCAGGCCTGCTGAGCGTGTTCCGCCGGGCCGTAGGTGGTGACGGCCAGGAACGTGCTGGTCCGCTGCAGCCGCCCCCAGGGATCTGAGCGGAACCCCGAGTGTCCGGCCACGGCGGCCATGGCCAGGGGATGGAGCGACTGGAACAGCAGGGCGGACAGGCCGCCGATGAACATCGCGGCATCCCCGTGCACCCTCCTGATGGGCCGCTCGGGGCCGAACCAGCGTGGGCCGGGCGTGCCGTGGATGCGCGCGCGGTTGCCGGGGCCCTGCCGCCCGGCGACCCGGGAGAAGATCTCCTTGCCGAGCCAGTCGCGCAGCGCAGGGCCGCCTTCCGGCAGAAGTCTCATGGACATGGCGTCCTCCTGCCCGTACGATGGCCGGTCGTCCTCCTGGTGGTACGTGTGCCCCCGTAGCCCGGACGGAGGCATCCCGATCCGCACCAAGGCATCCCGAACCGCACCAAGGTATCCCCATAAGGCGGCCGGCGTCCGTCCGAGCCGGTGTCCCCGGCCGGTCACCGCTCTCCTGGGCCGTCGCCGTCCGTCGGTGCGGGGCCGGGCGGGGGCTCCCCCGCGGTGAGGTGTTCCAGGACCTCGACCAACTCCTCGCAGGCCCGCTCCACGGAACGCCGGGTGTTGAGCTGTTCGGTGATCACAGCCGACAGGAGCAGAGCGGTCAGCGCCATCGAGCCGTTGAAGGCCTGGAGCTTGATCATCACCTCGGTGTGCGACAGCCCTCCGAACGGGCCGCTTCCGTCCGTGGCCGCGACAGTGGCCAGGACGGAGGCGAGCAGGGCGCACAGCACGCTGCCCGCCAGCTGGAAACGCAGAGCCGCCCAGATCAGCAGGGGATAGACGAGGAACAGCAGGCTCATGCCGCTGTGCGTGGTCAGCGGTACGAGGCTGCCGGCCACGAGGGCCACGCCCACTGCCTCCTTCCACCGGGCCAGGTTCGGCCAGCGCGCCCTGCGCAGCAGGAGGAGTGCCGGGGTGACGAGCAGGACACCCATCGCGTCGCCCACCCACCAGGCCAGCCAGACCGGCCAGAAACCGTCCGCGGCCAGCTTGCCGGTGAGGACGAGCAGACCGACGCCCACCGTCGAACTGATCAGCATCGCTGCCAGAGCCCCCAGGAACACCAGTGCGAGACCGTCCCGTAAGCGGCTGAGGTCGGTGCGGAATCCCACCTTGCGCAGCATCAGACAGGCGCAGACCGGGGCGGCCGTGTTCCCGACGAGGTTGCCGATCACCGCGGGCCGGAGGGGGGTGAGGGACAGGACGACGAGGAGGGCACCCAGCGTGATACCGGGCCAGCAGCGCATCCCGAAGATGAGCAGGGCGGCCACCGCGACGCCCGTGGGCGGCCAGAGGGGTGTGAACACCGCGTCCCCGACCGTGAGCCGGCGCAGGAGTCCCAGTCGTCCGGCCGCGTAGTAGCAGGCGGCGACGGCCAGCGTCTGGAGGCCGTAGACGACCGCTCGGCTCAGATCCTGGGTACGCACCACAGCAGCCATCAGACACCGATGACGCCCGGTCGGCGAGGCGGGAGAGGGCGCATCCCGCCCTATGGCTGAGTGCCCGGCCTGTCGTGGCCGACGACCAGCACCGCCGCGTCGTCCGCGTGCCCCACCCGCTCGGCGCCTTCGATCACCGCGGTGGCCAGTGCGCCTGCCTCCATGCCCGCGACGGCGGCGGCGCCCGCGAGGCGCACGACCTGGTCGAGCCCTTCGTCGAGGCTCAGCGACGGGCCTTCCACCACACCGTCGGTGACCAGCACGCACACCCCGCCTGCCGTCAGCTGGTGCCGGACCACCGGGTACTCGATCCCGGTCAGCACTCCGAGGGGCGGCCCGCCCTCGTCGTCGGCGAGACCGGATCTGCCGTCCGCCGTGGCCCAGACGAAGGGTATGTGCCCGGCCCGCGCGCTCTCCAGCACTCCCGTCGACGGGTCGAGCCGGATGAAGGTGCACGTGGCGAACAGATCGGTGCCCAGGGACAGCAGCAGGTCGTTGGTGCGGGCGAGGAGTTCCCCCGGCTGACCGGTGACGGAGGCAAGCGCGCGCAGCCCGACGCGCACCTGCCCCATGAAGGCCGCCGCCTCGATGTTGTGGCCCTGTACGTCGCCGATGGACAGCCCGATGCAGCCGTCGGGCATGGTGAACGCGTCGTACCAGTCGCCGCCCACGCTCAGACCGTGGCAGGCGGGCGCGTACTCGACTGCCAGGCGGAAGCGGTGGGCCGTCGGCATGCTTCGGGGCAGCATGCCGCGTTGCAGGGCGACGGCCAGCTCGACCCGTGACCGCTGCAGCTCCGCGCGTTCCCGTGCCTGCGCGGTCAGCGCTCCGAGTCTGGTGAGGAGCTCGTCACCGTCGTCGGTCGGGCGCCTGCGGGACATTGATCACTCCGGCCGGGGCAGTTGTCCTACGTACGTCAAATCACCACATTTTACCTTACTCGGGCGAGCAGCTCACGGGAAGCAACCGGTGAGGGGATCCCTCGTATCCGCCTCGGTCGGTGCCGACGGGCCATGCCGCCTGGGGTGACTCAGGCGAGCTCGACGAGGAGGTCACCGCCCTCGACCTGCTGGATCCGGTTGATGGCCAGCCTGGACACGCTCCCGGCCTTCGGGGCGGTGATCGCGGCCTCCATCTTCATCGCCTCGATGGTGGCCACCGTGGCCCCGGCCGCCACCTCGTCACCCTCGGCGACCGCGAGCGTGACGACCCCGGCGAACGGTGCGGCGACATGGCCGGGGTTGGCCCGGTCGGCCTTCTCGGTGACGGGGACGTCGGAGGCGGCCGCCCTGTCGCGGACCTGGATGGGTCGCAGTTGGCCGTTGAGGGTGGACATCACGGTGCGCATGCCGCGTTCGTCGGCCTCGCCGACGGCTTCCAGCTCGATGAGGAGCCGCACGCCGGGTTCGAGGTCGACGGCGTACTCCTTCCCCGGGCGCAGGCCGTAGAAGAAGTCCTTGCTGTCCAGCACGCTGGTGTCGCCGTAGGTCTGCCGGTGTGTCTCGAACTCGCGGGTCGGCCCGGGGAACAGCAGCCGGTTCAGGGTGGCGCGCCGGTCCTTCGCCAGTCCCGTACGGTCCTCCGCGGTGAGCTCCTGCGGGGGCTTGGGGTCGGCGCGGCCCTGCAGGGCCTTGCTGCGGAACGGCTCCGGCCAGCCGCCGGGCGGGTTGCCCAGCTCGCCGCGCAGGAAGCCGATGACCGAGTCGGGGATGTCGAACCGGTCCGGCGTCGCCTCGAACTCCTCCGGCGCCACCCCGGCGCCGACCAGGTGCAGGGCGAGGTCGCCGACCACCTTCGACGACGGGGTCACCTTCACCAGGCGGCCGAGCATCCGGTCGGCGGCGGCGTACATCGCCTCGATCTCCTCGAAGCGGTCGCCGAGGCCGAGCGCGATGGCCTGGGTGCGCAGGTTGGAGAGCTGGCCGCCGGGGATCTCGTGGTGGTAGACGCGTCCGGTGGGCGAGGCCAGGCCCGCCTCGAAGGGCGCGTAGATCTTGCGGACGCTCTCCCAGTAGGGCTCCAGGTCGCCGACGGCCTGGAGGTCCAGTCCGGTGGGCCGCTCGGAGTGGTCGGTGGCGGCGACGATCGCCGACAGCGACGGCTGTGACGTCGTGCCCGCCATGGACGCCACCGCGCCGTCCACCGCGTCCGCGCCCGCCTGGATCGCGGCGAGGTAGGTGGCGAGCTGGCCGCCCGCGGTGTCGTGGGTGTGGAGGTGGACGGGAAGGTCGAACTCGCGGCGCAGCGCCGATACGAGCCGCGCCGCGGCCGGGGCGCGCAGCAGGCCCGCCATGTCCTTGACGGCCAGGACGTGGGCGCCGGCGGCGACGATCTGCTCGGCCAGGCGCAGGTAGTAGTCGAGGGTGTACAGCCGCTCCGACGGGTCGGACAGGTCGGCGGTGTAGCACAGGGCGACCTCGGCGATCGCCGTTCCGGTCTCGCGTACGGCCTCGATGGCGGGCCGCATCTGCTCGACGTCGTTGAGGGCGTCGAAGATGCGGAAGATGTCGATGCCGGTGGCCGCTGCCTCCTGGACGAAGGCGTCGGTCACCTCGGTCGGGTACGGGGTGTAGCCGACGGTGTTGCGGCCGCGCAGCAGCATCTGCAGGCAGACGTTGGGGACGGCCTCGCGCAGGGCGGCCAGGCGCTCCCACGGGTCCTCGGCGAGGAAGCGGAGCGCGACGTCGTAGGTGGCGCCGCCCCAGCACTCCAGGGACAACAGCTCCGGCAGGGTCCGGGCCACCACCGGGGCGACGGCGAGCAGGTCCTTGGTGCGCACGCGGGTGGCGAGCAGTGACTGGTGGGCGTCGCGGAACGTGGTGTCGGTGACGCCGATGGTCGGTGACTCGCGCAGCCAGCGGGCGAAGCCGTCCGGGCCGAGTTCGACGAGCCGCTGCCGGGATCCGGCGGGCGGTTCGGTGGCGGGCAGCGGCGGCAGTTTGGTGACCGGGTCGATCAGGTCGGGCCGTTCGCCGTGCGGCTTGTTGACCGTGACGTCGGCGAGGTAGGTGAGGAGCTTGGTGCCGCGGTCGGCGGAGTGGCGGGCGGTCAGCAGGTGCGGGCGCTGTTCGATGAAGGACGTGGTGACCCGCCCGGCCCGGAAGTCCGGGTCGTCGAGGACCGCTTGCAGGAAGGGGATGTTGGTGGCCACGCCGCGGATGCGGAACTCGGCGACGGCGCGCCGGGCGCGGCCGATCGCGGCCTGGAAGTCGCGGCCCCGGCAGGTCAGTTTGACCAGCATGGAGTCGAAGTGCGCGCTGATCTCCGTACCGGCGTGGGTGGTGCCGCCGTCGAGGCGGATGCCCGAGCCGCCGGGTGAGCGGTAGGCGCTGATCCGGCCGGTGTCCGGGCGGAAGCCGTTGGCCGGGTCCTCGGTGGTGATACGGCACTGCAGTGCGGCGCCGCGCAGGGTGACCGTCTCCTGGGACAGCCCGAGGTCTGCGAGTGTCTCGCCGGAGGCGATGCGCAGCTGCGCCTGCACGAGGTCGACGTCGGTGACCTCCTCGGTCACCGTGTGCTCGACCTGGATGCGCGGGTTCATCTCGATGAACACGTGGTTGCCGTCGCGGTCGAGCAGGAACTCCACGGTGCCCGCGTTGCGGTAGCCGATCTCCCGGGCGAACCGTACGGCGTCCGCGCAGATCCGCTCGCGCAGCGCCGGGTCGAGGTTGGGCGCGGGCGCCAGCTCGATGACCTTCTGGTGACGGCGCTGCACCGAGCAGTCCCGTTCGAAGAGATGGATGACGTCGCCCTGCCCGTCGGCGAGGATCTGCACCTCGATGTGACGGGGCTCGACGACGGCCTTCTCCAGGAACACGGTCGGGTCGCCGAACGCGGACGCGGCCTCGCGGGCCGCCGCCTCGATGGACTCGCGCAACTGCGCGGGCTCCTCGACGCGGCGCATACCGCGCCCGCCTCCGCCGGCGACCGCCTTGACGAACACCGGGAAACCGACGTCCTCGGCGGCGCGGACCAGTTCGTCCACGTCGCTGGAGGGCGCCGAGGACCCGAGCACCGGTACGCCGGCCGCGCGGGCGGCGGCCACCGCGCGCGCCTTGTTCCCGGTCAGTTCGAGCGTCTGTGCGCTCGGCCCGACGAAGGTGATGCCCGCCTCCTCGCAGGCGCGCGCCAGGTCGGGGTTCTCCGACAGGAAGCCGTAGCCCGGATACACGGCGTCCGCTCCCGCCCGGCGTGCCGCGCGGACGATCTCCTCGACGGAGAGATACGCCCGCACCGGGTGGCCCGGCTGGCCGATCTCATAGGCCTCGTCGGCCTTCAGCCGGTGCAGTGAGTTGCGGTCCTCGTGCGGGAAGACGGCGACGGTTCGCGCGCCCAGCTCATAGCCGGCGCGGAACGCGCGAATCGCGATCTCACCACGGTTGGCGACCAGTACCTTGCGGAACATCCTGGATCCCTTCGCCTGCCGGTGACCCGCACCATGGTGTCGGCCATGTGTGCGGCGCGCCATGTGAGCCGGGCCACTCACGCGGACGGCGCCGACGCGGGGGCGGCCCTCTGCCCCTCGACGTCGAGCGGACCAGGTCTCCGTCAACCGGCCTGGTCACCTCGACCGGGAGGTCGTTGTCGACGGTGTGGTACGGGCGCAGGGCGGTGTCGCCGACTGTGGTCGCCGGACAGACGCACACCTCCTTGCGGTCCGCCACGTCGTCGAGCAGCCGGCCGACCCTGATCAGCGGCGCCACGGCGGCGGGCCGGACGAAGACGTCCCAGACGCGGCCGGTCACCCGGTCGGCGTGTGAACGCGTCTTGGCTACGCTCCCGCCGTGAGCGACAACGCGAGTACGGCCGCGAACGACTCGGACGGTGCGGATCATGCCCTGCTCGCCGCCGTGGCGAAGGACTGGGCGGCGGCGATCGTCTCCAACGATGCCGCCCGGATCGCCCGTTTCATGGCGGACGACTGGGTCATCGTCTCCGAGTCGGGCATCGGTTCCAGGGAGCATTTTCTTTCGCTCGTCGAGTCGGGCCGGCTGACTCACTCGGCGATGCAGGTCGTCGGCGAGGCCAGGATCCGCGTCCATGGCGATGCCGCGGTCTTCACCGGCCGGGTGACGAACACGGCCCACTATCTGGGGCGCCGCTTCGACGCCGACGAGTGGACCACCGATGTGTTCGTCAGACGCGACGGCCGCTGGGTGTGTGTGCTCACCCACGTCACGGCAGCGGCCCCCGCCTGACTGGTCGATGCGGCGCCGTGGACGCCAGGCCTAGACCCGGCGGGCAGTGCCGGGGCCACCGGCCGTAGCCCGCGGCCCCGGCACTCCTGCCTTCTGTCACTCGCCCGCGTCCTGCTCCCTGGCGGTCCTGGGGCTCACAGGCCGAACTCGGCGGGCGAAACGCCCAGTGCGGTGCATGCCTCCCTGATGACGGACGCCTCGGCCTGGGAGAAGTGGCCGTCGGCTCCGGCGATGACGATGCCCGTCTGGATCACCGCTCTGGCCTCGGTCGGGTTCTTCGCGGCCTTGGCCAAGACCTGCAGCGCTTCGCTCTTGCCGACCGGGAAGTTGCTCATGAGCTGGTTCACATGCCGGTTGAACCGCTCGCGCAACTGCTCCGGCGGGAAGTTCTGCAGGACGTCGTTCTGCAGAATCGTCGACTCGACGTGCTGCCTCTCGGCAGGGTCGACATTGCCGTCCGCTGCCGCTACCAGCGCGCACATCGCCATGCTTGCGTCACGGTAGGCGCCGCTCTTCAACTCGGCCTTGAGGGAGCCCAGTTGTGACTTCAAAACACCCACCAACTGGGCGCGTGACCCGCCGCCGGACGGCCGGCCGCCGTGCCCCGCGCCCGCAGAGCCGCGCGGGCTCTGCGACTGCTGCAGGCCCTTGGCCTGTTCCTTGATCCGGTCCCAGATCGCCATGGGTGCCTCTCGTCGTGCGCGTCGTCACTCGTCCGTCAGGTCACACCCGAACGGTGTGCCACCAGGACAACGTTCGCACACCTCGATGAAGTTCCGCTGCAGCCGTGGTGCGTGGTTCAGCGTTGCTCGATCAAGACGCTCAGAGGTGCCCGGAAGGAGAGCAGTCCCAGTATCGGTACGTCCTGGGTGTGCGGCGCGAGCCGTGCGCCCGGCAGTCGGCGGGAGACCTCACGGAGCGCCACGGCCGCCTCCGTGCGGGCCAGGGACGCGCCCGGGCAGCGGTGGCGGCCGACGCCGAAGGCCAGATGGTGACGGATGTTCTCCCGGTGCGGGCACATCCGCTCCGGGGCGGGAAAGACCTCCGGGTCGGAGCCGGTTCCCATGAGCATCAGCAGCAGCTGGGCGCCCGCGGGCAGCTGGGCCCCGCCCAGCTCCACCGGTCGAGCGGTGATCCGGCGCCAGGTCGTCACCGGCGGCTCCCGCCGCAGCACCTCCTCGACCCAGGCCCCGGCCAGACCCGGCTCGTAGGCCGCGCGCGGCCACAGGCCGGGCTCGGTCAGCGCACGCCGCAGCACCGTGGAGATGAGCTGTCCGGTGGTGGACTGTCCCGCGATGAAGACGAAGAAGCAGGCACCGACAGCGGTCGCCAGGTCGAGGGGTTCGCCGTCGGGGAGCCGGTGGTCGGCCAGGGATCCGATGAAGGAACCCGGAGGAGCTGCCGTGGAGCTGCGGACCGTCTCGGTCAGCCACTGGTGGAACTCCCCGGCCAGCTCCGCCAGCTCCAGTTGCCGGTCCAGGGCGGGCGCGCCCCAGAAGAGTTCCAGTGAGGCGTCGCTCCAGCGGATGAGGGTGGCCGGTTCGATGCCTCGGATGCCCAGGAGTTCCATCAGCACCCGGCACGGAAGAAGCTGGGCGAAGGAGGGGAACAGATCGCAGCGGCCGTCGCCGTCGATGTCTTCCCGCACCGCGTCGAGCAGTTCTCCGGCGATGCGCTCGATCACAGGGACGGCGGCGGCGACGCGCTCGGCGTTGAAGAACCGGGTGACCACCCGGCGCAGCCCCGGGTGACTGGCCGTGCCGTTGTTGGCCAGCGCGGGCGCGAGGCTGAAACCGGCCTTGGCGAGGACCCGCAGCACGGCGACGGGCAGCGGCGTCACGGCATGCTGGGCGTTGTCCGGACGGAACATGTCCGGGTCGAGCAGCACCCGGCGCACGTCACGGTGGCGGCTCACCAGCCAGAGCCCCGTCACCGGATCGTGGTGCACGGGAGAGTCGGAGCGCAGGGCGTCCAGCCAGGGGTGGGGATCGCGTACGAAGCCGTCACCGAACAGGTCGAGCCCGCGCAGCGGGTCGCCGGCATCGGACAGGCCGGGAACGACCACGGGGCCGCGACCCTCGCCTCGGGAACCAGGTGCCATTGCGTCCAGAGCCGGGGAAGTCACGGCCGGACGCTAACACGGGGACACCCGGCCCTCTGCTCGTCTGTGCGCGGGATCACGACGTACGTCCGTGTCGGCGTGGCGGAGCCGATGCCGTTGCCGGTCCCCCGCCGATGCGCTCCGGCCGACGGCGGCCCTGTCACGTTCCGTGGACCGGCCGCGGGGCTTCGGACTCGGCGAGCAGCTTCAGGGCGGTCTCCCCCGCCTCGGCAGGCGTCCACCGCGCGCCTTTGTCGGCGGTCGGGCCCGGGCGCCAGCCCTCCATCACCGTGATCCCGCCCGCCTCCACCTCGAAGACGCGTCCGGTCACTCCGTTCGAGGCCGCGGAGCCCAGCCAGACGACGAGCGGGGAGACGTTCTCGGGGGCCATGGCGTCGAATCCATCGTCCGCGGGGGCGGCCATGGCGGCGGCGAAGGTCTGCTCGGTCATGCGGGTGCGGGCGGCGGGGGCGATGGCGTTGACGTGGACGCCGTAGCGGGCCAGTTCGGCGGCGGCGACCAGGGTGAGCGCGGCGATGCCCGCCTTGGCGGCGGAGTAGTTGCCCTGGCCGACGCTGCCCAGCAGCCCCGCACCGGAACCGGTGTTGATCACGCGGGCCTCGGGCCCGCGGCCGGCCTTCGCCTCGGCGCGCCAGTACGCCGAGGCGTGCTTCAGCGGCAGGAAGTGGCCCTTGAGGTGCACCCGCATGACCGCGTCCCAGTCGTCCTCGGAGAGGTTGACGAGCATGCGGTCGCGCAGGAACCCGGCGTTGTTGACCAGGGTGTCGAGCCGGCCGAAGGTCCCCAGCGCGGTCGTGATGAGCGAGGCCGCGCCCTCGGCGGTGGCGATGTCGCCGTAGTGCGCGACGGCCTCGCCGCCGCGTGCGCGGATCTCGTCGACGACCTGCTGGGCGGGCCCGGCGGTGGCACCCGTGCCGTCGAGGCCGACGCCGAGGTCGTTGACGACGACCTTCGCGCCTTCGGAGGCGAAGGCGAGGGCGTGCGCACGGCCGAGTCCGCGGCCCGACCCGGTCACGGCGACGACGCGTCCGGTGCACAGTCCCGTCATGGTGGGCGCTCCTTTCGGTCAGGTGAGGTGCCGTCAGGTGCGGGCGGTGGCGGCCGCGTCGAGGAAGGCGGGCCGCTCCCCGCCGCCGTGGACCAGCAGGCTGGCGCCGCTGATGTACGCGGCGCGGTCGGAGGCGAGGAAGACGCAGGCGTCGCCGATCTCACGGGGGTCGGCGAGGCGACCCAGCGGTACGGTGCGGCCGACGGCGGCGACGCCGTCCGCGTCCCCGTAGTGCAGGTGCGACAGTTCGGTGCGGACCATGCCGAGGACGAGCGTGTTGACCCGTACGCGGGGCGCCCATTCCACGGCCATGGTGCGGGCGAGGTGCTCCAGGCCCGCCTTGGCGGCTCCGTACGCCGCGGAACCCGGTGAGGGCCGGCTTCCGCTGACGCTGCCGATCATCACGATCGATCCGCCGTCGCGCCGGCCGCGCATCACCTCGTAGGCGGCGAGCGAGGCGGTCAGGGGCGCGAGGAGGTTCAGCTCGACGACCCGGGCGTGCCGCCCGGGGCCGCCGTCGCCGAGCATCCGGTACGGGGTTCCCCCGGCGTTGTTGACCAGGGTGTCCAGGCGGCCGTAGTCGCCGCGCACGCGGGCGAAGAACGCGTCGACCGCCTCCGCGTCGCGCAAATCCACGGGCAGGAAGCGGGCCGTGCGCCCCGCCGATTCGACGGGCCGGTCGGGGGCCCGTCTGGCGCAGGTGACGACCTCGGCGCCGGCTTCGAGCAGGGCGCGGGTGATGCCCGCCCCCACACCGCGGGTGCCGCCCGTGACGACGGCGACACGGCCGGACAGGTCCAGGTCCACTGCCATCAGCACCTCCCCGGGCACCGAGTCCGCTGCTACCGTCCCTAACAAACGTTTGATTGAAAGGTAGCTGATGGCCTCATGGGTGTCTCCACCTCTGCCCCGAAGGACGGTGCCGCCGTCGTCACGGTGGACTTCCCTCCGGTCAACGCCCTTCCCGCACAGGGCTGGTACGACCTGGCGGCAGCCGTACGGACCGCGGGGGCCGACCCGAAGGTGCGCTGCGTGGTCCTCACCGCGGCCGGCCACGGCTTCAACGCCGGTGTCGACATCAAGGAACTGCAGCGCGCCGTCGGTCCGGAGGCTCTCATCGCCGCCAACCGGGGCTGCTCGGAGGCGTTCGCCGCCGTCTACGACTGCCAGGTCCCGGTCGTCGCGGCGGTGCAGGGCTTCTGCCTGGGCGGCGGCGTCGGCCTGGTGGGCAACGCCGACGCCGTGGTGGCCAGCGAGGACGCCGTCTTCGGCCTGCCGGAGCTGGACCGGGGCGCACTCGGCGCGGCGACCCATCTGGCCCGGCTGGTCCCCCAGCACCTGATGCGGGTGCTCTACTACACGGCCCGCACCGTCACCGCGCAGGAGCTCCAGCGGCACGGGTCCGTGTGGCGGGTCGTTCCCCGGGACCAACTGCTGGATGCGGCCCTGGAGTTGGCCGGCGAGATCGCCGCGAAGGACGGCGGCCTGATCCGTCTGGCCAAGGCCGCGATCAACGGCATCGACCCGGTCGACGTGCGCCGTAGCTACCGCTTCGAGCAGGGCTTCACCTTCGAGGCCGACCTCAGCGGTGTCGGCCGCCGCGTCCGTGACACCTTCGGCACGCACGAGGAGCGGCGCTCATGAGCGCCCATACGACGATGAGCGCCAGCGGCCGGACGACCACGGGCGGCCACACGCCCACGGGCGGCCATACGACGATGCGCGGCCATACACCTCTGCGCGGCCCTACACCGACGCGCGGCGACAAGACGATGACCGCCGACGACGTGGTGGGCCGCCTGGAGAGCGGCATGACCCTCGGCATCGGCGGCTGGGGTTCGCGGCGCAAACCGATGGCGCTGGTGCGTGCGCTGCTCCGCTCGGACGTCACGGACCTGACCGTCGTGTCGTACGGCGGCCCGGACGTCGGCCTGCTCGCCACCGCCGGAAAGATCCGCAGGCTGGTCACAGCCTTCGCCACGCTGGACTCGATCCCCCTCGAACCGCACTTCACCGCCGCACGGCAGCGCGGCGCCTTCGAGCTGACGGAGCTGGACGAGGCCATGGTCATGTGGGGGCTGACCGCCGCCGCCCACCGGCTGCCGTTCCTGCCGATCCGCGCCGGGCTCGGCTCGGACGTGATGCGGGTCAACCGCTCCCTGCGCACGGTCACTTCGCCGTACGAGGACGGCGAGGAGCTCGTCGCCGTACCGGCCCTGCGCCTGGACGCGGCCCTGGTGCACCTCAACCGGGCCGACGCGCACGGCAACGGTCAGTACCTCGGCCCGGACCCGTACTTCGACGACCTGTTCTGCCAGGCCGCCGACGCCGCCTACCTCTCCTGCGAGCGCGTCGTGGACACCGCGGACCTGCTCGAGGCCGCCGGGCCGCAGACCCTGCTGGTCAAGCGGCCGTTCGTGACCGGCGTCGTCGAGACCCCGAACGGCGCGCACTTCACCTCCTGCGCCCCGGACCACGATCGCGACGAGACGTTCCAGCGGGCCTACGCCCGGGCCGCCCGCGACCCCGAGGCCTGGGCCGCCTTCACCGAGCGGTTCCTGTCCGGCGACGAGGCCGCATACCAGGACGCGGTGGCGGCGTTCCACCACGAGGAGTCGCGATGAGGAGGGTGACGGCGACCCGGGCCGAGTACTGCGTGGTGGCCTGCGCCGAGGTCTGGCGGGACGCGGGAGAGGTCCTGGCCAGTCCCATGGGCACCGTACCGACGATCGGCGCCCGGCTGGCCAGGCTGACCTTCTCCCCCGAGCTGTTGCTGACCGACGGCGAGGCCCTGCTCATCGGCGACGTACCGGCCGTCGGCGAACCGGCCGGGGTGGTGGAGGGCTGGCTGCCGTACCGGCAGCATCTCGCCCTGGTCGCCACCGGGCGGCGGCACGTGATGATGGGCGCGAGCCAGCTCGACCGCCACGGCAACCAGAACATCTCCTGCATCGGTGAGTGGGGGCGGCCGACGCGGCAGTTGCTGGGCGTGCGCGGCGCGCCGGTCAACACCCTCAACAACCCGACCAGTTACTGGGTCCCGAAGCACTCGCGCCGGGTGTTCGTGGACCGCGTGGACATGGTGAGCGGAGTCGGCTACGACCGCGCCGCCGAGGCCGGCCCCGCCGCCACCCGCTACCACCGCATCGCCGACGTCGTCACCGACCTGGGCGTCTTCGATTTCGAGACCCCGGACCGCACCATGGGGCTGCGGTCGCTGCACCCCGGTGTCACGGTCCGGCAGGTCGCCGAAGCCACCGGCTTCACGCTCACCGTCCCCGACGAGGTGCCGTACACGCGCGAGCCCACCGCCGAGGAGCTGAGGCTGATCCGGGACGTCATCGACCCGCAGGGGCTGCGGGAGCGGGAGGTCCCCGCATGAGCGACGTCACGATCGCCACGCCGCTGACGAAGCTGGCCGGGGTGCGGCATCCCCTCGTGCAGACCGGGATGGGATGGGTGGCGGGCCCGCGCCTGGTCTCGGCGACCGCGAACGCGGGGGCGCTCGGGATCCTCGGCTCGGCCACCATGAGCGTCGAGCAGCTCCGCTCCGCCGTCCGTGAGGTCAGGTCCCGGACGGACGCGCCCTTCGGGGTCAATCTGCGGGCGGACGCGGGTGACGCCGCCGAACGTGTGCGGATCATCATCGACGAGGGCGTGAGGGTCGCCTCGTTCGCGCTCGCCCCCTCCCGCGAACTGATCGCGCGGCTGAGGGACGCCGGGGTGGTGGTGATCCCGTCCGTCGGCGCCCGGCGGCACGCCGAGAAGGTCGCCGCCTGGGGCGCCGACGCGGTCGTGGTGCAGGGCGGGGAGGGCGGCGGCCACACCGGCAGCGTCGCCACGACCGTGCTGCTCCCCCAGGTCGTGGACGCCGTGGGCATTCCGGTGGTCGCGGCGGGCGGCTTCCACGACGGGCGCGGCCTGGTCGCCGCGCTGGCCTACGGCGCCTGCGGCATCGCCATGGGCACCCGCTTCCTGCTCACCTCCGACAGCACGGTTCCGGACGCCGTGAAGGCCCGGTACCTGGCCGCGACCGTCCACGACGTCACCGTCACCACCAAGGTCGACGGCCTTCCGCACCGCATGCTGCGCACCGGCCTGGTCGACGGGCTGGAGCGCTCCGGTCGGGCGGCCGCGCTGCTGCGGGCCGTCCGCCACGCCGCCGCCTTCCGACGCGAGACCGGCCTGAGCTGGGCGCGGATGGTCCGCGACGGCCTGGCCATGAAGCACGGCGGGGAACTGACCTGGGGCCAGGTCCTGCTGGCCGCCAGCACCCCGATGCTGCTCAAGTCCGCGTTGGTCGACGGCCGTACGGACCTCGGTGTGCTGGCCTGCGGGCAGGTCGCCGGGCTGATCGACGACCTGCCGTCCTGTGCCGAGCTCGTCGACCGGATCATGGCTGAGGCGCACGCGACACTGCGGCGGCTGCCCCACGCGGGCTGAGGCCCACGGGAGCAGCGCCGGCTCACAGCCGTTCGACGATGGTGACGTTGGCCTGGCCGCCGCCCTCGCACATGGTCTGCAGGCCGTAGCGGCCGCCGGTGCGCTCCAGTTCGTGCAGCAGCGTGGTCATCAGCTTGGTGCCGGTCGCGCCGAGCGGGTGGCCGAGGGCGATGGCGCCGCCGTTGACGTTGACCTTCTCCGGGTCCGCGCCCGTCTCCTTGATCCAGGCCAGGACGACCGGCGCGAACGCCTCGTTGATCTCCACGAGATCGATGGCGTCGAGGGTCATCCCGGCTTTCTTCAGGGCGTACGCCGTGGCGGGGATCGGCGCGGACAGCATGCGGATCGGGTCCTCACCGCGTACGGACAGGTGGTGGACGCGGGCGCGGGGTGTCAATCCGTGCTCGCGTACGGCCCGTTCGCTCGCGAGGAGCATGGCCGACGCGCCATCGGAGACCTGGGAGGAGACGGCGGCCGTCAGCAGACCGCCCTCGATCACCGGCTTCAGTCCTGCCATCTTCTCCAGCGAGGTGTCCCGGCGCGGTCCCTCGTCGGCCGTCACGTCACCGTACGGGACGAGTTCGCGGTCGAAGCGGCCCTCGTCGATGGCGCGCACCGCCCGCTGGTGCGAGCGCAGCGCCCACTCCTCCATGTCCCGGCGGGAGATGTCCCACTTGTGGGCGATGAGCTCGGCTCCGTGGAACTGGTTGACGGGCCGGTTGCCGTACCGGGCCCGCCAGCCCTCCGAGCCGGCGAACGGTCCCTCGGTCAGGCCCAGGGGTTCGGCGGCCTGCCTGCTGGCGAAGGCGATCGGGATCATCGACATGTTCTGCACGCCACCGGCCACCACCAGGTCCTGCGTGCCGGAGAGCACCCCCTGGGCGGCGAAGTGCAGCGCCTGCTGGGACGAGCCGCACTGGCGGTCCACGGTCACACCGGGCACCTCCTCCGGCAGCCCGGCCGTCAGCCAGCAGGTGCGGGCGATGTCGCCGGCCTGCGGGCCGACGGTGTCCAGGCAGCCGAGGACGACGTCCTCGACGGCCGCCGGGTCGACGCCGGAGCGCTCCATCAGCGCCCTGAGCACATGCGCGCCCAGGTCGGCCGGGTGGACCCCGGCCAGGCCGCCCCCGCGCTTGCCGACCGGCGTGCGTACCGCTTCGACGATGTATGCCTCCGCCATGGCCACTCCTTGGCGATCGCTGCGTTGAGGGGTCAGTCCCGGAGCGCGATGCCCTGCAGCACCACCGACAGGTACTGGCGGGCGATCTCCTCCGGGCTGTGCTGTCCGTCCGGCCGGTACCAGGACGCGGCGACCCACACGGTGTCGCGCAGGAACCGGTAGGTGAGCCGGACGTCGAGGTCGGGCCGGAAGACCTGGGCGGCCACGCCGCGTTCCAGCGTCTCCAGCCAGAGCTTCTCGAACCTCACCTGGGAGTCGGCGAGGTAGGCGAAGCGCGGCTGGGTCTGCAGGTGTCTGGCCTCCTTCTGGTAGATGGCGACCGCGGGCTGATGCCGGTCGATCTCCCGGAAGGACTCCGTCACCAGGGCTTCGAGGGTCTCGCGGGGCCCGAGCCGCGCGGCGAGCACGGCGTCGTAGCGGGCCCACAACTCGTCCAGGAAGGACGAGAGGATCTCGTCGAGCATCGAGTCCTTGGAGTCGAAGTGGTAGTACAGGCTGCCCGCGAGCATCCCGGCCTCGTCGGCGATCCGGCGGACCGTGGTGGCCCGGTAGCCGTGGGCGGCGAACACCTGGGCGGCCGTGGCGAGGATCTCGCTCCGCCGCGCGGGCGGCGGGGCCACAGCGGACTTCTTGCTGTCGTTGCTGTTCGGCATCGGGTCATTGTCCCTGTCGGATCATGCGTGCTGGCTGCTGACGGAGACGACCTCGCCGGTCATGTACGAGGAGTAGTCGCTGGCGAGGAACACGATGACGTTGGCCACCTCCCACGGCTCGGCGTACCGGCCGAAGGCCTCGCGGGCGGTCAGCTCCTCCAGCAGCTCGGGGGTGGTCACCTTCACCAGATGCGGGTGCAGGGCGAGGCTGGGCGCCACGGCGTTGACCCGTACCCCGAACCCGGCGGCCTCCAGCGCCGCGCAGCGGGTCAGGGCCATCACGCCCGCTTTGGCGGCGGCGTAGTGCGCCTGCCCCTGCTGGGCGCGCCAGCCGACGACGGAGGCGTTGTTGACGATGACGCCCGTGCCGGCGGACCGCATGCGGCGCAACGCGGCGCGGGTGCAACGGAAGGTGCCGTTCAGCGTCACGTCGACGACCCTCGCCCACTGGTCGTCGGTCATGTCGACGAGAGCGGCCGTGCCGCCGAGGCCGGCGTTGTTCACGACGATGTCCAGTCGGCCGTACCACTCCTCCGCGGTGTCGAACAGGGCGGCGACCTGCGTCTCGTCGGTCACGTCGCACGGCAGGGCGGTGACCCGGTCGGCGCCGAACTCCGCGGCCAGTTCGGCCTGCGCCTCCTTCAGCCTGCGTGCGTGGGCGTCGGAGAGCAGCACGGACGCGCCCTCCTCCAGCAGCCGCCGCGCCGTGGCCCCACCGATCCCGGCGCCCGCGGCGGCGGTGATGACGGCGGTACGGCCCTGGAGCAGCGCGTGCCCGGGGACGTAGGGCGGGCGGGCGTTCGGCGCGGTCATGGGCGGTACTCCCCGGCCCGTGGCCCGGCGCGGAGCCGGGCGCGGAACTCCTCGACGCTGCTCATGGGCGGCTCCGTACGGCTGGACGGGCTCGACGGCTGACCCCTCGCACGCTAACCTACCAAACACTTGTTAGGGAAGGAGGCGTGGATGTCCGATGCCCGCCCCGCACCGCAACAGCCCGTCCGCTTCGAGCGCCACGGCCCCGTCGCCGTGGTCACCATGAACCGTCCGGAGTACCGCAACGCCCAGAACTCCGCGATGACCTACGCCCTGGACCGGGCCTTCCACCAGGCGGCCGGCGACGACACGGTCAAGGTGGTCGTGCTGGCCGGGGCGGGCGGGCACTTCTCGGCCGGGCACGACATCGGCACGCCGGAGCGCGACGCCCACCTGCCGTTCGAACGCCGGGCCGGCCTGTGGTGGGATCACTCGGACAAGCAGGGCGCGGAGCGCCGCTTCGCCCGCGAGTCCGAGGTCTACCTGGGGATGTGCCGTCGCTGGCGGGAACTGCCCAAGCCGGTGATCGCCGCGGTGCAGGGCGCGTGCGTGGCGGGCGGCCTGATGCTCGCCTGGGTCTGCGACCTGATCGTCGCCTCCGACGACGCCTTCTTCGCCGACCCGGTGGTCCGCATGGGCATCCCCGGGGTGGAGTACTTCGCCCACCCCTGGGTGATGCCGCCCCGCATCGCCAAGGAGTTCCTCTACACCGGCGACCGGATGACCGCGCGGCGGGCCTACGAGATCGGCATGGTGAACCGGGTCGTGCCGCGCGGCGAACTCCACGACCACGCCATGGAGCTGGCCCGGCGGATCGCCGAGATGCCCCGCATGGGACTGGCGCTGACCAAGCGGGCCGTCAACCAGGCCGAGGACCTCCAGGGCCTGCACGCGGGCCTGGACTCGGTCTTCGGCCTGCACCATCTCGCCCACGCGCACAACGCCGAGACGGCCGGCGACCCGCTCGGCGGCATGGACGTCCGCGCGATGAAGGCGGCGGGCGGCTGATGGACGGGGCGTTCACCGCTGAGCAGGAGGCGTTCCGCGCGGAGGCCCGTGACTGGCTGCGCGGCCACGTCCCGCCCGAGCCTCTGCCGTCCCTGGAGACCGCCGAAGGCTTCGCCGCGCACCGCGCGTGGGAGCGGACCCTGGCGGCGGACCGCTGGTCGGTGGTGTCCTGGCCCGAGGAGTACGGTGGCCGTGCGGCCACCGTCTTCGAGTGGCTGGTGTTCGAGGAGGAGTACTGGGCGGCGGGCGCGCCCGGCCGGGTGAGCCAGAACGGCATCAGCCTGCTCGCCCCGACCCTCTTCGAGCACGGCACGGCCGAGCAGCGGGCCAGGATCCTGCCGCCCATGGCACGGGGCGACGTCATCTGGGCCCAGGCGTGGTCCGAGCCGGAGGCGGGCTCCGACCTCGCGTCCCTGCGCTCCACCGCCCGCCGCGTCGCCGGCGGCTGGCGCCTGAACGGCCAGAAGACCTGGTCGTCCAGGGCGGCGTTCGCCGACCGCGCCTTCGGGCTGTTCCGCAGCGACCCGGCGGCGGCCGAGCCGCACCAGGGCCTCACCTACCTGATGTTCCCGCTGGACGCGGACGGTGTGACCGTACGCCCCATCCGGCGGCTGGACGGCAAACCCGCCTTCGCCGAGCTGTTCCTCGACGACGTCTTCGTCCCCGACGAGGACGTCATCGGTGAGCCGGGGCAGGGCTGGCGTGTGGCGATGAGCACCGCCGGCAACGAGCGGGGCCTGACCCTGCGCAGCCCCGGCCGCTTCACGGCCGCCGCCGACCGGCTCACCGACCTGTGGCGCTCCACCGCCGACCCCGCCGACACCGCCCTGCGCGACAGGGTCGCCGACGTGGTGATCCGCGCCCGCGCGTACCGGCTGTACACCTACGCGGCGGCATCCCACCTGACCGCCGGGGGCACCATCGGCGCCGAGTCCAGCATGAACAAGGTCTTCTGGTCGGAGCTGGACCTCGCCCTGCACGAGACCGCCCTGGACCTGCTCGGCCCCCTGGGCGAACTCGCCGACACCGCCGACGAGGCGCCCTCGTACGGCAGGTGGGCCGAGGGCTACACCTTCTCCCTCGCCGGTCCGATCTACGCCGGCACCAACGAGATCCAGCGGGACATCATCGCCGAGCGGCTCCTCGGCCTGCCGAAGGGGCGCCGGTGATGCGGCTCCTTCTCGATCGGGAGCAGCGCCAGTTCACGCGTGCGCTGGACGATCTGCTCAGGGCCGCCGATACGTCTCGGACCGTGCGGGCGTGGGCGGCCGGGGACCCGGCGCCCGGCCGTGCCCTGTGGAACCGCCTCGCCGACATGGGAGTGTTCGCTCTCACCGTGCCGGAACAGTACGACGGCGCAGGTCACCATCTACGTGAACTCGCCCTTGTCTTCGTTGAGTTGGGCCGTCACGCCGTCCCCGGTCCGCTGGTCGAAACCGTCGCAGCGGCGGCTCTCCTGGGCCGACTGGGTGAGGACACGGCGACCGCCGCCGAGTGGTTGCCGCGGATCGCCTCCGGCAAGGCCATGGTCACGCTCTGCGTTCCGCCCGCCGCCGGCCCGTACGCCCTGGACGCCGACATGGCCGACGCGATCTTCGTCGTACACGGCGAGGAACTCCGCCTGGCCGACGCGGTCGGCCCGGTCCAGCCCTCCGCCGACCCCGCGCGCCGCCTGGCCCGGCCTCTCGGCGGCACCGTGGTGGCCCGTGGCCGTACGGTCACGGGCGCTCACGCCCACGCGTCCGAGGTCGCGATGCTCGCCACCGCGGCCCAGTGCCTCGGGCTCGGCCGCACCCTGCTCGACCGAACCGTCGAATACGCCGGACAGCGCCGCCAGTTCAAAGTCCCCATCGGGTCCTTCCAGGCCGTCAAGCACCGCCTGGCGGACACGCTCGTCGCGCTCGAGTTCGCCGCACCCCTGGTGCACGCCGCCGCGCTCGCGCTGGCCTCGGGCGACAGGGACGGCGGGCGGCAGGCCGCCGCGGCGAAGGCGGCAACCGGGGAGGCCGCATACGCCGCCGCCCGCACCGCCCTGCACCTCCACGGCGCCGTCGGCTACACCGACGACCTGGACCTCTCCCTGTGGATCCGCAAGGCCCGCCCGCTGCGCGACGCCTGGGGCACACCGTCGGCCTGCCGCGCCCGCGTCCTCGCCGACGTCGGCGTCGGCGTCGGCGTCGGCGTCACACCTCCCGGTGGTCGATGCCGAGCAGGCTCGCCGCGGCCCTGAAGTCGGCCGCGTGATGGCCGACGGCGAGGGACCAGTGGTGGCCGACGCCCGTGGCGCTCCAGGCGTCGACCCATTCGCCGGGATCACGGCCGAAGTCGACCCGGCTGGTGGTGTTGCCGATCTCCAGCAGGGGGCCCGGGACGACCGTGCCCTCGGAGGTGACGAAGGACAGGGTGCCGTCGGCGTCCTGGCCGAGGCCGAGGAGGGTGACGGGGCCGTGCCGGACGTCGAACTCCACGCTCACGCCCCAGCCGCGCTTGCCGTGGTAGACGCCGAGCCCGCGCAGCAGGGGGTCGCGGGAGCTGACCGCGAGGTGGCCGGGCCCGTCATGGCCCATCTCCACCACACCGTCCTCGAAGTCGAGGGCTTGAATCTCGGTGAAGGAACCTCCGCCTCCGACGCACTGGGTCGCCAACTGGGCGACGCTGGTGCGCAGTTCGTACTCGCCGGCCGCGGGCACGCCCCGGGCGGTGAGCAGGGAGGCGCCGAGGATCATGCCGGCGCCGAGCCGCTCGTGCAGTTCGCCGTCGAGTCCGCGGTGGTAGTACGCGAGGGTGTCGAGGCCGAAGTCCGCCACGAGCCGGTCGAGGGCGACCGACACGGTCGCTCCCCAGGCGAAGTCCTCGTCCACCACGCTGTCGTCGAGGGTGAAGATCCGCCGGGCGAGCGCCATGCGCTCCCGGGTCTCCGCCTCGGTGACCTTCTCCACCCGGTGCCGCAGGTCGTCGTACTCCAGGATCTCCACGTGCGAGCCGAACGTCGTGGGCAGCAGCGTCGGATCGGTCGACACGTCGAGCATCCCCGGGTACAGGTGCCCCATGAGGCCGTGCCGGGCGTGCCGCAGCGCGGCGCGGACATGGGCGGCGCGGATCCACTGCTCGATGCGCCGCCAGGCGGACTCCTGGCGCAGCCAGCCCGACACCGACCGGAAGGGGATGCCCGCGCGGCGGAAGACGTTGCCGACCTCGGGCACCGGGCACTGTCCGCAGTAGGCCAGCCAGGCCCCGGTGTCGAAGGACGCGTGGTCCATCCGCTCGGACGGCTGCAGGTCGATGACCAGGACGGGGGCGTGCGAGCGCTGTGCTATCGGCAGCACCATCGACGAGGTCAGGTAGGTGGTCAGGAACAGCACGATCAGGTCGCAGTCGGCCTGGCGCAGTTTCTCGGCGGCGAGCGCTCCCTCCTGGGCGTCGGAGATGAACCCGGCGTCCGTGACCTCCGCGTCCATGCCCTTCAGGCGGTCGGCGACGTAGCGGGCCGACTCCTGTAACTGCGGGAGGAGCCCTGGGAACTGCGGCCAGTAGGCGCCGAGTCCGCCCGCGACCAGTCCGATCCGGGTGCGGCGCCGGGTGACCGGCGGGAGCAGCTCGCGCAGTACGGCGGTCCGTTCGGTGGTCGGTTCGGCGGCGCGGTCCGCGGTCGTGCCCGTCCAGGGTTCGGTCGTTGCCATGGTCGGTGCTCCTTGTGAGGTCTGGTGAGATTCGGCTCAGGTCCGGGCGACCTTCAGGTCCGGCCGGGCGGGAGCGACGCCGGGAGAACGCGGTACGAGGACGCGGATGATGAAGGCACCCGCGAACGCCGACAGCACCATGCACGCGGTGATCGACCAGAGCAGCACGGACGCGCTGTACTCGGCCAGGGCGGGCGTGAAGAACGCGGCGACCGCGAAGACCCCGCGCGACAGGGCGTAGGTGAACCCCTGGGTGGTGCCGCGGGTGTCCGCGGGCAGGGTGAGCTGCGACCAGACCTTGTAGTTGGCCTCTCCGGCGAAGGGGTTGGAGAGCTGGTAGAGGACGAAGAAGACGAGCATGCCGACGAGGGCCCCGGCGGTCAGGGACGCGATGACGAAGGCGAGGACCTGCACGGCGGCGGCGGTGTAGAACAGCCGGTCGCGCCAGGGGCTGTCGGCGACACGGACGAAGGCGAGGGTCAGCAGCACGCCGATCGGGATGAAGGCCAGGTTGATCCCGGTGGCCAGGCTCTGTGAGGCGTCGCTGACGGTGACCAGCAGGTAGGTGCCGAACTGACCGAAGGTGTTGGCGCCCAGACCCCAGGTGACGTAGAAGACGAACGTCGCCGTCATCGGCAGCAGGGCGGCGCGTGTCCAGATGTTCCTCAGCGCGATGCCGCGCGGGACAGCCGCCTCCTCCTGCGTCCCCTCCGTCTCCTGGTCGGCGGCCCAGTCGTCGTTGGCCGCGTCCTGCTCGACGGACAGCTTCAGCCGGGCGCGCAGGAGCCACGTGACGAGTGCGGCGACGGCCAGTTGGCCGGTGATGAGCCTCGCTCCGGTCATGCCCGTGGTCGACAGGACGAAGCCGAGGAAGATGGCGACGGTGATGCCCAGCATCCACATGACCTGGGTGAAGGCCACGAGCCGGCCCCGCGCCCAGGCGGGGGCGGCGTCCGAGACCACGGCCAGGGAGGTGGGCAGGTCGGCGCCCGCCGCCAGTCCCGCGACGAGGACACCGGCCAGCAGCACGATGTCGTTGGGCGCCAGCGTGATGACGAGCGCGCCCAGGGCGAAGCAGAAGATGTCCCAATTGTAGACACGGCGGCGGCCGAACAGGTCGGCGAGCCCTCCGCCGACGAGGGATCCGACGGCGATGCAGATGGTGACGATCGCGCTGATCGCACCGGCCATCCACACGCCCATGTCATAACTGTCCCGGTAGATGGCCAGGTTGACGGAGATGCTGACGATCAGCCCGGCGTCGAGGTACGAGGCCATGCCCGACAGGGCCGCGGCCTTCCACAGGTGTTTCGGAATGGGTCGGATACCGGCCATGATGCGACTCCGTCGTCTTGTGACATCGCGGCTCCGGGGCCAGGTCGCAGCGAATATAGGGCGAGAAAAACGTTCCAACAAGGTGTCGCGCACACATCTGCCGCGCGGCGGCGGCCCGTTGCCCTGCTTCCCGGGCTCTGGCAGGAACGGTCCAGCTCGCCTACGGTGAAGGCGACTTAAAAACGTTTTAGGGGAAGGACCGCATCCGTGATCTCCCCCACCCTGCGGCAGCTCTTCGAGGATCCGCCCCGGGACTACGGCCCCACTCCCCTGTGGTGGTGGTCGGGCGCGAAGGTCACCCGCGAACGTCTTCAGTGGCAGATGCGCCGGTTCGCGGACGGCGGCGTCCACAACCTCGTGGTCATCAACCTGGCTCCGTCGGGCCCGAGTTGGGGCGCCCGGACGGACGAACCGGCGTGGTTCAGCGAGGAGTGGTGGGCCCGCTTCACCGACGCCTGCGAGATCGCCGCGGAACTCGGCATGCGCCTGTGGTTCTACGACCGGATCGGGTTCTCCGGCGCCAACGTCCAGGGCAGCGTCACCCGGCGGCACCCCGGGGCCGCCGGCCTGGCCCTGCGCCTGCGCACCGCGAGGGTCTCCCGGGGCACGGTCGCCCTGCGCGGCGCCGAGACGCTGGTGGGCGCGTACGACGCCGACGGCCGGCGCCTGCCGGTCACCGAGGCCGCGCGGATCGCGGCGGCCGACGGCAGCGACGTCCGGCTCGTCACCGCCGTCCCCACGGCGTTCGACTACCTGGACCCGCAGGCCGTCGGCCTGCTGATGGACGCGGTCCATGGCGAGTACGACCGCCGCGTGCCCGAGTACCTGGGCAACGTCATCGCGGGCAGCTTCCAGGACGAACTGCCGGGCACCACCCCCTGGAGCCGCCGCTTCGCCGAGGAGTTCCGCTCCCGGCGCGGCTACGACCTGCTCGACCACCTGCCGGCCCTGTTCGGCCCGGGTGCCGGCGCTCACGCGCAGGACATCCGCGCCGACTACCACGCCCTGCGCGCCGACCTCGCCGAAGAGGCCCTGTTCCGGCCGCTCGCCGCCTGGCACCGCGAGCGCGGCATGCTGCTGGGCTGCGACCAGAGCAACCCGGCCCGTGCGGGCTACCCGGCCCAGTCGACGCAGCTGTACACCGACTACTTCCGCACCCACCGCTGGTTCAGCGCCGCCGGCAGCGACCACCACGGCGACGCGAAGGTGCACTCCTCCATGGCCCACCTCTACGGCCACGAGCGCGTGTGGATCGAGGCGTTCCACTCCTCCGGCTGGGGCGGCACCCTGGAGGACACCTACGACTGGCTGCTGCCGTTCCTGCGCAGCGGCGCCAACCTGTACAACCCGCACGCCAGTTACTTCGGTACGGCGGGCGGCTGGTTCGAGTGGGCGCCGCCGTCCACGGACTGGCGCCAGCCGTACTGGAAGCAGTACCCCGCGTTCTCCCGGGCGGTGGCCCGGATCTGCTCGATCATGTCCTGGGGGAGCTACGCGGCCGACGTGGCGGTCCTGCATCCCACCGCCACCATGCAGGCCCTCCTGCCCCTGGACGCGCCCGTCCGCCACTTCGGCGACGCCCGGCTCGGCGACGGCCACGCCGAGGCCGACGAGACGCAGCGCCACTACCTGGACCTGTGCGGCACGAACAACTGGCTGCACCCCCGCATCGGCGCCCTGGACCGGCAGCGCGTCTCCTTCGACGTCATCGACGACGACTCCGTCCAGCGCGCCAAGGCCACGGACGGTGCCCTGCGGGTCAGGGACCTGGCGTACAGCGCGGTGCTGCTGCCCTCGGCGAGCGTCCTGGAGGAGGAGACGGCACGCCGACTGACCGAACTCCTCGACGTCGGTGGCCGGGTGGTGGTCGTGGGGCGTTTGCCCGCGACGGCCGCCGGCCTGGCCGGGGACGACTGCGTCGTCGCGGCGCTGCTCGCGCATCCGCGGCTGGAACGGGTGCCTGACGCCGAGGCCGGTGCGGCGGCGGTGGCCGACGCGGCCGGATACGCCACGGGCGAGGTGCCGCTGCTCGTCAGGAGGGGGGGGAACGAGGTGGTCGCCCTGGTGACGGGTGCCTTCCCCGACGCGGGCGTGCCCGAGTCGCGCACCGGCTCTCCCGGGCCGCGCGAGGAGTACGTCGTCGATCCCACGCGCTACGCCCGTACCTCCTCCGTCACCGTGCGCGCCCCGGTCGCCGAGGCCGAGGTCTGGGACCCGGCGACCGGCACCCGGAGTTCGGCGCGTGTGACCGTGTCCGGCGACGGCGTGTCCACCATCGAGGTGGCGCTGGACGGCGCCCCCGCCGCCCTCGTCGTATGGCGCGAGGGCTCACCGACGAGTACCGCGCCCACACAGCCACCGCCCGCGCCCGCGGAGTCCGTCGACGTCTCGACCGGCTGGCAGGGCCGTCTGGTCCCCACCATGGACAACACCTGGGGCGACCTGGCACTGCCCCCGGGAACGTCCGTGGAGGAGCCGCAGATCTGGGACATGCGGTGGACCGAGAGCGACGCACCGGACGCCGAGTGGCGGCGGACACGGGCGACGTACGGCAACCGGGTCCGTGTGCTGCCACCGGTGCCGTCGGGCCGGGCGCCCGAGCCGCTGGACGCCGCGTCCGCCGACCGGGTCGTGGCCGGAGAGCAGCCCCTCGTGCCACCGGACGAGGGATGGGACGTCACGGTCCACTCCTCCAGCCGTGGAATTCCGGATCCGGACGGGCTGCTCGGCAACAAGGCGCTGGTGCCCGAGGAGTTCGTACGCGTCCCGGTGCCGGACGGCGGAAGGGGCGCCCGGGTCCGGGCCGTCGTGGAGAGCGACCACCGGGGACCTGCCGACCTGCACATCGGTGCCGAGGCAGTCAAACGGGTGTGGTGGAACGGCGAGTTGCTGGACACGGGCGGCGGCGGGTATCTCGCCTCCGCACGGGTGAACGTGGGACGGGCCCGCAACGTGCTCGAGTACGAACTGTCCGGGGCGCAGGGCCGGCCCTCGGCGATCTCGGCCACCGCCGGCACCCCGCTGGGCAGTTACTTCTGCCTGTCCACGCCGGGCGGCTTCGGACCGCGCCCGCGTTTCATGCGGCTGCCCGACGGGGTCCGGCCGGACGGCCCGGTGACGTACCGGGCGCGGCTGCTGCTCCCGCGCGACGGCGCGGAGGCGGTGCTTGTCGTGGGGGCCTCGACGGCGGTCACCGTGCTGCTCGACGGTGCCGTCGTGGCGCGGCAGGAGAAGGTGGAGTACTACGAGTCGGACTGGGGCGCGGTACCGATGTTCTTCCGCCACGACCTCACGCTCGGGGCGGGTGAGCACGTGCTGGATGTCGTGACCGACGGGGTCCGTTCCCGGGACGCGGTGTTCGTCGACCTCGTGGCCCGGTCGGGGCCGGACGTGACCGCGCTGGTGAGCGGCGCCGGGTGGGAGGCCCGCACGGGTGGGTGGCGCGGCCGTACCGTCGAGGACCAGGCCAGGCGGGGCGAGGTGCAGCACTGTCACGCCGCCGTACGGCCGCATCCGTTGCCGGACACCGAGTGGCTCACCGGGCCGCCGCCGCTCGGCCGCGCCGTGCTGCCCGTGCGGTGCACCGACGACGTCCGTGAGGCGTCGCAGCGCTTCCGTTTCACGGTGCCCGCGGGCACCGTGTCGGTCGGCCTGCCGCTGGAGCTGCCCGCGCGGGTGCGGGTCGGCGACGGCCCGGAGTACGCCCTGGACGGCCAGGTGCTCACGCTGCCGCGGCCGGTGCGGGAGCCCACGCGGATCGAGGTCGTCACCGCGCCCACGGCCGTGCTGCGGGGCGGCTCCGCGTGGCGCGGGCCGGCGCGTGTGCGCACCGTGCCGGCGCCGCTGTCCCTGGGCGACTGGAGTGCGCTGGGGCTGGGCAGTTGGAGCGGCGGTGTGACGTACTCGCGTGCGCTGCGGGTGCCGCCGGGGCCGGACCCCGTGCTGGACCTGGGGCGGGTGCGGGGCAGCGTCGAGGTGTCGGTGGACGGGGAGCCCGTCGGCGAGGCGTTCTGCGCGCCGTACCGGTTCACGCTGCGCGGGGCCGCCGGGCGCGTCGTCCGGGTCGACGTGACCGTCCACAACACGCTCGCGCCGTATCTCGCCGAGGCCACACCGACGGCCTGGGCGTTTCCGTGCCAACGGGTGTCGGGTCTGCTGGGGCCGGTGACGCTCCGGATTCCGCGGGCCTCCTAGACGTCGGCCGGTGGCCGGGTGGAGTCCCGTTCGACGAGGCCGGGCGCGAAGACCCGGGCTTCGTGGACGTGTTCCGCGCGCGCCTCGATCTCGTCGAGCAGCATCTCGACGGCCGCCCGGCCGAGGTCCTCGACCGGCTGCCGGACCGTCGTCAGGGTCGTCGCCCCGAAACTCGCGATGTCCAGGTCGCCGTAGCCGACCACCTGGACGTCCTCGGGAATGCGCACGCCCCGCTCGGTCAGTCCGCGGCACAGCCCGGCGGCGAGGAAGTCGTTGGTGCAGAACACCCCGTCGGGCAGGTCCTCCAACTGGTCCGCGATCTTCGTGCCGTACGCCACCGTCATCTCCTCGGCGACGACCTGGTCCAGCCGCGCCTCGCGCCGGCTGCGCACGGCCTGGCGGGCGCCCTGGTACCGGTCGGCGCACTGGCGGATCCCGCGCTCGCCGTTGACGACGAGGAGGTCGCGCGCCCCGCGGTCCAGGAGGTGCTGTACGGCGATGCGGCCGCCGGCGATGTCGTCGACGGAGACGGAGCAGCCGTCCCGGTCCGGCAGGGCGCGGTCGGCCAGGACCAGCGGGATGCCGCGCTCACGCAGCCGGGTCAGCCGGCCCGGGTCGGCGCTCAGCGGAACGACGACGACGCCGACGGCCCGCTGCTTGACGAGCATGGTGAAGTAGCCCTGCTCCCGCTCCGGCGCGTCCCCGCTGTGGCAGAGCGCGAGGGCATAGCCGTGGTCGTACGCCGCCTCCGCCGCGCCTCGTGCGATGCGCGAGTAGAAGGAGTTGGCCACGTCGGGCAGCACCAGCCCGATGGAGGAGGAGTGCCCGGTGCGCAGTCCGGCGGCTCCCGGGTGCGGGACGTAGTCGAGTGCGGCGACCGCGTCGCGGACGCGTTCGGCGGTCCGCGCGTTGACGCGTTCGGGCCGGTTGAGCACGTTCGACACCGTGGACACCGAGACGCCTGCGGCGGCGGCGACGTCCTGAATGCGGGCGGGGCGTGCCGTGATGGCGTCCACCCCCTCGCTGTGACAGCCGTGCGACCAGGCACGACAGTGTCCTCATGGGCGACGCAAGTATAACGTCACGGCACCTAAAACGATTTGAGTCCCGGGTGGTCCGAGGGAGGGGCCGGGCGCGCCCGGTCCCTCCCTCGGTGGGTCAGGTGCGGGTCAGCGTGACCGTGTACTGCCGTGTCCGTGAACCGTCCTCGCTCCTCACGGAGACGAGGTGGACGGTCCCGGCGTCGGACGTGCCGTCCTTGCCGACCGTGACCGTCGCGTACGGGTCACGGGCCGTCGCCGTGACCGGGGCCCGGTCCGGATGCGCGGTCCTCACGCGGTAGTCGGTCGTGTCGGGGTCGAAGCCGGGCACGGGCACACCGGCCACCTCGATCGAGGCCGCAGCGGCGTCCGGGGAGGTGCCGGGTGTCTTGGCGTACAGCTCGATCTCGCCGAGGGTGATGTAGCCGCCCGGGCGGGCCGTCATGACCACGCGCACCGCGGTCGCCGGACCGGGTGCGTTCACCGGGACGTCGGCCACCGGTGTGCCCTCGGTGCCGACGTCGACGGTGTCGCTCGCGTCGGCCCACGTGCCGTCGGCGCCTCGCACCTGCACCTTCAGGGACTGCGCGAAGCTGACGTTGCCGCCGTCCCGGTGGAAGTGGGTCACGACCCGGGTCAGGTCGCGGGCCGCCGGCAGGGTGAAGGTGATGGTGTCGGAGGGGTTCTTCGCACCCGGTTTCCAGTTCGACCAGGCCTTCTCGGACAGGCTGCCGTCGCGCAGGCCGTCGGCGGAGTAGCCGCTCTCGGTGAACGTGGCGCCGACGGCCACGTTCTCGTCGAGCGCCGCGTTCGTCTCCCGGTGTGCGGTGACCTGCACGCGTACGGTCGCCGGCACCGTGGTGCCGCCGGGGACGCGGGCGGTGCCGCGCAGGGTCACCACGCCGGTGTCGTCGAACGCGTCTGCGGGGGCCGGGTCCCAGGTCACCGGAAGGTCCGGGGTGCCGCCGTGCCGGCCGACGCCCACGACGGTGGCGGGCAGATCGGGCCGTCCGCCCGGGTAGGTCTTGGCGCGGGCGGGGCGGGTGGAGGTGATCGTGTCCACGGTGACGACCGCCTCGGCGGGTACGGTCCTGCCGCGCGCGTCGGTCGCCTCGCCCTTCACCCGCACCGTGCCGGGCTTGCGCCAGCGTGAGTCGGACGGCGGCGCCCAGGTCACGGGGAGGGTGCCCCGGGCTCCGTCGCGGAAGACGGGCGTCACGGTCGTGGGCAGTTCGGGTGCCCGGCCGGGGACGGTGAACGCCTCGGCCGGTTGCGTGCGGAGCACCGTCTCGTCGGTCACGGTCCAGCGCTGGCCGGCGTTGGAGGTCGGCAGGAAGGCCGACACCCGGGCGCCGTCCGCGCTCGACTGCCCGACGACATCGAGCAGTCGGCCGGTGGCGGCGTTGACGAAGGTCCAGGTGCCGTCCCCGGTCGTCGACATGATCCACTGTGCCGCCGCACCGGAGTCGCCCCTGTCCTCCAGGACGGCCTCGTCGCCGCGCACCGCGAGGCGCCGGCCCGTCCCCGCGTTGACGAGGGCGTAGCGCTCACGGTTGCCGCTGCCACGGGTCAGTTTCCGCACGGACCACAGCTGGGCCTTCGCGTTCGGGTCGGTCGTGCGGACGACGACGCCGTTCCCGTCGTCGGACGGAGCCAGGGACTTGCCGCTCTGCGCGCCCTGCAGCCGGTACACGTGGTCGCGCTGGACGAGGGGAGCGTCCTTGGCCGTGCCGGAGACACCGTCGACGAGGAAGCTGGTCACCGACTTCGCCGGAACGGTCAGCGTGGCGGAGGCGCCGGTCACCTTCACCGGCGTGCCCCGGACGAGCGCTCCGTCCGTGCTGGTCACCACGGGGGTCACGGAGGCGCCGGGCGCGACGCGCCGGAACCGTGAGAGGTCCAGGGTCACGGCGCGCGGGGTCGTGTCGTTGTTGACGTGCACCACGGTCGCCCCTCGGCCGGACTTGCGTACGGCGGCGACGCTCGACCGGTCGTCGACCTTCACGAAGTGGTCCCCGGGCCGGATGTGGTGGGTGAAGTTGCGCAGGGTGTGGAACTTGGTGTTGGCGCGGATCGGGCAGGTCTCCAGGGTGTCCGTGGCCGTGCAGGTGAACGGGATGTGGATGCTGCCCCAGTTCTTGCCCGCCTGCGCCTGCGGGATGGAGTCCTCGATGGGCTGCCACAACACCCAGGCGGAGGGCTCGAGTTCGCGCATGTCGTCGACGATGCGGGTGGCGATGCCGAGCCCGGGCTCCATGCCGGTGAAGTCGGTGCCCGTCCCCCAGGTGCCCTCGACCTCGCTCATCCAGAACTTCTTGTCCGCGGCCTTGGCGCTGTCGCGTGCGCTGGTGCGCATGCCGGTGCCGTAGGTGTGCACGTTGAGCTGGTCGACAGCGGCCCGGGCCTGGTCGTCGTAGGCGTTCCAGTTGCGTACGAAGGTGCTCGGGTTGGTCTCGTCCATCGCGGAGACGGTGGCGCCGGTCCGGGCGTTGTCCAGGGCGCGGCGCAGGGCCAGCACGACCTTCTGCTGGAGCTCGGGGCCGGCGTGCGCGCCTTCCTGACGTCCGCCGGTGGGCCGGCCGTCCGGACCGATCTGGGTGCCCCAGTAGTTGGTGTTCGGCTCGTTGAGCGGGGCGATGGTGTCGAACCGGATGCGGTGCTTCTTCTCCAGGTGTTCGGTGACCCGCACCAGGTAGGTGGCGAAGTCGTCGACGCGGTCGGCGCGGATCTGGTCGGTGTTGGCGTCGAAGCCTCCGGAGACGTATCCGCTGACGGTCTGGAACCACGGCGGCGAGTTGCTGAACGCCTCCCAGCGGGTCACCTTGTCCTTGATCCGGTCCACCCACCAGCGCTGGTTGGCGTCGGCGGCCCAGTTCCAGTGGTCCGGATCGTCCGGGTCCCACCAGTCCATGTCCTGCCGGGTGGTGCCCTCGGGGGCCTTCCAGAAGCCCTCCATGGTCGCGCCGGTCTTCATGTAGTCCTTGCGGACGTCGGGGGCGTTGCCGCCGCCGATGTTGTAGCGCGCGATGTTGAGGCGGAGGCCGTCGTCGCCGAACAGCATGTCGACGAGCTTGTTGCGGATCGGGTCCGGGTAGCCGCCGGTGACGTTGGCGAACCACACCAGGCTCGTTCCCCATCCTTCGAACTCCTGCTGCCGGTAGGAGGGGTCGATCCGTACCGTGACCGCGCTGCCGGGCGGGTCGGCGGCGGTGGCGGACGGCAGGGCCACCAGGCCCGCGCCGAGTGCCAGGGGAACGGTGACCGCCAACGCCCGGACGAGGCGATGTCTGCTGGACATGGCTTCCCTTCGGGAGGTCCTTTGATCGAACGATCGAACAGAACCGCGCAGAACCAATCGAGCTGCCCGAATATTTGAGGACGGGAACCAACACGTCAAGAGACAGGGCGAGTTCACGGCCATCGTGTGGACATGCGCAGACCTCTTGAGGACCCGGGCGGGCGCGCGCGGAGGACATCTGCGCCGAAGTCTCCCCCGCAGCACCACCGATGGGGCGCCGCTGCACGCGGCATGCCGCTTCCCTCTGGAGGAGAGGCCCGCGGCCGGGGGGTGAACGGCCTCGGCGGCACCGAGCCCCCGTGCGCTCTTCTGCTCAACTTCCGTCTCTCGTAACGTCATTCCCGTCCTGTTTTGAAGTGAGCATGGCGACGGAAGGGTCTTCATGGGCAGAGGTCTGCTTTCGCTGGTTCTCAGCGCGGTCACCGGCGCCGCGCTGCTCACCGCGCCGGCGAGCGCCGCGCCGCCCGGCCCGTCCGATGTGTACCGGCCGGTCCGCGGCCCGGCCGCTCCCGCGGAGTACCGCTATCTCCAGAAGACCCTGCCGGGACAGCCGATTCCCCGCCACGCCCATGACCTGGCCGCGGCGCAGGCCCGGGAACTGCCCGTCGTCGGCGGACGTTGGAAGAACGTCGGCCCCACGAACATCGGCGGGCGGATCGTCTCCCTCGCCCTCGACCCGAAGCGCGCCGACACCCTGTACGCGGCGGCCGCGAGCGGCGGCCTGTGGCGCAGCACCGATGCCGGGGAGACGTTCCACTCGGTGTGGCCCGACCATCTGACGCAGGCCATGGGCGCGGTCGCCACCGCCCCGGACGGCACCCTGTACGTGGGCACGGGTGAGCCCAACCCGGGCGGCGGCAGCATCACGTACGAGGGGACGGGGCTGTACCGCAGCAGGGACGGCGGCCGCAGCTGGACGCCGCTCGGCCTGCGCGACTCGGGCGCGATCAGCGCCATCACCATCGACCCCGCCGACCCCCGCCGTCTCTACGTCGCCGCGGCCGGATCGCTCTACAACGGCGGCGGCGACCGGGGCGTGTACCGCTCGCAGGACGGCGGCGCCACCTGGGAGCGGATCCTCGCCGGTGCCAACGAGTTCACCGGCGCCACCGAGATCGTGGTGGACGGGGACCGGCTGTACGCCGTGCTGTGGGACAAACGCCGCCGCCCCGACCTGCGGACCTACGGCGGTGTGGGCTCCGGTGTCTTCCGCTCCACAGACGGCGGCGAGACCTGGCGACGACTCGGCGGCGGGCTGCCCGAGCAGGGCCCCGACGTCGGGCGCATCGGCCTGGGCGTCGCGGGCGAGAGGCTCTACGCGATCGTCAACAAGGCCGGCGGCTCCTTCGAGGGCTTCTACGCCTCCTCCGACGGTGGCGACCACTGGACCCGCACTCCCGCCGACGAGGACCTCGCCAACTCGCAGTCCAGCTTCGGCTGGTGGTTCGGCAAGGTGTGGATCGACCCGCGGGACACCGAGCACGTGCACGTGGCCGGGGTCGCCCTGCTGACCACGAAGGACGGCGGCACCACCTGGAGCGCCGACGACACGAGCATGCACGTCGACCACCACGCGATGGTGTGGGACCCGCGCCGCCCCGGCCGCGTCTACCTCGGCAACGACGGCGGCGTCTACCGCTCCGACTCCGGCGGCGACGGCGGCTGGGTCAAGTCCCGGCACCAGCCGTACACCCAGCTCTACAGCGCGGCGATCACCCCGCAGGACGTCACCAGGATCTCGGGCGGCTCCCAGGACAACGGCTCGCTGCGCTCCTGGGGCGGGGAGAGGTTCAACGAGTACCTCGGCGGCGACGGCGAGGAGAACCTCATCGACCCGGCCGACGTGAACAACGTCTTCGCCTGCTACCAGTACGGCAACTGCTTCTCCTCCACCGACGGCGGCGACACGCTCACGTACTTCGCCGACCGGACGACGTACCAGCGCCGCAACTGGTTCACGCCGATGGCCTTCGACCCACGCGATGCGAAGGTCCTCTACTACGGCTCCGAGGTCCTCAACCGCTCCACGGACGGCGGTGAGACCTGGCGGCCCATCAGCCCCGACCTGACCGGCGGCCCGGGCCCCGACCCCCTGTACGCCAACTACGGCACCATCACCTCGATCGCCCCGGCGAGCGACGGCCGCACCGTGTACGTGGGAACGGACGACGGCCGCGTCTGGGTCACCAGGGACCTGGGGGCCACCTGGACGAAGCTGGCTCAGGGACGCCCCTGGGTGACCCGGGTGGTCGTCGACCCCAAGAACCCCGACCGCGTCTGGACCACGCACTCCGGCTACCGCTCCGGCTCCCCGCTTCCCCACGTGTACGGCAGCGCCGACGGCGGCAGGCACTGGCGGAACCTGTCGGGCGACCTCCCGGCGGCGCCCGTCAACGACCTGGTCGTGGCACGCGGCGGCATCCTCCACATCGGCACGGACCAGGGCGTGTTCACGTCCGTCACGGGCGGCGGCCGCTGGCTGCGCCTGGGCCGCGGCATGCCGCAGGTACCGGTGGACGACATCGAGTACGACGCGAAGCACCACCGCCTGGTGGCCGCGACGTTCGGGAGGGGCTTCTACGAGCTGACCACCCCCTGAGCCGTGTGCGCGACGTGCCGGAAGCGGTTTCCGGCCCCGACTCCTAGACGAGTAGTTCCGATTGTGGGCTTCACGGACGCAGGGAGGGTGTCCAACATCGGGTTGTGACGACCGAGTTAGACACCCTCTTGACCGCACT
>NZ_BAAGRZ010000030.1:0-87864 GCF_054782695.1 Streptomyces deserti
GGCGTTGCCTTGAACGCGGCGTGTTCTGCTCACTCGACGAACTGAAGACCGCGCTCGAGGACTGGATCAAGACCTGGAACGAGCAGGCCAGACCCTTGAAGTGGACCAAAACCGCGGACCAGATCATCGACCGCATCTGCCGCTACTGCGACAGGATCTCCGGACCGGGACACTAGCCGGCGCCCAGCGCGTCGAGGTGCGCCCGGCGCACCTCGGCCCTCTGCCCCTGCACCAGCAGGAACATCCCCTCCCGCGCCAGCCGCTGCGCCCGGCCGGCCAGGGCCAGGGAGCGGCCGCCCCCGGCCACGACCGCCGCGGTCGTGGCCGCGCGCATCAGGTCGTACGCCCGCGTCTTCAGCGCCAGCCGGTCCGCGATCCGCTCGTGCGGCACCGGGTGGTCGGCGAGCGCGTACGCCTCCCGCCGTACCTCGTCGAGCCGGGAGCGCAGCGACCCTGCGGTCTCCCGGCCGTCCGGGGCCGCCGCCACCAGCTCCAGCGCCGCGTACGCCACCCCGAACACGGCCGGGTTCGCGTTGGTGTTGCGGGGGAGGTCGACCAGGGCGAACTTCTCCTGCGCGGTGCGCAGGACCACGGCCTCCTCCGGCACCCACAGGCCCGCCAGCTCCAGGGACACCGTACGGGCGGCCGTGAGCGCCGCCAGGCGCAGGGGTGCCGACGGGCGCAGCCCCGGCCGCTCACGAGCCTCGGTGAAGGCGAACACCACCTCGGCGGTCCGCGTCACCCCCGCCAGCAGCATCACGTCGTTCAGGCCCCAGCCCGTGTACCAGGGCACGGTGCCGTCGAACCGCCAGCCGCCGCGCTCGGGCACGGCCCGTACGGGGACCCGGGGGAAGGCGCGGACATGGGCGTACGCGATTCCGGCCAGCGACTCCCCGGTGGCCAGCGGACGCAGCAGCTTCTCCCGTACGGGCGAGTCGTACGTGGCGAGCATCTTCACCGGCGTGTGGTGCTGGGCCTGCACGAACCAGGTCGAGCAGCACGCACCGGCCAGGATCTCCGCCGTCTCCCGCACTACGGCGGCCGGGGCGTCCGCACCGCCGTACTCCGTCGGCGCGCCCACCCCGAGCAGCCCCGACCGCCGGAGCGCCTCGATGTGGCTCGCGGGCACGCCCTCCTGGTCGACCCGTTCGGCGTGCGGGGCGAGGAGATCGCGCGCGAGCTGCCGGGCACGGGTGACGAGCGGGTGCGCTGCGGTGGCCATGGAGAGAATTCTCGCGTTTCGCCGGGGCGAGGTGTCGATCCGGGGGTGTGCCGTTCGTGTAGGAGGTGAGAGAAACCCACGAGGCCGAGGAGGCCGTCATGAAGTACTACCTGCTCAGCGTGATGCAGCCGGTCGGTGAGCCGCCCGCCCCCGAGGTGCTCGCCGAGATCGACAAGAACCTCGACGTCTTCCACCAGGAGCTGCGCGAGGCGGGCGCCTGGGTGTTCGCCGGGGGACTGCACGGCCCGGAGGCGTCCACCGTGCTGCGGCCCCGCGACGGAGACGTCCTGATCACCGACGGCCCGTACGCCGAGGGCAAGGAGATGCTCGGCGGGATCTGCCTGATCAAGGCGCCCGACCTGGACGCCGCCCTGGAGTGGGGCCGCAAGGCGGCCCTGGCGACCACCCTGCCGATCGAGGTGCGGCCCTTCATGGGCGACGCGGACCGATGACCGCGTCCCACGCCGGCATCGAGGCCGTCTTCCGCGCGGAGTACGGCCGCGCGGTCGCCACCCTCGTCCGCTTCCTCGGCGACATCGATCTCGCCGAGGAAGCGGTGCAGGACGCCTTCACCGCGGCCGTGCGGCGCTGGCCGGAGACCGGCGTGCCGCCGAGCCCGGCCGGCTGGATCATCACCACGGCCCGCAACCGCGCGATCGACCGGCTGCGCCGCGAGTCCACCCGGCAGGCCCGGCACGCCGAGGCCGCCCTGCTGCACGCTTCCGACGCACCGCCCGGGGAGGGCCCCGTGCGCGACGACCGGCTCCGCCTGATCTTCACCTGCTGCCACCCCGCACTCGCCCTCCAGGCCCGGGTCGCGCTGACCCTGCGCCTGCTCGGCGGGCTCAGCACGGCCCAGATCGCCCGTGCTTTCCTCGTGCCCGAGCCGACGATGGCGCAGCGGATCGTGCGGGCCAAGGCGAAGATCCGCAACGCGCGCATCCCGTACCGGGTGCCCCGCGACGCCGACCTTCCCGACCGGCTCAACGGTGTCCTCGCCGTCGTGTACCTGATCTTCAACGAGGGCTACACCGGCGATCCCGAGCTGTGCGCCGAGGCCGTACGCCTTGGCCGCCTCCTGGCCGAGCTGATGCCCGACGAACCCGAGGTCACCGGCCTGCTCGCGCTGATGCTCCTCGCCGAGTCACGTCGTGCGGCCCGCGTGAACGAGCAGGGCGAGCTGGTGCCGCTGCCCGAGCAGGACCGGGCCCGCTGGGACCGCGCCCTGATCGCCGAGGGGCAGGCCCTCGTCCGCCGCTGCCTGCGCCGCAACCGGCCGGGGCCGTACCAGATCCAGGCCGCCGTCCAGGCCGTCCACAGCGACGCGCCGACCGCCGAGGCCACCGACTGGGGGCAGATCCTCCAGCTGTACGACCAGCTCATGGCCCTCGCCCCCAGCCCCGTCGTGGCCCTGAACCGGGCGGTCGCCGTCGCCGAGACCGAGGGCCCGCGCCCCGCCCTCGCCCTCGTCGACACCCTCGGCCTCGACGGCTACCACGTCTTCCACGCGGTCCGCGCCGACCTGCTGCGCCGGCTGGGCCGCGACGAGGAGGCCGTACGGGCGTACGAGACCGCGAGCGAGCTGACGGAGAGCCCGGCGGAGCGCGGTTACCTGCAGCGGCGCCGACGGGAGCTCGCGCGCTGAGGACGTCTCCTTGAGCGCAGCCGACGGGCCTCACGCGCTGCGGGCCTGTCCGGAACGGCGCCGGCGAGAACTCGTCCCCACGTTGCTGACCAGCAGGTCGGGCCGGAGTGCGGCGTACTTCTCGATGTTGAACTGGCCCCACTCGGTGCCCAGGCTGGTCAGCTTGGTGACGTCCATGTCGCCGGCCTGCGGGTCGGGGCTGCCGTTCACGGGCTCGCTGGGGCCGAAGACGCCTGTGCACTGATGCCGTAGTCGTACAGGGCGGCCGCGGTGCTCACGAACGCGACGCCCGCCGCGAGCATGCGGCGGCGTGACGGGCCGGAGGGAGCGGCGGAGCGGGGCATCGCAGGTGACATGGAGAAGGCTTCCTTCGCGCAGGCTTGACTCGGAGAGCGCGCACATCCGGCCAAGCCCGGACGAGCGTGAAGCTGAGGGAAGGCCAACCTAATCGCCAACTGCCTTGTACTCCTTGCCGTGAGCCGTTCGGAGTTGACTGGTCTACACCCTTGACTGGTACAGACCAAAGCGGTTGAGTGTGCCACCACACCCCCCACCACGGCCGCCCCCGCACAAAGGCCCTGCCGTCCCCTGCCCTTGTCCGGGTGCGGCCGTGCCCGGCAAAGGAGTTGACCCCATGTCGAGACGCCGCGTCTCCGCCGTCATGGCCGCACTCGCTCTCGCGGGCACCGCGCCGGTGCTCCTCCCGGCCTCGAGCGCCTCCGCCGCCGCGTGCTCGAGTTACCCGAACTGGGTGGCCGGAAAGTCGTACGTCACCGGCGACATCGTCCGCTACACCGACGGCAGGGCCTACATCGCCGAGCACTACAACCCGGGCTACGACCCGACCATCAGCACCTGGTACTGGGAGCCGTACGCCTGTGACAACGGTCCCGGGACGCCCGTCGGGACGTTCGTCGTGACCGAGGCGCAGTTCAACCAGATGTTCCCGAACCGGAACCCGTTCTACACGTACCGCGGGCTCACCGCCGCCCTGAGCGCCTACCCCGGCTTCGCCACCACCGGCAGCGACACGGTGAAGAAGCAGGAGGCCGCCGCCCTCCTCGCCAACGTCAGCCACGAGACCGGCGGCCTGGTGCACGTCGTCGAGCAGAACACCGCCAACTACCCGCACTACTGCGACTGGAGCCGTCCGTACGGCTGCCCGGCCGGTCAGGCCGCCTACTACGGACGCGGCCCGATCCAGCTGAGCTGGAACTTCAACTACAAGGCCGCGGGCGACGCGCTCGGCCTCGACCTCCTGAACAACCCCTGGCTGGTGCAGAACGACGCCGCCGTGGCCTGGAAGACGGCCCTGTGGTACTGGAACACCCAGACCGGCCCGGGCTCCATGACCCCGCACCACGCCATGGTCAGCGGCGCGGGCTTCGGCCAGACGATCCGCAGCATCAACGGCTCCCTGGAGTGCGACGGCAGGAACCCGGCGCAGGTGCAGAGCCGTGTCGACGCCTACCAGCGGTTCACGCAGATCCTCGGGACGTCGCCGGGTGGCAACCTGTACTGCTGACGGCGGAGCGGCACGGGGCCATGCACCTGACTGAGCTCCACCCGAACCGCCCGCGCCTGCTCGCCACGACCGCCGCGCCGGCCGCCGCGGTCGTGGTGCCCCCGCCCGCTGCCGCCGCCGACGCGATCCCGGCCCCGGGCGCGTACTACGGGCAGAGCGCCACGACCGGGATCAACTCGGCCGACAACGCCGGAACGGTCGAGCAGCGCCGCCCCCCAGGGCGAACGAGGACCACCGGCAGTTCGCCCGCGCCGCGTCGCCGGTCCCGTGTCAGCCCCAGGCAGGGGCGGCGAACATGCTGGCGGCGTTGTAGCCCGAGTGCGGATAGGAGGCCGTCCAGTTCAGCGCCTCCGGCTGGGTACGGGGGAAGTCCGCGGCCACCAGCGTGGCGAGGCTGAAGTAGGCCTCGCGCGTACGTGTCTTCAGCTGCGCGAGGTCGACCTCGGCACCCGCGGCGAGGTGCTCGTCGAACGGGATCTCCACCACTCCCCGGCAGCGGGCGCGGAAGTGGTCCACCACCTCGTTGACCTTGACCGCCTTGCTCTTCTTGCGCGTCTCGGACACCACGGTGAGGCTGCGCTTGACGAGTTCGTCGTAACCGTGGGCGTTGAGCCAGTCCAGCGTGGTGCTGGCACTGGTCGCACCGTCCACGCTGGAGGTGGCGACCACGATCAGCTGGTCGGCGACGTCCAGGACCCCCCGCATCGCGCTGTGCAGCAGCCCGGTGCCCGAGTCGGTCAGGATGATCGGGTAGTGCTGTCCGAGGCAGCCGACGACCTGGCGGTAGTCCTCGTCGTTGAAGGCCGTCGACAGGGTGGGGTCCGCCTCGTTGGCGAGGATCTCGAGGCCGCTCGGGGACTGCGAGGTGAAGCGGCGGACCGCCATGTAGTTGGTGAGGTTCGGGATCTCCGCCACCAGGTCGCGGATGGTCGCTCCGGTTTCGCGCTGCACCCTGCGGCTCAGTGTGCCCGCGTCCGGGTTGGCGTCGATCGCGATGACCCGGTCCTGACGCTCGGTGGCGAGTGTGGCACCCAGAGCGGTCGTGGTCGTCGTCTTGCCGACTCCGCCCTTGAGGCTGATGACGGCGATCTTGTAGCACTGCATCACGGGGGTGCGGATGATGGCCAGCTTCTGCAGCCGTTCCCGCTCGGCCGCCTTGCCGCCGGGGCGCAACCGGCTGATCCCGCGGCGGTCGGTGGGCTTCTTGCGCAGCAGCCGGTCGGAGGAGAGCTCGGCGGTGGAGCTGTGCCCGATCCCTCCACCACGACCGGCCCGGTCCGCTGCCGGCCAGGGGGCCATGGTGTGGGGGACCGGCATGTGGGGAGCCGGCCGCAAGGGCGACGGCGCTCCCGCGGCGCCCCACGACGGCTGCGCCATCCGGGCGTAGGGGGCGGACCTGACCTCCGGGCCGTAACCGGTCCCGGCGGGCGCGGGGCGGCTCTCGGGCCGGGGCGCCGGCGGCGGAAACTCCTCCGCCGCCCTTACGGCGGTCTGGGGTTCCTCGGGTGCGCCGGCCTGGTGCCCGTTCGTGAGGCAGGGGTCCGGCGGCGCGAAACCCAGGCCGTCCGCGTGCTGGCTGCCTCGGGCGGACGTCGGGCCGCCGACGATGTCTGGATCGTTCGTCACGATGTTCAGTCCTTTTGATGAGGTGGAAGGTCCGTGGGCCAGGGAGTCGTCCCGGCGGCGTCCTTGTTCCGCGGGCAGAGGTTCGGGCTGCTCGGCGGCTCGGTGACCGGGCGTGCCTATGGGGCGCGATGCTCCGGACGATCCGACGGCGACGGCCGGTCGCCCGGGATCCGGGCCGGCCTGCCCTGCCGCCGTGGCGACGAGGTCGAGGCCGGCGTCGCTCCGGCCCGTGCGACGCGTCGCGCCCAACGCGGGGCCGAGGGCGAGTCGTGTGCCGGGGCCGGCAGGGAGGGCGGGCCACTCCTGCCCGGAGGGGCGCAGGGCGGCGGCGGCCGGACCGCGTGCCACCGGCCGTACGGGGCGCAATGATGCGGGCGCGGTGACAGGCCCCTGCGCGTCCGCGCGGACCAGCATGCCGCTCTTGTCGAACGTCAGTCCCATCGAGAGGAACTGATCGACGCTCAGGACCCTCTTCTCCCCGCGCAGGACATGTGCCTCCGACGGCCAGGCGCCGACCGCGCCACCACCGCGGACGGCCGGCGCCGAACGCGTGGCACCGGTGTACCGGGCGGATTGCAGGGCGTGCTGGACCTCCGGCGGAATCTCGAGCCGGCTGCGCACCCGGAACTGCCCGGCGTTGAGGGTTTCCGCCCGCAGCAGCTGGACCTTCAGCGGACCCACGAAGGAGTAGTGCTGCTCCTCGGCGTAGTCGCGAACCTTCTCGACCAGCTCTTCGCCGAGCATGACCAGGCATGCGCCGTGCAGTTCATGGTCGCCCGGGCTCAGTTCGACGATGAAGGCGTTGGGCACGATGACGCAGTCCTGGTTCCAGATCCTGGCGTTGACGTCGCACTCGCGCCGGAGTGCCCCGATGAACTCCATGGGCTGCACCGCAGACTTGAAGACCTTGGCGAACGCGCCGTTGACCAAAGCCTCGAAGCGCTGCTCCAGCTTGCTCAGTGCACCCACTGACAGCCTCCTGGAAGCCGATCTGACGCGTACAAGGCAGTCAGATGGCGAGTGTCAGATTACTAATAGTATTTTCATAACCACAGGCGGTGACGCCGTTCGCGAGCGTCGCCCTAATTCACCGGATCGGTCCCACGTCCGGTCACCTCCGGCCGCCGACGCGGGCGGCTCGGCATCTCACGGGAAAGGCGGCCCGTGCGCGTGAGGCGTCGTCCCGGCCGGCGGACTCGCGGAGGAGTCGGCGCGAATCGGGGCGGTGATCCTCCCGGTAGTCCTTCCCCTGGTGGTCCTCTGCCTGCTGGTCCTCCCTTCGCTGGTCCGCCCGGCGCCTGCCTGGTCCACGGCATCGGACCAGGTCTCAGCGGCGACTGGCGTGCATCAGGTTTTACGTATAACCTCTCCCGTCAATCACCCCGCCCGAGAGGTTTTGATGAGACGTATCGCCCTGGTCACCCTCGTCGTCGACGACTACGACGAGGCGATCCGCTTCTACACCGACGCCCTCGGATTCCGGCTCGCCGAGGACGCGCCCCGGCCCGACGGCTCCCGCTGGGTGGTCGTCGAACCCGGCGCCCCGGGAGCGGGAACCGGCCTGCTGCTCGCCCGCGCCAAGGGCGAGACGCAGCGCGCCCGGATCGGCGACCAGACCGGCGGGCGCGTCGGCTTCTTCCTGCACACCGACGACTTCGCCCGCGACCACGCCCGCATGGCCGCCGCGGGCGTGACCTTCCTGGAGGAGCCGCGCCACGAGCCGTACGGCACGGTGGCCGTCTTCCAGGACCTGTACGGCAACCGCTGGGACCTGCTCCAGCCCGCCGAGTGACACCCGCGTAAGCGACCCGCACCCAACAAGTGACCTGCCGAGCCGGCACGTCCATAACCACCTGCCGAGGAACAGCCCGCCCATGACCGCGCCCCGCATCGACACCGACACCCTCCGCCGCCTGCCCAAGGCCGTGCTGCACGACCACCTCGACGGCGGCCTGCGCCCCGCCACCGTGGTGGAGCTCGCGGACGCGGTCGCCCACCCCCTGCCCACCACCGACCCCGACGAGCTCGCCGCCTGGTACTACGACGCCGCCAACTCCGGCGACCTGGTCCGCTACATAGCCACCTTCGAGCACACCCTCGCCGTGATGCAGACCCGCGAGGGCCTGCTGCGCACCGCCGAGGAGTACGTCCTCGACCTGGCCGCCGACGGCGTGGTCTACGGTGAGGTGCGCTACGCCCCCGAGCTGATGGTCAAGGGCGAGCTGACCCTGCCCGAGGTCGTCGAGACCGTCCAGGAGGGCCTGGCGGCGGGCATGGTGAAGGCGGCGGCCGCGGGCACGCCCGTACGGGTCGGCACCCTGCTGTGCGGGATGCGGATGTCCGACCGGAGCCGGGAGATCGCCGACCTGGTCGTGGCGTTCCGGGACGCCGGTGTCGTCGGCTTCGACATCGCCGGTGCCGAGGACGGCTTCCCGCCCGCCGACCACCTCGCCGCCTTCGAGCATCTGCGCCGCGAGAACGTGCCGTTCACCATCCACGCCGGGGAGGCCCACGGACTGCCCAGCATCCACCAGGCCCTCCAGGTGTGCGGCGCCCAGCGCATCGGGCACGGCGTGCGCATCACGGACGACATCCCCGACCTCGCGGCCGGCAAGCTCGGCCGTCTGGCGGGCTGGGTACGGGACCGCCGTATCGCGCTGGAGATGTGCCCGACGTCCAATCTGCAGACGGGCGCGGCGACCTCGATCGCCGAGCACCCCATCACCGGGCTGAAGGACCTCGGCTTCCGGGTCACGCTCAACACCGACAACCGGCTGGTGTCCGGAACGACGATGACCCGCGAGATGTCCCTGCTGGTCGAGCAGGCGGGCTGGACGGTCGAGGACCTGCGGACCGTCACGGTGAACGCCGTGAAGAGCGCGTTCCTCCCCTTCGACGAGCGGAACAGGCTCATCCGGGACGTCGTCCTGCCCGGTTACGAGGCCGCGCTCTGAAGGAGGCCGCGGACGTAGGCCGCCTGTCCGACGTGCTGGAGATCGTCGGACAGGACGCTGACCAGCCGGACGCCCAGGCTGACCGGCGGATCCCAGCGCTCGTCCACGATGCGTTCCAGGTCCTTGGCGGCGAGCCCGCGCAGGCACCCGAGGGTCTGTTCGTGCACGGCGTCGTAGTAGCCGGTCAGCAGGTCACCGGAGTCGACCCGTACCTTGGCGACCTTCGCGGGGCTGTGGCCGTAGCCGGTGTCGTGGGGCGCCAGGCCCAGCGCGAAGCGCTTGTGCCAGTCCTGTGACAGCCACACCTGGTCGAGGTCGAAGGCGTCGGCCACGTGGTCGTCCTGGACCCGGGCGAGATGCCAGATCAGCCAGGCGACGGAGTTGGTGGCGGGGGAGGGGCGGAAGGCGAGCTCGTCGGGGTCGAGGCCCTCGACGGTGGCGTGGACTTCTTCCCGGATGCGGCTGTACCCGTCGATGAGGATGTCCTTCGCATGCATGGCTCCACCATCGCGCATCCGCGTTCCTCACGCGTCCCCGCGTTCCCGTCCCTCACGTGTCTGCGTCGGTCTCCGGGCCGGTCTCCGGGTCGTGGTCCAGCAGCGCCATCAGTGCCCGGGCCGCCGGGCTGGTGGCCTGCGGGGGCGGCAGCAGGGCGACCGTCTCGTACACCGCCTCGCCGGTGCCCTTCACGGGCAGGGCGGTCAGCGAGGCCCGCTTGTGCGCGAAGTGCCGGGGCACGACGGCGATGCCGAGGTTCTCGCCCACCAGGTCGAGCAGGGTGTGCACGTCGTTCACCTCCAGCGCCACGCTCCGCCGTACGCCGGCGGCGGAGAACACGGCGTCGGTGGTGCGGCGCGGCCCCCAGTCCGGGTGGAAGTCGACGAACACCTCGCCGCCCAGCTCCTCCGGTGTGACGGCGGCCCCGGTGACCGCGAGCCGGTGGGCGGCGTGGCACAGCACCGTCATCGGCTCGCTGGTCAGCGGCACCGACCGCAGCTGGTCGGAGTCCGCCCGCGTGCGCACGCCGAACGCCAGGTCGAGCCGCCCGGCCGCGACCTCCTCCGCCAGTGCGCCCGAGCCCGCCTGCCGCAGGCAGATCTCCACGTCCGGGTGGCGGCGCCGGAACGCGGCCAGCAGCCGTGCCGCGTCGACCCCGGCGATGCACTGCTCGGTGCCCACCGTGAGCGTGCCCCGCAGCACGCCCTGCACCGCGGCCACCGCCTCGTGGGCCGTGCGCACCTGCGCGAGAATCCGCTCCGCCTCGGCGAGCAGCGCCCGCCCGGCCGGGGTGAGCGTCACCCGGCGGGTCGTGCGCACGAACAGCGGTGTCTGCAGCTCCCGCTCCAGCGCGCGGATCGAGGCCGACAGTCCCGACTGGGAGACCATCAGCCGTTCCGCCGCACGGGTGAAGTGCTGGTCCTCGGCGACCGCGACGAAGTGCTGGAGGTGGCGCAGTTCCATGACTGAGAAGCGTATCCGCTGAATTCCATCGGATTCTTCTGTTGGACGGATGCCCGCAGGTCGCGCCAGAGTGTCTACCGGTTCGCGTGTCCGCCGGTCGTCCACCGGTCGCCACCGGACCGGTATCCGTGTGCCAACCCCTCTGGAGTCGCGTTGTACACCGCACACCCCGACCGCTACGCGGACATGCCCTACCGGCGCACCGGACGCAGCGGCCTGAAGCTCCCCGCGCTGTCGCTCGGCCTGTGGCACAACTTCGGCCCCGACCGCCCGGTCGAGACCCAGCGCGCCATCCTGCGGCGCGCCTTCGACCTCGGCGTCACCCACTTCGACCTCGCCAACAACTACGGCCCGCCGCCCGGCGCCGCCGAGTCCGCCTTCGGCGAGGCACTGAAGGCCGACTTCGCGCCGTACCGCGACGAACTCGTCATCTCCACCAAGGCCGGCTACCTGATGTGGCCCGGCCCGTACGGCGAGTGGGGTTCGCGCAAGTACCTGATGTCCTCGCTCGACCAGAGCCTGAAGCGGATGGGCCTGGACTACGTCGACATCTTCTACTCGCACCGCCCGGACCCCCAGACTCCTCTGGAGGAGACGATGGGTGCCCTGCACTCGGCGGTCCAGCAGGGCAAGGCGCTGTACGTCGGCGTCTCCAACTACTCCCCGGAGCAGACCCGTGAGGCCGCCCGCATCCTGGCCGAGCTGGGCACCCCGCTGCTGATCCACCAGCCGCGCTACTCGATGCTCGACCGCCGCCCCGAGGACGAGGGCCTGCTGGACGCCCTCGACGAGCTCCAGGCCGGCTCAATCGCCTACTCCCCGCTGGAGCAGGGGCTGCTCACGGGCCGCTACCTCAACGGCATCCCGGAGGACTCCCGGGCCGCGAGCGACAGCCCCTTCCTGAACTCCGACGCGCTCACCGAGGACCTGGTGGCCCAGCTGCGCGACCTGAACGACATCGCCAAGTCCCGCGGCCAGACCCTGGCCCAGATGGCGCTGGCCTGGGTGCTGCGCGGCGGCCGGGTGACCTCCGCCCTGGTCGGGGCGAGCAGCCCGGAGCAGCTGGAGGACAGCGTCGCCGCGATCCGCAACCTCCACTTCGACGCCGAAGAGCTGGCCCGTATCGACGCGGTCGTCAAGCGGTGAGCCGTTCCTCCAGGTGAACCGTCACCCTGTCGCCCTCCTGCTTCCCGATGGCCCGGCGCACCTCGGCCTTGACGGGAAGCTTGTGGGTGCCGTCTCCGAGAGCCATGAACGAACTCCGGAAGGGATGCCCGTCGATCGTCCCGCGGACCTTGACCAGTCCGCGAGTGCCGAAGAACGCGGCGGACTCCGGCCAGACCAGATACGTCCAGCCGCCCTTGTCCGGGCTCTTGCGCAGCACAGCGGTGAACTCCACGTCCACCTTTCCGCTCGTCCCCATCACGTCCTCCGCTCGCGGTGATCCCGACGGCCCGTCGTTCTTGCGGGCGGGCTGTCACTGAAGAGACCGCCGAGAGCGGGGAAACTCATCGCGGCCCGGCCCTCACGTCTGTGCGGGCACCCGGTCGAGGAAGCCCAGCACGGACGTGATCCGGCCCGTCTCGTCCAGCGTGATCACGTCCGACCCGGCGACGGGCGCCGAGCCGTCGGCCTCGCTCACCAGCTCCCACGAGAAACGCGCGGTGGCGTGGTGCCCGTCGACGCCCCCGGCGAGCCGGAACACGAAGCCCGGGAACTGCTCGCGGGCCGCCGCGATCAGCGCCGCGATCTGCTCGTGGCCGCGGACCTCGGCCAGGGGGTCGGTGTAGCCGCCGTCCACCGCCCAGGCCGCGGCGACCGCCTTCGCCCGCGCGTCCGGTCCGTCGGCGTTCCAGGCCTCGAAGTAGCGGGCGACGGCATCCTCATAACGGTTGGCGGGTGCGGACATGGGGGATCAGCCTCCATCGAGATCGACTCTGCTGGTCAGGGCCCGGGTCCCGGTCGGGGGACCCGGTACGGCAACCATGCCCGCGCCCGCCGCGAGGCGTCGATTACCTCCAGGGTCATGCGGCCCCGCCACGTTCCCGCCACGTTTCGGCCAACAGCGCCGGTGAATATGCCAGGAGAGTGGCCGGAAAGTCATGGTGACAGTGTTTCAGTAGTGAACATACTCGACTGCGAGAGCGCTTTCGCAGCGCGACGGCGCCCTCACGCACAGCACGCGAGCCGCGGGAAGCGAGGCCGGCCGGCGAGCAGGGCCACGGGGGAGGGGCAACGTGCACGACGAGTTCCTGTGCCACGTCACCGCGTACGGAGTCTGCGACGGCCGGCGCATCGGCGTACCCCTGGGCACGTACCGGGCACCCACCCTGGCCCTCGCCCTGTGGTGGCTGCGCGACCGGGCGTCCTGGATCGCCCAGCGCCTCGACCCGCAGCCCGACGCCGAGCACTTACCGCCCGGCGCGCTCGTCCCCGTCGCCGACACCGTGCCCGACGTGCCCGCCGTGCTGCGTGCCTGGTGCGCCGACGCCGCCCGGCAGGAACTGGTCGCCGAGGAACTGGCCGCCGGACGGCTGGTGCGCATCGCCACCAGTGACGACACCACCGAGTACGAGCTGCTCGCCGAGTCCGTGGACGCCCTGCGCATGCAGCGCACCGCCCCGCTCCTCGGCGTCCCCGTCGCCTGACCCATGGCCGGATGCCCGCGCCGCCCAGGCGTACATCTGGGCGAATCGATAGAATCCTGACATGGCGGAACGGCCGGTCGCGCCGACCGCGCCCGAACTCGTCCTGGAGACCGAGACGGGCTCCACCGTGATGAGTCCGAGCCGTGACTACCACGTCGGACGCGACCCGTTGAGCGACATCGTCCTCGACGATGCCCGGGTCTCGTGGCACCACGCGGTGCTGCGACCCGACGACGGCCACTGGACCCTCGAGGACGAGAACAGCACGAACGGCACCTACGCCGACGGCCACCGCGTCCACGCCTGGCACGTCGGCCCCGGCAGCGTCATCCGCTTCGGCAACCCGGCCGACGGCCCCCGCGCCGTCTTCCTCGGCCGCTCCGCACCGGCCCCCGAGCGCCCCTCGGCGGTGTCGATGCCCGGCCTGACGGGCACCTTCCGGCAGCCCACGACCGTACGACCGCTGCCCGCCCGCACCGTGCGCATCGGCCGCGCCGCCGACAACGACCTGGTCATCGACGACCTCGTCGTCTCCCGCCGGCACGCCGAGCTGCGCGCCCTGCCGGACGGGACGTACGAGATCGCCGACCTGGGCAGCCACAACGGCACCTACCTCAACGGCCGGCCGGTCACCACCGCCCCCGTCGGTCCCGGCGACATCGTCGGCATCGGGCACTCGGAGTTCTGCCTCGTCGGCGACCAGCTGCAGGAGTACGTCGACACCGGCGAGATCTCCCTCGACGTGCAGGACCTCACGGTCGCCGTCGACCGGGGCCGCAAGACCCTCCTCGACCACGTGTCCTTCCCGGTGGGGGAGAAGAGCCTGCTCGCGGTCGTCGGGCCGAGCGGCGCCGGGAAGTCCACGCTGCTCAACGCCCTCACCGGGCAGCGGCCCGCCGACCACGGCACCGTGCTCTACGACGGCCGCGACCTCTACCGCGACTACGCCGAGCTGCGCCAGCGCATCGGCCTCGTCCCGCAGGACGACATCCTCCACACCCAGCTGACCGTCCGCAAAGCCCTGACCTACGCCGCCGAACTGCGCTTCCCGCAGGACACCGCGAAGGCCGAGCGGCGCTCCCGCGTCGACGAGGTCATCCGCGAACTCGGCCTGGAACAGCGCGCCCGGCAGCCCGTGCACAGCCTGTCGGGCGGCCAGCGCAAGCGGGTCAGCGTCGCCCTGGAACTGCTGACGAAACCGTCGTTGCTGTTCCTCGACGAGCCGACGTCCGGACTCGATCCCGGAATGGACCGCTCGGTGATGCACATGCTGCGCGGTCTCGCCGACGACGGCCGGACCGTCGTCGTGGTCACCCACAGCGTGCTGAGCCTGGACGTGTGCGACCGGCTCCTGGTGCTCGCGCCCGGCGGGATGATCGCCTACTACGGCCCGCCCGAGGACGCCCTGCCCTTCTTCGGGTTCGAGCAGTGGCCGGAGGCCTTCGAGGCCTTCGAACGCGACCAGGACCGGGACTGGGCGGGCGAGTTCCGCGCCTCGCCCCTCCAACGGCGGTACGTCGCCGACGCCACCGTGCAGCCCCGGCAGCCCCGGTCGGGCCCGGTCGTCATCACCCGGCCGCCCCGGCCGCGCAGCCGCGGTGCCCAACTCGGCACCCTGGTCCGCCGGTACACGGCGGCACTGAGCGCCGACCGCACCTTCCTCGCCATCATGATCGCGCTTCCGTTCGTGATGGGCGCGATGGGCCGGGCCCTGGCGGGCAGCGAGCTGAACCGGAAGACCGCGATGAACGCGCTGCTGATCCTGTGCGTCGGCGCGGTCCTCAGCGGCGCCGCCAACGCCGTGCGCGAACTCGTCAAGGAGCGCGTGATCTACCAGCGGGAGCGAGCGGTGGGTCTGTCCAGATCGGCGTACCTGATGTCCAAGGTCGTCGTGCTGGGCACGATCACCGTGCTGCAGGCGGTGGTGCTGACCGTCGTCGCCCTGCTGGGCGTCGACCTCAACGCCCCCGGCGGCGAAGGCGTGTTGATGCCGCCGCTCGCCGAGATCACGGTCGCCGTCGCCCTGTTGGCGTTCACGGCGATGATGCTCGGCCTGCTGGTCTCCGCGCTGGTGCGCAAGGAGGAGGTGACGATGCCGCTGCTCGTGCTGCTCGCCCTCGTCCAGGTCGTGTTCTGCGGCGCCCTGCTGAAGCTGGACGGTGTGCCCGGCCTGGAGCAGCTGGCGTGGCTGGTGCCCTCGCGGTGGGCGCTCGCCGCGATGGCCGGCACCGTCGGGCTGTCCCGGATCGTGCCCGGCGAGGTGGCCCAGGACCCGCTCTTCCGGCACGAGACGGGTGTGTGGCTGCTCGACGTGGGGATGCTGCTCGTGCTGTCGGCGTTCTTCGGGGTGATGGTGTCCCGGCTGCTGCGCCGGAGCGAACCCGCGGTGATGCGGAAGTAGGCGATCCGATGACGACTCCGCCGACCCCGCCGGCCCCCGGCTTCCGGCCCACCCACGTCGTCCCCCAGCACGGCATGCCCGCCTGGGAGGCCCCCGACCCGGGCCGGCCCACCGTCGCCCTCGACCCGCTGCTGCCGGTCCAGCTCGTCGAACGGCTCGGCGACTGGGGCCACGTGGTGTGCTCCAACGGCTGGTCGGCCTGGGTCGACGGCCGCTGCCTGGTCGCCGTACCGCAGGACCCGCCCGCCGCCGACGGCCCCCTCACCCGCACCGCCGACCCGCGCCCCCTGCTGGCCCGCGCCGAAGAGGCCCTGGCCCGCTACCGCGGCGCCGTCGAGGAGCTGGCGGGAGGCGGCCTCGACGGCGAGGCCTTCCGGGCCCGCACCCGCGGCCTGCGGATCGGGATCGTCGTCGACGGCGAGTCCGTCTGGCTGTACGACCGCGACCACGGGCGGTGGGTCTACACCGACGGCACCCGGCTGAGCACGTACGCGGCCGACGAACCGCCCCGCGCCGCCGCGGACCCCGGCCACGCCCCCACCCAGGTCGTCGCCCACGACCCCACCCGGGTCGTGACCCCCGACGGTGACGTCCGATGAGCCGCGACACCGGACTGTTCTCGGGCCGGCCCTCCGAGCTGATCGGACGGCAGATCGCGGGCTACCGCATCGAGCAGGAGATCGGCCGGGGCGGCATGGCCGTCGTCTACCGCGCCCGCGACCTGCGCCTGGAACGCACCGTCGCCCTCAAGCTGCTCGCCCCGGAACTCGCCCGCAACGACACCTTCCGGCGCCGCTTCACCCACGAGTCCCGGGCCGCCGCCGCGATCGACCACCCGCACATCGTGCCCGTCTTCGAGGCCGGGGAGACGGACGGCATCCTGTACATCGCCATGCGGTACGTCTCCGGCAGCGACCTGCGCCACCTCCTCGACCGCGAGGGCCCGCTGCCGCCCCCGACCGCCCTGCGCGTCGCCGCCCAGGTCGCCTCCGCGCTCGACGCGGCCCACGACCACGGCCTGGTCCACCGGGACGTGAAACCCGGCAACATCCTGGTCTCCCGCGGCACCGACAGCGAGCACCCCGAGCACGTCTACCTCACCGACTTCGGCCTGACGAAGAAGTCGCTGTCACTGACCGGGTTCACCACGGTCGGCCAGTTCGTCGGCACGCTCGACTACGTCGCCCCCGAACAGATATCCGGCCGCCCGGTCGACGCCCGCTGCGACGTCTACGGCTTCGCCTGCGTCGTCCACGAGACCCTCACCGGCCACCCGCCGTTCCGCCGGGACGACGACATGGCCCTGCTCTGGGCCCACCAGTACGACGACCCGCCGCCGCTGACCCGGGCCCGCCCCGACCTTCCCGAACAGGTCGACGCCGTCTTCGCCAAGGCCCTGGCCAAGAACCCCGAGGACCGGTACCCGTCCTGCCTGGCCTTCGTCACCGCCCTGCGCACCGCCACGACCGGCAGGGCCGCGGTCGGACACGCCCCCACCAAGGTCGACCTGCGGGTCCCGGCCCCCGTGGACGAACGGCCGAAGCCGCCACCGAGCTGGGCCGAGCCGGTGTTCCGGCGTCCGGTGTAGGAAGCGCCGTCAGGCCTGGTCCGTCTCGCCCCGCCGGTGCACCCGCCGCGCCAGCAGCGCCCCGGCGAAGCCGGTGACCAGGCCCCACAGCACGGCCAGACCCAGCGCGGACCACAGCCGCGGCCTCAGGAACAGCTCCCCGGCGAGCCCGCCGCCGAGGTCGCCGATGCCGAGCACGGACAGGCCGTAGTGCGCGGAGATCCGGCCGACGAGGCAGATCATCAGTACCGTGAGCGCGAGTGCGGCCGCCATGTGCAGGGCGTGCTGCCAGGCCCGGATCCGGGCCGGTGAACGGGCCGCCATCACGAACGCGGCGGCCGGCAGCAGCACCGCGTTCACCACCAGCAGCCACCACACCCGGCCGTCGTGCTCGGAGAGCGTGCCGAGGTTCAGCGCGGAGATGTCCGGGGTGCGCAGCACCTGGTCCAGCACATGCGGCATGGGCAGCCCGAACGGCCCCTCCACCCGACCGTTCCAGGTGGCCCCGAGCCCGATCGTCAGCACCAGCCAGACCAGGTTGGGCACCCCCAGCAGCAGCACGGCGAACGTCTCGGCCGCATGGCCCCGCGTCGCCGCGACGACCAGGCCGACGACGATCCCGATCACCACGTACGCCAGCAGCAGGAGGACCATCGCGTACGCGGCCGGCCGCACCGACGTCTGGAAGCGCAGCAGCCGGCCGGGCAGCGGAGCGCCCCGCGCGACCACCAGCGCCAGCACCAGCACACCGGCCAGCCACAGCAGCCCGAAGAACAGCGTCACCGGCACATTCGTCGTGAAGCCGATCTCCGGCCGCACCCCGAAGAAGTCGCCGAGGTCGCCGAGGACGTCGTCCCCGAGGTCGATCTCGAACGTCTGGCGGGCGGCGAGAGCCAGGCCGAGCAGCGCCAGCAGCCACAGCACGGCGACCCGGGCGGCCCAGCCGCCGAGCTCCGCCGCGCCGGCCACCGCCCGGTGCCGCAGGGGCCGCAGAAAACCGGCGGCGATCACCAGCGCCCCCGCGAGCGTGACCGACAGCGGGATCACGGTCAGACCGGCGTCCGTCTCGGCGAGCCCGCCGGCGCTCCCGGCCAGCTCGATCGAGCCGCCGACGGAGGTGACGACGGTCGCCGCGACGACGCGCGGGAAGGCGCCGTCCGGGAGGTCCGTCGCCCCGGCGGCCCACAGGCCCAGCGCGGCGACCACCCCCATGGCGATCACCCCCGCCAGCACCACGGCAACGGCCCGCACCCAGCCATGCCGGGCGACGGCCTGCGCGGAGGCGGTTCGCAAGGTCACGCTGCCACGCTAAGCAGCACCCGCGCGCAGCGCCCGCCGGGAGGTCCGTCCGCGCCGGCTTGCGGGGGGTACCGGACGGAAGCGCACAATGAACGCGTAGCGGAAGAAGCAGTACCGGACATACGAAAAGCCGCATGAGTGTGCGCATCGCCGCGGACATCCCACCCCGGAAGAAGAGCTCGTGAGCGTCGAACCGCCGTCGTCCGGCCGTCCCACAGGACCGCCCTCCGGCCCGCTGTCGGGCCCCTCCCAGCCGCCTTCCGGCGGGCCGCCCGCACAGCCGCCGGGCGGGGGCGGCAGGACGCCGGAGCCCGGTCGGCCCTGGTGGCGGTCCGTGCCCCGCGTCGCGGTGCTCGCCACGATCGTGGTGGCAGCCGTGATCCTCGCCGTCGTCTTCAGCCGCGCCGGAGGCGGCGGTGCGGACAGGGCCGTGGGCGACGACGAGATCTTCCTGCAGTCCGCCGGCAAGACCGGCCCCGACCCGTTCACCGAGTCGACGGCGAAGGACAGCTCCGCCCCGCCGGTCACCCCGTCCCCGACCGCCGAATCGACCCCGCCGAACGCGGTGGCGACGGTGCAGGGCGGGGAACCGGGCCTGTACGGCGGCACCCGCAACGTCTCCAGCTGCGACGTCGAGAAACAGATCAGCTACCTGAGGTCGTCGCCCGAGAAGACCAGGGCGTTCGCCTCGGTCCTGCGCATCGGCACGTCCGACGTGCCCACCTACCTGCGCTCGCTCACCCCGGTGCAGCTGCGCGTGGACACCTGGGTCACCAACCACGGCTACCGCGACGGCGCCCCCGCCCCCTACCAGGCCGTCCTCCAGACCGGCACGGCCGTCCTCGTCGACGACCGCGGAGTGCCGCGCGTGCGCTGCGCCTGCGGCAACCCACTGGCCCCGCCGGTCGCCCTGCGGACCACACCGAAGCGGACGGGTGACTCGTGGCCGTCGTACCGCCCCTCGAACGTCGTCATGGTCAAGCCCGCGCCAAAGGTGGTCAAGGTCTTCGTCGTTCACGACCTCGACAGTGGCGGGTGGTTCGAGCGGCCCCGTGGCGACACGGGCGCGAAGGACCGCATGACCGCACCGCCCGACAAGCCCACCCCGTCGGCGAGCGTGTCCACGCCTGCGTCGCCGCCCCCGGACTCGCCGCCGACCACCACCCCGTCCCCGCCGAGCCCCGAGTCCCCGCCGAGCCCGGAGTCCCCGCCGAGCCCCGAGTCGCCGCCGTCCGAACCCACGTCGCCCGACACCTCGACGCCGGCCGAGGAGGACATCACATCGAGCCCCGAGGGCCCGTTGGCCGGCGCCCCGGCGCCGTGACTCAGTCCGCCCGGACCACCAGCGCGTAGTCGCCGAGCCCCAGCAGACGGTCGGCCGGCAGCACGCCGAGCGTCGTACGGACCGTTCCGATGCGGCCGGTGGCCGGGTCGAACTCCGCGTCCTGGACCGTGCCGTGCTCGTCGCCCGCCTCGGTGAGAACCCTGCGGCCGAGCAGGTCGTGGTGCCGGGGCACCGTGTCCGGGGCGGCCGTCGAGCGGACCAGCACGGCGTCCGGGCCGATCGCGTGCAGCGCGTCCCAGGGCAGCACGGTCTCCTTGCGCGACCGCGGGAGGCGGACGCGGACATGGGTGACCGTGCCGGACGCGGCGTCGACGGTCAGGGACCGCACCACGCCGATCTCGTCGGCCTCGGCCAGCGTCACCACCGGCAGGCCCCGGGTCTGCGACAACAGCATCACGGCGGCGAACCCTTCCGGGAGTGGTGAAAGGCGCCGACCCGGGCGACGAACCCGGGCAGGTCTTCGGCGACGTACCGGGTGGCGTCGGTGGGGATGACCAGCGCCCGGCCGGACACGGCGAGCGTCTCGCCCCGCGGCACGTACACCTGGTGCCGGTGGCGCCTGGAGCCCGATACGAGCGCCTTGTGCGCGGCGATCCGGAACCCGACGACACGGCCGCTGGTGCCGCCCTCGACCACGAGGTCGAGCACCGTGCCGACCTCGGTGCCCGCGTCGGTGAGGACCTTCGCGCCGAGCACCCGCCCGCGGAAGGCCTCGCGGCGCGCCACCACGGCGTCCAGACCCGTGAGGGCGCCCGCGTCACGGATCATGACCGCGTCGTGGCCCAGCGCGTGCACGGCCGACCAGGGCAGGCTCTGCTTCAGCGGGCCCGACCACAGGCCCCGGCCGCTGAGGGTGAAACCGGTGATGCGCCCGGCGCCCGCGTCGAAGACGGTGTCCTTGACCTGGGCGACCGCGTCCCCGCCCAGCGTGACCACCGGCCGGGTCGTCAGGCTCCGCGCCGCCAGCAGCCCGCTCATCGCACGTCCTTCCCGCCGGGCCGGTGCCGGACCGCGAGGACCGTCCCCGACCGCCGGCCGGCCTGCACCGCCAGCGTCAGCAGGACCACCGCGACGATCACCCCGACCACCACGACGAGCCATGTCCACCAGGCCACCGTGCACCTCCGGCGCTCCGGACCGGGCCGCCCTCGGCCGGCCCCGTTGCCTTTCCGAGTGCCCCGCCCGGGCGCGACGATGCGGCGGGCCCCGCGTCCACCTGAGAGGCGAACACCTGTCAGGTGGACTGCGGGGCCCGGCTTGGGGTACGAGGACTGGTGCAGAGCGTCCGGCCGGTCCGGCTTCCAAGAGAGAAACGCATGATGAGCACCTGGACGGGGCAGTGATACCGACTGGTTTCGACGTGCCCGTGGAACCGCTGCGGCGGGCGGCACACTACACCGGCGAGCAGGGCTGCATCGCCGAGGCACGTTCCTTCGCCGCGCACTTCCTCGGCCGGCTCAGGGCCGAGTGGTGCGTCGCGATCGACGAGCGGGCCGAGGGCGCGGTGCTGCTCGTGGTGAGCGAGCTGGTCACCAACGCCGACCGGCACAGCAACGGGCCGTACATCCTGGAGCTGGAGGGGACGGGCACCTCGGTGGCGGTGTCGGTCTACGACAGCAGCGTCGCTCTGCCCCGCATCTTCCCCCGCAACCCCGAGCGCGTCGGCCGGCACGGCCTGGAGATCGTCCACGCGCTGGCGCAGGAGGTCACCGTCGAACGGGTGCCGGTCGGCAAGCGCGTGCGCGCGGTGCTGGCCCTGGAGGGCGGCTGAGCGGCGCGGACGTGGGAGCCCCGGCTCCCTGAGCCCGGCGTCCTGGCTCACTGCCCCTTGGAAGCCCGGGGCCCCGTGCCCCGGGCCCTGGAAAAGCCCTCTGGAAGCCGGGCGCTCCGGCGCCGCGCGCCGATGCCCGCGTCAGGCGCAGCCGAGTTCGCCCAGCATGCCCTCGCGCAGCCGCGTGATGATCCGCTTGATCAACCGGGACACGTGCATCTGCGAGCAGCCGAGCCGTTCGCCGATCTCCGCCTGTGTGGCCTCCTCCACAAACCGCATGTGGATGATCTGCCGGTCGCGTTCGCTGAGCTCGGCCATGAGCGGAGCGAGGGAGTGGAAGTCCTCGACGAGCCGCAGCCCGTCCTCCTCCACGCCGATGAAGTCGGCGAGCACCGCCTCGCCGTTCTCCGGCCCGTCGCCGGTGAGCGCGGCGTCCAGCGACGCGGAGTTGTACCCGTTGGCGGCGATCTGGCCTTCGATGACCTCGTCCTCGGAGATGTTCATCAGCGTCGCGAGCTCGGCGACCGTCGGCTCCCGGTCCAGCCGGCTGGCGAGCTCCTCGCGGGCCTTGGCCAGCTCCACGCGCAGCTCCTGCAGCCGCCGGGGCACGTGCACCGCCCAGGTCGTGTCACGGAAGAACCGCTTGATCTCACCGACGATGTACGGCAGCGCGAAGGAGGTGAACTCCACCTCGCGCGACAGGTCGAACCGGTCGATGGCCTTGATCAGGCCGATCATGCCCGTCTGGACGATGTCCTCCATGTCGTCGCCGCGGCCCCGGAACCGGCCGGCCGCGAACCGCACGAGCGACATGTTCATCTCGATGAGCGTGTTGCGGGCGTACTGGTACTCGTGGGTGCCCTCTTCCAGCTCCGTCAGGCGCTGGAAGAACTGGCGGGACAACTCCCTGGCGTCCCGCGGCGCCACGGCCTTCGGGTCCACGACGCCGGGCAGTGGTCCGTCACCCGTCCTGGCCTCGGTGTTCTCCTCGACGACCTGCGCCTCGGTCCGGATCACGGCGGTGTCCATCACCTGGTACCTCTCCCACGAAAGTCACGGCGACATCTGCTCAGGTCCCTTCTGGGTTGCGGGTACCCAGGTCGTGACCGATCATGCCGACTGTGTGAAGGACCGGCGGGAAAGCGTCACATACGCTCCGCCCGGACCGCCGTGATCAGCTCGTGCAGATGGCGCTTGGTGACCCGGCCGCCGTACCGGGTCCCGATCAGATTCCGGATGCACCCCAGCAGGCCCTGCCGGGCGGTCTCGTCGAGGGCGCGGTGCCCCGAGTAGGTGAGCAGGACGTCGAGGTACTCGCCGGCGGAGTAGGCGATGTCCTGCTCGTGCCGCGCCACCGTGACCTTCGCGAAGTCCGGCGAGCCGGTCAACTCGATGGTGTCCGTGCTCACTTCGGCAGCGTCCCGCAGCCGCAGGCCGGGCGGTGTGGCGGGGTCCCAGCGTTCGTAGCAGGCCTGGGCGAGAGCGAAGAACTCCGTGATGCCGCCCGCCACATGGTGCGTGGTGATGAGTGCCAGGTGCCCGCCGGGGCGCAGCGCCCGTGCCGCCTTGACCACCCGTACGGCCGGGTCGATCCAGTGGAACGCGGTGGCGCTCACCGCCAGGTCGTACGGCTCCGGCGGCAGCTCCCAGCGTTCGAAGTCCCCCACCACCACGTCGACGTGCGGGAACCGGCTCACCCGGCGCCGTGCCACGGCCGCCAGGGCCGGGCCCAGCTCCACGGCGGTGACCCGGCAGCCGGACTCGGCCAGCGGGACGGTGAGTTGACCGGTCCCCGGCCCGACCTCCAGGACCCGGCTGCCCGGGCCGAGGCCCGCCACACGGACCAGATCGGCGACCATGGCCTGCGGATAGCGGGGCCGCGCCCGGTCGTACAACTCCGGGACCTCGTTGAACGTCTCCCGCAGGACCACCTGGAAGCCTCCCCGCCCGCGCATTCACCCAGGGCAGAATGCCGGGCCCTTCCCCTGGCGTCCACGGCTTTTAGGCTGAGGAGGTGACCAGCCAAGCGCCGAACGAAGCCCGCGTCATCCCGCTGCGCCCGCACAGCGCCCGCCCGGGAACCGCCCGCCCCGACGCCGTCCCGCCCCGCCGGGGAACACCGGCCGCCCCCGCGCCCAGGGAACCCCTGTGGCGCGACCTGGTCGGTGACGTCCTGCGCCACGAACGCCTCGCCCAGGAGCGCACGTTGAAGGACGTCGCCGACGCGGCCCGCATCTCCATGCCGTACCTGTCGGAGGTGGAACGCGGCCGCAAGGAGGCTTCTTCCGAGGTCCTCGCGGCCGCCGCCCACGCGCTCGGACTGAGCCTGGGCGACCTGCTGTCCCGGGCTCAGGGAGAGCTCATCCGCATCAGCTCACGGCACGCGGGCCGCAGCCGGGGCACGTCCGCGTCGTCGCACGACGGGCTGTGCCTGGCCGCCTGACGCCGACCGGAGACCGGCCGGCGCCTCAGACCCGCACGAGGCGCCGGCTGAGCACCTCGTCGGCCAGTCCGTAGGCCACCGCCTCCTGCGCGGTGAACACCTTGTCGCGGTCCATGTCCGCGCGCAGCGTCGCCACGTCGTGGTGCGTGTGCCGCGACAGCACCTCCTCGACCTGGGAGCGGATCCGCACCATCTCCTTGGCCTGGAGGGACAGATCGGAGATCGTGCCCCGCGCTCCGCCGGAGGCCGGCTGGCCGAGCAGCACGCGCGCGTGCTCCAGCACGAACCGCCGCCCGGGATCCCCGCCCGCCAGCAGCACGGCCGCCGTGGAGGCCGCCTGGCCGACGCAGAACGTCGAGATCGGCGCCTGCACGAACGTCATCGTGTCGTAGATCGCCATGAGGGAAGTGAACGAGCCGCCGGGGGAGTTGAGGTAGATCGCGATCTCGCTCTCCGGGGACGCCGACTCCAGATGGAGCAGCTGCGCGATGACGACGTTGGCGACGCCGTCGTCGATCTCGGTGCCGAGAAAGATGATCCGCTCGTTGAGCAGCCGGCTGAACACGTCGAAGGACCGCTCGCCCTGCGGGGTGCGCTCGATGACGTTCGGAACCGTGTACGTGCCCATCACAGCAACCCCATCCTGCGGCGTGTGGCGGTCGGGCGGATGTCGGCGAGGGACTCCACGATCCGGTCGACCATGCCGTACTCCCTGGCCTCCTCGGCGGTGAACCAGCGGTCCCGGTCGCCGTCCCGGGAGATGGTCTCCGGGCTCTGGCCGGTGTGCTCGGCGGTGATCCGTTCGATGGTCCGCTTGGTGAAGTCCAGGTTCTCCGCCTGGATCTCGATGTCGGCGGTGGTGCCGCCGATGCCCGCCGACGGCTGGTGCATCATGATCCGCGCGTTCGGCAGGGCGTAGCGCTTGCCGCGCGCGCCCACCGTGAGCAGGAACTGCCCCATGCTGGCCGCGAATCCCATGGCGAGCGTGGCGACGTCGTTGGGGATCAGCCGCATCGTGTCGTAGATGGCCAGACCCGCGTGCACGGCCCCGCCGGGGCTGTTGACGATCAGGCTGATGTCGGTGCGCGGGTCCTGCGCGGACAGGATCAGCAACTGGGCGCAGACCCGGTTCGCGGAGGCCTCGGTGACCTCGGTGCCGAGGAACACGATCCGCTGGTCGAGCAGTTGGGCCGCCAGATGGTCGTCGAACCGGGTCGGAGGGGTGTCACCCTCCTCGGCCCGCGGGAGCAGGGCCGGCAGCGGGCCGGCGGTGAGTGGAGACATGGGCACTCCTTGGAGAGGCGTGATGCCGTACGGCGCTGGTCGCCGCGGTCTCCACTGTCGGTCCGGGTCCGCGCCCGATGGGGATTTCTCTGCCCGCGGCAGATTCGCCGCGGGCAGAGCGGCCGGCCGCCGCCCTTCTCACGCAGCTGCCGGAAGAAGGCCCACACGTCCCCGACCAGCAGATCCGGCTCCTCCATCGCGGCGAAGTGCCCGCCCCGGTCGAACTCCGTCCACCGCACGAGGTTCTCGGTGCGCTCCGCCTTGTGCCGCAGCGGGATCTGCGGCTCGGCGGGGAAGAGGGTGAGTTCGGCCGGCGCGGTCGGCGGCTCGGCCGGCCGGGCCGAGCGGCCCGTGGCGTGCGCCCGCTCGTAGGAGATGCGGGCGGACGAACCCGCCGTCCCGGTCAGCCAGTACAGCATCACGTCGGTCAGCAGCCGGCCCCGGTCGACCGCCTCCTCCGGCAGCTCCTCGGAGTCCGTCCACCCCCGGAACGTCTCCACGATCCTGACCACGTCCAGGAACTCCACGATCGACCCCGGCCAGCCGTGCGTGATGATCAGCGGGGTGGCGTCCGGCCCGGGGGAGCGGACGTGGGCGAAGTGGACGTTCGCCCCGTCGACCGTGGTGGTGAACCGCGGCCACTCGTTCAGCCGTGCCTCGGCGGCGCGCCAGTCGTGGTCGTGCCGCCAGTACCGGACGAGGTCGCGCAGGTACTCCAGCGGCACGCCGTGCGCCCAGCCCCTGCCGGGCAGCTCGTCCGGCCAGCGGGTGCGGCCGAGGCGGTCGTCGAGGTCGCTCTGCGGGATGGCGAGGCGGAAGGGGCGGATGCCGCTGCCGGCGGGCGAGGACGTCGTCATGGCCGCGATGCTGGTTGGGGTCACGACACGGCCGTCCGGATTGATCCGCCGCCCGGCCGATGAGTTTGCCGGCGTGCGCCGGTCGATACAGATGACCGCGTTCACCGCCCCAGGAGGTACTCATGACCACCGACGGATTCACCACGTGTCTCTGGTTCGACGGCCAGGCCGAGGAGGCCGCGCACTACTACGTCTCGGTCTTCAAGAACTCCGGCATCGGACGGACCGTGCGCTACACCGAGGCGGGCCCCGGCCCCGCCGGTTCGGTCGTCACCGTGGACTTCGTGGCCAACGGCCAGAGGTTCGTCGCGCTGAACGGCGGCCCGCAGTTCAAGTTCACCGAGGCGATCTCCTTCCAGATCGAGTGCGACGACCAGGAGGAGGTCGACTACTACTGGACCGTGCTCACCGAGGGCGGCGGCGAACCCGGCCCCTGCGGCTGGCTCAAGGACAGGTACGGGGTGTCCTGGCAGGTCGTCCCGAAGCGGCTGATCGACATGGTCAGCGACCCTGACCAGGAGAAGGCGGCCCGCGCCACCAAGGCGATGCTCTCGATGGGCAAGCTCGACATCGCGGCGCTGGAGAAGGCCTACGCGGCCGAGTGACACCTCAGCAGGACAGGGCGGGCCGCCTGTCACGGCCCGCCCGTCGCTACCCGGCCTCGGCCAGGATCTCCCCGATCACATGCCGTGAGTTCTCGGCGAGCGCCGGATTGGTGTCCCAGTAGTACGGCAGCTGGATCAGCGAGATCGACAGCGCCCAGCCACGGCCGCGCGCCCACTCCGCGTCGTCGGCGCCCACGGCCTCCCGGAAGAGGCCGCGCACCTCGGCGGGCAGCAGATTCCAGGCGACGATCAGATCGACGGCCGGATCGCCCACCCCCACACAGCCGAAGTCGATCACAGCGGCCAGCCGCCCACCGCTGACCAGCACGTTCCCGGGCGACAGATCACCGTGCGCCCACACGGGCCGCCCGGTGTGCTCCGGAGCCCGCAGGGCCTCCTCCCACAGGGTCGTCAGCGCGCCGGTGTCGGCCCTGCCCGCCAGCTGCGCGAGCGCCTCGCGCGTGGGCGTGTCCCGGGTCGCCAGCGGTACGCCCCGGTGACCGGTGGGGCCGCCCGCCGGGTCGATCCGGCGCAGGGCGGTGACATACGCCGCCAGATCCCCGGCGAGCCGTTCCGGCTCCTCGACACGGCCGGCCACGGGATTGCGGCCGTCCAGCCAGCGGTACACGGACCAGGGCCACGGGAAACCCGCGCCGGGCTCGCCCCGCCCGAGCGGTTGCGGTGCGGCGAACGGCAGCCGGGGGCCGAGCCGGGAAAGCCAGTGCTGTTCGTGCGCCACGCTCTCGACGGCACGGGGATGCCGGGGGAGCCGCACCACCAGATCCGTCCCCAGACGGAACATCGCGTTCTCGGTCCCCGAGGACGGCAGGCGCTCCACCGGCAGCCCGGCCCACCGGGGGAACTGCCCGGCGACCAGCCGGCCGACGAGCTCGGCGTCGACGTCCACCTCGTCCGCATGCATCCGCACAGCACACATGCCGCCCATCCCAGCGGACAACTCACCTCCCGTCGAATGGATTTGCGGCCGGACTCACCGGACGTGTGCGTCGATCACCCGGGTGATCTCGCGGGCGATGCGCAGGATCCCGGGGGAGCGCACCGGGCAGGGCTTGGGCCTGGACGTCGTGGGCGCGAGGCAGAAGTGCAGGTAGTCGTCGTCGCGGTGCAGAGCGGTCCGGCCACGGCCCGGCTGGGTGCAGTAGTCGGGGTGGGCACGCTCGTAGGCCGTGCACGGCAGGTACTGGGCCCAGGTGTAGCGGGCCGAGGCCGGGCTCACCGCCTTCCCCGCGTCGGCCACGAGGTCGCCGGAGGCGGCGGCCTGCTTCTCGTAGACCGCGTTCACACGCCGGACCCGTTCGGGGGTGATCGGGTCGGGGCCCTGCAGCACCCAGACGATCCGCGGCCGCTGGCCCCCGCCGGCCGCGGCGATCTGCTCGGTGAGCCTGCGGGCGTCCGCCTCGTACCGCCCGAAGTACTTCTCCCGCGAGGCGTCGTACGTGATCCCGTCCATGCACGGCGTGTAACCCCAGGCGTTGCCCCAGAACTGCAGCACCACGAAGTCCGGCCGCAGCGAGCGCACCAGCGCGGCCGCCTTGTCGGCCGCCGGGACGAGGGACCGTTCCGCCGTGCCCTCCAGGTAGTCGCACAGGGTCGTGCCCGAGTACGGGGCGCTGGTGTACCGCGCGCGGAGGTCCCGGCGCAGCTCCTGCCCGAGCACCTTCTGGTTCTCCATCGCCAGCGAGTCCCCGAGGTACAGCACGGTGGGCGCCTCGGCCGGGGCGGCGCTCCGGCTCGGGGAGGCGGCGGGCCGCTGGTGCGTGGTCGCCGACGCGCCCGGTGACGTCGGCGGTGGCGCCTCGGGCGCGGACGCCGGATCCCCGCACCCGCCGAGCAGCACCCCGGCCAGCAGCACCCCCACGACCCACGGCTTGCGCATACGGCAACTCCCGCCCCGGCCACCGAAACGGCTCCCCAGGCAAGCACAGCCGGGGCCGGGGCGGAAGACACGCGTCGGCCAAGGATCGCTATCAGCAGACCAATTGACGCCGCATCAGGCCCGGTCTGCGGTGTGATCAGCAGGTACGGGCACGACCCGAGCCCACCCGCTCGGGCGCAACGGCTCAGGACAGGTCGTTCACCAGCACCGCCGCCCCGTCGAACCGGCCCGCCTTGAGGTCGGCCAGCGCCCGCGCGGCCCGCGACAGCGGATACGGGTGCGTGGTGGCTCGCACGCCGTGCCGGGCGACCAGAGCCAGGAACTCGCGGCCGTCCTCGCGCGTGTTGGAGGCGACGCTGCGCAGCTGCTTCTCGTGGAACAGCTCGGTCTCGTAGTGCAGCGGCGGGGTGTCGCTGAGGTGGATCCCGGCGATCGCCAGGGTCCCGCCCCGGTCGAGGGCGCGCAGCGCGACCGGGACCAGCTCGCCGGCCGGGGCGAACAGGATCGCGCTGTCCAGGGGCTCCGGCGGCAGGGCGTACGGGTCCTGCGCGGAGGCCGCCCCGAGCTCCAGGGCCAGCCGCCGCGCCGCCGCACCGCGCGTCATGACGTGCACGGTCGCGCCCTCGGCCAGCGCGACCTGCGCGCACAGGTGGGCGCTGCCCCCGAACCCGTACAGCCCGAGCCGTCCGCCCGGCGGCAGCGCCGCCCGTCTGAGCGCCCGGTACCCGATGATGCCCGCGCACAGCAGCGGCGCGAGCGCCACGTCGGCCACGTCACCGGGGAGCCGGTAGGCGAACGCGGCCGGTACGGTCGTGTACTCCGCGTAACCGCCGTCGGCGTCCCAGCCCGTGTACGTCGAGGACGGGCACAGGTTCTCCCTGCCGCGCGCGCAGTAGGCGCAGCTGCCGTCGGTGCGGTTGAGCCAGGCCACCCCGACCCGGTCACCGACGGCGCAGCCGGTCACGGCCGTCCCGGCCCCGGCCACCTCGCCGACGACCTCGTGCCCGGGCGTCACACCCGCCCGGTGCACCGGCAGGTCGCCCTCGGCGACGTGCAGGTCGGTGCGGCACACCCCGCAGGCCCGCACCCGCACCAGCAGCTCGTCGTCGCCGGGCACCGGCACCGGCTTCTCGGTCAGCCGCAGCGACCCTTCCTCGACCGGCCCGGGCCGTACCACGGACCACGCGCGCATCGTCCCGTCCGCCATGGCGTTCCCGTCCCACCGAAGACCCGGCCCCGCCTCTCCAGTCTGCTGCGGAACGACCTGTTCGGCGCGCGAGACGGCGCCCGGCTGACTAGCGTGAGGAAACGGACCATCCACCCGATCCCGGAGGGGGCCGCGACCATGGCCGTCCAACCTGAGGGAGCCCCTTGCTGGGCCGACGCGATGTTCACCGACCTCGAGGGGGCCAAGAGCTTCTACGGCGCTGTCCTCGGCTGGACCTTCGGCGAGGCGTCGACGGAGTACGGCAACTACACCCAGGCCTACACGGACGGCAAGGCGGTCGCCGCCGTCGTCCCGCCCATGCCCGGCCAGGAGGGCCGGTCCCAGTGGTGCCTCTACCTCGCGGCCGAGGACGCCGCGGCCACCGCGGCCCGGATCCGCGAGCACGGCGGCGAGGTGGTGATGGAGCCGATGCGGGTCGGCGACTTCGGCACCATGTGCCTGGCCCGCGACCCCGGCGGTGTCGTCTTCGGCGTGTGGCAGGCGGGCACCCACGAGGGCTTTCAGGCGGAGATGGACGAACCGGGCGCCTTCTGCTGGGCGGAGGTCTTCACCCGCGAGCCGGAGAAGTCCGACACGTTCTTCCCCGCCGTCTTCGGCTACCAGGCCCAGCAGATGCAGGACGACACGATGGACTTCCGGGTCTACAGCCTCGGTGAGCGCCCGGCGCTCGGCCGGATGGAGATGACGGACGACTTTCCGCCCGAGGTGCCGCCGTACATCAACGTCTACTTCGCCGTCGCCGACTGCGACGAGGCCGTCTCGAAAGCCACCAAGCTCGGCGGCGTGCTGCGGTTCGGGCCGACGGACACCCCGTTCGGGCGGTTCGCCTCGCTGACCGACCCGCAGGGCGCCGACTTCTCGGTGCTCGACACCACGAGGACCGAGGGCGAGATGCCGGCCATGACCGACGTCTCCTGACCACCTCGGCACCGGACATCCGCCCGCCCCATGGCATGATCGAGCCCATGCGTGAACGTGTTGTGGCCGCGTGCGACGGGGCTTCGAAGGGAAACCCCGGGCCGGCGGGCTGGGCCTGGGTCGTCGCCGACGAGAGCCAGGCCCCGGCCCGGTGGGAGGCGGGGCCGCTGGGGAAGGCCACCAACAACGTCGCCGAGCTCACCGCGCTGGAGCGCCTGCTGTCGGCGACCGACCCGGACGTGCCGCTCGAGATCCGCATGGACTCGCAGTACGCCATGAAGGCCGTCACCACCTGGCTGCCCGGCTGGAAGCGCAACGGCTGGAAGACGGCCGCCGGAAAGCCGGTCGCCAACCAGGACCTGGTGGTGCGCATCGACGAACTGCTCGCCGGCCGCACCGTCGAGTTCCGCTACGTCCCCGCCCACCAGGTCGACGGCGATCCGCTGAACGACTTCGCCGACCGCGCCGCCAGCCAGGCCGCCACTGTCCAGCAGGCGGCGGGCAGCGCCCTCGGTTCCCCCGAGCCGCCGCCCGCGCCGGACACCCCGGTGAAGGCGAAGGCCCCGCGCCGCTCCGCCTCCGGCTCCCGGCAGCGCGGCGGCTCGGCCCGCACCATCAAGGCGAAGTTCCCCGGCCGCTGCCAGTGCGGCCGTTCCTACGCGGCCGGCGAGCCCATCGCCAAGAACGACCAGGGCTGGGGCCACCCGGAGTGCCGTACGGCGGCCCAGAGCGCCTGATCAGGCGTCGAAGGTGTACAACGCCGTGTGGTCCAGCAGGTCGGCCGGGCGCACGTCGTTCCACGGCTTCATCGTGTCGTTCAGGTCCACCACGTCCGGTGTCCCGGCGGCCGGCAGGTAGCCGGAGCCGGGGTGCCGCCGCTGCCACTCGGCCCACAACTTGTCTATGTAGGCGTGGTGCAGCCAGAACACCGGGTCGTTGGGGGAGACCCCGGTGGCCATCTGACCGCCCACCCAGACGTGGACCCGGTTGTGCAGATTGACGCCCCGCCAGCCCTCCAGGTGGTTGCGGAACCCGTCGGAGCCGCTGTTCCAGGGCGCCATGTCGTACGTGTCCATCGCCAGCACCGACTCGACCTCGGCCGGCGTCGGCAGTCGGCGCCCCCCGGAGCCCAGCGAGCGCCGCAGGAACGTCCGGCCGTCCACCCGGACGTTGATCGGCCAGTTCCCGGTGGACGCGGCGAACGGCCCGTCCATTACCTGCCCGTCCCGGCTGCGCCCGGTACCGCCGAGGAAGTCCGGCGCCCACAGCGAGGAGCGCCCCGAACGGTCCGTGCTCCAGTCCCAGTACGGCAGCGCCACCGACGCGTCCACCTCCTGCAGCGCCCGCTCGAAGTCGAGCAGGAATCTGCGGTGCCAGGGCAGGAAGGACGGTGAACGGTGGCCCGTCCGTTCGCCGTTGTCGGTGTCGGCCACGATGAAGGCGTTGTGCGTGGTGACGAACTCGTCGTAGCGGCCGCTGCGCTTGAGCTCCAGGACCGCGGCGACGAAACGCCGCTTCTCGTCGGCGGTCAGAACGGACTGGTTCTTGCGGACGGTCATGTGCGGGTGACTCCAAGTGTCCTTGCGTGGCGGTCAGTTGGCGGGGAACGGCAGGAGTGGGGCGCCCTGCAGCTCGTCCACCGCGGCGCGTGCGGCGGCCCGCGGGGTGGGCACCGGGTCGTAGTGGCTGACGACGCTGATCCAGCTGCCGTCGGCGTTGCGCATCACGTGCAGTTCCACCCCGTCGACGAACACGGCGTAGCCCGGGCCGTGGTGGTGGTGACCGCCCCCGGTGACGGGGCGGCCCTGTATCCGGCGGCCCTTGTAGACCTCCTCGAAGGCCTGGGGCGCGCCGTGGTGGTGCCCACTGCCGGCGGACGCGGCGGGAGCGGTGACGGCCTGGGCTCCGGCGGCCACGGCGACGGCGGCCGCGGCGGTGAGCGCACGGCGACGGCTGAGTTCCGGCATACGGACCTCCTGGGTTCGTTCGGCTGCGACCCCGCATGCCTATCGGCCCCGCCGGGAAGGGGAGAAATCCCCTCAGGCCGGTTGGCTGAGATCCGGGCAATTCCCCTTATGTCGTGCAAGGTTGAACAAAGATGATCTTGCTGGGAGCGCGGTCGGCGGAGGCGCGGAACAGGAAATTCCGTCCGGGAAAGCGCTGTCGCACGTGATCTTTCGCGGCGAGGTGTGCCGGTGGTGAGGTGTCTCACGCCGTGAGAATGGCGCGATCGGAAGGTCCGGAGCGTAAGGCTCCGCTTTGCTACCCTGCGTCGTCACATGGCCGCGACGAGTAACTGTCAGGGGTGCGCGTGAAGGTCGCCTGCGTCGGCGGCGGGCCCGCCGGCCTGTATCTCTCGATCCTGCTGAAGCGGCAGGACCCGTCCCACGACATCACCGTCCACGAACGCAACCCCGAGGGCTCGACCTACGGCTGGGGCGTCACGTACTGGCGAGGGCTGCTCGACAAGCTCCACGAGCACGACCCCGCAACGGCACGCGCCCTGGACGCCGACTCCGTGCGGTGGAGCGACGGCGTCGCGCACGTACGGGACGCCGTACGCGACCTGACGACCCGGCACCGCGGCGACCAGGGGCACGGCATCGGCCGCCACCGCCTGCTGGAGATCCTCGCCGCCCGGGCCCGCGCGCTCGGCGTACGGCTGGAGTTCGAGCACGAGATCACCGCCGACGCCCTGCCCGCCGACGCCGACCTGATCGTGGCGGCCGACGGCGTCCACAGCGCGCTGCGCACCCGCCACGCCGACCATTTCGGCACCCGCCTCGCGACCGGCCGCAATCCCTATGTCTGGCTCGGCACGACCAAGGTCTTCGACGCGTTCACCTTCGCCTTCGTCGAGACCGAGCACGGCTGGATCTGGTGCTACGGCTACGGCTACAGCCCGGAGCACAGCACCTGCGTCGTCGAGTGCGCACCCGAGACCTGGAGCGGACTCGGGCTCGACCGGGCGAGTGAGGCCGACGGACTGGCCCTGCTGGAGAAGCTCTTCGCCAACGTCCTGGACGGCCACCCCGTCATCGGCGCCCCCACCGGCATCCAATGGCTGACCTTCCGCACCCTCACCAACCGCACCTGGTACCGCGACAACCTCGTCCTGATCGGCGACGCCGCCCACACCACGCACTACTCCGTCGGCGCCGGCACCACCCTCGCCCTGGAGGACGCCATCGCCCTGGCCGGGGCGCTGCGCGAGCACTCGGCACTCCCGCGGGCCCTGGCCCACTACGAGCGGGAACGCCGGGCGGCCCTCCTGCCCGTGCAGAGCGCGGCCCGCTACAGCGCCCAGTGGTACGAGAACCTGCCGCGCTACATCCACCTGCCCCCGCAGCGGATGTTCGCCCTGCTCGGCCAGCGCCACTCGCCCCTGCTGCCCCACGTCCCGCCCCAGCTGTACTACCGGCTCGACCAGGCGTCCGGGCGGCTGGAGGCGCTGCGCCGCTTCAAGCGCTGGCTCGGGCCGAAACTGGCGCGGACCGCGCACGCACGGGCACTGGCCTCCCGCGAATAGCCCTCACACGTCAGCCGAACAGCCGGTCCAGGAAGGCGTTGCCGAACACCCGGTGCGGATCGAGCCGCTCCAGGGCGGCGGCCGCCTCACCCCACGCCGCCGTGCCGAACGAGGCGGGCACCACCGTGCCCAGCACCTCCGCGTCGCTCCACACCGCCTTGTCCGTGTAGGCCCAGCCTTTGGACCACTCGACCCGGGCCAGGGCGTACCCGCCGTCGTACGTGCGCAGCAGGAACCGCTCGATCTCACGCAGGAACGCCTCCGCGTGCGGCGTGCCCGGCAGCGTCAGCACGTCCAGCCACACGGCCGTGTCCCACTCGGGCCGGTCCTCGCGCGGCCGGAGCGCGGACAGCAGCGGCGGGCGGGCCCCGGCCAGTGCGGTGTCGGCCGGGTCGTCCAGGCCGGTGGCCCGGATCTCCACCGAGCCGTTGACCGGGAAACGGCCCCGGGCGGCGTACGCGGCCAGCCGCGCCCGGTAGAACGCGGCGAACTCGGCGACGACGCGCTGGACCTGGCCCCGGCCGGTGAGCACGGCATAGCCGTTGGCGGTGACCCGCAGCGTGGTCGGCTTCAGATACAGCAGCGTGTTCTTGGACGGACCCCAGATGTCCGCCGACCGGGTCGCCACGAGCCCCAGGGCGGCCACGTCGTACTGCGCGTTGCCGAGCACCGGCGCCAGGTGCCAGGCCGCCTCCGACGTCATCCGCCCCACCAGGTCGGCCACCGGGGCCGGCACGTTGTCGGAGAACGGGTAGTTGTACGGCCGCGTCACGTGCCGCGAGCCCAGGGGCCGGGTGGGGGAGACGCTCCACACCTTCAGCCACGGGTGCTCGGTGAAGGCGAACCAGATCGCCTCGGCCCGTCCGGCCTCGTCCAGGAAGCTCGCGAAGGTGCGCCCGTCGGAGCCGGGCGCCGCGAACAGCTCGGCGGCCGGGATGTCCGTACGGCTGACACACCGCAGGTTGGTGTTCGTACCCACCCGCAGCACCACCTCGGTCACCAGGGACCGCCCGAGGTGGGTGAGCAGCGCGGCACCGTCTGCCTCGTCGCGGCGCAGCGTCCGCAGGACGTACGCGCCGCGCCCCGCGTCCCACACCACGGCCGTCAGGGACAGCACGAGATTGCTCAGCGAGCCGTACGTGTGCCCGGGCTGCCGCCGCTCGCCGCGCGCCGGTACGGCGGTGCCGTGCGCGTCGACGGCCAGGGCGCCGCCCAGCGTGAGGTCGCCGGGCGCGGGCGTGGCCGTGACCCCGAGGCCGCGCTCCTCCAGGAACGTCAGTAACGCCTCCAGGGTGACGCCGGTGCCGGCGCGCACCTCGTTCGGTGCCCGCAGGCTCAGCCCGGTGAGGTGAGGGGCGGTGTCGACGAGCAGGACGGGCGCGTCGGGCCGCGTTCCTTCCGTGACGGTCAGGGGTGACCAGCCGTGCGAGGAACCCCGGGCACGGACTCTCCAGCCGTGCCGCCAGGCCCAGTTGACCACGGCGACCACCTGATCCGGGCCATCGGGCGCACAGGCCCACAGACCGTCGGCGGTGATCTCACCGACCCAGTTGCGGTACGCCGAGCGGTACAGGGCGACGTCCGCCGGGAAGTCCGGCAGCTCCGCGGCGGCCACCGCCGGATCCGCCGCCGGGCCGGGGACGACGGCCAGGGCCGCCGCGGTGCGCAGGAGACCCCGGCGGGTCCAGGAAGGCTCCTCGGAACGGAAGTTGCTCGCTGAACGATCAGTCACGGGCTCACGCTAGGGGCCGGTCGGCAGGCGGTGCCTTCCCGACGAATCGTTTCACCCGTGTGAGTGAAACGACGGGGTCTCACCGGCCGGGGCAACCGGTTCCGTGCCCGCCGGCGGCGGATGACAGACTGACGCCATGGACGAGCGCACATTCGACAGGTGGGGCCGGCAGGCATCCGTCGTCGGTCTCGGTACGTGGCAGCTGGGGGCCGACTGGGGAGACGTCGACGACAAGGAGGCCCGCGCGGTACTGGAGGCGGCGGCCGAGTCGGGGGTGACCTTCTTCGACACCGCCGACGTCTACGGCGACGGCCGCAGCGAACAGACCATCGCCGCGTTCCTGAGCGGCAGGCCGGACCTGCACGTGCTCGTCACCACGAAGATGGGCCGCCGGGTCGACCAGATCCCCGAGAACTACGTGCTGGACAACTTCCGCGCCTGGAACGACCGCTCGCGCCGCAACCTCGGCGTCGACCGGATCGACCTGGTGCAGCTGCACTGCCCGCCGACGCCCGTGTACTCCAACGACGAGGTGTTCGACGCCCTGGACACCCTCGTGGAGGAGGGGCGCATCGCCGCGTACGGCGTCAGTGTCGAGACCTGCGCGGAGGCGCTGACCGCGATCGCCCGGCCGAACGTGGCGAGCGTGCAGATCATCCTCAACCCGTTCCGCATGAAGCCGTTGCGCGAGGTGCTCCCGGCCGCGCGGGAGGCGGGCGTCGGCATCATCGCCCGTGTCCCGCTGGCCTCCGGCCTGCTGTCGGGCAAGTACACCAAGGAAACGGAGTTCCCGGAGAACGACCACCGCACCTACAACCGGCACGGCGAGTCCTTCGACGTGGGGGAGACCTTCTCCGGCGTGGACTACGTCACCGGCGTCGAGGCCGCCGCCGAGTTCGCCGCGCTCGCCCCCGAGGGATACACCCCGGCCCAGCTGGCGCTGCGCTGGATCATCCAGCAGCCCGGCGTGACCACCGTGATCCCGGGTGCCCGCTCGCCCGAGCAGGCCCGTGCCAACGCGGCCGCCGCCGGGCTGCCGGAGCTGTCCGACGACACGCTCGCCGCGATCCGTGACCTCTACGACCGCCGGATCAAGGACCAGGTGGAATCCCGCTGGTAACGCCCCGTGGGCAGGACCCGCCGGGCAGGGCCGTCTCTTACGGCGCCCGAAGTCTTACGGCGCCCGAAGTCTTACGGCACCAGGAGCAGTTGCCTCTCCTGCTCCTGGTCGCCGGAGGCTGCGCCCTGGTCGCGTGCCGTGAAGGCGCGTCCGAGCGTGTCGCCGGCCCGCCGCACGGCCTCGGGGGTGCCCTGGACGGTGACGTTCACGGGCGCGGACAGGGCAGTGGCGGCCGCCTGCCCTGAGTCCCCGGCCGTCGCCGGGGCCGTGTCGCCGTCGAACGTCGCCATGTGGACCGTCGCGTTCTCGTCCGCGGGAAGCTGGTCCGGCGCCCCGAACGCTCCTTCCAGGACCCGGACGACGGCTCGTGCGTCGTCGATGCCTCCGCCACTGAGCGTCACGGTGAGCTGCGTACCGGACGTGCGTCCCACGACCTCCTCCAATCCTCTGACTGCGGTCCGTGTAACCGGCCGCTGATCGCTCAAACCGCAAGGCGGACGGAGAGGACGGCCGCGGACGGGGAACCCGCAGGAAGAGAAGGACGCGGGTCGATAGGACCGGGAGGCACAGGTGTCGGACACAGCGGAGGGCGCGGGCATGCGCAGGGGGCGCAACGAGACGGAGGAGGAGAGAGCGGACCGGATGTGGCAGGAGCTCATCCAGGAGGTCCGCGTGGCACAGATGGGCGTGCAGATCCTGTTCGGCTTCCTGCTCACCGTTGTGTTCACTCCCAAGTACGACGACCTGGCCGACACGGACAGGGCCATCTACATCGTCACGGTCGTCCTGGGCGCCTGCGCGACCGGCGCGCTGATAGGGCCCGTGTCCCTGCACCGGCTCGTCTCCGGGCGGCGTGTGAAACCGCAGGCGGTGCAGTGGGCGTCCCGGCTGACCATGCTCGGGCTCGTGCTGCTGCTCGCCACGACCACCGCCGCCCTGCTGCTGATCCTGCGTGTGGCGACCCACGACGCCTTCGTGCCCTGGCTGGTCACCGCGGTGGTCGTGTGGTACCTGCTGTGCTGGTTCGTGCTGCCGCTGTGGACGCGGCGGCGCCATACCTCGGGCTGACGGCGAGCGAGACCGGCTCACGGCGGGCTCCCCTCGGCGGGAGCTCGCCGTGGGGTGCCGTGCGGGGCGCCCGCGCGAGTACGGCTGCTCAGCTCGCCCGTGCCTCAGCCTCCGGCGATGACCTCCGCCAGGAAGTCGTCGACACGGACCTCCTCCTGACCCGGCCCGACCACCTCGTAGGTCTCCCGCAGGAAGGCCGCGAACGCCGCCGCCCACGCGAACACCACGGCGTGGTGCCGTCCGCCGTCGGGACGGGCGTCGCCGAAGAACTCCATGCGCAGTTCCTGCCAGGTGCCCCGCGACTCGGGGCGCAGCCGCACGTCCCCGATCCCCACCGGACGCGTCAGGCCGTCGGCGACCATCTCGCGGTCCAGCTGCCACCGGGCGAGCACGCGGCCGTCATGGCTGAAGACGACGGTGAGGGCGAACGGGTCCGCCGCGTCGTAGCTCAGGTGGGCGAGCACGGGAAAGCGGTCCGTGACGCCCGCCTGAAGCTGCACGACCAGGGTCTTGTGCACGAAGGAGTTCACGAGAGGGCCTCCGGGAAGAACCGACGTAGAGCCCTCTAGTACCCCCGATACGCACAAGATGCTCAGCCCTCCGGGTGATTCCCCCGCGGCCCGCGCGGCGACTCGATGAAACCCTTCGTCGCCTTTTCCAGGCGCGACAGGTGCCGCTCGGCCTCCTGACGCAGGCCGACGGGCGCGTCGACGGTCGTCCGGCGGCGCGCCGGAAAGCGAGACGCAGTAGTAGGGGGACCATGGTGCGACTCGCGGTCGGGGTGACGGCAGGCCTCAGCCGAAGGCGTCCCGCAGAGCGGGCAGCAGCGTCTTCTCCGACCAGTCCAGGTACGCCGGCTGCGAGTCGCCGCCGACCTGTACCAGGGCGATCTCGGTGAACCCGGCCTCGGCGTACGGGCGGACGGCCTCGACGAAGTCCTCCGGGGCATCGCCGCACGGGATCGACTCGGCGACGTCGTCGGGCGTGACGAACTGGGTCGCCGCCTCGAAGGAATCGGGGTGCGGCAGCTCGGAGTTGACCTTCCAGCCGCCGCCGAACCAGCGGAACTGGGAGTGGGCGCGCTTGATCGCCGTGTCGCGGTCGGGGTCGTAGCACACCGGCAGCTGGCCCACGCGCGGCTTGCCCTCGCCGCCGTGCCGGTCGAACGCCTCCAGCAGCCCCGCCTTGGGTTCGGTGGCGATCACCAGGTCGGCGAGCCGGCCCGCGAGCTCGCAGGACTGCTCGCCGGAGACGGCGATGCCGATGGGCGGCGGCTGGTCCGGCAGATCCCACAGCCGGGCCGACTCCACGTCGAAGTGCGCACCGTGATGGTTCACATGGCCGCCCTTGAACAGGGCCCGGATGATCTCCACCGCCTCCTCGAACATCTCGTGCCGTACGTCGACGGACGGCCAACCGCCGCCGACCACGTGCTCGTTGAGGTTCTCGCCGGAGCCGAGCCCCAGCCGGAAGCGGCCCTCGGACAGCAGCTGCAGCGTCGCCGCCTTCTGCGCCACCACCGCCGGGTGGTAGCGGAACGTCGGACACGTCACGTACGTCATCAGCGGAATGCGCGACGTGGCCTGGGCGGCCGCGCCCAGCACACTCCACGCGTACGGCGAGTGACCCTGCGAGCGCAGCCACGGGAAGTAATGGTCCGAGGTCACCGAGAAGTCGAAGCCCGCCCCCTCGGCCCGCACCACATGGTCGACGAGCTCTCGGGGGCCGGCCTGCTCGGTCATCATCGTGTATCCGATTTGCACCATGCCCGCCGAGTCCCCGTCCGACGGGACCGAAAACGGCTCGATCACCGCCCGGCGGGCGAGGCAGGATGCCGTCATGAGCGCCCGCGCCCTGCCCGTCGACGACCCCGCCGCCCAGGGAGTCGACGCCTCCGGTGTCCACGCCTTCCTCGACGCCCTCGAGGCCGCCGCCGACATCGAGCCGCACAGCCTGATGATCCTGCGCCACGGCCACCTGGTCGCCGCCGGCTGGTGGGCGCCGTACCCACCCGAACGCCCTCACCTGCTGTACTCGCTCAGCAAGAGCTTCACCGGGACCGCCGCCGCTTTCGCCGAGGCCGAGGGGCTGCTGGACTTCGACGCCCCGGTGATCTCGTACTTCCCGGAGTTCGAGGCCGACGTCACCGACCCGCGCAGTCGGGCGATGCTGGTGCGGCACGTGGCGTCCATGGCCAGCGGCCACGAGCGGGACACCGTCGATGAGGTGGAGGCGCGCCATCCCGTGGAGCCGGTCCGTGCGTTCCTGCTGGTGCCGCCGGACCGTGATCCGGGCACCGTCTTCGCCTACAACCAGCCCGCCACGTACACGCTCGCCGCCCTCGTGCAGCGCGTCACGGGTCAATCGCTCACCGCCTACCTGCGGCCCCGGCTGCTGGATCCGCTGGGCATCGGCGAGGTGTCCTGGCTGCGGGACGGCACGGGCCGCGAGATCGGCTACAGCGGACTGCACGCCCCCACCGACGCCGTCGCCCGCCTCGGTCAGCTGTATCTGCGGGACGGGGTGTGGCAGGGCGAGCGGCTGCTGCCCAAGGGCTGGGTGGCCCGGGCCACCCGCCCGCACATCGCGACCGCCGGGGCCATGGGAGACGAGGACCGGCAGGACTGGCACCAGGGCTACGGCCTGCAGTTCTGGATGTCCCGGCACGGATACCGGGGCGACGGGGCGTACGGTCAGTTCTGCCTGGTGCTGCCCGAGCACGACGCCGTGATCGCGGCGACGACGGCGACCGAGAAGATGCCGGACTACCTCGACCTCGTCTGGCGGCATCTGCTGCCCGCTTTCGGTCCGGCACCGCTGTCCGGACGCAGAGCCGCCGACGCGGCCCTGCGGGAGCGCCTCGAACGACTCGCGCTGCCGCCGGCCGTGGGCGGGCCCGTGCCGCCGGAGCGGGCGGCGGCCTGGGCCGGTGCCTCGTTCGCGCCGTCCGGCGGGGTCTGCGCGGACCAGCCGGGCCTGACCGCGGTCTCCGTGTCCGCCGCGGCGGACGGCTGGACGCTGACGCTCACCGAGGACGGCGACCGGCTGGATCTGCGACTCGGCCGGGGCGGCTGGGCCGTCGCCGAGGAGCCCCTGCCGACCGCGGTGAGCGGTGGCTGGACCGACGCCGACACCCTCGCCGTCGACGTGGCGTTCCTGGAGACCCCGCATCACCTCGAGGTCACCTGCTCCCTGACGGACCGCGCGTTCACCGCGCGCTGGCGCACCCGGCCGTTGCACGGCGGCCCGCTGCGCGCCCAGCGCGCGCCGCGCGGCTCAGGCTGAGCCCGGCCGGAACGTCCCCAGGAAGGTCCTGAGCGCCTCCCGGTTCGCCGCCTGCTCCCACTCGGCGGCCGGGGTCGTCCAGCGCAGTGAGAAACCGCGCCCGCCGCCCAGCAGGAAGCCCCGGCCGAAGGTGCGCACCCGGGTGCCGTCGACGTCCGCGTACCACTCCATGTCGGCGGCCTCGCGCCCCTGGTACGTCGTCGCGCGGATCTCGCCGATCCGCCGGTAGCCGCCGGAGCGCTCCAGGCTCGGCTCGACGTCGTCGCGCCAGACGGCCACCGGGTCCGGGCCCACACGCTCGCTGTAGGTCACGGCGAGCGTGCGGTCGTCGCCCTGGGCGCCGAAGACGACGCGGTAGGCCAGGTCGGACTGGCGCGAGGTGTCCAGGCGCTTCCAGCCCTCGGGGAGCGCGACCGAGAAGCCCTCCGGTGCCTGGTAGCGGCCGTAGCCGGGCGGCAGGCCGGTGGCCGGGGCGGACGGGGCCGGGGCGGACGGGGCCGGCGTGGTCGGCTGGGACGTGGTGGGGGCGGACGGCGTGGGCGGGAGCGTGGGGGACTGCGGGGCAGTGGGCTCCTGGGACGGCTGGGGCGTAGTGCCGTCCGCGCTGCCGCCGGGCTCGGCGGCGGAGACCGGCGGGCGGGACGGCGCGTCGGACGCGGAGTCGCCGGTGCCGGGCAGCCCGTGGGTCACGGCGAGCACGGCGACCGCGACGGTGACGACGGCCAGGGCGGTTCCGGCGACCATCGTCCGTCTGCTCCACTCCCGGCCCATCATGCGGGCGGCGGCGTACGTGCCGCGCAGGCGCGGGCTCGGCATCGCCGCGAGGGCCGCTTCGGGCTCCTCGCTCAGCACCCGGGCCAGGGCCTCGCGGACCACCGGCCGGGTCAGCCGCTCCCGGGAGTCCTTGCGCAGCAGCCCCTGAACGGCCTTGGTGAGCGGCCCGGCGCGCACGGGTGAGCGCAGCGGCAGCCGGTCCACCCCCTTCAGCGTGGTCTCCGGCCGGCCCCGGTCACGGAAGGGCGGACGCCCCTCGACCATCGTGTAGAGGATCGCGCCCAGCGCCCACAGGTCGGCGGCCGGCCCGACGCGCTCGTCGCGGGCCTGCTCCGGGGAGGCGTACGACGGTGCCGTCAGCCGGGGTGCGAGAGTCGCGCCCGCGAGCCCGTAGCCGGTGACGACGACGGAACCCTCCTCGCGCACGAAGACCTGGCCGGGGCTGAGCTCGCCGTGCGTGATGCCCTCGGTGTGCGCGGCGTCCAGCACGTCGAGCAGCTCCAGCCCGATGCGCGCCGTCCGCACGTAGTTGAACGTGCCCTGCTCGGCGAGGAGTTCCGCGAGCGGTGTGCCGTCGATCCACTCGGTGACGGTCCACAGGGCCCCGGCCTCCTCCACCGCGTCGATCACCGTGGCGATCCGGCCGGGGCACAGCAGCGCCATGTTCTCGGAGGTGCGCAGAACGCGCGCGGCGGCCCGGCGCTCGGTCTCGTACGGGTCCTGCGGAAGCCCGATCTGCGTGACCAGGCAGGGGCGGGACGTCTCGCCGCCGCCGATGTCCTCCCCGTACCAGTAGATGCGGTTGGTCTCGCGATGGATGATCTCGAGCAGCCGGTACCGCCCGGCGACCAACTGGTGTGTGGAGACGTGCGCCCTGCCCATGGCCATCCCTCGCTGAACCTATGGCTCTCACCTTTCCCTGAGGTACGGGCCATGAGGCGGGGTGCGTTCAATTGGATCCGAACTCAAGGGACTTCTTGTCTTTCATTCAACAGAGGCGAGCGTGTGTGCGAGGGAAAGACGCCATTCCGGGCGGGACCGGGCCTCACCTCGTACGGCGCGCCCGCGCGGGGCTGCGCCGAATTCCGATTCCCGGACCGCGCAGAAACGAATACCCCTGCGCCGACCTGGTGGTAACCACGGGTAAAGAGAAGGTGGCGAACACGTGGAACTCGTCTCTCCACGGCCGGAATTCGGCGCCGGAATCCCGAGCCGTGCCCGGCGGCCTTCAGCGCAGCCCGGAGCGTGCCGCCCAGGCGATCATGCCGCCGGTGGTCGCGTTGCCCCCGCCCCGTCCACACCTTGGCGTGGTCGGCCAGTTCGGCGGCGGTCTCCTGCCGGTCGCGGCCCACTGTGCCGTGCCCGCTGCCACTACGTCGGTCAGCGAGGAGTTGACGGACAGGGCGGTGAGGGCGCCCTGGTACTCCGGGGCGCATGCCGTGCGGCCGGGTTGCCTGTGAGGCGCTGATCAGCTGACGGGGACTCAGTGCTGCTGCACCTTCTGCGGGGTCGCCTCGCTCGGCCGGACCACCGCATATCCCTGGCCCTGGAGCATCAGCTGCACCGCCTCGCCGGAGCCGCCGCGCAGCATGGAGCCGATGGACTGCGACCGGTGCAGCGAGGTCGTGAGGCCGGCGGTCCAGCCGACGATCGCGTCCGTGTCGACGTACACCGGGTACTGCGGCGAGACCGGGATGACCAGCGGCGTGCCCTCGCACACCAGGCCCAGCTTGCCGTGCCCCGAGAAGACGCTGTTGAACAGGCCGCCGCCGGAGATGCCCGCCCCCTTCACGGTCGCGATGCGGTACGACAGCGTGGCGTCGAAACACAGCACGTTGCGGCCGTTGACGGTGAACTCGTCGCCCGGGTCGACCTCGACGACGAAGCAGTTCTGCGCCTCGTGCGCGAACCAGGCCTCGCCCTGCCCGCGCACCGCCATCAGCGGCAACCCCTCCCCGGTGACGGCACGCTTGAGCATCCCGCCGACCCCCTGGCCCTTGCGCTCGAACTGGAGGTTGCCGCGGTAGGCGATCATCGCGCCCTGCCGGGCGAGCATCTCGCCGTTCACCGCGTACCGGATGCATTTGGCGTTCTCGACCGTCATGCCCGGCGCCGTGGCCGGCTGCACCATGTGCTCGCTGGAAAAAAGGTCACCCTTCATGGGGGCATCCTCGCCCGGACGGTCTCCTTCCGCCTAGTTCACGGACGGGTGACTTGGTACGGGTGCGCCGTCAGCCGCCGAACAGCTGCGTCCAGTACGTGCCCGCCCGGCCGCCGCCGGCGAAGCCGATCCCGATGTGGGTGAAGCCGGGTGTGAGGATGTTGGCACGGTGCCCGGGGCTGTTCATCCAGCCCTCCACCACTTCGGCGGGGGAGCGCTGACCGCAGGCTATGTTCTCGCCGATCGCGCGCCGGGTGGAGCCCGCCGCGGCCGCCCGGTCCCAGGGGCGGCTGCCGTCGGGGCAGGTGTGGGAGTAGAAGTCGCGGGCCACCATGTCCGCGCTGTGCGCCTGCGCGGCCCTGGTGAGGTGCGGGTCGGCGGCCAGCGGGCGCAGACCCGCCCTGGCGCGCTCCCGGTTGGTCAGGTCGATCACGTCGGCCGCCGTGCGGGCCAGGCCGTCCGGGGTGAGCGGCCTGCCCCACAGCGCGGTCCAGTACGTGTCCCCGGAGGGGCCGTTTGCGTACGACAGGCCGGCGTGGGTGAAACGCGGGTCGTGCAGCGTGCGCCTGGGGGCTTCGGCGCGCAGGCAGTACGCGACGAACTCGGCCGGTGTGCGCGGGCCGGAGACCAGGTGCTCGCCCACCGTGAGATACGGGTATCCGGCGGCGATGACGCGCTGGTAGACGGAGACGCCGTCGTGGCTCTCGACACCGAGGCGGCCGGCCGCGGCCATGGCGGCGGCGTGGTCCCGGGCGGCGCAGACCAGGCGGGCGTCGAGGGAGACCGGTGGTGAACCGGCGGCCCGGCGGGCCGAGTTGACCAGGTCGAGGAAGCCGTCGGGATCGGGGGAGGGGACAGGGGACGCAGCGGCCGCCGTCAGGGAAGCGGCGGGCGCCGAACCGGCCGGGCTGCGCGGCGGGTTGACCGGGGCCGGGGGAGGGAGCGTGCGTGACCCGGCCGCGGCAGCTGCCCGGAGCCTCGGACCGGGCACGGCCGGTGGTGCCGAGGGCGCGGGTGCGTCGTCCACGACGTCCACGCCGAAGTCCCGGACGAGGCCCGCCAGTCCCTCGGCGTACCCCTGCCCCAGGGCACGTATCTTCCAGCGGTCGCCGCGCCGGTACAGCTCCGCGAGCAGCAGGACGGTCTCCTGGCGAGGGCGCGGCGGGGTGAACCGGGCGAGCGGGCGGCCGCCCGCGTCGGTGACGTGGAGCGTGGGGGAGGGCAGGCTGCTCAAGGGAGTTCCGGGCTCGGCGGGGCTGACGGCGACCGTGACCCGGGTGGCGCCGGCGCGCAGCCGCGGTGGGTCGACGGTCAGCGTGTCGCCCCGCAGCTGGGCACCCGGGGCGTCCGGCTGGTTGTAGAACACGAAGTCGCCGTCGTCCCGTACCTTGCCGCCCTCGTCCGTGACCAGGGCGGACACGTCGAAGGGGCCGGGCACCCGGACGGCCACGACGCCGCCCGGGAGGGGCAGATTGCCCCCGGGGACCAACTCGCTCATCGTGCCGCCCTGCTGTCGTCGTACCGGACCGATGGGGTGATGTCCGGACAACGGTCACCACGGCGCGAGGGTTCCCCGCCCGGCGGCGCGGTCGGTCCCGGGCGATGCGACCCGGCGCTGATCGTCCGGCCGGGCGGCGAGATCGACACCGTCATGGCGATGCGCATCGACGACGGCCTCATCACCGGGCTCTACGCCGTGCGCAATCCGCAGAAGCTGTCGCGTCTTGGGCGGGAGACGGACTTGCGCCGCTGAGTCTCCTCACGCACGGCGCCGGACGGGCTCGGCTCAGCCGGACGCCGACGGCTCCGGGCTGATCAGCCCCTCCCGGTAGGCGATGGCCACCGCCTCGGTGCGGCTCGCCGCGCCCAGCTTGGCGAGGATGTTGGAGACGTGGACGCTCGCCGTCTTGCCGCTGATGAACAGTTCCTCGCCGATCTGCCGGTTGCTGCGGCCGAGCGCGAGCAGCCGCAGCACGTCCTGCTCACGGGCGGTGAGCACCGTGGCCCGGCCCCCGGCGGGCGGTGTGTCCGACAGGCGGCCGCGGCGGACCAGGGCGTCCACCCGCTCCCGCAGGAGCGTGGCGCCGAGCCGGTCGGCGGTCTCCCGGGCCGCACGGGCCTCGGCGGCCGCCTCCTTGCGGCGCTCGGCCGCGAGCAGGGCCTCGGCGTACCGCAGACGGCAGCGCGCCCGCTCGTACACGTCACCGAAGCCGAACGCGTCCACGGCCTTCGCCCAGGCCTCCGCGTCCGGCCCGGACACCGCCCGCGTCCACTCCGCCTCGGCGCGGGCCAGCCACGCCTGCCCCTCCGGGCCCTGCGGCGTGCCGTCCTCGCTGCGGACGGCCGTGGCCCGCGCCAGCTCCATCAGCTCGGTCGCGGTCTTTGCCCAGCGGCGGGCCCCGGGCACGCCACCGGTCAGCCGCTGCCCGGCCGCCGCGTCGGCGACCGCGGACAGCGCGAGGGCGGCGAGCCGGACCGTGACGTCGGGGCGGGTGCCCACGCCGTCGGTGAGCGCCGTGGCCGTGGACCGCAGCCACCTCACGGCCTCCTGAGGATCACCGCGCAGCGCGGCGGCGTCGGTCAGTACGATGCCCGCCACCAGCGTGGCCATCCAGTCGAACGGCCCCTCCAGCAGGGCACGGGCCCGGTCGGCGGCCCCGAAGTCCCCGCGTGCCAGTGCCACGTACAGGGCGGGACCGGCCGTGTAGCCGCTCGCGGCGGGCAGCACCTCGGTATCGGCCGCGGCCGCTCGGACGCACTCGTCCCAGCGGCCCAGCGTGTACAGCACCAGCAACTGCAGGTACCGCATCTCCCGCGGATACGGCGAGGACAGCAACCCGGCCCGGCGCGCCCGGTCCAGGCCCTCGGCCAGCCAGGGCAGACACTCCTGAAGGGCACCGGACTCGTAGCTGCCCATGGCGAGGTTGAACAGCGCGCGCAGCTCCACCGGCGCGTTGCCCGAGGCCCGCGCCAGCTCCCGGGCCCGCAGCAGCCGGTCACGGCCCTGCGGCGTGCGGCGGCCGCCGTCGTCGGAGGCGGCCAGGGACACCAGCAGGTCGGCCTGGGCGTCGGTCATGCCCAGCTGCTCGGCGGCGCGCAGGGCCCGGCGGGCGACCCGCAGCGCGGTGCCGGTCTCGCCGACCTGGCGCGCGGCCATGACGTGCGTCGCGGCGGCCCACACCCAGGTGGGCGACGGGGGGTCGTCGGGGATCATGGCCAGCGCCTCGCTGCTGTGGGTGAAGGCCGCCGTCAGGCCGTCGACGTTCAGCAGGTTCCCGGCCAGGGTGTAGCGGACCCGGGCGGCGAGTTCGGAGTCGGCGTCCTGGCCGAGGTCGGCGAGCGCGGACCGGGTGAGGGCCACCGCGCGGTGCAGTTCCCCGGCGTGCGCGGCCGCCGCCGAGGCTCGCAGCGTGAGCGGGACACGGTCGACGCCCCCGCCCGAGGGGCGCGCGGCGGGATCGACCGCCGGCCACAGGTCGAGGGCCGCTTCCAGATGCCGCAGCTCCTCGGCGGGGGCACCGACCCGCTGGGCGTGGTCGGCGGCCTCCAGGGAGGCGGCCAGCGCCTCGGCCAGGTCATGGCTCTCGCGGTAGTGGTGGGCGCGCTCGGCCGCGCTCTCGGCGCCGTGGCCGCGCCCGGCGAGCAGCCGCGCGAACGCCCCGTGCAGCCGGGCCCGTTCGCCGGGGAGCAGATCGGCGTAGACCGCCTCGCGGGCCAGGGCGTGCCGGAAGGAGTACGTGTCGTCGTCCCCGGCGACGAGGAGTTGCCGCCCTATGGCCTCGCGCAGCGCCGACTCCAGTTCCTCCTCGGGCAGCCCGACCGCGTCCCGCAGCAGGTCGTGCTCGACACGGCGCCCGGCGACGGCTGCGGTGCGCAGCACCTGCTGCGCGGTCTCGGACAGCTGCTCGAAACGGATCAGGAGGACGTCGGCCAGGCCGCTGGGCACCCCGCCCGCCTCCGCGTCGGTGGCCGCGAGCAGCTCCTGCGCGTAGAAGGCGTTGCCCTCGGCGCGCTCGACGATCCGGCGGACCGTGACGTCGGGCAGCGGGCCCGGCTCCAGGGCCCGCACCAGCCGGGCCACCTCGACATCGGGCAGCGGCCGCAGCTCCAGCCGCTCGACGGCGGGCAGCCGCACCAGTTCGGCCAGCAGCGGGCGCAGCGGGTGACGGCGGTGCAGGTCGTCCGAGCGGTACGACGCGAACACCGCCAGCCGGTGGCCCGGGGCGCCCCCGGCGGACCGCTGGAGAATGCCGCGGCCGAGCAGGAAGCGCAGCAGGTCGCGGGAGGACTGGTCGGCCCAGTGCAGGTCCTCCAGGACGAGCAGCAGCGGAGCGATGTCCGCCATGTCGGCCAGCAGCCCGGCCATGCCCTCGAAGAGCCGCAGCCGCCCTCCACCGCCGTCCGAACGCGTGGGGGTGCCGGCATCGTCCCGTACGGCGTCGGTCCAGCCGCCCAGCAGCCGCTCGACCACGGGATGGGCGGCGAGCGCGGCCGCGAACCGCTCATCGCCCGCGAGCCGCCCCAGCACTTCGGTGAAGGGCAGATAGGGCAGGCCGACGTCACCCAGGTCGACGCAGTGCCCGGTGACCACGGTCATCCCGGCCTCGACGGCCCGCCCACCGACCTCGTCCAGCACCCGTGTCTTGCCGACCCCGGCGTCCCCGGCGATCAGCACGGCCCGGGCCTCACCCCCACGGGCACCCTCCAGCACACCGGAGAGCCGGGCGAGTTCGACGTCCCGGCCGACGAGCGGAGTGGCGAATGAGGTCTGCGACACGCATCCATCCTGTCACGCGGCGGACCATCAGGGGCGCGGGGAACTGCGTGAACGGCCCGAGCCCCCAGGCGCTCACGACCGCAGGGCCCTTGCCCAGTCCGCCGGCACCCGCCCCGCCGGCCCGGGAGCCGGCTGGTCCGCGGGGTGGCTGGCAGGCGGTGCCAGCTCGGGCCCGGACTCGTACAACTCGTTGGTCTCGTAGTCCCAGAACCAGCTCTCACCGGGCTCGAAGCTCTGCACCAAAGTGTGCCCGGTGGCCCGGAAATGAGCCGTCGCATGCTTCGCGGGCGAACTGTCACAGCACCCGACGTGCCCACACCGCGCACACCGCCGCAGATGGAACCACCACCCACCGTCGGCATCACATTCGACGCATCCCGTGCCGCTCGGCGGCACACTGGGGTCGATTCCGCTGCCCTCGGTCATACCGGCTCCTCGCTGATCTCGGCGTCGGGCTCCGCCGCGGTGAACGGCAGCAGCACCTGGAAACGCGTATCGCCCGGTTCGGACTCCACCTGAAGCCCGCCGTGATGCTTGTCCACCACGATCCGCCACGAGATGTCGAGCCCCAGCCCCGTCCCCTCGCCCACCGGCTTGGTGGTGAAGAAGGGATCGAAGATCCGCCCGCGGATCTCCTGCGGAATCCCGACGCCCGTGTCACGGAACTCCACCAGCAGCCGGTCGTGCTCCCGTCCCGTCCGCACGGTCAACGTCCCGTCCCCGCCTGCACTGTTGATCGCGGAGACCGCGTTGTCGATCAGGTTGGTCCACACCTGGTTGAGCTCCGCCGGGTACGCCGGGATCTTCGGGAGCGTACGGTCGTAGTCCTTGACGACCTTGATCCGCTTCCCGATCTTGCCGGACAGCATCAGCAGCGTGCTGTCGAGGAGTTCGTGCACGTCGACGACCCGGTAGGGGGCGCGGTCGAGCTGCGAGTACTGCTTGGCGGCGTCGACCAGGTGCGAGATGCGGCTCGTGGAATCCTCGATCTCGTCCATCAGCAGCTCGGTCTCGACGGTGTAGTTGAGCCAGCCGATCGCACCGGGCAAAAGGTCCTCGTCCACGGACGCGGCGACCTGGTCGAGCCAGTCGGTGTCGAGCCCGGCCTGCACGAAGGTGGGCGCGATCCGCCAGCCCTCCTCGATGCCGTGGTCGTCGAGCCAGTCGGTGAGGGCGTCCTCCTGGTCGGCGGCCTCCAGCGGGCTCAACGCGGGCGCCTTGGCGACGCGTTCGGCGGTGCGCTCCTGAATGTCGATCAGGTTGGCCAGCGTCTCGCGCGAGTACGTCCCCGCGGAGATGACGCGGAGCTTGTGCCGCATCTTCGCCACCCGCTCCCGCAGGGTCGCCGTGGCCCGTACGGCCGCCGCGGCGGGGTTGTTGAGCTCGTGCGTCAGGCCGGCCGACAACGAGCCGAGCGCCAGCAGCCGTTCGCGCTGCCCGATCATCCGCTGGGTGTTCTTGGAGCCGAAGAACAGGCCCTCCAGGAGGTGGACCGCCATCGGGAACCACTCCTGCATGACGCTCGCGAAGGTGTCGGCCGGCAGGACGAAGAACCGCGTCGGCTCGGTCACCCGCATCGAGTTGTTGTAGACCTGCCGCACCCGGTCCCCGAGGTAGGCCTGCATGGCGCCCGCGTACACCCCGCGCTGGGAGGTCCGGGTCACCTCGACGTCGTCCCCGCCGACCCGGCGGGAGAGCACGACCGTGCCCTCGATCATCACGTAGAAGCAGGTGGCGGGGTCACCCTCGGCGTACACCGGCCCGGGCTCGAACTTCTCCACGCGCCCCTCGGCGCACAGCCGTCCGAGCTGTTCGGGGGTGAGCTTCTCGAACAGGAACAGGGAGCCGATCTCCTGCGGGCTGCACGGCATGAGCCGCCCGCTCACGACTGCTCCAGATAGCGGTGGACGAGCATGACGGCCATGGCTCCCTCTCCGACGGCGGACGCGACGCGTTTGGCGGACTCGGCGCGGGCGTCGCCGGCCACGAACACGCCGGGGACGTTGGTCTCCAGGTGGTACGGCGGCCGGTCCAGCTCCCAGTCCGCCGGCGGCCGCCCGTCGGGGGTCAGGTCGGGTCCGGCGAGGATGAAACCCCGCTCGTCCCGCAGTACCGTGCCGTCCAGCCAGTCGGTCAGCGGGGCCGCGCCGATGAACACGAACAGCCACTGCGCGTCGACGCGTTCACTCGACCCGGTCTCGACGTCCCGCAGCGTCAGCTGTTCCAGGTGGCCGTCGCCGTGCGCGGCGTCCACCACCGTGTGCGGGCGCACGATGATGTTGGGCGCTTCCTCGATCTGCTGGATCAGGTAGTGCGACATCGACGCCGACAGGTCCGGGCCCCGCACCAGCAGCGTCACCGACTTGGCGCCCCGCGCCAGGTACATGGCCGCCTGCCCGGCCGAGTTGGCGCCGCCGACGATGTACACGTCCCGGCCGTGGCAGGAGGGCGCCTCCGTCAGCGCCGACCCGTAGAACACCCCGCAGCCGGTCAGCTCCTCGCACCCGGGCGCCTCCAACTGCCGGTAGGACACGCCGGTCGCCAGGATCACGCTGTGCGCGGCGACCGCCGAGCCGTCCGAGAACCGTACGATCCGGGCGGAGCCGTTTATCTCCAGGCCCGTCACCTCGCGTGCGGTGAGGATCTCGGCGCCGAACTTGGCCGCCTGCCGCCGCGCCCGGTCGGTGAGCTGCGCTCCCGACACGCCGTCGGGGAAGCCGAGGTAGTTCTCGATGCGGGAGCTCTGGCCCGCCTGCCCGCCGGTCGCCGATCGCTCCACCAGCACGGTCCGCAGCCCCTCGGAGGCCCCGTAGACGGCCGCGCCGAGCCCGGCCGGGCCGCCGCCGATGACCACCAGGTCGTAGAAGTCCGCCGTCGGTGTCGTCGCCAGCCCCACCCGGGCGGCGAGGTCGACCGCCTCCGGCTCCACCAGCGGCGTCCCGTCCGGTGTGATCACCACCGGCAGCCGCATGCCGTCCGCACCGGCCGCGGCCAGCAGCCGCCGCCCCTCGGGCTCGTCGGAGGAGTACCAGCGGTACGGCACCTGGTTGCGCGCCAGGAACTCCCGTACGTCCGAGGAGCGCGCCGACCAGCGGTGCCCGACGACCTTCGTGCTGGGCACCGGCCGGTGGTCGCTGCACCGCCAGGCCTGCAGCAGGTCGTCCAGGACCGGATAGAGCTTCTCCTCCGGCGGGTCCCACGGCTTGAGGAGGTAGTGGTCGAGGTCGACGACGTTGATCGCGTCGATCGCCGCGTGCGTGTCCGCGTACGCGGTCAGCAGGACCCGCCGCGCGCCCGGGTACACGTCCAGCGCCTGTTCGAGGAACTCGATGCCGTTCATCTGCGGCATCCGGTAGTCGGCCAGGATCACGGCCACCAGGTCGCCACGCAGCTTCAGCTCCCGCAGCGCCTGAAGCGCGGACTCACCCGACTCCGCCCGGACGATCCGGTACGACGCTCCGTAGCGCCGTCTCAGGTCCCGGGCCACGGCGCGGGAGACTCCCGGGTCGTCGTCCACGGTCAGGATGACGGTGCGTGCTGCGTCGGCGGCCTGTGCCATACGTCCCCCACGTCGCGCGGTCGGGTTGGCGGCACGGCTCTCCGTTCCACCGCAGCCACCGCGCCGACCTTCGCCCATCGTAGGTTCGATCGTCCGCCTTCGCTCAGGTACGGAAGTCAGGAGCGGCGCGAGCTCAGGACGCAGAACTCGTTGCCCTCCGGGTCGGCGAGGACCACCCACGGCTGCTCGCCCTGGCCGACGTCGACACGGCGGGCCCCGAGCGCGAGCAGGCGGGAAACCTCCGCGTCCTGGTCGTCGGGCCGGAAGTCGAGGTGCAGCCGGTTCTTGACCACCTTGCCCTCCGGCACCGGGACGAACAGCAGCCCCGGCAGACGGTCCTTCGCGGGCCGGATCTCGTACTCGTCGGCCGCGTCGTTGACCACCACCCACCCGAGCGCCTCGGTCCACCAGCGCCCCAGCGCGACCGGGTCGGCCGCGTCCACGTTTACCTGCTCCCACTGCAAGGCCATGCGGACAGGGTAGTGAAGACTGGGCCCGCAGGACTGGTGGGCCGTACACAGTGACCGCGACACAGGGAGGCAGTTCGGATGACACGCCCGATCACGGCAGGGTTCGACGGATCGGAGGAGAGTCTCGCCGCGCTGGCCTGGGCCGCGCGGGAGGCCGTCCGCCGCGGGGTGGCGCTGCGGGTGGTGCACGCCTGGCGGTTCCAGCCGCACGAGGCGGCCGGGGCAGGGGACCGGGACGCCCAGGCGCAGTGGGCGCGCGACGCGGTGACCGAGGCCGCCCGCGGTGTCACCGAACGGCACCCTGACCTGGAGGTGACCACCGACGTCCTGGAGGGCGACACCGTCGAGACCCTGACCGCCGCGGCGGCCGGCGCCGAGCTGCTGGTGCTCGGCTCGCGCGGCCACGGCCGGGTCATGGGCTTCCTGCTCGGTTCCGTCGGCCAGCGGGTGATCGTCGGCGCCGCCCGGCCCGTCGTGCTCGTCCGGGCCGGCGACCGGCCGTCGAACGAGGTCGCCGGGCACGAGATCGTCGTCGGCCAGCAGGGCGAGCCGGAGGACAGTGCCGCCGCGCTGGGCTTCGCCTTCGAGACGGCGGCGGCACGCGGCGCCACCGTCCGCGTGGTACGGGCCTGGACGCTGCCGCCGGTGTTCGCCTACAGCCCCGGCTCGCTCAAGCTCCTCGACGAGGCGGGCGGCCTGGAGCCGTACGAGAAGAAGGCGCTGGCCGCGGCGCTCCAGCCGTGGCGGGAGCGCTTTCCCGACGTGCCGGTGGTGGAGCACGTGGAGATGGGCAGCGCGGGTCAGGTGCTGTTGTCGGTGGCCGGGACGGCCCAGTTGATGGTGGTCGGCCGGCGGGCGCACCGTACGGCCGTCGGCGCCCGCATCGGTTCGGTGGCGCACGGGATGCTGCACCACGCGGACTGCCCGGTGGCCGTGGTCCCGCACACGTGAGTCACTCGGACGCCGTCTCCAGCGGCTCTGCCGCCGACTTGAGCGTCCCGGCCGTCGGCTCCAGCGTCTCGCGCGCCTTGGGGAGGATGTTCCTGATGTAGTCCTCCACCGCCGTGTCCAGGCCGATGTCGTGCTGGGCCCGCTCGGACAGGTACCAGCGGTGCTCCAGCAGCTGGTGGTACAGCTCGGCCGGGTCCATGTCGCCGCGCAGCTCGGGCGGCACGGCCCGTACGGTCGGCCGGAACACCTCGCGTACCCAGCGGTGGGCGAGGACCTCCGGCCGGGCACCGAGGGGATCACCGGGGGCGTAGTCGTCCTGGGTGGCCATCCAGCTCTCCAGGTCGTTCAGCAGCCGGCGGGCCTGGTTCTCCTCGGTGTCCAGGCCCGTCAGGCGCAGCAGCTGACGCTGGTGGTGGCCCGCGTCGACGACCTTGGGGACGAAGGTGACCGTGTCGCCGTTGGAGGCGTGCTCGATCTGCATCTCGGCGACGTCGAAGCCGAGTTCGTTCAGGCGGCGGATCCGGCGTTCGATGTAGTGGTACTTGCCCGCCGGGTAGACGGAGGTGCGGGTCAGCTCCTCCCACAGCCTGCGGTAGCGGGCGCAGATCTCCGTGCCGAACTCGATGGGATCGACGGAGGGGTGCAGCGCTCCGGAGGCCTCCAGGTCGAGGAGCTCGCCGCTGATGTTGACGCGGGCCAGGTCGAGGTCGTACTCGCGCTGCCCGTCGCTCAGTTGCGGGTGCAGATCGCCGGTCTCGGCGTCCACGAGGTATGCGGCGTACGCGCCCGCGTCGCGCCGGAAGAGGGTGTTGGACAGCGAGCAGTCGCCCCAGGCGAACCCGGCCAGGTGCAGCCGCACCAGGAGCACGGCGAGCGCGTCCATCAGCCGGTGCATGGTCGCGGGGCGCATGGTGGTCTCGAACATCGACCGGTACGGCATCGAGCCGCCCAGATGGCGGGTGATCAGGACGCTCTCCAGCGGGCCGCCGTCGGCGTCGGCGCGGCCGGTGACGACGGCCAGCGGGTCCACCGCCGGGATGCCGAGCCGGTCCAGGTCGCGCAGCAGCTCGTACTCGCGCAGCGCGGGCCGCTCGGCGAGCTCCTTGACGGCGATCACCTCGTCCCCGGCGCGGGCGTAGCGCACCACGTGCCGGGAGATGCCGCGCGGCAGCGGCACCAGGTACTCCTCGGGCCATTCCTCCAGGGGAAGGTGCCACGGCAGCTCCAACAGGAGCGCGGGATGTTCCGGGTTCGTCGCGCTGATCTGCAGTGCCATGGTCGGGTGTCCTTGCCTCGCCGGTGATCGGCACCACCTTAGAGGGCACGCTCCCGGGCCTGGAGGGCCGCGTCCCGTACCGAACCCCGGTGGACGGGCCCGTGCCCGGGCAGCAGCACGTCACCCTCCAGACCGGCGAGCACGTCGAGGGAGGCCACGGCGCGGGGGCGTTCGTGGTGGAACATGTCGGGCAGCAGTTGCGGGCCCTCGGCCCGGGAGGTGGGGTGCCCGCTCACCAGGGCGTCGCCCGAGACCAGCACGCCCGCCTCCGGCAGGTGGTAGGCGCAGTGGCCGTCGGTGTGGCCGGGGGTGTGCACCGGCAGGGGCCGGCCGGGCAGGTCGAGCCTGCCCTCGGTGGGGAAGGGCCGGGGCGCGGTGACCGGGACGTGGGCCGTGCCGCCGGAGCGGATCGCGTGCAGGGCCCACGGCAGCACCCCGGGGCGCCAGCCGTTCCTCAGCACGGTCCCGACGGACACCTGGTGCAGGAACTCCCGCCGGGCGTGCGGCACTTCGGCGTCGTGGAGATAGACGGGGGTGCCGTACGTGGCGCTCAGGTACTCCGCTGAGCCCAGATGGTCGTTGTGGGCGTGGGTGATCAGCACGGCCGCGACCGCCTCTGGAGCACTCCCCACCGCCGCCAGCGAGGCGAGGACCTGATCGCGGTCGCCGGGATACCCGGTGTCGATCAGCGTGACGGCGTCCCCCTCCGTGAGGATCACCCAGTTGGTGTGGGAACCGTGCACCAGATAGGTGCCGTCCGCGACGTGGTGCACATCTGCCCGCATGATCGTCCCGCGTGGTGAGGTCCCTGCCCGACGGGCCCCAGCAAAGCAGACAGCGCCCGGGACGGGAGCGGCGGGTCGGGCGCGACGGCGGTGCGTGGCGCGGTGGTTCGGCGGCCTCAGCCCACGCCGTGCGGGCGGAACTGGATGCTGATGCGCGGCCCCGTGGCACGCGTGCTCTTGGGGATGGAGTGCTCCCAGGTGCGCTGGCAGGACCCGCCCATCACGATGAGGTCGCCATGGCCCAGCGGGCGTCGCACCGTGTCGCCGCCGCCGTGCGCCGGCCGCAGCAGCAGGTCGCGGGGCGCGCCCACGGAGAGGATGGCGACCATCGTGTCCTCGCGCGCGCCCCGCCCGATGCGGTCGCCGTGCCAGGCGACGCTGTCCCGGCCGTCGCGGTAGTAGCACAGCCCGGCCGTGGTGAACGGTTCGCCCAGCTCGTCGGCGTAGTGGGCGGTCAGCGCGTCGCGTGCCTCGGCCAGCACCGGGTGCGGCAGCGGGTCGTCCGCGCCGTAGAACGCGAGCAGCCGGGGCACCTCGACGACGTGGTCGTACATCGTGCGCCGCTCGGCCCGCCACGGAACCTCGGCGGCCAGCTGCTCGAAGAGCAGGTCCGAGCCGCTGAGCCACCCGGGCAGTACGTCGATCCAGGCACCGGATCCGAGCTCGGTACGGCGCAGCCCGTCGAGTGGGCCGAGCCGCACCTCGTCGGCCTGGTCGAAGAGCGAGCTCTGGAGGTGGTGCGTGGCCATGCGTCCAGCGTAGCTCGCTATTCGAGAGCCTGTTCGATCACGCGGTCCTGTCGTCAGGGCTTTCGATACACGGCTGTATCGGATACGTTGCTGTATCGAACGGAGGCGGACATGGTGGCGGAAGGGACGACCGGGCGCGTGACCAGGCGCCGGGTCCGCACGCGCGCGAACCTCCTCCAGGCGGCGTTCTCCGTGTTCGCGGCCAAGGGCTTCGGGCACGTCTCGATCGAGCAGGTCTGCGAGGCCGCCGGCTACAGCAGGGGCGCCTTCTACTCCAACTTCGGCAGCCTCGACGAGCTGTTCTTCGCCCTCTACCGCGAACGGGCCGACCTCATCGCGGAACAGGTGTCCGGGGCCCTGGCCGTCGACGGGCCGGAGCTGGACGTGCCCGCCGCCGTGGACCGGGTCACCGAGGTGCTGCTGCTCGACCGGGACTGGCTGCTGGTGAAGACGGACTTCCTGGTGCACGCCGCCCGCGACCCCGAGGTGGCCCGGACCCTCCTGGAACACCGCGCGCGGCTGCGGCAGGCCATCGCGGACCGGCTCGCCCGGGCGCGCGGCCACACCGAACTGCCCGCCGTACTGGGCGACGCCGACGGCGCGGCCCACGCCGTGGTCGCGGCGTACGACGGCGTCACCACCCAACTGCTGCTGGACCGGGACGTCGTCCGCGCCCGCGCCTGGCTCAAGCAACTGCTCACCGCGCTGCTGACCGACGGCAGCGGCACCGGACACACGCCACAGCTGAAGAACTGAAGAAGGGGACGGTCGCCATGGATGCCGACGTCATCGTCGTCGGAGCGGGCCTCGCGGGCCTGGTCGCGGCGCACGAACTGACCAGCCGGGGCCGCAGGGTGGCCCTCGTCGACCAGGAGAACGCCGCCAACCTCGGCGGCCAGGCCTTCTGGTCCTTCGGCGGGCTCTTCCTCGTCGGCTCCCCGGAACAGCGGCGCCTGGGCATCAAGGACTCCTTCGACCTGGCCTGGAGCGACTGGCGGGGGAGCGCGCAGTTCGACCGGCTTCAGGACGAGGACTCCTGGGCGGTGCGCTGGGCGCGGGCGTACGTCGAGTTCGCGGCGGGGGAGAAGCGGTCCTGGTTGGACGGACACGGCATCACGTTCCTGCCGACCGTCGGCTGGGCCGAGCGCGGCGACCTCACCGCGCACGGGCACGGCAACTCCGTACCCCGCTTCCACATCGCCTGGGGCACCGGCACGGGGGTCGTCGAGCCGTTCACCCGCTACGCCAAGCAGGCCTCGCGCGACGGGCTGCTCACCTTTCACCACCGCCACCGGGTCGACGAACTGGTCATGGAGAACGGCGCCGTCCGGGGTGTCCGCGGCACCGTCCTGGCCGAGGACACCTCACCGCGCGGCGTCGCCTCCAACCGCGACCCGGTCGGCGACTTCGAGCTCACCGCCCAGGCCGTGATCGTCACCACCGGCGGCATCGGCGCCGACCACGACCTCGTCCGCCGCTACTGGCCCGACCGGCTCGGCACCCCGCCGAAGGAGATGGTGACCGGCGTCCCCGCGTACGTCGACGGGCGGATGCTCGACATCAGCGCCGAGGCCGGCGTACGGCTGGTCAACCGGGACCGCATGTGGCACTACACCGAGGGCCTGCGGAACTGGGACCCGATCTGGCCCGGCCACGGCATCCGCATCCTGCCCGGGCCGTCCTCGCTGTGGTTCGACGCCCTCGGCCGCCGCCTGCCCGGGCCGTGCCTGCCCGGCTACGACACCCTCAGCACCCTCAAGTACCTGCGCACCACCGAGGACATCGCGGGCTACGACCACTCGTGGTTCATCCTCACCCAGAAGATCATCGAGAAGGAGTTCGCCCTGTCGGGCTCCGAGCAGAACCCGGACATCACCGCCAAGGACCGCGCCGGGTTCCTGCGCGAACGCATCCTCGGCAAGGGCGCGCCCGGCCCGGTCGACGCGTTCCTGCGCAAGGGCGCGGACTTCGTGACCGCCCCCACGGTCGAACAGCTCGTCGAGAAGATGAACCAGCTGACCGACGAGCCGCTCCTCGACGCCGCCGGAATCCGGCGCCAGATCGAGGCCCGCGACCTGCAGCTCGCCCACCCCTACGCCAAGGACGCCCAGGTGCAGGGCATCCGCAACGCCCGCCGCTACATCGGTGACCGCCTCGGCCGGGTCGCCACCCCGCATCGCATCCTCGACCCGGCGGCAGGCCCCCTGATCGGCGTCAAACTGCACATCCTCACCCGCAAGACGCTCGGCGGCATCCAGACCGACCTCGACTCCCGCGCCCTCGGCACCGACGGGAAGCCGGTCGAGGGGCTGTACGCGGCGGGCGAGGTCGCCGGTTTCGGCGGTGGCGGCGTGCACGGTTACAACGCGCTCGAGGGCACCTTCCTCGGCGGCTGCCTGTTCTCCGGCCGGGCGGCGGGCCGGGCGGCGGCGCGGCAGACCGCCTGAGACACGGCGGACGGCCCGCCTCCGCGCGCTTCGCAGGCGATGCCGCGGGAGAGATCCTCAGCCCTCGAGGAGGCGGGCCAGCACCGCGGCGTGGCTCCGCTCCGGTGACCTGACGGCGGTCAGCAGTGTCACGGGCCCCTTGCGGGCCAGCTCGCGCACCCGCTCCAGAGGCTCGGCCGCCTCCGGAGCGGCGAGCTCCGCCTCGTACCGCTCGCGGAACTCCTCGTACGTGCCCTCGCCCGCGTGGTACCAGCGGCGCAGCTCGGTCGACGGGGTGAGGGCCTTGGGCCACTCGTCCACCCGGGCGGCGTCCTTCGACAGGCCGCGCGGCCACAGCCGGTCGACCAGCACCCGTACGCCGTCGTCCGGCTCGGGCGGTTCCTGGACACGGCGCACACGCACGCTCATCGATCGGGCCTTCCCGCGGTGGAGGGGGTGCCGCGAGCGTACTGCCGGAGGGCGGGCGGGGCCGGGCAGGGCACGCCCGGCCGTGACCTGCGGATTCCGTTCGGCGCGTGTGGGTACTCCGTCCGCCTGACGGCGTCGAGGGAGGTCACGACATGAGCACATCGGACGACCTGCCGGTCGTACGTACACTCGCCGAACTCACCGACCTGGTCGAGCGGCACCGAGGCCTTTACGTCCGCTGGTCGCGCGGCCCGCAGACCGATCTGCCCGACCCGTCGAGCAGCGACGACCTCACGGGCGTACCCATGCCCGGCCTGTCCGCCAACCCGCTCGACGTCGAGGAGTGGTGGGAGGGCCGCCCCGTACGGCTGTGGGTGGCGCGCCGCCTGCACGACTACGCCCATCTGCCGCACGAGAAGGGGCCCGGCGTACGGCCCTGGGTGCTCGCGGGCAAGGAGACGGCCCGCGGCCCGGACAACGAGCCGCTGGTCAACGACGCCCGGCCGCTGTGCTGGATCGACGGCCAGGTGATCGAGGAGGCGCAGACCGAGGTGGCCCGCCAGGAGCACCCGTGGGGGCCCCTGCGGCGCAGCGGCCGCTGAGGCCTCGCGGGACCGCGCGAGGCCCGGCCGCGCGCGGGACCGCGAGGTACGCCCCGGCCCGTGGGCCGGCTAACCCGTGCCCCGGCGGGAAGCCGCACGGCGCTTGAGCGCACGCCGTTCCGTCTCGCTCGTGCCGCCCCACACCCCGATGGACTGGCCTGTGTCCAGGGCCCACTGCAGGCACTCCTCCCGCACCGGGCAGCGTCGGCACACCGCCTTGGCCTGCTGCGTCTGCAGCAGGGCGGGACCGGTGGTGCCGATCGGGAAGAAGAGGTCGGGGTCCTCGTGCCGGCAGGCAGCGTGGTTGCGCCAGTTGTCCATCGAAGTCACCTGTGATCGCAGTGGATACGTTCTTTTCGGACGCCTTGCTTCTTTGCGGGTGACCTGTCGATGCGGGCCAAAACAGCGGCCCCCAGGGATCCGGCGCCTTGGCGACCCACCCCGGCTAGCCGCGCAGCGCCTCCGCCGCCGTCGCCGTCACCGTCTCGGCCACCGCCGCCAGGGCGGGGGAGTCGAGCTTCCACTGCTGCCAGTACAGCGGGACGTCGACCGCCCGGTCCGGGGCCAGTTCGGCGAGTCGGCCGGTGCGCAGGAGGGGCTCGGCCTGCGCCTCGGGCACCATGCCCCAGCCCATGCCCGCGGCGACGGCCTCGACGAAGCCCTCCGACGTGGGCACGTAGTGGCGTCTCGCACTCGCCTCGCCGCGCCCGCGCGTGAGCCGGCGGACGAAGCCGTCCTGGAAGTCGTCCCGCCGGTCGAAGACCACCACCGGCGCCTCGGCGAGCACCTCCCGCAGCGGCCCGTCGCGAAGGTGCCGGGCGGCGAAGTCCGGGTTCGCCACGGGGAGGTACCGCATGCGCCCCAGGGCCCGTACGGAGCAGCCCGGCACCGGATCCGGCGACGAGGTCACCGCGGCCATCACCAGCCCCTCCCGCAGCAGCGCGGCCGTGTGGTCCTCGTCCTCGCGGCGCAGCTCGAAGCAGAGCCGCAGATCCTCCGGCACCCGCTGGAGCGCCCCGAGGAACCAGGTCGCCAGCGAGTCCGCGTTCACCGCCACCGACACCCGCGTGGGCTCCCCGGCGCCGCTCAGCCCCAGCTCCGCGAACGCGTCGCGCTCCAGCCGCGTCACCTGTCGGGCGAGCCGGACGAGCACCTCGCCGGACTCGGTCGGCCGCACCGGCTTGGTCCGCAGCAGCAGCACCCGGCCCGTGCGCTGCTCCAGCGCCTTCACCCGCTGGCTGACCGCCGACGGCGTCACATGCAGGGCGGCCGCGGCCGCGTCGAACGTGCCCTCGTCCACCACCGCGAGGAGCGTCCGTACCTGGTCCAGCGGGAGGTCCGTCATCATGGCAGCTAATGATAGGTAAGAATGTTTAGCTGTACGCCCAGTGATCGTCTCCGTAGCGTCGAGGCATGACCAGCACCCTGACCGCCGCTGCCACCGGATTCGGCACCGGCCTGTCCCTCATCGTCGCCATCGGCGCCCAGAACGCCTTCGTGCTGCGCCAGGGGATCCGCCGCGACGCCGTCCTCGCCGTCGTCGGCATCTGCGCCCTGTCCGACGCCGCTCTCATCGCCCTGGGCGTCGGCGGGGTCGGCGCGGTGGTCGTGGCGTGGCCGGGCGCGCTCACGGCGGTCGGCTGGATCGGCGGCGCGTTCCTGCTCTGCTACGGCGCCCTGGCCGCCCGGCGCGTGTTCCGGCCGGGCGGCGACGGCCTCACGGCCGACGGCGAGGCCGCGGGCTCCCGTCGGCGGGCCGTGCTCACCTGCCTGGCGATGACGTGGCTCAACCCGCACGTCTATCTCGACACCGTGTTACTGCTCGGCTCCATCGCGGCCGACCAGGGACCGCTGCGCTGGACCTTCGGCCTCGGCGCCGTCCTGGCCAGCCTGTGCTGGTTCACGGCGCTCGGCTTCGGCGCCCGGCTCCTCAGCCGATTCCTCGCCAGGCCCACCGCCTGGCGGATCCTGGACGGCCTGGTCGCCGCCACCATGATCGTCCTCGGTGTCACGCTCATCGCCGGAACCTGAGACAGCCGGATCCGGGGCAGGCCGGGGCCGGCCGGGGCCGCTGCGGCAGGCGGAAGACTCCAGGGCGGCGACAGATTGTGGGATCGACCGTCGTGACGGCCTTCGGCAGCCAGCTCACCGCCGTCGCCGTGCCCAAGCTGCGGAGTGCCTCAAGAAGCTCCTCAAGAAGCTACAGAGCGCCGCGCCGGTGCAGCGTGTACTGCTCCATGAGCTTGCCGCGGGTCATCTCCAGCCGGTGCGCGAGGATCTCGGCGACGGTGCGCACCAGCACGAACCCGAGCCGTGGGTCCTCCTCGCACAGCCCGAGCACCGGTGCCGCGTCGAACTCGTAGGCCCGTACGGGGCTGAAGGCCTCGGCGCCGAAGTCCCACTGGTGCGGCGGGAACAGCCACGACCAGCCGAGCAGGTCGCCCGCGCCGAGGCTCGCGACCGTCACCCGCTGCAGGGAGTTCACCCGCTGGTCGAGGGAGACGGCGCCGGAGCGGATGACCCAGAAGCGGTCGGCCGTGCCTCCCGCCTCGAAGATCCGGGTGTCCTCCGGGAAGGACACCTCCCGGGCGAGCGCCATGAGGCGTTGCCGCTGGGGCGGAGGGAGCGCGGTCAGGAGTTTGATCGCTTTGGTCATGAGGCGGGGCTCCTCGCCGGGCATCGGGTTCCGGTGCTTTCCCTATGCCCATTTCAGCCGCTGTGACCGCCCCGGGCACCTCGGCGTACGGCACGACCCGGCGCTCTCACGGGCTGCGTCGCCCCGGCATGGCGCGCGCATCGCGGCGGAGACATGAAGAAGCCCTGGCTGGACGGGGGAAACCAGCCAGGGCCGTAAGCGGTGGTACGGAGGACGCGGGGTCGACTCCGTGACCACGTATGGATGAACGGTAAACCATCCAGAGGGGCTTCGGGCAACGGAAACCGGGGTAAGTGACCTGTTTCACTCCGGCTCACTCGGTGTCCCCGGTGTCGTCGATGTCGTCGGTGTCCCGGGCGGCGACCCGGATCGTGTGCAGATCCGGATCGTGTGGGCCGGGGAGGTGCATGCCCGCGGCCGGCCCGGTGCGCAGGTACAGCAGCACGGGCTCGGTGAGGCGCTCGCCCGGCAGGACGGCCGGGATGCCGGGCGGGTACGGGGTGATCATCTCCGCCGCGACCCGCCCGGCGGCCTTTGCCACCGGCACGTCCTCGGCCGGGCCGAAGAACGCGTCCCGGGGCAGCACGGCCTGCGCTCAGGAGCACCCGCTCCGGGGCTACCCCGGTCCGGAGCGCCTGCCCGGCGTCAGGATCTCGTCCAGCACCGTGAGCACGGCCTCGTAGGCCATCGTCCGTACCGCGGCGTCGCGTGCCCCGTCCGGGTCGGCCCGGCCCAGTTCGTCGGTCCGCCTGCGCCACGTCCGCTCCTCCTGGACCGCGCAGGCCCTCGCGCGCTGGATGCGCCGCAGCAGTTCGTCCGAGTCCACCACATCGGTCATGCCTTCCGCGTACCCCGGCAACGCGGCGTAATCGCACGCATTCCGCGCAGGCCGGAGGTTTGTCACCCCCGGGAAGGGTCAGCCGAACAGTAAGACCCGCGGCGCTCGCGCCAGGCGCGCTCCGACCGCCGCGGCCGGGCTGAGGAAAACATCACCGCGTCCGCGGACACAGGTGTGCCCGAGCGGGCCCACCGCGGGTGCGGTCCGGATCCGGCTTCTGTCTTCACCGACCAGGGAGCTGAAGACCGACCAGGGAGCTCAAGAATGTGCGAGGAGCACATGACCGAATCCGTTTTCGAGCCGCCCGGCGCCGACCGGCCCGGGCAGCCGCAGCGACCGTGCAAACCCGCCGAGGCACGCCGGGCCGTGGAACGCGCGGTACGGGAACGCTGCCGCGCCACCCGCACACCGTGCGACGCCGACGCGCTGTCCGACGCCCTGCTCGTCGCCTCGGAGCTGACGACCAACGCCATGCTGCACGGCGGCGGCGTCACCGACTTCCGGGTCGACGTCGTCGGCCCCGGCGTCCGCGTCTCGGTGAGCGACCGCAGCGACCGACTGCCGGTGGCTGTGCCGCGCACCGACCGCCACGGACGGTGGCGGCACGGCGGCCACGGCTGGCCGATCGTCTGCCGGCTGTCGCGCGACGTCCGCGTGTCGGACCTGCCCACGGGCGGCAAGTGCATCACCGCCGTCGTGCCCCTGCCGTGACCGTGCGGAACCGCCGTCAAGCAGATGGTCCGGCGAAGCGGAGTTTGTTCCACCGGTGGAGGGGCAGACGCAGTTTCGTGCTTCGGACCGGAGGCGCGCCTGCGGGAGCGGTATGGCTGCTCCGGGCCCTCCAGACGGTCCGGGTGCGGCGACCTCCCGCGGTAAGTCCCTGACACGACCGTTCAGGAGCGAATCCGCATGCTGATCGATACGCCCACCAACCGTCCCGGCACGCCCGACCCGAAGACCGCCGCCACCAGGCGGCGGCACGACGACGCCCCCGACACCGCCGAGCTCTTCACCCGGCTGGCGGAGCTGGAGGACGGGCCGGAGCGGGATGCCGTCCGCGACGAGCTCGTCACACTGTGGCTGCCCATGGCCCACCGGATCGCCGGTCGCTTCCGCGACCGCGGCGAGTCCCTTGAGGACCTGCGGCAGGTGGCGGCCCTGGGGCTGGTGAAGGCGATCGACCGGTTCGACCCGAGCCGGGGCGCCTTCGAGAGCTACGCCGTGCCGACCATCACCGGCGAGGTCAAGCGGCACTTCCGGGACCGGATGTGGGCCCTGAGGGTGCCCCGCCGGGTGCAGGAACTGCGCAACAAGGTGCGCGTGGCACGTCGCGAACTGACCCAGAACCCGGGCAGTCCGGAACCCTCCGTGGCCGACATCGCCGCCCACACGGGCCTGACCGAGGAAGAGGTCAGCGCCGGGCTGGAGGCCCTGGACAGCTTCAGCACCCTGTCGCTGGACGCCGAACTGTCGGCCGACGACGACGGCTACAGCCTCGCGGACACCCTCGGCACGTCGGACTCGTCCTACGACGTCGTGGTCGACCGCGAGTCCGCCAAGGAAGGCCTGCGCCGCCTGCCGGAACGCGAGCGCGCCATCCTCTACATGCGCTTCTTCGAGGACATGACACAGAGCCGCATCGCCGACCGGCTGGGCATCTCCCAGATGCACGTCTCCCGCCTGATCAGCCGCAGCTGCGCCCGTGTGCGCGACGAGGTGATGGGGCAGCGGGCGGCCCACCGGGACTCCGGCGGAAACTCGGCAGCGGCCTGACCACCCCACCGGACGAGGAGTAAGAGACATGCTCAGGCCCCATCCCGCCGTACTGCGTCGGCTCGTCGAGGAGTACGAGGCCCTGTCCGCCGCCGAGGCAGCGCTCGGCACCGCCGAGTCGGGCCCGAGGGTCCGCGACTTGGCCTACACCCTGTGCGTGTCCACCGGCACGCGGGATGTCAGACAGGCTCTGGAAGCGGCGCGCCGCTGGCTCGCGGCCTCGCCCGCGGGTGAGCCCGCGCGGGTGCGAGAGACCGCGCAGTTGGCCGAGTGACTGACGAGCGCCGTCGCAGCCGCAGGGCGTACCCGTACCGGCTTCTGGCTTGCGTGCGGGTGGGACGGACGCGGAAGACGCGGCACAACGGGCCCCGGCCCGGCCGGAGAGGGCCGGGCCGGGGCCCGGCGCGTGTCGGTACCTGACGAGCAAGACCGAGTGGATCAAGACGGAGTGTGAGACACGCGCCGAGGGCACCAGCGCCGGCCCCGCGGCCACGCTGGTCTCCCCGCGCGGAACCGCGCAGCCGGCCGACCGACCGACCCGCGCGGGCCGCCGCCGCACCGAAGCCGGGACCCTGACCTGCCGTGTACGGGGACCCTGACCTGCCGTGTACGGGGGAGCGGACGGGGAAGGCGCGCACAGCGGGCGCCGGCCCCGCCGAGGGCCGCATTCGGACCCGCCCTCCCGAGCCCGACCTGAGCCTCACCACCGCCCACCGGACGGGGTCCGGCGCCGCGGTGCCGTCCTGGGCGCGGTGCTGAAGCGGACCATGACCGTGGTCGGCACCCCGGCATGGGCCGAGAGGCGCGCGTGAGCCGGTCGTGAGCCGTGCGCACGCCCCCCGCCCCCGTGGCCGGCCACCGGCACGACCGCCTGAGTGTGCCCGGGCCCAGCCGGGGCATCCGGATCCCGGGAGGTCGAGATGAACACTAGTGCGATGGCACGGACCGGGCGGGCCGAGGCCCGGAGGGCGGCGAACGGCTCGGTGATGGAGGGGGCCGCACGGGCGGGCCTCGCGGCACGAGGCGTGATCTACCTGCTCGTCGGAGTCCTGGCCCTGCAGATCGCCTTCGGCGAAGGACAACGGCAGGCCGACCGCGGCGGCGCCCTCGCCGAACTCTCCAGCAAGCCGTTCGGCGCGATACTGCTGTGGGCGCTGGGCGTCGGGCTCGTCGGCATGGCCCTGTGGCGGCTGTCGGAGGCGCTGTTCGGCTCCGTCGGACCGGACGGCCGCAAACCGAAGAAGCGGCTGCTGGCCACGGCCCGCTGCGCGTTCTACGCGTTCGTCGCCTACTCCGTGCTGTCGTTCGCGGTGAGCCGCGACAACGGCAGCGGATCGAGCGACCGGCAGTCCCGGGACGTCACGGCCAGGCTGCTGGAGGCGCCCGCCGGGCAGTGGCTGGTGGGCGCGGCGGGCGCCGCGATCGTCGTGGCGGGCGTGGGCATCGGCGTACGGGCGGTGCTCCGCAAGTACCACGACAAGCTCAAGCTCGGGCAGATGAGCCCCGCGACCCGGCGGTGGGTGGACGTGACGGGCGTGGCCGGCGGTGCGGCCCGCGGCCTGGTGTTCGCCGTGGCCGGCGCCTTCGCCGTACGCGCCGCGGCCGACACCGAGCCCGACCGCGCCAAGGGCCTCGACGACACCCTGCGCTCGTTCGCCGACACCCCGCTGGGACCGTGGCTGCTGGTCTGCGTCGCCGCCGGTCTGGTGCTGTTCGGCGTGTTCTCCTTCGCGATGGCCCGCTGGCGGAGGGTCTGAGCGGCGGCGTGCGGGGAACACGAAGCGCATGAGCGATTCCGAGATTCCGCCGGACGGCCGGCCCGTGGACGTCTACCTGGACCTCCTGCGCATCCGGATGGACACGGAGGACTACCGGATGCTCCTGCGCGTGGTGCAGCCGGTCCTCGAGGCGATCGACGAGCAGCGCCTTTCCACCCTGGACTTCTCCCTGGACGGCGAGCAGAGCGACGAGCTGCCGCAGGAGATCCGTGACGAGGCCGCTCTCGTCATCGCCACCGCCGTCACCGGCCGCCTCGACAACGAGGTGATCGAGCTCCACATCGACGAGACCGGCCCGGTCCGGGTGGTCACCGACGCGGCCACCGCCTCCGACCCGGCGCGCCTCGGCGAGATCGCCGACTACATACGCGAGAGGCACCGCCAGAACGAGGAGCTGCGGGGCATCGCCGAGGTGAGCGGCCTGCCCACCGACTTCTGAGCCCTGCGGCCGCCTCTCACGTCCGCGGCCCCGCCACCGGCACCTTCAGCGGCCGGGCCAGGCCCACCACGGCCTCGTCCAGGCGCTCCAGGTGCCGCAGCACGCGGTCGGTGACGCGGCCGTACCGCGGTGTGCCGGCACCGTCGGACCCCAGCAGGGAGGCGATGCTCCGCCCGGTCTCCACGGTGACCTCGGCGTGCTCGTCCGCGACCCGTGCCGCGACGGCCCCGATATTGCGCACCGTGCGGCCCGCCGCCCCGCGCAGCCGCGGATCCGCCGCGATCGTCGGGTGCGTGGGCAGCAGCTCGGCCGTCGCCGCCAGGGACCGCGCGTGGTACGCGCAGGTCTCCAGCAGCGCGACGACGTACCGGGCCGTGGTGCGCCGGGCCCGCAGCGGTGTCACCGGGTGGGTGAGCGGCTGGGTGGCGGCACGCAGATCGGCCAGCGCCTGATCCAGGTCGCGGGCCTGGTCCAGCAGGTCGTCCGCCGACCCGCCGCTGAGCTGGCCGACGGCGGCCTCGGTGACGGCGGCGAGCCGCTCCAGCACGGTGCCCAGCAGCTCGTTCGTACGGCGATCGGTGTTCACCGGCAGGACCAGCGCCGCGGCGACGACCCCGCAGGCCGCGCCCAGCGCCGTCTCCTCCACACGCAGCACCAGCACGTCGAGGCTGTAGGTGTGCAGCAGCGTGTACAGCAGCCCCAGCATCGCGGTCACGAAGAACGACATCAGCGTGTAGGACAGCGGAGCCGTGTAGAACATCGCGAAGATCAGCAGCAGCACCAGCGCGAACGCCGTCCAGGTGTGCCGGCCGACCAGGCCCGCCAGCACGATCCCCGCCACGACGCCGAACACGGTGCCCAGCAGCCGGCGGTAGCCCTTGACCAGGATCTCGCCGGTCGAGGCGGTGTTGAGGAACACGATCCAGCAGGTGAGCACCGCCCAGTACCAGCGCTGCGCGGACAGCAGCTCGCCGCCGACGATGGCGAGCGTGGAGCCCACGGCGACCTGGACGGCGGCACGCGTGGTGGGCCGCCCCAGCCCCGTCCGCTCCTCCTCCGGCGTGGTCTCCTCACCGGCGTCGATGGCGGCGTCCTCGGCGTCCAGCTCCTCCCGTGAGCGGGCCGTCGCGGGCGTGTCGTCCGACTCGTCCTGCGGCCCTTCCAGGGCGATCCGCAGCCCCAGGACCGCGCGGGCGGCCTTGCCAATGCCCCGGAACACGTCCTGCACGGCCGGAGCGGCAGGCGGCAGGTTGTCCTCGTCGCGGTAGCCGAGCAGCCGGTTGCGTACGTGCGACAGCCCGGTCCCGGACTCCCCGACCCGCTCCACCAGCATGCGCAACGCCATGAGGTCACGGCGCAGGATGGCGGTGGCCTCGTCCGGGCCGGGCAGCCGGCCCACCGCGGGCGCGGGAGCGCCTGGCAGATGCAAGGTCAGGGTGTCCGCCCGTTCGGCGCTGCGCGCGGACAGCAGCGTCAGGCCCAGCCGCTCGGCGGCGATCTCGGCGTCCGCGATCCGGCGTTGCACGAGCCGCGCCGCGGACGCGTCGGGAGTGCCCTCCTCCAGCCGGGCCTGGATCATCAGGGACGTCTCGTGCAGGCGGGCGGTGCCCTCCCGCACGTCCTCAAGCGCCTTGTCCACCTCGTCCGGGCCGGCATCGAGCAGGGCGAGTTGCGCGGACACCAGCTGCGCCAGGCGTGCCCGGAAGGCCCGGCGCAGCCGCAGCAGGACACCCGTGGGCGTCACGGGCACCACCGCGAAACGCACCACGGCACTGCACACGAACGCCACCGTGATCGCCCCGCACAGGGCGGGCAGCGCCGAGGCGGTGGCACCGACGAACAGGGACAGGAAGTAGACCTGGAAGCCGATCAGCCCCAGCGCGGTGCCGCGCTCGCCGAACCGGCGGCCGTAGACCGCGCAGAAGATGAGAACGACGAAGAAGACGTCCCCGACCACCAGCCGCGCGTTGAGCACCGCGCCCAGCGACACGGACGCCAGCGCCACCGGCAGCCCCAGCGCGAGCGTGACGGCCTGCGCCGCGCGCTGCTTCTCCCGGATGGCGAACGTGGCGACCATCGCCGCCATGGCCCCCGCCACCAGATGCGTCACGTCGGCCCGCAGCACGGCGAGCACGGCCAGCGTGAGCGCGATGGCACCCACCGTCCGCAATCCGGCCGTCAGCCGCAGCAGCCCGGGATCGGACGCCGCGACGCGGTCCCTCAGCCGCGCCCGCACCGCACGTCCCGCTGCCCTCACTCCGCCGTTGCTCTCTTCCGCCGCCCGCATGATCCGGCCCTCAGCATGGCATGCCGCGAGCCGGATCCCCGCGCCGCGTGCTCAGTCCTGCCGCTCGGTGCCCTCGACGTGCGCCCGCACCTGCTCCGGAGACAGATAGGCGTCCGTGTACTCGAAGTCCTTCAGCTTGGCGGGCTTGCGGGCCTGGAAACCCGTCCGCACGAAGTCGTCGCCGGCGACCGCGTTGAGCAGCCAGTTCGTCATCACCCGCGTCTTGGCCACGTTGGTGCGCAGCGCCGACCAGTGGTAGCCACGCGCCACGGCCTGGGCGGGCAGGCCCCGCAGTTCGACACCCAGCGGCTTGGACACCGCGTCCGTGCCGCCGAGGTCGACCACGAGCCCGAGGTCCTTGTGGACGTACGGCCGCATCGGCTGGTTGCGCAGCGTCGCGATGACGTTGTCGGCGACGTGCTTGCCCTGCCGCATGGCGTGCTGCGCGGTCGGCGGGCAGACGGCGGCCTCCTCGCCCTTGGCCAGATCGGGCACGGCGGCGGCGTCGCCGAGCGCGAACACCCCGTCGTTGCCCGGCAGGCACATCTCGGCGGTGACCGCGAGCCGCCCCTTGACGGTCTCCGCGCCGAGGGTGGCCATGAGGGGACTGGCGACGACGCCGGCGGTCCAGATCAGCGTGCGGGTCGGAACCACCCGGCCGTCGGTGAAGGTGACCTCCTCCGGGCCCGCCTTCGCGATCGAGACACCCAGCGAGATCTCGATGCCGCGCCGCCGCAGGATCTCCTGCGCGCTGCGCCCGAGCTTCTCGCCCAGCTCGGGCATCAGCTTCGGCGCGATGTCGATCAGGTGCCACTTGATCAGGCCCGGATCGATGCGCGGGTAGCGCTTGACCGCGGCGTGCGTCAGACGCTGCAGGCAGGCCGCGGTCTCGGTGCCCGCGTAGCCGCCGCCGACCACCACGAACTGCAGCCGCGAGGCCCGCTCGGCCGGGTCCTGGCTGGCGTCGGCCAGGTCGAGCTGGGAGATGACGTGGTCGCGGATGTAGGCGGCCTCGGCGAGCGTCTTCATCCCGAAGGCGTGGTCCGTCAGCCCAGGGATGTCGAAGGTGCGGGTGACGCTGCCGGGCGCCAGCACGATGTAGTCGTACGGCTCGTTGATGATCTTGTCGGTGATGGTGCGTATGACGCAGACCTTGGACTTCAGGTCCACGCCGATGGCCCCGCCCGGAATGATCCGGGTGCGGTACTTCTTGCTGCGGCGCAGGGAGACGGCGATCGACTGCGGCGTCAGTACACCGGAGGCGACCTGGGGCAGCAGCGGCAGGTAGAGCTGGTAGGCGAACGGCGTCACCAGCGTGACGTCGGCCTCGTCCGGGGAGAGTTTCCGTTCCAGACGGCGGACGCACTCCACGCCGGCGAAGCCTGCGCCAACCACCAGGATCCTGGGTCGTGTCACGGTGTTCATCCCTTTCTGCGGCTCCAGGCGGTCTGCCTCGAACGCCTTTCGCCTGCCCCTGGATCGCGGCTTGTCACCCCGTCGGGCCGACGCAGCGGACGGACGGGGCGGGGCAGACGAACGCGTCGATCACCACCATGCCCCTCCCGTGGCCGAAACGCACCAGGTGGGAGTGAAGAACCCGTGCACACGCGAGGCCCGGCCGGCCCCTTGGCTCAGGCCGGCCGCTCCGCCCCGCCGTGCAGGTGGCACAGCAACAGGCAGACGTCGTCGTCGCGTTCGGAGTCGCTCAGCAGGGGATGCAGGATCCCGTCCGCCGCGCTCTCCAGGTCCGCGTCCAGCTCGGCGGAGCCGAACCCGCCGAGCGCCGCCGCCACCCGTGCGATGCCCGGGTCTATCCCCAGCGCACGCCGCTCCACCAGTCCGTCCGTGTACAGGGCCAGCGTCGAGCCGGGTGCCAGGCGCACCGTGTGGTCCTTGATCTCCTGCGTCAGCGGGATGCCGAGCATCGCGCCGGGCCTGTCGTCGAGGGTGTCCACCCGCCCGTCGGGGGTGCGCAGCACCGGCGGCGGATGGCCCGCGGCCGCCCACGTCAGGGTGGACTCCTCCGGATGGAAACGCGCGATGACCGCGGTGGCGTACAGATCCGGCTGGAGGTGGTGCAGGAACATGTGCAGCCGGGTCAGCAGCCGGCCGGGGCTGCCGCCGTCCACGGCGTACGCGCGCAGGGCGGTGCGCAGCTGGCTCATCATCACGGCCGCGTGCAGACCGTGCCCGGTCACGTCGCCGACGACGGTGATCAGGCTCCCGTCCGGCTGACGGAACGCGTCGTACCAGTCACCGCCGATGTTCAGCCCGTGCGTCGCGGGCAGATAGCGCGCGGCCAGGCTGAGGCCCGGCGTGACCGGCAGGTCCGTCAGCAGCGCCCGCTGCAGCGTCTCGGCGATGTCCCGGTTGTGCTCGAAACGCCGGGCGTTGTCGATGGCGATGCTGGCCCGCCGGGTGAGCTCGATCAGCATCACGGCGTCGTCCGGGTCCCAGCGTTCACCCGGCGGCGACAGGGTCAGCACGCCCAGCGGCGCCCGCCGCGTCGGCAGCGGGACGCACAACAGGGGCCGGGTCGGGTCCAGCGCGGAGGGCGGCTGGTCGTCGACGCCGGGCAGCCCGCCGGGGTGGTCGGCGGCGTACTGCGGCCGCCCGGTGCGGGCCGCGACCACGGCGGCCGCCGGGTGGGGCGCGTGCCGGTGCTGGTCGGCGCCGTTGTCGTTGTCGAACAGCCAGACGTCGACGCTGCTGGCGTACTCCGGCACCAGCAGGTCCGGCAGCCGGCTGACGATCTCGTCGTGGTTCAGGGACGCCGTCAGTACCGCGCTCGCGTCCGCGAGGAACGTCAGCCTGCGCCGCGCGCTCTCCGCCTCGGTGCGCGCCCGGCGCTCCGCGGCGAACGCCTCCCGCTGGGCCTTGCCCGCCGCGTCGAGTTCGGCGTGCAGCGCCAGGACGCCCTGGTTCGTCTGGTGCAGTTCCTCCCGGTGGAAGGCGACCAGCTCCTCCTGCTCGGTGAGCTTGTCCAGCACCACGGCCGTGTCCTCGTCGGCGCCCAGCAGCGCCTCCGCCAGCGCCTCGGTGTCGTCCGCCACCGCGCCGACGTCGGACACCCCGGCGGCCTCGGGACAGGGCACCGTCACCTCCCACGGCGTCTCCCCGGCGGCGCAGGCGTCCTGGTCGGGCGTCACCACGGCGTGCAGCCGGCCCTCCTCGGCGATGGAGCCGGTCGCCTCCAGGCTGAGCCGCCAGGTGCCGCCCTTGGTCAGGCACTGCCGCAGATGGGCGCTGAGCGAGGCGGCCAGACGGCTGCGTTCGACGGTGGGCACACCGTACGCGGCGGCCAGGCGCGCGAGGGCGATGCGGGCCTGCGCCGCGTCGGTGACGGTGGTGATCTGCCAAGTACGGGTCATGGGCGGTCCGGCGGGGTCGGGGTCAGCACGGCCACGGCGGTGTCGTCCCGCACCGGGCGGGCGGAACTGCTGGCGTCGCGTATCGTCACCGCGGCCGTCACGGCCGGGTCGGCCGCCGGCAGCCCAAGGTCCGAGGGCGGGACCCACCGGCTGGGCAGCCCGTCGGTGTGCAGGATCAGCAGCCCGTCGTCCGCCCAGGCGACGTCCTCCTCGCGCACGGTGGCGGGCCGGTGGACGCCGACGATGCCGGGCCGGGACATCAGGGACCGCCAGGTGCCGTCCTGGCGCAGCCGCGCCCCGACGTTGCCGATGCCGGCGAACCGCAGCCGCCCGGCACGGGTGTCGAGCTGGGCCACGGCGACGGCCGCGCCCCGCGTGCCGCCCAGCGCCGAGTGGAGCTGCCGCAGCGACTCGGCGGGCGACAGGTGCGGTGCGCGGTGCAGCGCCTCCACCGCCGCGGTCGAGGCACGGGCCGCCTCGGGGCCGTGGCCCAGACCGTCGGCCAGCATCAGGGTCACCCGGTCGTCCGCCCGGACCCACGTCCAGGCGTCGCCCGAGAACGCGGCCCCGGCGAAGGGGATGTTGACGCCACCGGCCCGTACGTCGCCGAACGGCGCGCCGTGGGACGGCATCCCGGCCTCCGCCGGTACGCCGCCGCCCGGCACCCCGCCGCCTCGCGCGTACTGCGGCCGTGCCCCGCGCTCCGGCGTCCCGCCGCCCCGCGCCTCCTGCGGCCTTGACCCGTGCGCCCCGTGCGCCTGCCCGCCGCGCCGCGCCTCACCGGCGGCGTGGAGTGCGCTCCACGGCCTGCCGACGGGCGCCCCACCGCCCCGCGCCGCGGCGACGGCCCGGGCCCGCACGGACCCGGCTCGCGGCACGCCGCCGACGCGGGCCACCGCCACCGTGCCCCGGCCGGGCGCGCTGTGCAGGTCGAAGTCGTCGGCGAGGCGCAGACACGTGCCGAGGCCGGCGCCGAGCGAGCGGGTCGTGGAGAAGCCGTCGCGCAGGGCGGCGGGCACGTCGGGGATGCCCGGGCCGTGGTCGAGCGCGGCGATCTGCACGACCCGGGAGTCGTGCGGGCCGCCCCGGAGGGCGGGCGGGGCCACGATGTCGATGAGCACCTGCCCGCCCTCCGCGTGCTTCAGGAGATTGGTGGCCAGCTCGGTCGCGACCAGCGCGGCGGCCGCGGTCCGCCGGTCGTCGAGCCCGGCCGCGGCGGCCGCGTCCTCCGCGGCCACCCGGACGTCACGCACCCGGGTCGAGTCGTGAACCGGAACATCCCACACACGCGGCATCACGCCTCCTCGCGCGGACGCGGCGGCAGGGCCACCCACGAGGTCACCCGTACGGTCGTCCCGGCCCCCGGCGCGCTCTCGATCGCGAACTCGTGCACCAGACGCCGGGCGCCGCCCAGGCCCATCCCCAGCCCGTCGCCGGAGGTGAAGCCGTCGCTGAGCGCCCGGTCGAGGTCGGGGATGCCCGGCCCGTCGTCGGTGAAGGTCAGCCGGAGCCCGTGGGCACCGGCGCTGGTGACGTGCGCCGCCTCCATCTGTCCGCCACCGCTGTGCACCAGGGTGTTGCGGGCCAGCTCGCTGGCCGCGGTGACCAGCTTCGTCTGATCCACCAGACCGAAGCCGAGCTGGGCGGCGGCCTGCCGTACGTGCTGTCGCACCCACACCAGATCCATGTCCGACCGGATCGGCAGGCAGGCCTCAACGCCCGCGGCAGTGTGCATCACGGACTCTCCTGGCTCCGGCCGAGGGGGCGGGACGTCGGGGCGGGCTGCCCGAGCAGTTCCAGAGCCGCCTCGGTGCTGAGCGCGGTGCGCAGGCCCGGAAGCGTCAGGCCCAGTTCGACCAGGGTGATGGCGACCGCGGGCCGCATGCCCGCCACCACGGTCCGCGCGGCCAGCAGCTTGGCCTGGGCCGCGATCTCGGCCAGCACACGGCCGAGGAAGGAGTCGACGATCTCCACGCCGGAGATGTCGATGAGGACACCGCGGACCCCCGTGCGGGAGATCGCCTCGGCGAGGTCCTGCTGAAGCTGCTGTGCCGTGCTGTCGTGCAGGTCGCCCTGCAGGGTGACCAGCAGGACGTCACCGATCCGCAGGACCGGCACATGTCCCGCGGCCGGGCCGGAGAACGCGTCGCTCACCGCTGACCCGCACCGTTCGGTGTCGTGCTCACGATGTCGGTGCCGAGCTTGTGCAGGGCGTACGCCAGCGCGTCGGCGAGACTCGCCCGGGTGATCACGTCCAGGTCCAGGCCGAGATGGACGATGGTCTGCGCGATCGCGGGACGGATACCGGAGACGATGCACTGCGCGCCCATCAGCCGGGCCGCCGCGACCGTCTTCATCAGGTGCTGGGCCACCAGCGAGTCGACCGTCGGCACACCGGTGATGTCCAGGATCACGAAACGGGCGTGCTGGTCGACGACGGCGTTCAGCAGCGTCTCCATCACCACCTGGCTGCGGGCGCTGTCCAGCGTCCCGATCAGCGGCACGGCCACCACGCCGTCCCACAGCCGGATGACGGGCGTGGCCACCTCCAGCAGCTGCAACCGCTGCCGGTCGATGAGCGCCTGCCCCTCGCTCAGCGCCGTCTGCATGGCCACCAGCCGCAGCGTGCCCATCAGCACGGTCAGCGTGGTCGAGCACGCCCGCAGCTGCTCGGGCGGCAGCTTCTCCAGGTCGGCGACCAGGAGATTCTCCACGGGTGGCCGCAGCGCGGCCAGTTCACTGGACACCTGGGTGGTGGACAGCCCCGCCCGGGAACGGGCCGCGCCCATCCGGGCCAACTGCTCGCGCACCCCGCTGAATCCGGCGGCGTCCGGATCCTCGACCTGATGGGAGTCGGCCACCTGGGCCAGCGCGTCGACGACGACCTTGCCCGCCTCCACCGCCTCGTCCCGCGAGACGGTGAAAACGGTGCGGAACAGGGGTTCGTCCGCCCAACGCTGGGCGATCTGCTCACGGCGGCGCCGCAGAAAGTCCCTGACCTCGTGCGTCGGCGTGGCGAGCTGTCCCTCCGCTTCGTGCTCCGGCACCTGCTTCTCTCCTCATCCGCGTTGCATCGCACCGAGCCCGCTGGCGGCAACGAGACGGCGATGTGACTTCTGCCGGGCGACAACTCTAACCACGCGCCGACCTCGTACGACACCCGGTCCGAAGCGAGCGATCCGGTTCAGCGCACGCCGGCTGGCGACCGGCGTGACCGGCCGCGCGAAGGGTGAACCGGAGTTCGGGTGGGGCGGGGCGGACGGCCCCGTCAGGTCTCCTGCCCATCCTGCTCCTCAGGCGCCTCCGGCAGCCGGTCGACGCGGTCGAGAGCCTCGTCGACACTCTCCGAGACCGGCACCGTGATGCTGACGCCCGTGAGGTCGAGTATGCGGCGCACGGCCGGAGTCGGACGGATGACGTGCACGCTCCCGGCGGTGCGGCGGGTCTCCTGGTACACCCGCAGGATGATGTTCATGCCCGACGAGTCCATGAAGGGCACGGACGACAGGTCGAGCAGGAAGTGCCGTCGGCCGTGGTGGAGTTGGTTGGCCAGGTGGGCCTGGAACTCGGTCGCGGTGTCGACGTCCAGATAGCCGTCGACCGTGATCAGGGCCACATCGTCCCGGGGCAGCTCGACTTCCACGGACAGCGGGTTCTGGGCAAGGGGCACGAGTTCCTCCAACGAGTTCTGACGGCTGGGCTGGTCACCGCTGCGGGCGACCGTGGTGCGGGGCGATGCCGGTCGGATGCCGGGCTCGGACGCCGCGAGTCATGCGCCTCCCTTCACCTCCTGCCGGGTTCCTGCTTTCACCGCGCCCCCGCGATTACCCCCGAATCCGTCCTTCAATCTCCCTCGTCCGCCCGGGGCCCAGCCGCGCCGGCGGCGTCGCAGGCGACCCCCGACTCACCGAATGCGCGTGCGGGAGAAGGGTATTTGGTGCTGTGGAGCGCGGCGGGAGCGAACCGTCCGCCGCGTGCTCCGCGACCCGCACACCGTTCGGGAGGAAGGAGCAGCGTGGCCACCGACACAATCTGGTCGTACGCGCCGGACAGCGGTCACGTCGAGGGGCAGGACCTGACCGGATTCACGGTCGCCGGGGCCGACGGCACGATCGGGCACGTGGCCCGGGAGGCCGCCCCGCACGGCATGCGGCACCTGGTCGTCGACACCGGAATGTGGGTGTTCGGCCGAAGCGTCCTGGTGCCGGCCGGCGTCGTCACCGGCGTCGACCCGCAGGCCCGGCGGATCACCCTGGCCTGCACCGGGGGAGAGGCCAAGGCGGCCCCGCGCTTCAGGACCGACAGCGAGACCCTGGACCGGGACTACCTGACGTCCGTCGGCGACTACTACGACCGGCTGCCGCCGCGGGAGACGACCTCGGTCTGAGCCGACCACGGGCATGGCCCCGGCGCTCCCCGGTCCACCGGGGGCGAGAGCTCCCCGGTTCACCAGGGGAGGAACACGTGCACGTCCTTGCCGTGCTCGTCGGTCACCACGCTGACCTGGTCGCACAGGGTGTGGACCAGGTGCCAGCCGATGCCGCCGCCACCGCTGTGCGGATCGAAGGGCCGCGGTGCCGGCGGCGTCGTACTGGTGTCGTGCAGCACCACGTGCACCCCGTCGAAGGTGCGGCGCATGCGCAGCGCGAAGGGCCCCGGAGCGTACTGGACCGCGTTGGCGGCGAGTTCCGTCACCACCAACAGGATGTCGTCCCAGTACTCGGGGGCCGAGGGTGGCGAGGAGCGTGCCAGGTCACGCAGGAACTCCTCCGCGGCCAGGCGCGCACCCGTCACGTCGTGCGGCTCGCCCGCGAAGCGGTTCGTGCGGCTCGGGATCTCCTCGGAGGTCAGTGCGTCGTCCCCACGCGGCTCGGTTGACATATCGCCTTTCGGGCCCGGTGCAGCAGGCCGGTCAGCCTTCCTCATGCTGTCTCTTGCGTGTCTCTTGCGTCGCCACTGTTGCGTGTTCCCGTGGGGGCGGGGAGTACGCGTCCGTCCTCCTCAGCCTTCAGCGGAACACGTTGTCCGAGTCGTCGGAGTCGTCCCAGGCCGCCGACACGTCCGTGGCGGGCAGCCGCCCGGGACGCGCGCGGGACTGGTACATCGCCTCGATCTCGGCCGCGTAGTGCCGCACGATCGCGTCCCGGCGCAGCTTCATCGACGGCGTCAGCAACCCGTTCGTCACGTCGAACGGCTCCGGCAGGATCCGGAACACCCGGACCGACTCCGAGCGCGACACGGCACTGTTGGCCGCGGCCACGGCCCGCGCGACCTCCTCCCGCAGCGCGTTCTCCTCCCGTGCCTCCCGCGCCTCGCCCTGCAGCGCCAGCGCGGCCCGCCAGTGCGCCAGGAACTCCGGGTCGAGTGTGATCAGGGCCCCCACGCAGGGCCGGTTGTCGCCGACCACCACCGCCTGGTGGATCAGCGGGTGCATCCGCAGCCGCTGCTCCAGGAAGGCGGGGGCCACGCTCTTGCCGCTGCTGGTGATGATGACGTCCTTCTTGCGGCCGGTGATCGTCAGATACCCCTCGGAGTCCAGCCGCCCGAGGTCCCCGGTGGCCAGCCAGCCGCCGCGCAGCGCGTTGCGGGTGGCGGCCTCGTCGCCGACGTAGCCCTGGAACACCGACGGGCCGCGCACCAGGATCTCCCCGTCCTCGGCCACCCGGATCTCCGAGCCCGGCAGGACCTGCCCGACCGTGCCGGACTTCTCCCGGCCCAGCGGCTGCATCGTCACGCCGCCGCTGGTCTCCGTCAGCCCGTACCCGTCGTGCACGTAGATGCCGATGCCCTCGTAGAACAGGCAGAGGTCGCGGCTGAGCGGCGAGCCGCCGGAGGTCGCCCGGCGCACCCGGCCGCCCAGCGCCTCGCGCAACCTGCGGTAGACCGTGCGCTCGTACAGGGCGTGCTGCAGCCGCAGGTCGAAGCCGGGCCCCGAGCCACGGCCCAGCCGCTGCCGCTCCAGGGCGGCGGCGAAGTCCCGGGCCGTGTCGGCGGCCCGCTGGAACAGACCGCCGCGGCCCGCCTGCTGGGCCGTGCGCAGGAAGGTCTTGTACATCTTCTCGAACACCGACGGAACGCCGTAGAAGTACGTCGGGCGGAAGGAACGCAGCGCCGACATGAGGGCGTCCCCGCTCAGGTCGGGTTCGTGGCCCATCAGCAGGCCGCCGCGCACGCACATGCCCTGGATCATCAGCCCGTACACGTGGGAGAAGGGCAGATACGCGAGGACGGAACCCTGCTGTCCGGGCGGCGCCGCCGTGTGTCTCCAGCCCGCCAGCAGCGTGTCGCAGGGGCTGGCCAGGTTGCGGTGGCTCAGCGCGCACCCCATGGCGCGGCCCGTCGTACCGGAGGTGTAGGCGATGACGGCCGTGGAGTCCGGCAGCACGATGCGGCGCATCGAGTCGACCGTGGCCCACGGGATGAACTGCCCGCGCGCCACCAGCTCGTTCAGCGCACCGGCGTCCAGCTGCCAGACGTGCCGCAGCAGCGGCAGCGTGGCGCACACGGAGCCCACCGTCATCACGCCCTGCTCGTCCTCGACGACCACGGCCACACAGCCGGCGTCCCTGAGGATCCACTCCACCTGCTCGCGCGAGGACGTCGGATAGATCGGCACGACCTCCGCGCCCACCGCCCACAGCGCGTAGGCCAGGACCGTCCACTCGTACCGGGTGCGCGCCATGATCGCGACACGCCGCCCCGGCGAGATCCCCGACGCGATCAGCCCTTTGGCCAGGTCGACGACCTCGTCGCGGACCTCGACGGCCGTCACCTCCTGCCATGTGGTGGAGGCCGGGTCGGGGCGGTGGGCGAGCATCGGCAGTGTGGGGTTCCGGTCCGCCGTCTCGAAGAGACTGTCGGCGAGCCCGCCGGTCAGGGGCGGGGCGGCCGGGGGAGCCGGAGCGAGGTCGCGCATGCACTGCTCCTGATGTGTACCGGGTGTGACGTCGCCGATGAGTACGGTCATCAGCGGTGCTCGAATGTAGTCGAGGTCAGGGCCCGTGGGGCGGGGAACGCGGAAGTCGTCCCGGTCTGATGATCTCGGCGGGTTCGGGGGACTCGGAGGGCATGAGTCACATCAGTCCCGATCCCGAACCAGAACGCACCCCAGGCCTGGAACCGGGCGGCGGTGTACCGCCGGGCGAGACCCCGCCCGCGGAGAGCAGCATGCCCGGGGCGGGCCCCCGGGAGACGCACAACCCGCCCAAGGGCTGGGCCAAGGCACCACTGACCCTGATCCTCGCCCTCGTCGTGCTGATCGCGGCGTTCTTCCTGGTCTACGCCCTCGTCCTGATCCTCTGACCCGGGCGACGAGGGAGCCCCGCCGCAGGACGCCTCACGACTGCGTGTGCCGCACGCACTCCGTGACGACGTCCCGCAGGCTTCCCGTGCGCTCCAACAGCGCGCGCTGCACCTGTGCGCCGTTGCCGTGCCGCAGCAGCCCGGCGCAGGCGTCCCGCGCCCGCTCGAGGTCCCCGCAGTCGGCGAGGGCCTCGGCGACATGGTCCAGCAGGGCCCGTACGACCGCCTCCGCGGGCATGCGCCGCATGGTCGCGGGATGCAGCAGCTCGCCCGTCAGACCGGACCGCGCGGCCAGCCAGTCCGCCAGCCGCAGCAGGCTCACGCTGTGGTCGACGGGCTCCTGGCCCGCCCGCCACTCGCGCGCGGCGGTCTCCACCAGCCCGCGGGCCAGGGTCGCCACCAGGACGGCGGTCTCCGCGTGCAGGCAGACGTCCGAGACCCGGATCTCCACCGTCGGATACCGCCGGGACAGGCGTGCGTCGAAGTAGACCATCGCGTCGTCGAGGATCGCGCCGGTGGCCAGCATGTCGGTGACCCGCCGGTGGTACTGCTCGGCGGAGCCGAAGATCTCGGTCGGGCCGGCCGACGGCCAGCGCTGCCACACCCGGCTGCGGTAGCTGTTGTAACCCGTGTCCTTGCCCTGCCAGAACGGCGAGTTCGCGCTGAGCGCGGCCAGCACGGCCAGCCAGGGCCGCACCCGGTCGATGACCGCGACGCCCTCCTCGTCGGAGTCGACGTTCACATGGACGTGGCAGCCCAGGACGAGCTGCTCCTGGGTGGCGATGCCGTACTCCTCCGCCATCCACTGGTACCGCCGGTTGACGCCCACGGCGGGGCTCACGGGCAGCGGGGAGGTCGCCAGCGCCGCGACGGTGCAGCCGATCTCACCGGCGTGCCGGGCGGCCTCCTTGCGGCAGCGCACGATCTCCGCGCGCAGGCTCTCCATGGACGACTGCGGATGCGTGGCGAACTCCAGCATCTGGTCGTGGAGTTCCTTCTCGAAGACGTCCTTGTCGGCGTCGTCCTGCGCGGCTCGGGCGAGCACCGCGGCGGACAGTGCCCGCGGCTCGCCGGTCTCCGGATCGACCAGGAGGAGCTCCTCCTCCACTCCGACAGTGCGCACGTGATGCCGCCCTTTCTGTGAACCTGACGCGGCGACGACGAGGTGGATTCCTCGGTCGTAGACCCCGAATGCCCCGCTCAGAGCAGTCGGAACCTGGTGCCGCCGCCGGACTTCACAGAGCGAACGGCGTCAGCCACACCGTGGCCAGCGGAGGGAGCGTGATCCGCACGCACCCGTCCTCCGGCTTGACGGGGTCCGCGTTGGTGACGCCGCTGCCGCCGTAGCAGACGGCGTCGGTGTTGAGGATCTCCTCCCAGGCCGTGGTGTCGGCGGGAACGCCGAGGTGGTAGTCGTGGCGGACGACGGGGGAGAAGTTGGACACGGCGAGCAGTGGGTTGCCCTCGGCGTCGAAGCGCAGGAAGGCGAAGACGTTGTCGTCGGCCGCGTCCACCACCACCCACCTGAAGCCCTCCGGGCGGGTGTCGCACTGCCACAGGGCGGGTGTCGCCCGGTAGACCGTATTCAGGTCGCGCACCAGGTCGCGTACGCCGCGGTGGTCGCCCGCCGAGTGGTAGCCGTCGTCGAGCAGCCACCACTCCGGCCCGTGCTCCACCGACCACTCCGCCCCCTGGGCGAACTCCTGCCCCATGAACAGCAACTGCTTGCCGGGGTGGGCCCACATGTAGCCGAGGTAGGCGCGGACGTTCGCGCGCCGCTGCCACCAGTCGCCCGGCATCTTCGACACCAGCGCCTGCTTGCCGTGCACGACCTCGTCGTGCGAGATCGGCAGGACGAAGTTCTCGCTGTAGGCGTACACCATCGAGAACGTCATCTCGTGGTGGTGGTACTTGCGGTGCACCGGCTCCTTGCCGATGTACTCCAGCGAGTCGTGCATCCAGCCCATGTTCCACTTCAGGCCGAAACCGAGCCCGCCGGTGTCGGTGGGCCGGGTCACCCCGCCCCACGCCGTGGACTCCTCCGCGATCGTGACCACGCCCGGTGACCGCCGGTACACGGTCGCGTTCATCTCCTGCAGGAACGCCATGGCCGCCAGGTCCTCCCGGCCGCCGTACACGTTGGGCTCCCACTGGCCGTCCTCGCGCGAGTAGTCCAGGTACAGCATCGAGGCGACCGCGTCCACGCGCAGCCCGTCGATGTGGAACTCCTCGCACCAGTACACGGCGTTGGCCACGAGGAAGTTGCGCACCTCGGTGCGGCCGAAGTCGAACTCGTACGTCCCCCAGTCGGGGTGCTCCGCGCGCCGCGCGTCCCCGGGCTCGTACAGCGGGTCTCCGTCGAACCGGGCCAGGGCCCAGTCGTCCTTCGGGAAGTGCGCCGGCACCCAGTCCATGATCACGCCGATGCCGGCCCGGTGGCAGGCGTCGACGAAGTACCGGAAGTCGTCCGGAGTGCCCAGGCGGGCGGTGGGCGCGTAGAAGCCGGTGACCTGGTAGCCCCAGGAGCCGTGGAAGGGGTGCTCGGCGACCGGCATCAGCTCCACATGGGTGAAGCCGAGGTCCTTGACGTACGCGGGCAGCTCCTCGGCGAGCTCCCGGTAGGTCAGCCCCGGCCGCCAGGACGGCAGGTGGACCTCGTAGACGGACAGGGGTGCCTCGTGCACCGGGGTGTCGGCGCGGTGCGCCATCCACTCCGCATCGCCCCACTCGTAGTGGGAGGCCGTGACGATCGACGCCGTGTTGGGCGGCTCCTCCGTACGGCGTGCCATCGGGTCCGCCTTGAGGAAGCGGTGGCCGTACCGGGAGGTGATCTCGAACTTGTACGGGGTGCCCTCGCCGACACCCGGCAGGAACAGTTCCCACACCCCGGACGAGCCCAGCGACCGCATCGGGAACTGCGTCCCGTCCCAGTAGGTGAAGTCCGTGGCGACCCGGACGCCCTGCGCGTTCGGCGCCCACACGGTGAACCGGGTGCCGGTCACGCCCTGGTGGGTCATGGGGTGCGCGCCGAGCGCCTTCCACAGCTCCTCGTGGCGGCCCTCGCGGATCAGGTGCAGGTCGAGCTCGCCGAGCGCGGGCAGGAAGCGGTACGGGTCGTGCGTCTCGTGCTCGCCGTCGTCGTACGCCACGGCCAGCGTGTACGCGGGGATCTCGTCCAGCGGCAGCACGCCGGTGAACAGACCGTCGCCCTCCGAGGTGAGGCGGGTGCGCAGCCCGTCGATCACCACGCTCACGGAACGGGCGAAGGGGCGCAGCGCCCGGAAGACGATCCCGTCCGCGACCGGGTGGGCGCCGAGCAGCGCGTGCGGATCGTGGTGGGCGCCCGCCAGCAGGCGCCCGCGGTCCTCGGGGCTCAGTGGCGGGGCGGTCCCGCACGGGATCGGGCCGGACGGCTCGGGCAGCGAGATGTCACGCAGGGCCACGGTCAGTCTCCTCTCACGGCGAGGCGCTCGATCGCCGCCATCGGTACGGGCAGCCAGTCGGGGCGGTGCCGGGCCTCGTACAGCACCTCGTACACGGCCCGGTCCGTCTCGTAGGCGCGGAGCAGGCCGTGCTTCTTGCGCGGGTCCCAGCCGGCGCGGGCGGCGTAGCCCGCGCAGTAGGCCTCCCGGCAGCGGCGCGCCCACTCCGGGCGCCAGGGACGGCGCTGCCGGGCGGCGTAGTCGAAGGAGCGCAGCATGCCCGCGATGTCCCGGACGGGGGAGTGGGCGCTGCGCCGTTCGGAGAGCGGCCGGGACGGCTCGCCCTCGAAGTCGATGACGAACCACTCGCGCCCGGCCCGCAGCACCTGCCCCAGATGCAGGTCGCCGTGGATGCGCTGGGCGGGCGGCCCGGGATCGCAGGTGGTGAGTGCGGCGAAGGCGGCCCTGAGGCCCGGGACGAACGGCTGGAGCGCCGGGACGCAGTGCGCGGCGGCGGTCAGGCGCTCGTTCATCGCCGCCGCCGTCCGCCCGTTCTCCCCGGGCTCGCCGACGGGGAACGCCGAGGCCAGCGCGAGGTGCACCTCCGCCGTGGCCCCGCCCAGCGCCCGGGCCTGCGGCGTGAAGTCGTCCCCGGCGGCCAGGGCGTGCAGGGCCAGCGTCCAGCCGTCGGAGGCGTCGCGCAGGTACGGCTGCAGCACACCGAGCGTCGCCTTCAGCGGATGCGTCGTACGGAACCAGGCCACGGGGGCGGGCACGCGGTGGCAGCCCTGGCGGGCCAGCGCGCCCGGCACCTCCAGGTCGGGGTTGATGCCGGGCTGGATGCGCCGGAAGACCTTCAGGATGTACTCGTCGCCGTACACCAGCGAGGAGTTGGACTGCTCGGCGTCCAGCAGGCGCGGCGCGAGTCCGGTCGTCACCGGCAGGTCCGGGTCGCACTCGAAGCGCAGGGGGCCGACGGTGCCGGGCTGCCGCAGCCGCCCCAGGAGGAGCTGGGCCGCACGGGGGTCGTGGAGCGCGTCGTAGACCGTCAGACCGGCCAGCGGCCCGTCCTCCACCCTGCCGATCAGCGCCCGGCCGAGCCGCGGGGAGGGATGGTCGCGTACGGCGAGGAGGAGCTGGTAGCAGTCGCCCGGGGGAGCGCCGCCGGGCGCGGGCACACCCGCGTGCCCCGCGTGGACCAGCAGGTGCAGACAGCCCGGGAAGAGCTCGGTCATCGACAGCAGACTGAGCTCGGTGACGGGCCGGTCCTTGCCGGCGAACCAGCGCTGCCGTGGCAGCCACTCGCGCAGCAGCTCGCCGAGCGACTCCATGGGCTCGGCGAGGCGCACACGGTCCGGGCGGAGGGATGCGGTCTTCGGCATGGTCACGCCTCCTTTCGTCGGCGCATGCTCACAGGCGTCGGCCGATGCGGGATGCGACTCGAGTGAGCCGGAACCAGTAGAAGCCGTGGCCCCCGAGGGTCAGCAGGTACGGCAGCTCGCCGATGGCCGGGAAGCGGACCCCGCCGAACAGCTCGACCGGGTGGCGCCCGGCGAACTCACGCAGGTCGAGTTCGGTGGGTTGCGCGAAGCGCGCGAAGTTGTTGACGCACAGCACCAGGTCGTCCTCGTACTCCCGCAGGAAGGCCAGCACCGCCGGGTTCGACGACGACAGCTCGGTGTAGGAGCCGAGACCGAAGGCCGGGTTCTGCTTGCGGATCTCGATCATGCGGCGGGTCCAGTGCAGCAGCGACGACGGCGACGCCATGGACGCCTCGACGTTGGTGACCTGGTGGCCGAAGACCGGGTCCATGATCACGGGCAGCGTGAGCCGGCCCGGATCGCACGTGGAGAAGCCCGCGTTGCGGTCCGGGGTCCACTGCATCGGGGTCCGTACCGCGTCGCGGTCGCCGAGCCAGATGTTGTCGCCCATGCCGATCTCGTCGCCGTAGTAGATGATCGGCGAGCCCGGCAGGGAGAGCAGCAGGGCCGTGAAGAGCTCGATGGAGTGACGGTCGTTGTCCAGCAGGGGCGCGAGCCGCCTGCGGATGCCGATGTTGGCGCGCATGCGCGGGTCCTTGGCGTACTCGGCCCACATGTAGTCGCGCTCTTCGTCGGTGACCATCTCGAGCGTGAGCTCGTCGTGGTTGCGCAGGAAGATGCCCCACTGGCAGCCCGAGGGGATGTCCGGCGTCTTGGCGAGGATCTCGGAGACCGGGTAGCGGGATTCCCGCCGCACGGCCATGAAGATCCGGGGCATGACCGGGAAGTGGAACGCCATGTGGCACTCGTCGCCGCCGCGCTCGTAGTCGCCGAAGTAGTCGACGACGTCCTCGGGCCACTGGTTCGCCTCCGCCAGCAGCACGGTGTCCGGATACAGCGCGTCGATCTCGCGGCGGACCCGCTTGAGGAACTCGTGGGTGGCGGGCAGGTTCTCGCAGTTGGTGCCCTCGGCCGCGTACAGGTACGGCACCGCGTCCAGCCGGTAGCCGTCGATGCCGAGATCCAGCCAGAAGCGCAGGGCGGCCAGGATCTCCTCCTGGACGCGGGGGTTCTCGTAGTTGAGGTCCGGCTGGTGCGAGAAGAAGCGGTGGAAGTAGTACTGCCCCCGGACCGGGTCGTACGTCCAGTTGGACGCCTCGGTGTCGACGAAGATGATACGGGCGTCCGGGTAGCCCTTGTCGTCGTCGGCCCACATGTAGAAGTCGCCGTACGGGCCGTCCGGGTCCTTCCTGGACTCCTGGAACCACGGGTGCTGGTCGCTGGTGTGGTTCATGACGAAGTCGATGATCACGCGCATGCCGCGCTGGTGGGCGGCGTCGACGAACTCCACGAAGTCGGCGAGGTCGCCGAACTCGGGCAGGACGGCGGTGTAGTCGGAGACGTCGTAGCCGCCGTCCCGCAGCGGGGACTTGAAGAAGGGCGGCAGCCACAGGCAGTCGACCCCCAGCCACTGCAGGTAGTCGAGCTTGGCGGTCAGGCCCCTGAGGTCGCCGACGCCGTCGCCGTTGCTGTCCTGGAAGGAGCGGACGAGGACCTCGTAGAAGACGGCGCGCTTGAACCACTCGGGGTCCCGGTCCCTGGCAGGGGTGTCCTCGAAGGTGTCCGGTACGGGCTCGTTCACGGTCATGACGTTCCTGCCCCTCCGTTCTGCGGCGCGGCGGGCGGTAGCTGGACGTGCAGGACGTGCGCGGGAGCCCGCCCCGGCTCGAGCCGCACGTAGTTGTCCCGGCCCCACAGATAGGTCTCGCCGGTGAGCTCGTCCCGGACCGGCGTGAACTCGCCCCAGTCCAGGCCGAATTGCGGCATGTCCAGCGAGACCGTGGCCTCCTGGGCGTGCTGCGGGTCGAGGTTGGCGACGACCAGCACGACGTCGTTCCCGGTGCGCTTGCTGTAGGCGATGAGCGCGTCGTTGCCGGTGTGGTGGAAACGGAGGTTCCTGAGCCGCTGGAGGGCGGGGTGGGCCCGCCGGATGGTGTTGAGCCGGGTGATCAGGGGGGTGATGGTGCGGCCCTCGCGCTCGGCCGCCTCCCAGTCGCGGTGCCGCAGCTGGTACTTCTCCGAGTCGAGGTATTCCTCGCTGCCTTCCCTGAGCGGGGTGTTCTCGCAC
>NZ_BAAGRZ010000031.1:0-81810 GCF_054782695.1 Streptomyces deserti
GACCAGTCTGTGGAAGGCCTCCGGCCGGTCGTCGGCGGTGGCGTTCTCGACCCTGGCGAAGAGGTCACGGATGTGGCTGTGCTGCCGCATCAGCAGGGTCACGACGTCGTCGCTCTCGCCGGTGTCGTCGATGTGGGGCATGGCGTCGGTCACGAGGTCCTCCGGGTGGGGTGCGGTTCGACCGCGCCGGCCGAGGGCATCGCCCGAGGTGGCGGGCTGCCTCCAGGGTGTCCCTGGCGACGGACGGCCGCGACCGCACAGAGCCGAACGGGGCGGTGGCTGCTGCCCCAGCGGATCCGCCGCGCCCAGGAGCTGCTGGAGACCACCGGCGAACAGCGTCGAAGTGATCGCGGCAGCCACCGGCATGGGCACCGCCGCGACGCTGCGCCGGCACGTCGACCGCACCGCCGGCGTGCCCCCGGGCACCTCCCGCCGCGTCTTCCGCTCGCGGCCCCGCACCACCGCGGACGACGGCCGCGCCGTGCCACGTCCTGCCTGACGCCGTGCCCGGGGGCGTGACTGCCACCGCTCCCGGGCACCGGCGTCTGCCGCTACAGCCCGTCCCGGACCATGGCCGCGACGATCTGGACATGGCGATCACCGGCCGTGCCGGAGAACTCGTTCTCGTAGTTCAGGCCGTAGGGCCAGAAGTGCCCACCGCCGGTGGACAGTGTGGCGCCCGCACCGTCGAGCCGCTTGACGAGCGCCGTGGCCTGGGCGCCGCGCCAGGTGCCGCCGGCGGCGAGGGAGGACCAGCCCGAGCTGGTCCCCACGCCGATGGTGTGGGCGATCTCGTGCAGAGCGGTGCGCTCGGTCATGTAGCCGCGGTTGCCGAAGCGGATGGTCCCGTTGAGGTTGCCGTCGGCGGTGGGCACGCCCGGGTCGTAGCGGACGGTGATGGACTTGCCCAGGTCGCTGAGGTTGTTGTACCGGGCCACCGCGGCGTTCATGGCCTTGGTGATGAGGTCGTAGGCCACCCGCTGGTCCTCGGTGGGGTTGCTCGCCCGCTCCAGGTGCCAGGTGATGCTCGCCGCTGCCGCCTGTTCGCGGGTCACGGGCGCGGACTGCGGGGCGGCCTGCGCGATACCGGGCCCGGCCAGCACCGCGGCGGCGAGTGCGGCTGTGAGCGCCTTGGCGCGCCAGGGCTTGGTGATGCGCCGAGCGGGCTCCGGCGACCGTCGTGGAGTCATTCCGGGATCCTCCTGTGGGGGGTGGGGCCGTCGCATGGGGGGATGACGGCCTGGTCAGTCCGTCGGGGCGCCCGAGACGTTGAGCGGCACTTCGTACGATGTTCGAGACTGCGAACAAACGGCGGCCCCGGCGACCCGATGCCCAGCAAGTATGCGGCCCGCAGACGGAGCGTCAAGTGATCGCGACGCGCGAGGAGTTGAGGGTCCCGTGCATGTTCTGCGGGTACGCCGCCCGCATCCGCCGAGGGGGTGAGGATGACGGAGTCGTCGGTCCGCGTACCCCCTGGGGGACACGGAGGGACCCCTCAGGCCCTCCGTCCCGCCGCGTACCACGTCGACGGCAGCTCGATCCGGGTGCCGTCGGGCGTGTACTCCGTGGTGGTGAGCGGCAGTTCCCCGCCGGCCAGGACGTCGAGACCGGCCGCGCGCAGGAACTCGGGGACCGCCGCGTCGGCCACCTCCGCGGGTGCGATGCCGTGCCGGAAGACCGGCGCGAGCTTGGGCGGCGGGCCGTCGGGGCCGGTAGCCAGGCCTTTCAGGGCGGCTCCGGCGGCCTCCGCGAGCTCGACGAGGAAGACGCGGCCACGGTCGCCGACCAGGGTCGCGATCCCGTCCACCAGCGGCTGCCGGTCGTCCGGCTCGCACTGGTGCAGCACACCCCGCATGTAGACGTTGACGTCGCCGAGTTCGGCGTGCAGCATCTGCGTCTCGCTCTTCTCGGCCGCGTCGAGCTGCCTGTACGTCGCCTGCCCGGCGGGATCGGCGTGCCGGGCGTGGTCGAGGGCCGCGGCGGACAGGTCGGCGCCGACGACCCGCGGGAAGCGGTCGGCGAGGAAGCGGGTCTGGGTGCCGTTGCCGCAGCCGAGATCCACCATCGGCAGCGCGGGGTCGGCCAGGTGCGGCTCGAACAGGGCCAGGTGGCGGGCGACGGTCAGTTCCGGCTCCGCGTCCCAGATCACGGCTCCCGGTTCGCCGGGCGCCTCGCGCCAGAACCCCTCCCAGGCCTGCCGGTACCGACTCGTCACGCTCATGCCCAACTCCCCCGGGGTGCGCCGCCGATCCGTCGTCAGTGACGGGCCAGTACGGTTTACCGCGCCCTGGTCACGGCGACAAGCGCCTGGCGTGTTCCTTCACGGGCCGTGCGACGCGGGTACGCGGTGGTGCGCCCCGGTCCGGCTCAGCAACGCGGCAGCGTCAGTTCGAACCAGACGCTCTTGCCCGTCTTCGTCCGGCTGGCTCCCCACTCCCGGGCCAGGGTGCTGACCACGCGCAGCCCGCGCCCGGCTTCGTCGCCCGGGCCCGCGCTCAGTAGCGTCGGCAGCTCGTGATCGTCGTCGTCCACCTCGCACAGCAGCGCGTCGCCGCGCACCAGCCGCAGTACGACGGGGCGGCTGTGGGAGTGCCGTACGGCGTTGGTCACGAGCTCGCTGACCATCAGCTCGGTCGTGCCCACCAGCTCGGCCAGCCCCCAGTCGTGCAGTCGCTCGCGGAGCACCGCGCGGGCCCGGCCGACCTCGGCGGGGCTGAGGCCGAGCCGCCACTCGGCGACGTCGTCCGGTGCGATGCCGCCCAGGCGGGCCATCAGCAGCGCCACGTCGTCCTTGCGGCCGCCGCGCCCCGCTTTCGAGAACGTCTCAGCCAGGGCGCGGATGATCGTGTCGCATGCGTCGTCCATGGACGCGGCCGGGTGCGCCGCGGACTCGCAGAGGGTCGCGAGGCCGACGCCGATGTCCTCGCCACGCACCTCCACCAGCCCGTCGGTGCACATCACGAGCCGGTCGCCAGGCCGCACACGCACGCGTACCGCCTCGAAGGGCACGCCGCCGACGCCGATGGGCGCGCCCGTGGGCAGGTCCAGCAGCTCGCTGCGGCCGTCCTCGGCGCGCACCAGGACGGGCGGGATGTGCCCGGCGTTGGCGAGGTGCACCTCGCCCGCGATGGGGTCGTAGACGGCGTACAGGCAGGTCGCGAGGTAGGTGTCGCCCAGCCGCTGGGCGAGGTCGTCGAGGTTGCGCAGCAGCTGCGCGGGCGGCAGGTCGAGTGCTGCCATGGTCTGTACGGCGGTGCGCAACTGGCCCATCGTGGCGGCCGAGTTGAGGCCGTGGCCCATGACGTCGCCGACGACGAAGGCGGTGCGGGCGCCGGGCAGCTTCACCGAGTCGAACCAGTCGCCGCCGACGCGGCCCATCAGCGTGCCCGGCAGATAGCGGGTGGCGATGTCGCAGCCCGCCATGCGCGCCGGGATGTGCGGCAGCATGCTGTCCTGGAGCGTCTCGGCGACGTTCTCCTGGTAGGTGTACATGCGCGCGTTGTCGAGCACGAGGCCCGCGCGGGCGGCGAGTTCGGCGCCGGTGACCCGGTCCATGTCGTTGAAGACGGGCCGCTCGGGGTGGCGCAGCAGGATCATGAACCCGAGGACGACGTTGCGTGCCTTCAGCGGCACGACCAGCATGGAACGGCCCGTGATGAGCGGCCGGATGTCGCGCTTGTCGAACTGCGAGGCGATGGCATGGCCCATCTCCTCACTGATGCGCGGCACCAGGACGGGTTCGCCGGTGGTCATGCACTGGAAGAACGGGGTGTGCGCCGGGAACGGCATGGCCTCGCCGACCGGTACGACATCGTCCCAGCGGCCGGGTTCGTCGGTGTGCTCGACGGCCACCCGGTGCCACATGGTGGTGGTGTCCGGCACACCCTCGGGGAACCCCTCCCCCGCGACGACCTGTTCGCGCAGATAGGTCCCGGCGACGTCGGTGAAGCGCGGGACGACGGCCCGGCTGACCTCGATGACGGTCTGCGCCAGGTCGAGCGAGGTGCCGATCTTCGAGCTGACCTCGTTGAGGAACTCCAGGCGCTCACGGACGGCGGCGTACTCGAGGTCCTCGCCCTCGTCCCGCAGGTCCTCCGGCAGCGGCTCGCCCGCCGCCGGCGCCCGTGCGGCCCGCTCGCGGCGCGCCCTGCGCTCGGCGCGCCGGGGCACGCCCCAGTCGGGCGTGACGGGCACCCGGTCGTTCTGGCTGAACTCCAGAACGGGATAGCCCAGTTCGAGGATCTGCGCGACGATGCGGGCGCTCTCCTCGACACTCATGTTGGGCAGGATCTCGGGCAGCCGCCGCGCGAGCTCCTCGGGCCCGGGGAAGTCGGTGTGCGGGGTGAAGCCGGGCGCGATCCGTTCGAACACCACGTCCTGGTCGCCGTGCAGGGCACCGGCGTCGGCGGCGAGCACGACCAGCCGCTCCGGGCCGGGCCCCACCAGCGGGTAGGCCCACCACAGCACGTCGACGCGGTCCCGCCCGGCGGTGGTGAGCCGGGCGCGGCCCGCGGCCGGGTAGGACAGACCTCCGTCGAGGGAGGACTCGAGGTCGGGCCCCAGCCCGTCGTCCACCGCGTACGTCCCGTACGGGTCTGCGTCCCGCTCTTCGGGCAGGACCCCGCAGACGGGCAGCAGGTCGAGGGCCGCCCGGCCGATCGCCCGCTCCTTGGGGACGCCGAACAGGCGTCGAGCGCCGCTGCTCCAGTGGGACACGAGGCCTTCACGGTCCACCACGACCACGGCCAGGGGGATGCGGCCCGCGGTGGCGTGTGCCGTCACCGCGCCGTTCCCAGCTGAGCGGCTGGGAGGTGTGTCCCGCTCGGTGCCACGATCCATGGCGTTCGGCCCTCTCCCCACGGCTCCGCAAGATCTGTGCCGCCGTCACCACCGTACGACCGGCGTCGGACGCGATGTGCGGCAACGCGGGAATTGCCGACGCGGAACCGCACCGGCGCGCGACCCGCGCGCGGGGCCGTCTCAGTCGTCGTGGCCCAGCTGCAGGTCCCGCTCGGCGCGCCCGCCGCCGGCCAGCTGGAGCACGGTGGCGACCGGCGGGTAACCCGCGGCGATGACGGTGTACTCGCCGTTGGCCAGGTCGACGAACCGGAATGTTCCGTCGGGGCCGGTGGTGAGGGTGTCGACGACGTTGCCCGCCACGTCCAGCAGGGTCACGCGCGCGTCCTCGACGGGCCGCCCGCCGCCGGTCCGTACGGTGCCGCGCAGCAGGGCCCCGCCGGCGAGCTCGATGTCCTGGCGGGTTTCGCGGGCGGCCTGGACGGTGACGGGCAGGGCCGCCGGGCGGAAGGCGGGCGCGCCGGCGGCGAGGGTGTACTCGCCGGCCACCAGCTCGGTGATGACGTAGCCGCCCTCCCGGCCGCTGCGGGTGGTGGCGACCACCTCGCCGTGCACGTCCCTGAACAGCCGCAGCGGGATGAAAGTAGCCGCCGAGCAGCGGCCCGGCCACGGACGCGACCCCGAAGGCGGCGCCGAACAGGCCCATGTAGCGGCCCCGCCGCCGGGGCGGCACGATGTCCGCGATGATCGCCTGGACGCCGATCAGGAGCCCGCCCGCGCCGACGCCCTGCAGGGCGCGGAAGGCGATCAGCTGGTCCATGGTCTGCGCCCGGCCGGCGAGTGCGGAGCCGGCGACGAAGACGACGATCGCGAACTGGAAGACGCCCTTGCGGCCGAGCAGGTCGCCGAGCTTGCCGTAGACCGGCAGTCCGACGGTGGCGGTGAGCAGGTAGGCGGTGATCGCCCAGGACATCCTGTCCAGGCCGTGCAGCTCGCCGACGATCTTCGGGAGCGCGGTGGCGACGATCATCTGCTCCAGGGCGGCGAGCAGCAGCGCCGGCAGCAGCCCGAGGAAGACCAACCGCACACGGCGCGGGCTCGGTTCGGCGGCGGGGGCCGACGCCGGGGCGGGGTCCTGAGGGGGCGCTTCGGCCGGTTCGTCGTGCACCGGAGTGATCCCGCCCACGTACCGCTCCCCTCGTCGCGCTGCCGCACGATTTACGCCGAAACCCTGCGAAAATCGACAACTACGAGCAAGCGCGACGAGTTACGGCACAGCGTGGAGCCGCACGAACATCACCCGAACCGGTGAAGGGGCCAACGGCCCCTGGGAAAACGCCCCTTGAGGTCTACTTCTCGACCTCGGCGGCGAGCTTGGCGAGCACCGCGTCGTAGATCCGGCCGAGACCCTTGGGCGCGAAGGCCTTCTCGAAGAAGCCGCCGATGCCGCCGGCACCCTGCCAGGTGGTGGTCACGACGACCCGGGACCTGCCCTCGCCGGCCGGGGTGACCCGCCAGGTGGTGACCATCGAGGAGTTGCGGTCCTTCTCGACGAGCTCGCCGTCGGTGGGCTCAGTGACCTCCAGGAGGCAGTCGCGCACGCGCTTGCTGGTGGCCTGGAGCTTCCAGTGAACGAGAGTGCCCTCGCCGTCGCCGCCCTCGCGGACCTCGTACTCGCTGAAGTGCTCGGGCAACAGCTTCGCGCGCGTGCCGCTGTAGTCGGCGAGGGCGTCGAACACCGTCTCCGCGTCCGCCGCGACGATCCGCTCCGTAGTGGCCTCGACCTGCGCCATCGGGTTCCTCCAGGACATGGGTTCTCGGGGGTCGGGGCAAGCCAACCACCCCGGCGCCCGGCCCCCCAAATCGGGGTGGCCGAACACGATCGGAAACGTGCTCGCACGATCAAGGGAACATGTGTTCTATTCTGGGGCTCAGTGCTACCGAGGAGGCGTCATGCGCTGGGAGAACCTCACACTCGACTCCGACCACAGCCGGGCCGACGCCGCGCTGTTCGGCGCGGACGCGGTGATCACCCGCACCTTCGACACGCCCGAGTTCCGCGGCGTCACCTTTCACGAGGTGCGGGCCCGCTCGATCATCAACCGGGTCCCGGGCGCCTCGCGCATGCCCTTCGAGTGGACGGTCAACCCCTACCGGGGCTGCACGCACGCGTGCGTGTACTGCTTCGCGCGCAAGACGCACAGCTATCTGGACCTCGACACGGGTCTCGGCTTCGACACCCAGATCGTGGTCAAGGTGAACGCGCCCGAGCTGCTGCGCCGCCAGCTCGCCTCACCCCGCTGGCAGGGCGAGCACATCGCGATGGGCACCAACGTCGACTGCTACCAGCGCGCGGAGGGCCGGTACCGGCTGATGCCGGGCATCCTCTCCGCCCTGCGCGACCACGCGAACCCCTTCTCGATCCTGACCAAGGGGACGCTGATCCTGCGCGACCTGCACCTGATCACGCAGGCCGCCGAGGTGACCGACGTCGGCATCTCCGTGTCGGTCGGCTTCACCGACGCCGAACTGTGGCGCACCGTGGAGCCGGGCACGCCCGCGCCGGAGCGCCGCCTGGAGGTCGTGCGGACCTTCGCCGAGCACGGCATCGGTTGCGGCGTCCTGATGGCGCCGGTGATCCCGTTCCTGAGCGACCAGCCGGCCCAACTGCGGGCGACCGTGCGGGCGATCGCCGCTTGTGGCGCCACCTCCGTCACCCCGCTGGTACTGCACCTGCGGCCCGGTGCGCGTGAGTGGTTCATGGCCTGGCTCGGGCAGCACCATCCGCACCTGGTGCCCCGCTACGAGCGGCTGTACGCGGAGGGCGCCTACGCCCCGAAGTGGTACCAGCGCCGGATCACCCGTCAGGTGCACGACCTGGCGCAGGAGTACGGCATCGGCCCCACCCGCGCGGGCATGCCGCGGCGGAACCCGGCACGCGAGCCGGTTGAGGACCGGATGACCGAACCGACGCAACTCTCGCTCATTTAGGAGCCTTCGAGCGCATCCGGCGGCCCAATCGGGTCAAGCTTCGGCAGAACGCGTTCTTTCGGGGACGCTTTCCGGGACGATGCGGCGAGGACCGTGAGCCTCGCGGTCCGCAGACCTCCGTCCTGGGAGGAACCCCATGAGAACTCGCGCAGCCGTGCTGTGCGGCGCCGCCGCCGTCGTGGCCGGGACCCTCACCGCCGTCCCCGCCGAGGCGAGCGCACCGCGCACCGCGGGCACCGCGCCGGCAGCGAAACCCGCCTGGAAGGCGTGCGGCACCGAGGACTACCCGACGCTCCAGTGCGCGTCCCTGAAGGTGCCGCTCGACCACGCGAGGCCGCACGGGCGGCAGATCACCCTCGCGCTGTCCCGCGTCCCGCACACCGCGAAGACGTACCAGGGCCCACTGCTGGTCAACCCCGGCGGCCCCGGCGGCAGCGGTGTGACCCTCGCCGGTTTCGTCGCCTCCTCGCTGCCCAAGGAGGTCGCGGCCCAGTACGACGTCATCGGCTTCGACCCGCGCGGGGTGGGCGCGAGCAGGCCCGCACTCACCTGCGCACCGGGCTACTTCGACCCGGTCCGCCCCGACTCCCTGCCGGTCACGCCCGCAGGGGAGAAGGACAACCTCGCCCGGGCCAAGTCCTTCGCCGCCGCCTGCGGCAGGAAGTACGCGGACGTACTGCCGTACATCGACACGGTCAGCTCCGCCCGGGACATGGACGTGATCCGGCAGGCCCTGGGCGCCAGGAAGCTCAACTACTTCGGCTACTCGTACGGCACCTACCTGGGCGCGGTCTACGCCAAGCTGTTCCCGGAGCGGGTGCGGCGCCTGGCGCTGGACTCGATCGTCGACCCCACCGAGGTGTGGTACGACACCAACCTCAACCAGGACTACGCCTTCGACGACCGGCACCGCGCCTTCATGGCCTGGGTCGCCAAGTACAACGGCACATACCGGCTCGGCACCGATCCGGAGCGGATCGAGGCCGAGTGGTACGCGATGCGGGCGGCGCTCGCGAAGAAGCCGGCCGGCGGCAAGGTCGGCGCCTCCGAACTGGAGGACACCTTCCTGCCCGGCGGCTACTACAACGGCTACTGGCCCTACCTCGCGGAGGCGTTCGCGGCGTACGTGAACGACAGGGACGCCGACCCGCTGGTCGAGGCGTACGAGAACTTCGGCGCGGTCGACTCCTCGGGCGACAACGGCTACAGCGTCTACACCGCGGTGGAGTGCCGGGACGCCGCCTGGCCGCGCGACTGGCGGCAGTGGCGCAAGGACAACTGGGAGGTGCACGAGAAGGCACCGTTCATGGCGTGGAACAACGCCTGGTACAACGCGCCGTGCGCGTTCTGGCCCACGAAGTCGCTCAAGCCGGTGCACGTCGCCAACGGCCGGCTGCCGCCGGCGCTGCTGCTGCAGGCGACGGACGACGCGGCCACCCCGTACGAGGGCGGCGTCACGATGCACCACCTGCTGGCACGCTCCAGCCTCGTGGTCGAGGAGGGCGGCGGCAACCACGGCATCACGCTGAGCGGGAACACCTGCCTCGACAAGCACCTGGCGGCCTACCTGGCCGACGGCACGGTGCCGCGCGGCGGGGGCGAGGCCGACGCGGTGTGCCCGGCGCCGCCCGGCCCGAAGCCGCTGACCGCGAAGACGGCGTCGGCGTCCGCGCGTGGCGCGGTGCTGCACGGGATGCTCGGCTTCCGCGGCTGAGCCCCTGAGCGTGCGAACAGACCGTCGGGGGACGGACGTTGAGCCGGCGTTGTCAGACCCATGGTCCATCATGGAGGCATGAGTGAGCTGACCAGGATTCCCGCCCCAGACGGGGTCGCCCCCGCCGCCCAGTACGCGCACGTCGTCCTGGGCACCGGCCGCTTCGTCGCCGTCTCCGGCCAGCTCGCCCTGGACGAGGACGGCGGGCTGGTCGGCGAGGGCGACCCGGCGGCCCAGGCCCGCCAGGTCTTCGAGAACCTGCGCCGCTGCCTGGCCGCCGCCGGCGCCGGCTTCGACGACGTCGTCAAACTCACCTATTTCGTCACGGACATAGGCCATATGCCCGCGATCCGGGCGGCCCGCGCCGAGCACATACCCGACGACCGGCTGCCGGCCGCCTCGGCGGTGCAGGTCGCCGGGCTGGTGCGGCCGGAGTTCCTGATGGAGATCGAGGCGTTCGCGGTGGTGCCCGAATAATCGGCGGACGGCACGGCGGGACCACGCCCAGGGTGCGGCCATGGACCTGAAGATCCGCGCGATGGCCCTGGCCGACTGCGACCGCGTGGCCGAGATCCGCATCCGGGGCTGGCAGCACGCGTACCGGGGCCTGGTCCCGCAGGCGCACCTCGACGGCCTCGACGTGGCGGCGGACGCCGAGCGGCACCGCGCCCGTTTCCTCCAGGGCGACGGCAGCGTGGTGAACCTGGTCGCCGAGGACACCGACGGCGAGTTGGCCAGCTGGGCCTGCCACGGCCCGTTACCGGGACGGCGAAGCGCACACCGCGGACGCCGAGTTGTACGCGCTCTACGTCGCCCCGGGGCGGTACGGCGGCGTCGGGCAGGCCCTGCTCCAGGAGTCGGTACGGCGGTGCACGGCGGCCGGGCACCCGCGGATGTACCTGGGGGTCCTCAAGGGCAACGCCCGCGCCCGCCGTTTCCACGAACGGGCGGGCTTCCACACGGACGGCACGGAGGAGCCCTTCGACGTGGACGGGGTCGCGGTCCCGAGGCCCGGTACGTGAAGAGGCTCCCCGGCTGAACCCGGCCGACGCCGCGGCGCAGCGGCTCACCGCTGTTGTGGAATCCGCGCCAGCGCCCGCACCGCCGCCTCGGCGAGCGCCGGATGCGCGAGGGCCTCCTCCAGTACGGGTCTGGCCCGGGCGTCGCCGAGCGTGCCGAGCCCCTCCACACAGGCGAGGGCCACGCGCCGGTACGGATCGTGCGGGCGCAGCCGCCGCCGCAGGGTGGTGATCAGCGCGGGCACGGCCTCGGGGGCGCGCAGCTCGGCCAGCAGCCGCACCGGGTGCAGGGCGTAGGCGACGCGGAGTTCGTTGGTGGCGAGGGCGGCGGCCGCACGGGCGGTGCGCGGGTCCCCGAGGCGGGCCAGGGCGTACGCGGCGGAGGCGCAGCGCGGCGGATCACGGTGGTTCAGCAGCAGCACCAGGGACTCGAAGGCCCGCCGGTCCCCCGCCAGGCCCAGCCGGAACGCGGCCAGCTCCCGGGCCCACAGCGGCTGTCCGGGCTCGGTGAGCACCGCCGCCAGCGTGTCGAGGTCGTCGGTCGCCACCAGGCGCTCGAACGCCGCCGGTCCCCCCGACTCGGCCCGTAAGCGCTCCGTGAGTGATCGCAACTCTTCGTCCATGACTGAAGAGATTAGGGGCGTCGTCGGCCGACCGGGACGTACCTCACAAACACGGGGGCTGGCGCGCTCGTTACCCACCAGTTAAGCTCAGACGAGCGAGTTACCCACTCGCACCCTCCTCGCGGTGGTTTGGTGACGCGGCCGTCGCGAGTAGCAGTCGGTTCGGTACGGCACGTACCGCAGTACGACTCGGCCTCGGGACAGGGCCGGTCGGAAAACAGCCGTTCTCCGGGCGTGTGCACGCCCTCCCCCGGCCTCGGCCCGTGCTCGGGCGGGGGACCCCGTCGACGGCACCGGGCGTGTGCGCTCGCAGCCCGGACAACACCCGCACTCACGCACGCACCCGGTGCGCCCTTCGGCGCACCCGGGCGCGTTTCCCGTCGTCACCCTCATCCCTGGAGTCCCGCGATGGCCTCTCCCCTCTCCGACACATCCCTGTCCCCGCTGCGGACCATCGCCGTCGTCGGCCTCGGCACGATGGGCACCGGCATCGCCGAGGTCCTGGCCAAGGCCGGCCGCGCGGTCGTCGGCATCGACATCAGTGAGGCCCAGGCCGCGAAGTGCGTCGCCGCCCTAAAGTCCTCCACCGCCCGCGCCGTGGAGCGCGGCCGCCTGACCGAGCAGGAACGCACGGACGTCCTCGCCCGCGTGAGCACCTCCACCGACCTGCGTGCCGCAGCCGACGCCGACCTGGTCATCGAGGTGGCGCCGGAGTCGTACGAGGTGAAGCAGCAGATCTTCCGGGAACTGGACGGGATCGTCCGCCCGGAGACGATCCTGGCGACCGGCACCAACGCCCTGTCCGTCACCCGCCTCGCCGCCGACTCGGCCCGCCCCGAGCGCGTGCTGGGCATGCACTTCTTCAACCCGGCCCCGGCGATGAAGCTGGTCGAGATCGTCTCGTCCGTGCTCACCGCGCCCACGGCCGTCAGCGCGGTCACGAACCTCGCCCTCGACCTCGGCAAGGAGCCCGTCGCGGTCGGCGACCGGCCCGGATTCGTCGCCGACGGACTGCTGTTCGGCTACCTCAACCAGGCCGCCGCGATGTACGAGGCGAAGTACGCCTCCCGCGAGGACATCGACGCCGCGATGCGGCTGGGCTGCGGGCTGCCCATGGGTCCGCTCGCCCTGCTCGACCTGATCGGCATCGACACCGCCCGTACGGTCCTCGAGGCGATGTACGCCGCCTCGCGCGACCGGCTGCACGCCCCGGCCCCCATCCTCAAGCAGCTCAGCGAGGCGGGCCTGACGGGCCGCAAGGCCGGGCGCGGCTTCTACACGTACGAGGCGCCCGGCAGCGGGACCGTCGTGCGGGACGCCCTGACCCCGCTGGACGGCGGCAACCCGGCCCCGGGCCGCCCCGTCCGCTCGGTCGGTGTCGCGGGCTCGGGCACCATGGCCTCCGGTATCGCCGAGGTCTTCGCCAAGGCCGGGTACGAGGTCGTCCTCGCCGCCCGCAGCCAGGAGAAGGCGCAGGCCGCCAAGGCCCGCATCGGCAAGTCCCTGGCCCGCTCGGTCGACAAGGGCCGGATGACCGCCGAGACCGCCGCGCAGACCCTGGACCGGATCACGCCGACGGGGACGTACGACGACTTCGCCGACGTCGACCTGGCCGTGGAGGCCGTCGCCGAGGACCTGGAGGTCAAGCGGCAGCTGTTCGGCACGCTCGACAAGGTCTGCAAGCCCGGCGCGGTCCTGGCCACCACCACCTCCTCCCTCCCGGTCGTCGCCTGCGCCCGCGCCACCTCGCGCCCGCAGGACGTGATCGGCATGCACTTCTTCAACCCGGCACCGGCGATGAAGCTGGTCGAGGTCGTCCGCACGGTGCTGACGGCCGACGACGTCCACGCCACGGTCCGCGAGGTCTGCGGCAGGATCAAGAAGCACGCGGTCGACTGCGGTGACCGTGCGGGCTTCATCGTGAACGCGCTGCTGTTCCCGTACCTCAACAACGCGATCAAGATGGTGCAGGAGCACTACGCGTCGCTCGACGAGATCGACGCGGCGATGAAGCTGGGCGGCGGCTACCCGATGGGCCCCTTCGAGTTGCTGGACGTCGTCGGGCTCGACGTCTCGCTGGCCATCGAGAAGGTCCTGCACCGCGAGTTCCGCGACCCGGGGCTCGCCCCGGCGCCGCTCCTGGAGCATCTGGTGGCCGCGGGCTGCCTCGGCCGCAAGACCGGCCGCGGCTTCCGCGAATATGCCAAGCGCTGAGCGCCCCGGCGACTGGTTCCGCGCCGGCGAGGACTGGGGCGGACTGCTCGACCCCGCCGGGTCTCCCCCGCCCTCCTCGGGCGGCGGAGACCCGGTGCATGCGCATCGAGCTGCGCACATGCAGTACGTTCGGGTCATGTCCCAGCCCGCCAAGTCCTCACGTACACCAGCTACGACCGACGCGCCGGAAAGCGCCGCCGGCAGTCGCGCCGCCGCCCAGCGGCTCAAGATGCGCCGGGAACTGGCGGCCGCCGCGATGGAACTGTTCGCGACCAAGGGGTACGAGGCGACGACCGTCGACGAGATCGCGGCCGCGGCCGGGGTGGCGCGCCGCACGTTCTTCCGCCACTTCCGCTCCAAGGAAGAGGCGATCTTCCCGGACCACGACGACACGCTGATCCGTGCCGAGGCGGTCCTCAAGGCCGCGCCCGCGCACGAGCATCCGCTCGACACGGTGTGCCGCGGCATCAAGGAAGTCATGAAGATGTACGCGGCCCGGCCGGAGATCTCGGTGGCCCGCTACAAGCTGACGCGCGAGGTCCCCACCCTGCGCGAGGCCGAGATCGCGTCGGTGGCCCGCTACGAGCGCCTGTTCACCCGCTACCTGCTCGGCCACTTCGACGAGCACGCGCACGACGACGACGCCAACGACGACCCGCTGCTGGCCGAGGTCGCCGCCTCCGCCGTCGTCACCGCCCACAACCACGTCCTGCGGCGCTGGCTGCGGGCCGGCGGCCAGGGCGACGTCGAGGCCCAGCTCGACCACGCCTTCGCCATCGTCCGCAAGACCTTCGGCTCGGGGATCATGGCCGGCCGCACCGCGCCCCCGAAGCCGCCCGCCGCCTCGGCCTCCGCGCAGGGCGAGGTGCTGGTGACCGTCGCCCGCACCGACGCCCCCCTGGACGAGGTCATGCGGACCATCGAGCAGGCACTCAAGGAGCGCTGAGCGCACCTTCCGCTGTGACGACGGCCACCCCACGGGGTGGCCGTTTTGCCATGTCAGGGGCCCTTTTCACCCCGCTCGGCGAGCCCGTTCGATCGATCATCGCTCATTTGTTACGTAAAGATTTCATCTGAGAGCAAGTTCTGGCACTCAGTGCCTTGCCAGCTGACACGGGGTGTCATACGTTGAAGGAGTCCGGGCTGCTGTCCCAGCAAGCCCACCGCCTGCGCGTCCCGGACGCCTGCGTCACAGGCACCCTCCCGCGCCACAAAGCGCTGCCGAACAGCACCACCGCCGAACCGACGGCACACCCTCAACCCTCAGCAGCACCGACGTAACCCTCAGCGCCCCTCCCTCAGGGCGCCGCATCGCCGGAGGCAACACCGTGACCGTGAAGGACATCCTGGACGCGATCCAGTCGCCCGACTCCACGCCGGCCGACTTCGCCAACCTGCCGCTCCCCGAGTCGTACCGCGCGATCACCGTGCACAAGGACGAGACGGAGATGTTCGCGGGCCTCGAGACCCGCGACAAGGACCCCCGCAAGTCGATCCACCTGGACGAGGTCCCGGTGCCCGAACTCGGCCCGGGCGAGGCCCTGGTGGCCGTCATGGCCTCCTCGGTCAACTACAACTCGGTGTGGACCTCGATCTTCGAGCCGGTGTCGACGTTCGCCTTCCTGGAGCGCTACGGCAAGCTCTCCCCGCTGACCAAGCGGCACGACCTGCCGTACCACATCATCGGCTCCGACCTGGCCGGCGTCGTCCTGCGCACCGGCCCCGGCGTCAACGCCTGGCAGCCCGGTGACGAGGTCGTCGCGCACTGCCTGTCCGTCGAGCTGGAGTCCCCCGACGGCCACGACGACACCATGCTCGACCCCGAGCAGCGCATCTGGGGCTTCGAGACCAACTTCGGCGGCCTCGCGGAGATCGCGCTGGTGAAGACCAACCAGCTGATGCCGAAGCCCAAGCACCTCAGCTGGGAGGAGGCCGCCGCCCCCGGCCTGGTCAACTCCACCGCCTACCGGCAGCTGGTCTCCCGCAACGGCGCCCAGATGAAGCAGGGCGACAACGTGCTGATCTGGGGCGCGAGCGGTGGACTCGGCAGTTACGCCACCCAGTTCGCCCTCGCCGGCGGCGCCACCCCCATCTGTGTCGTCTCCAGTGAGCAGAAGGCCGAGATCTGCCGGAAGATGGGCGCCGAGCTGATCATCGACCGCAACGCCGAGGACTACAAGTTCTGGAAGGACGAGCACACCCAGGACCCCAAGGAGTGGAAGCGCTTCGGCAAGCGCATCCGCGAACTCACCGGCGGCGAGGACGTGGACATCGTCTTCGAGCACCCGGGCCGCGAGACCTTCGGCGCCTCGGTGTACGTCACCCGCAAGGGCGGCACCATCGTCACCTGCGCGTCGACGTCCGGCTACATGCACCAGTACGACAACCGCTACCTGTGGATGTCCCTGAAGCGGATCATCGGCTCGCACTTCGCCAACTACCGCGAGGCCTACGAGGCCAACCGCCTCATCGCCAAGGGCAAGATCCACCCGACCCTGTCGAAGGTCTACTCCCTGGAGGACACCGGCCAGGCGGCGTACGACGTCCACCGCAACCTCCACCAGGGCAAGGTCGGCGTCCTGTGCCTGGCCCCCGAGGAGGGCCTGGGTGTGCGCGACGAGGAGATGCGCGCCAAGCACATCGACGCCATCAACCGCTTCCGGAACATCTGAGGTCGTTACATGAGTGAGCGTCAGAAGGACCGGCCGTGGCTCATGCGGACCTACGCCGGTCACTCCACGGCCGAGGCGTCCAACGAGCTGTACCGGCGCAACCTCGCCAAGGGCCAGACAGGTCTGTCGGTGGCGTTCGACCTGCCGACGCAGACCGGCTACGACCCGGACCACACCCTCGCCCGCGGCGAGGTCGGCCGGGTCGGGGTGCCGATCGCGCACGTCGGTGACATGCGCCGGCTGTTCCAGGACATCCCCCTGGAGCAGATGAACACCTCGATGACCATCAACGCCACGGCGATGTGGCTGCTGGCGCTCTACCAGGTGGTCGCGGAGGAGCAGGGCGCGGACATCACCAAGCTCCAGGGCACGACCCAGAACGACATCGTGAAGGAGTACCTGTCCCGGGGGACCCATGTCTTCCCTCCGGGGCCGTCGCTCCGCCTCACGACGGACATGATCGCGTACACGGTCTCCCACATGCCGAAGTGGAACCCGATCAACATCTGCAGCTACCACCTGCAGGAGGCGGGCGCCACGCCGGTCCAGGAGATCGCGTACGCGATGTCCACCGCCATCGCCGTCCTCGACGCCGTGCGCGACTCCGGCCAGGTGCCGCAGGAGCGCATGGGCGACGTCGTCGGCCGGATCTCCTTCTTCGTGAACGCGGGCGTCCGCTTCATCGAGGAGATGTGCAAGATGCGCGCCTTCGGCCGCATCTGGGACAGGATCACGCGTGAGCGGTACGGCATCGACAACCCCAAGCACCGCCGCTTCCGCTACGGCGTCCAGGTCAACTCGCTCGGCCTGACCGAGGCGCAGCCGGAGAACAACGTCCAGCGGATCGTCCTGGAGATGCTGGCGGTCACCCTCTCCAAGGACGCACGCGCGCGTGCCGTGCAGCTCCCCGCCTGGAACGAGGCCCTCGGCCTGCCCCGCCCCTGGGACCAGCAGTGGTCGCTGCGCATCCAGCAGGTGCTGGCGTACGAGAGCGACCTGCTGGAGTACGAGGACATCTTCGAGGGCTCGAAGGTGATCGAGGCGAAGGTGGCGGAACTGGTCGAGGCGGCGTTCGCCGAGATCGACCACATCCAGGAGATGGGCGGCGCGATGGCCGCCGTCGAGTCCGGCTACCTCAAGTCACAGCTGGTCGCCTCGCACGCCGAACGCCGGGCCCGGATCGAGTCCGGTCAGGAGAAGATCGTCGGCGTCAACATCTACGAGGGCACCGAGCCGAACCCGCTGACAGCCGACCTGGACACCGCGATCCAGACGGTCGACCCGGCGGTCGAGGCCCGGGTGATCGAGTCGCTCCAGCAGTGGCGCGACACCCGCTACCAGCCGCCCTTCAACCACCCGCGCCCCTGCAAGGCGCTGGAGAAGCTGAAGGAGGCCGCGCGGGGAACGGACAACCTCATGGAGGCCACCCTGGAGTGCGCCCGCGCCGGGGTCACGACCGGCGAGTGGGCCGGGGCGCTGCGCGAGGTGTTCGGCGAGTTCCGCGCGCCGACGGGCGTGTCGTCGGCGCCGGTGGCCATCCCCGCGGAGGAGGGCTCCAAGCTGGCCCAGGTGCGCCGCACGGTGGAGCTCACCGCGAAGGACCTCGGGGTGGGCAAGCTGCGTTTCTTGGTCGGCAAGCCGGGCCTGGACGGGCACTCCAACGGAGCCGAGCAGATCGCCGTACGCGCGCGTGACGCGGGCTTCGAGGTGGTCTACCAGGGCATACGCCTCACGCCCGAGCAGATCGTGGACGCGGCCATCGCCGAGGACGTCCACGCGGTGGGCCTGTCCATCCTCTCCGGCTCGCACGCCCAGCTGGTCCCGGACGTGCTGGATCGGCTGCGTGTGGCCGGTGCCACAGATATCCCGGTGATCGCGGGTGGCATCATCCCGAACGGTGACGCCGAACAGCTGCGCGCCGCCGGAGTGGCCGCGGTCTTCACCCCGAAGGACTTCGACATCACCGGAATCATCGGCCGCATCGTCGACGAGATCCGGAAAGCGAACAAGCTCGACCCCCTGGAGGTCCCCGCATGACGACCGTCAACCGCCTTCGTCCCCGGCGTTCCTGCCTGGCCGTACCGGGCTCGAACCCGCGCTTCCTGGAGAAGGCGCAGGGCCTCCCGGCGGACCAGGTCTTCCTCGACCTGGAGGACGCGTGCGCGCCGCTCGCCAAGCCCGAGGCGCGGCACACCATCGTCAAGTTCCTCAACGAGGGCGACTGGACGGGCAAGACCCGGGTCGTGCGCGTCAACGACTGGACGACCGAGTGGACGTACCGCGATGTCGTCACGGTCGTCGAGGGCGCGGGCCCGAACCTGGACTGCATCATGCTGCCGAAGGTCCAGAACGCCGAGCAGATCGTCGCGCTCGACCTCCTGCTGAGCCAGATCGAGAAGACCATGGGCTTCGAGGTCGGCCGCATCGGCATCGAGGCGCAGATCGAGAACGCCCAGGGCCTGAACAACGTCAACGCGATCGCGCAGGCCTCCCCGCGCATCGAGACGATCATCTTCGGCCCGGCCGACTTCATGGCGTCGATCAACATGAAGTCGCTGGTCGTGGGCGAGCAGCCGCCCGGCTACCCGGCGGACGCCTACCACTACATCCTGATGAAGATCCTGATGGCCGCCCGCGCCAACAACCTCCAGGCGATCGACGGCCCCTACCTGCAGATCCGCAACGTCGACGGCTTCCGCGAGGTCGCCGGCCGCGCCGCCGCGCTCGGCTTCGACGGCAAGTGGGTGCTGCACCCCGGCCAGGTGGACGCCGCCAACGAGGTCTTCTCCCCCTCCCAGGAGGACTACGACCACGCCGAGCTCATCCTGGACGCGTACGAGTACTACACGTCCGAGGCGGGCGGCAAGAAGGGCTCCGCGATGCTCGGCGACGAGATGATCGACGAGGCCAGCCGCAAGATGGCCCTGGTCATCGCGGGCAAGGGCCGCGCCGCCGGCATGCAGCGCACCAGCACGTTCGAGATCCCGGAGGCGTGAGCGCCATGCAGTTCGGACGCACCTACGAGGAGTTCGAGGTCGGGGCGACGTACAAGCACTGGCCGGGCAAGACGGTCACGGAGTACGACGACCACCTGTTCTGTCTCCTCACCATGAACCACCACCCGCTCCACATGGACTCCCACTACGCCGAGAACACGACGGACTTCGGCAAGAACGTGGTGGTCGGGAACTACATCTACTCCCTCCTGCTCGGCATGTCGGTCCCGGACATCTCCGGCAAGGCCATCGCCAACCTGGAGATCGAGTCGCTCAGGCACGTGGCGCCGACCTTCCACGGCGACACGATCTACGGCGAGACGACCGTGCTCGACAAGTGGCCGTCGAAGTCGAAGAACGACCGCGGCATCGTGCACGTCGAGACCAAGGGCTACAAGCAGGACGGCACCCTGGTGTGCGTGTTCCGCCGCAAGGTGATGGTGCCGACCGAGACGTACATCAAGGAGCGCGGCGGCGAGCAGCCCGGCCGCCCCCAGCTCAAGGAGCAGGAGAAGTAGCCATGGCACGACTCGCCCAGACCGCCGGTCTGACCGACGTCCAGCAGGAGATCCTCTCCACCGTCCGGGACTTTGTCGACAAGGAGATCCTCCCGGTCGCGACCGAGCTGGAGCACCGCGACGAGTACCCGCAGCAGATCGTGGACGGCCTGAAGGAGCTGGGTCTGTTCGGCCTGATGATCCCCGAGGAGTACGGGGGTCTGGGCGAGTCGCTCCTGACGTACGCGCTGTGCGTCGAGGAGATCGCCCGGGGCTGGATGTCGGTGTCCGGCATCATCAACACCCACTTCATCGTGGCGTACATGCTCAAGCAGCACGGCACGCAGGAGCAGAAGGACCACTTCCTGCCGAAGATGGCCGCCGGCGACATCCGTGGCGCGTTCTCGATGTCGGAGCCGGGCCTGGGCTCCGACGTGTCGGCCATCACGTCGAAGGCGGTCAGGGACGGCGACGAGTACGTCCTGACCGGCCAGAAGATGTGGCTGACGAACGGCGGCACGTCCTCCCTGGTCGCCGTCCTGGTGCGCAGTGACGAAGGTCACCCGGAAGGCGCCCCGCCCCACAAGTCGATGACGACCTTCCTCGTCGAGAAGGAGCCCGGCTTCGGCGAGGTCCGCCCCGGCCTCACCATCCCGGGCAAGATCGAGAAGATGGGCTACAAGGGCGTCGACACGACCGAGCTCATCATGGATGGCCTGCGGATTCCCGCCGACCGGGTGCTCGGCGGGGTCACCGGGCGGGGCTTCTACCAGATGATGGACGGCGTGGAGGTCGGCCGCGTCAACGTGGCGGCGCGCGGCTGTGGCGTCGCCCAGCGTGCGTTCGAACTCGGCGTCCAGTACGCGCAGCAGCGTCACACGTTCGGGAAACCGATCGCCCAGCACCAGGCCATTCAGTTCAAGCTCGCGGAGATGGCTACCAAGGTCGAGGCCGCTCATGCGATGATGGTCAACGCAGCGCGCAAAAAGGACTCCGGGGAACGAAACGACCTTGAGGCTGGGATGGCGAAGTATCTCGCCTCCGAGTACTGCAAGGAGGTCGTGGAGGACGCCTTCCGGATCCACGGCGGCTACGGCTTCTCCAAGGAGTACGAGATCGAGCGCCTCTACCGTGAGGCTCCGATGCTGCTGATCGGTGAAGGTACCGCCGAGATCCAGAAAATGATCATCGGCCGGAGACTGCTCGAAGAGTATCGATTCCAGGGCTAGATGTCCGGATACGGGGTGTTTTCTTGGAGAACAAGATCACACCCCGTCAGCACTCTTCAGCCGCCGACTCGGCTTCCTGGCTTACCCAGTTACGGCCCCGAGCCGCTACGATCGCCGGAAAGCCGCCGTCCCCCGTCAGAGCGCGGCATCATCCGCTACGAAGGTCATCCATGCCCCACAGCCAATCCTCTGCACCACGCGGTCGGGTCAGCCTCGCGCGCGGAGCGTCGCCGTGGCTCCTCCCGACCGTCGCCACCGCAGCCCTCAGCCTGGCCCGCGCACGCCGCTCCGGCGCTGCCAAGGCCGTCGCCGTCCCCGCCACCGCGCTCGCGGCGGGGATGCTGTGGTTCTTCCGCGACCCCGAGCGCGAGATCACCCAGGGCCGGGTCATCTCGCCCGCCGACGGTGTGGTGCAGAGCATCATGCCGTGGAAGGACGGGCGGACCCGCGTCGCGATCTTCATGAGCCCGCTCAACGTACACGTCAACCGGGCGCCGCTGGCCGGCACGGTCACGTCGGTCGAGCACATCCCCGGCGGCTTCGTTCCCGCTTTCAACAAGGAGAGCGAGAACAACGAGCGGGTCGTCTGGCACTTCGACACCGAGCTCGGTGACATCGAGATGATCCAGATCGCCGGCGCGGTGGCCCGGCGCATCGTCCCGTACGTGCCCCAGGGCACCAAGGTCGAGCAGGGCGAGCGGATCGGTCTGATCCGCTTCGGCTCGCGGGTCGACCTCTACCTGCCCGAGGGCGTGGAGGTCGCGGTCGAGGTCGGTCAGAAGACCGTGGCTGGGGTGACTCGCATTGACCGTGATTGATCCGGATACCAAGGCCGGCTGGGTGCCGGAGGCCGACGAGGTGGACGAAGAGGAGGAGATGCCGCTGTCGCTGCGCCTGTCGATAGCGGACACCCTCACCCTCGGCAACGCCACGTGCGGCTTCATGGCGGTGTACTTCACCACCACCGGCATCCTGATCCCGCACCTCACGGGCAGCCAGGAGACCGGCATGGCCCGCCACAGTGCGGCGACGGCTGTCATCCTGATGCTGTGCGCGGCGGTCTTCGACCTGTTCGACGGCCTGGTGGCGCGCAAGCTGCGCTCCTCCCCCATGGGCGCGGAGCTGGACAACCTCTCCGACCTGATCAGTTTCGGTCTGGCCCCGGCGTACTTCGTCCTGGTCTACGGCATGGTCGCCGACGACGCACACCAGCGGGTGGCGGCGGTCGGCGCGATCGTGGTTCTGCTGGCCGTGGTGCTCAGGCTCGCGAGATTCTCGTGCGTCACGGTGAAGGACGGCACGTTCCAGGGCATGCCGTCCCCGTTCGGCGCTCTGACGGTCGTCTCGATCGTGCTGCTGGAGCTGCCCTTCGTGGCGACCCTGCTGGCGATCCTGGGCACCGCCTGGTTGATGGTGAGCCGGGTGGAGTACCCCAAGCCGCGGGGCCGCCTCGCGGTCGCGATGCTGTCCTGGATCGTGCTGTCCATGGGCCTGCTGGCCGCCTGGGCCTTCGACGCCCCCAGCGGCCAGCTGCTCCTGCAGACCGGCTGCGCGCTCCAGCTGGTGATGGGCGCGGTGATCCCCCTGTTCGCCACGGCCCGCCGGGTGAACAACTTCCGCGACAACCGACGGGAGGCGCGGGCGGCGCAGCTGCCGTAGCGCTCCGCTGAGCGGGCCCCGGACCAGGCTGGTTCGGGGCCCTTCGTTGTGCCGGCACCCGGCGTCGGTCGCTCCGGGCCTCCCGGGGCCCCGCCCCAGACCTCCCGCTCGGGGGCGGGAGAACCCCGCCTCAGGTCAGGAAGTCCCGCGCGATCCGCTCCGCCACCCGCTCCAGAATCGGCCCGGCCTCCGCGATGCACGTGGCCACGTCCGGCTCGACGTCCGTCAGCGGATACGCCCGGCGGATCCCGGCCCGGCCCAGTGTCTGAGGCGGCAGTGCGAGGCGCCCGCACACCGCGACGACCTCCTTGTCCGCCGCGCGCGCCGCGGCCGCGACGCCCGCCGGGGCCTTGCCGTGCAGGGTCTGCTCGTCGAGGGAGCCCTCCCCGGTGATCACGAGGTCGGTCCGCTCCAGGGCTCGCGCGAAGCCCAGTACGTCGAGCATGACCTCGATGCCGGGGCGGAACCGGGCGCCGATCAGCAGGGCGCCGTAGCCGATGCCTCCCGCCGCGCCCGCGCCGGGCGAGGCGGCGTACTCGGCCGCCTTGGGCCCGACGGCGTCCTCCAGCACCTTCGCGTAGTGCGCCAGCGCCGCGTCCAGCGTCGCCACGTCGTCCGGTGAGGCGCCCTTCTGCGGGCCGTACACCGCCGGTGCGCCCTTCGGCCCGGTCAGCGGGTTGTCGACGTCGCTCGCGAGGACCAGTTCGACCGAGGCCAGGCGCGGGTCCAGGCCCGACAGGTCTGCCGAGGCCAGCTCGGCGAGGCCTCCGCCGCCCGGCGTCACCGGCGCCCCGTCCGCCGTCAGGAACCGCGCGCCCAGCGCGGCCAGCATCCCGGCGCCGCCGTCCGTGGTCGCGCTCCCGCCGACCCCGAACACGATCGTGCGCGCCCCCGCGTCCAGCGCGGCGCGCAGCAGCTCCCCGGAGCCGTACGTGGACGCCGTCAGCGGTGCGAAGACCCCGGCAGGCAGCCGCTGCAGCCCGCTCGCCTCGGCCATCTCCACGACCGCGGTGCCGTCGCGCAGCGCGAACGCCGCCGTCACCTCGTCGCCGAGGGGCCCGGCGACCCGTACCTCACGCCGCTCGAACCCGGCCGCGACCGCCGCCGCCACGGTCCCGTCGCCGCCGTCGGCCACGGGCATCGTCTCCACCTCGAGGTCCGGCAGGATGCGGCGCAGCCCGGCCGTCACCCGCTCGGCGACCTGCACGGCCGTCAGCGACCCCTTGAACTTGTCCGCGGCGACGAGCACCCGCTGCGCCGGCCGCGCCGGCTGTGCTCTCTGTGCCGTCCGGGTGTCGCTCACGTCAGCGTCCGCCACTTGTGTTCCCCTCGCTCTCCGGGCCTCGCGCATGTCAAGGCCAGTCGCGCCGCTGCGACCTTAACCGGAGGACGTACCCGCCGTCATTCCCCTGCCCAGCCCGTGGACCCGGCCGCGCACCCTCGTCACCCGCGCGGGAACCACCGGATGCCACCCGCACGGGTACCGAACCCCGCGCGGCCACCCCCGTCATCGGGTAGACCGGAACCATGACCCCTGTGGCCACCGATCCAGAACTCGCCGACCGTATCCTCGGGGGCTGGCTGGGCCGGATCGCGGGCAACATGCTCGGCAAACCCGTCGAGCAGGGCGAGGTGTGGACCCGCGCACGCATCGACCACTACCTGCGCCGGGCCGCCGCCCTCCCCCTCACCGACTACCTCCCCGAGCCGCCCGGCGAGCACGACGCCCTGGAGCTGCGCCCCGAGTGGCGCGCGTGCGTCCGCGGCCGCATCCACGGCAGCTGCCGCGACGACGACATCGACTACGCCATCCTCGGCCTGGACCTCCTGGAGACCCACGGCTTCGGCTTCAGCACCGAGCAGGTCGGCGACCTGTGGCTGCTGCGGATGCCGTACCTGCAGACGTTCACGGCGGAGCGGGCCGCGTACCGGAACCTCGCCAACGGCCTGAAACCGCCGCTCACCGCCACCTACGACAACCCCTACCAGGAGTGGATCGGCGCCCTGATCCGCGCCGACATCTACGGCTGGACCTGCCCCGGCGTCCCGCGCCGCGCCGCCGCGCTGGCCCGCCGGGACGCGGTGCTGTCCCACACCGGCAACGGAGTGTACGGGGCGATGTGGGCGGCGGCGCTGATCTCGGCGGCGTTCACGGCCCCCACCGTCCGGCACGCCCTGGACACGGCGCTGACCGTGATCCCGGCGAGCAGCCGCCTCGCCCGCACCGTACGCCGGGTCGTCTCCCTGCACGACACCCGCATGACCTGGGAGGACACACTCACCACGGTCGCCGAGGAGACCGCCGGGACGGGCTGGATCCACACCGTTCCGAACGCCGCCGTGCTCACCGCCGGGCTGCTGTACGGCGACGGCGACTTCACCCGCACCATCACCCTGACCGTCCGCGGCGGTCTGGACACCGACTCCAATGGCGCGACCGCGGGCTCGGTGGCAGGGGTCCTCACCGGCGCGTCGGCGATCCCCGGCCAGTGGAAGGACCCCCTTGAGGACACCGTGCGCAGCGCGGTCTTCGGCTTCGACGGCGTACGGATCAGCGAGCTGGCGCGGCGGACGCTGCGGTTGGCTCAGGCACAGGCGGAGGCCTGAGCGGCCCGGCGGGAAGCAGCGGCGCGTGCGCCCGCTCGGCGGGCGTCGAAGGGACGCGTACACCCTTGTGCGCCCGCTCGGCGGGCGTCCCGGCCACACGCGTACGCCCTGGTGCACCCGCCGGAGGGGACCCGGCCCCCGGCAACGCCGCCGCGCCCGCCGTTACCCTGCCTGAATGACCACCACTGACGACTTCGCCGCCTACATCGCCGGGCTGCCCCGGGTCCTCGCCGGTGCCGCCGCCCTGTTCCGGGACGCCGAGGGACGGGTGCTGCTCGTGGAGCCCAACTACCGGGAGGGCTGGGCGCTGCCGGGCGGCACGATCGAGTCCGACGACGGCGAGACCCCGCGGCAGGGCGCGCGGCGCGAGACGGCCGAGGAGATCGGTCTGGACCGCGAGCTCGGCCGGCTCCTCGCGGTGGACTGGGTGCACGGCACGGGCCGGCCACCGCTGGTGGCGTACCTGTACGACGGCGGGGTCCTCGGCGAGGACGACTTCAAGGCGATCCGCCTGCAGGAGGAGGAGCTGCTGTCCTGGCGGCTCGTCGCGCGCGAGCAACTCACGGACTACCTGCGGGGCGCTCTCGGCCGCCGGGTCCTGGCCGCCCTCGACGTGCTGGCGGACGGCTCCGGGACGGCGGAGCTGGAGAACGGCCACCGGGTGGCCTGACCGGCGCCGGTTCAGCCCTGCGTGTCGCGGGGTTCGACGTCCACCTCACGCAGCGCCTCGTCGCGTGCGGCCACGCGTGCCTCGGTGCGGTGGCCGCGCTCGATGTAGTCGCGGACGACGAGCTCGACGGCGTCCTGGGGGGTGCCCACCCCCGCCAGCACCATGGCTTCCACGACGAGTTCGGCATCGAGCGAGACGGTGACCTTGGCCATGCGCGGACCCTAACACCGGGCGGGCGACCGCGATAGCCGTTCGCCGCTCGACGACGGCCCGGCCTACCCTCGATGCCATGAGCAAGCCCCTCGTCGCCCTCCTCAGCGGAGCCGGCATCAGCACGGACTCCGGCATCCCGGACTACCGCGGTCCGAACGGGCTGTGGCGGCGCGATCCGGAAGCCGAGAAGCTCGTGACGTACGAGTACTACATGGGCGATCCGAAGATCCGCCGGCGCTCGTGGCAGATGCGGCGCAAGAACCGGACGCTTCAGGCGCAGCCCAACGGGGCGCACCGGGCGGTGGCCGAGCTGGAGCGGTCCGGGGTGCCGGTGCGGGTGATCACGCAGAACGTGGACGGGCTGCACCAGCTCGCCGGGATGCCGGCCCGCAAGGTGCTCGAACTGCACGGCACCGCACGGAGTGTGGTGTGCACGCAGTGCCATGCCCGCGGCCCGATGGAGGACGCGCTCGCTCGGGTGGAGGCCGGTGAGGAGGATCCGCCGTGTCTGGAGTGCGGCGGGATCCTGAAGTCGGCGACGGTGATGTTCGGCGAACGGCTCGACCCGGTGGTCCTCGGCGATGCGGTCGCCATCAGCAAGGCGTGTCAGATCTTCATCGCCGTGGGCACCAGCCTCAAAGTCCAGCCCGCCGCCGGCCTCGCCGGTGTGGCCGCCGACCACGGCGCCCGCCTCGTCATCGTCAACGCCGAGCCCACGCCGTACGACGACCGCGCCGACGAGATCATCCGCGAACCCATCGGCACGGCCCTGCCCGAACTGCTGCGCCGCCTGCGGGAGACAGCCGCCTAGGTCACGACCGGGCTCCGGCCCGCAGGTCCGCCAGGCGTACCAGGGCGTCCCGGGCCCGGTCCCGCTCGTCGGCGGTGAGACGGACCGCTGCCGCCCGGGTGAGCGCGGACGCCGCCGTCTCCTCGTCGCCGAGGCGCCCGGCGATGTCCGCGCGCAGCACGAGCGGCTGGAGCAGTTGTACGCGCGTCGGCTTCTCCTCCTCGAGGTTCAGGACACGGTCGACGACCTTCGCGGCGGCTGCCGGGTCCTCCTTCGAGTCGCGAGGAGCGCGGCGTGGTGCAGGGCCCGCGCGAAGGTCTCTCCGGGCGCGGGGCGGCGGCGCATGTCCTCGCTCGTCTGCTGCCCCCAGCCCGTCGACGTCGTCGGTCAGGACGTAGCACGTGCTCACCGAGTCGGCCGGCTCGTAGTGCTGCATGTCGTACGGCGTGCGGCAGTTCCTCATGACCGATCCGGGCGGCAACTGCGTCCGGGTACGCCGCGTACGAAGTCGAGAACGGGCTGGAGGGTCCGGCACGGCAGGATCGGGATGGTCTTCTCGGCCATCCCCCACTCTAGTCAAAGTTGACTAGAGTGGGAGTGGGCTTGTTCAGAAGAGCGCGGCCGGAAGGGCGGGCACGGCTCCACGTTCGAAGTCCAGCAGCCGCCGCTTGCGGTCCAGGCCTCCGCCGTATCCGGTGAGGCTGCCGTCGGCGCCGACGACGCGGTGGCAGGGGACGATGATGCCGACCGGGTTGCGGCCGTTGGCGAGGCCGACCGCGCGGGAGGCGCCGGGGTTGCCGAGCGCGTCGGCGAGTTCGCCGTACGTGCGGGTCTCGCCGTACGGGATGCTCCTCAGCTGTTCCCAGACGGCGCGCTGGAACGGGGTTCCCGTCAGGCGCAGTTCGACGGTGAACTCCTTCAACTCGTCCGCGAAGTACGCCCTGAGTTGCTCCTCCGTCTCGGCGAAGGGCGTGTCGTCGCGTACGCCGAAGGTCTCCTCGGGTGGCCGGTGGCGCTGGGCCCGCATGTAGAGGCCGCACAGAGCGCCGTCGTCGGCGACGAGGGTGAGAGGGCCGTAGGGGCTGTCGGTCACGGTGTGCTGCTTCACGGAATCATCCTTGGACGGGCTTATACGGGAAGGAAGTTGATCGGGTGACTGTCCGTCGCCCACAGGTACTGGACCGCGTACGCCCGCCAGGGCCGCCAGGCCGCGGCGCGGGCGGTGAGGGCGGCGGGGGTGGACGGCAGGCCCAGTTCCTGGGCGGCGCGGCGGATGCCGAGGTCGGTGGGGAGGAAGGCGTCGGGGTCGCCGAGGGCGCGCATCGCGATGACGTCGGCCGTCCAGGGACCGAAGCCGGGCAGGGCGAGGAGTCTGGCGCGGGTCTCCGGCCAGTCGCTCTCCACCCCCAGGTGGAGGGAGCCGTCGGTGAGTTGGCGCACCAGCGTGGTGAAGGTCGTGCGGCGGGTGCGGGGCATCGCCAGTTGCTCGGGGTCGGCCGACGCGAGCGCCTCGGGTGACGGGAAGAGGTGGGTGAGGCCGCCCTCGGGGTCGTCGACCGGTTCCCCGTGCGCGGTGACCAGACGGGCCGCGTGGGTGCGGGCGGCGGCCGTGGAGACCTGCTGGCCGAGCACGGCCCGGATCGCGAACTCCGCCTCGTCGACCGTGCGCGGGACGCGCCGGCCGGGCGCCTTGTCGACCAGCGGGGCGAGGAGGGGGTCCGTGCGCAACTGGTCGTCCACCGCGACCGGGTCGGCGTCCAGGTCGAGCAGGCGGCGGCAGCGGCTGATGGCGACGGGCAGGTCGCGCAGGTCGCTGAGGGTGAGGCGGCAGGCGATGTGGTCGGGCCGCGGGGTCAGCGCCACGATGCCGTGTCCGTACGGCAGCCGGAGCGTGCGCCTGTACGCGCCGTCCCGCCACTCCTCCACGCCGGGTACGGCGGTGGCGGCGAGGTGGCCGAAGAGGTTGTCGGGGTTGAGCGGGGCGCGGAAGGGGAGGCGGAGGGTCAGGGCGCCCGGGGTGGCTCCCGCGTTCCTCTGCGGCGCACGGGCGCGCAGCTCGCCCGGGGCGAGGGCGAAGACCTCGCGGACGGTGTCGTTGAAGGTGCGGATCGAGGAGAAACCGGCGGCGAAGGCGATCCGCGCCATCGGCAGGGTCGTCGTCTCGATGAGCAGCCGCGCGGTCTGGGCGCGCTGGGCGCGGGCGAGCGCGAGGGGGCCCGCGCCCAGCTCGGCGAGCAGCTGCCGTTCGATCTGCCGGGTGCTGTAGCCGAGCCGGGCGGCGAGGCCCGGCACCCCCTCGCGGTCCACGACGCCGTCGGCGATCAGCCGCATGGCGCGGGCCACGAGGTCGGCGCGCTGGTTCCACTCCGGGGAGCCGGGGCTGGTGTCCGGGCGGCAGCGTTTGCAGGCCCGGAACCCGGCCTGCTGGCAGGCCGCCGCGCTCGGGTGGAACACCATGTTCTCGGGCTTGGGCGGGACCACCGGGCAGCTGGGCCGGCAGTAGATGCGGGTCGTCAGGACGGCCGTGTAGAACCACCCGTCGAACCGCGCGTCCTTGGACTGGACGGCGCGCACGCAGCGCTCGGTGTCGGTGTGCATCCCCATCTGCATGCGTCCAGCATCGGGGACGGGCCGCGCGAGGTCTGGCGAGAATCCGACATGGACCTCGCGCAGGCTGGGGCGGCCCGGATCACCGCGCGTGCTGTGGCTTGTCACCGCGCGTGCTGTGGCTTGCCGATCACACGGCCTTCGGTGGCTTGTTGATCAGCCGGCCTCGCGGGGCTTGCTGATCAACCGGCGTCCCCGGGGCCTTGCTGATCACCCGGCCTCCTGCGGCTGCCCGGATCGCCAGGCCGACTCGCGCAGCAGCCGCAGGCCGTTGAGGCCGACGAGCACGGTCGAGCCCTCGTGTCCGGCGACGCCGAGCGGCAGGGGCAGGTGGCCGATCAGGTCCCACAGGACGAGCCCGGTGATGAACACCCCCGCGATGACGAGGTTCTGCACCACCAGCCGGCGAGCCGCGCGGGAGAGGCGTACGACCGCGGGTACGGTCGCCAGCTCGTCCCGGACGATCACGGCGTCCGCCGTCTCCAGCGCCAGGTCGGAGCCCGCGCGGCCCATGGCGATGCCGGAGTGGGCGGCGGCGAGGGCGGGGGCGTCGTTGACGCCGTCGCCGACGAACAGGATTTTGCGTCCCGTCTGCTGGATATCGCATACGGCCTTCACCTTGTCCTCGGGCAGCAGGTCCGCGCGGACGTCGGTGATGCCGGTGGCGGTGGCCACGCGCGCGGCGGCGGGTGCGGTGTCGCCGGTGAGCAGCACGGGGGCGCTGCCGGTGAGGGCCGTGAGGGCGGCGGTGGCCGCCGCCGCGTCGGGGCGGAGGCGGTCGGTGAGGGCGAGGGTGCCGACGGGGACGCCGTCCCGGGTGACGCGGACGACGGTCTCGCCGCCGGTGGCCTCGCCGGGCTCGGTGGCCTCCGCGCGGCCGACGGTCACCACCCGCCCGCCGACGGTGGCGGTGACGCCGCGGCCGGGCGCGGCCGTGAAGTCCTCGGCGGGGGCGAGGGACAGGTCCCGGGCGCGGGCGGCGGCGACGATGGCGCGGGCCAGCGGGTGTTCGCTGGGGTGCTCGGCGGACGCGGCCAGGGCGAGCAGTGCGTCCTCGTCCAGGCCGGAGTCCGGCAGCGGCCGTACGGCCGTCACCTCGGGCTCGCCCTCGGTGAGGGTGCCGGTCTTGTCCAGGGCGGTGGTGTCGATCTCGCCGAGGCGTTCCATCGCGACGGCCGACTTGACCAGCACGCCGTGCCGGCCGGCGTTGGCGATGGCGGACAGCAGCGGCGGCATGGTGGCGAGGACGACCGCGCAGGGCGAGGCGACGATCATGAAGGTCATCGCCCGCAGCAGCGCCTCAGTGAGGTCCTCGCCGAAGGCCAGCGGGATACCGAACACGGCGAGGGTGGCGGCCACCACGCCGACGGAGTACCGCTGTTCGATCTTCTCGATGAACATCTGCGTCGGCGCCTTGGTGCGCGAGGCCTCCTCCACCAGGGCCACGATCCGGGCGATCACCGAGTCGGCCGGGTCGCGCCCGACGCGCACCCGCAGGGCGCCGGTGCCGTTGAGGGTGCCCGCGAAGACCTCGTCGCCGGGGCGCTTGACCACCGGCAGGGACTCTCCGGTGATGGTGGCCTGGTCGGCCTCGCTGACGCCGTCGAGGACGGTTCCGTCGGCGCCGATGCGCTCGCCGGGCCGGATCAACAGCACATCCCCCACGGCCAGTTCGGCGGTCGGCACCGTCTCCTCGCCGCCCTCGGTCAGGCGGGTGGCGGTGGTGGGGGCGAGGTCGAGCAGGCCGCGTACGGAGTCGGCGGTGCGTGCGGTGGCCAGGGCCTCCAGGGCGCCCGAGGTGGCGAAGATGACGATCAGCAGCGCGCCGTCCAGGACCTGCCCGATCGAGGCCGCGCCCAGCGCCGCGACGATCATCAGCAGGTCGACGTCGAGGGTCTTCTCGCGCAGCGCCCGGAGCCCTTCGAGGGCCGGCTCCCAGCCGCCGGCGACGTAGGCGATCACATACGGGATTCCGGACACCCAATACGGTGCACCGCCGAGGTCCAGAGCCAGAGCCAGCAGGAACGCCACGAGCGACGCGAGCGCCCAGCGGGCCTCGGGCAGGGCGAGGACGCGGGTGCGGCGGCGCGGCGCCGACACCTCGCGGGAGGGGACGGAGGGGGGAGCGAGAGTCACAGACACTCGACCACCATACAGGAACACATGAAGAGCAATTCATGCGTTCATATGTGACCGGTAGGATGTGGCTATGGGTCATGGAGCCGTCATTCCCGCGCAGGACGCAACCGAGCGCGTACGCCTGGACGCGGACAACGTCGCGAAGGTCGCCACCACGCTTCAGGCCCTGTCCACCCCCTCCCGTCTGCTGATCCTGGCGCGGCTGCGCGAAGGCCCGCTGCCGGCCACGGAGCTGGCCGCCGAGGTGGGCATGGAGCAGTCGGCGTGCTCGCACCAGCTGCGGCTGCTGCGCAACCTCGGGCTCGTGGTGGGCGAGCGACGCGGCCGGTCGGTGGTGTACGCGCTGCACGACCACCATGTCGCCGAACTGCTCGACCAGGCCGTCTACCACGTGGAGCACCTGCGCCTGGGGATCAGTGACACCACCGAGTGAGGCGACCCCGGCAGCCGGGCCGACCGCCGCTGACGTACGGGTACGGGGCGCCGGCGATGCTGCTCGCCGCCGGACCGGCGGTGGCGGTGAGCGTCCGGTGGCGGCGAGCGTCCGGCGGCGGGGCGCCGTCCGCGCATGACGGCCCGCACCTGACCGCCCGCGCGGCGACGACCGGGAAGCGGGGCCCGCTTCCCGGCCGTACGCATCGGTGCCGTCCTGCCTAGTGCGCGGCGGTCGGCCGCCGTGAGGACGCCGTCGCCTCGCGGACGTCCGTCAAGGGACGCAACCGATACGTGTAGGAGTAGTCGCGGTTCGCGAAGAGCTTGTACTCGTCGTGGGTGTGGGCGCCCCAGCTGTTGTCGCCGCCCACGCCCATCTGCCGGTGGTTCACGCGCAGGACGACCTCGTCGCGCGGGGTGAGCTGGTAGTCGTGGCGGACTCCGGACGACAGGTCCTCCGGGGTGAAGTAGGAGGCGTTGATCTCCAGCAGGGGTTCTCCGGAGACGAGCAGGCCGGTGCCGTCGCGGCCGGTCAGGGCGGCCCAGCGGACGTCGGTCTTGTTGCCGTTCTCCTGGGGGCGGATGTAGGGGGTCCACTGGTCGGCGACGCTCCCGGAGTACAGGCCGACGTCGGTGCCGTTGTTGCGGTCCCAGTGGTTCTCCTCGGGGCCGCGGCCGTAGTAGTGCAGCCGGTCCAGGCGGCGCGGCAGGAACAGCAGGGCGCCGACCTCCGGGATGTACGGCAGGTTCGACGCGCCCGGGTGCAGGGTGGTGTCGACCTTGATCTCGCCGTTGCCGAAGACCGTGTACGTGGTGGTGTATGCGGACTCGACGGTGGTGGGCAGCGTGTAGGCGACCTTGATCTGGACGGCCCGGTCGGCCAGGGGGCTCACGCGGACGTCGGTGACCTTGCGCCGGGGCCCCGCGTCGCGCCAGGTCTGGTTGCGGGTGTGCTGGCCGTTGCCCTTGTCGTTGTCGGTGGGCGCCCGCCAGAAGTTGGGCACCGGCCCGGCGGTGATCAGTCGGGTTCCCGCGGCCTCGTACGAGGTGATGGTGCCGCTGCTCTTGTCGACGGTGACGGAGAAGCCCCGGCCCGTGACGGTGACGGCCGTGTCGCGGTCGTCGCAACGCAGCGCCGGGACGCTCTCCAGCGGTACGGGTGTCACATCCGGGCTGCCCGCGTCGAGCGGGAGTTGCTGCCTGGCCACCTCGAAGCCGGGCTTCGCCCACTGCGCGGGTTCCCTGGTGGTGAAGGACAGGTTCAGGAAGTACTCCGTGCCGGGCGCCGGGTTGTCCGGCAGCTTCACGGGCACGGTGATGTCCTTGCTGGTCAGCGGCGCGACGTTCAGCTGGTCGCGGGTGAGCCTGCCCCGCTGGACCACCTTGCCGTCGGCGACCAGGGACCAACTCCCGTCGAGTTCGCGGAGGTTGGTGAACAGATACTCGTTGGTGAGGGTGACCGCGCCCGGGCCGCCGGGGCCCGGCGCCGCGTTGATCGCCTGGTAGATCCGCTTCACCTCCGCGGCCTTGCCGGTGTGGCCGCGGTCGGCGGTGACGATGCCGTCCGCGACGAAGTTGCCGTCGTTGGGGTTGTCGCCCCAGTCGCCGCCGTACGCGAAGAAGGTCCGCTGCCTGGGCCGCTTCTCGGTGAAGTCGACGGTGGCCGCGTCGAACCAGAACCGTACGCCGTCGTCGCCGGGGCCGCGTTTGTCGGAGGCGAGTTCGGCGGCGGTCAGGGCGCGGGCGTAGACGCGGGCCCGGCGGATGGTGCCGCTGAACTCGCGGGTCCAGTTGTCGGCGTCGGTGGCGAGCGCGAGGGAGGCGGTGTTGCTGCCGGGCCGCCGGGTGGTGGTCCGGGTGGTCTTCACGGCGCCGTCGACGTACAGGGTCAGCGTGCCGGCGTCCGCGTCGAAGACGCCCGCGATGTGGTGCTCGCGGCCGGTCCAGTCGTCCGGCAGCGCCCAGCTCGCGGTGACCCACTGGCCGCCGCCGTGGATGAAGAACTCCAGGTTCTCGTTGGTCTGTTTCAGGGCGTACTGGGTGTCGCCCTTGGCGAGGATGGGCTGGTGATAGCCCGTCACGTGCGGGGTGACCCAGGCTTCCAGTGTCAGGGAGCCGGTCAGGTCCAGGCGCGCGTCGCGGGCGAAGACGGTGCCGCCGGTCAGGCCCTTGGCACGGGAGAACGTGCCGCTGGGCGCCAGGATCTCGCCGCGCAGCCTGCCGGGCCCCGACTCGGTGAACTGTTTACGGGTCGGCGTGGGCCAGCTCAGGGACTGGTCGGCGAAGTCCCAGATCCAGCCGCCCTGCAGGACATCGTGGCGGCGGATGACGTCCCAGTACTTCTTGAAGTTGCCGTTGGAGTTCCCCATCGCGTGCGAGTACTCGATCATCACGTACGGCCGCGTGTCGCCGGCGTCCTTCGCGCGGGCCTCGACGCGCTGCGGGCTCTCGTACATCTCGGAGCGGATGTCGCTGATGCCCGGGCGGTCGTCGCCCTCGTACTGGATGACGCGGGTCGGGTCGTAGGAGCGGATCCAGTCGTACATGGCGTTGAAGGTGCTGCCGCCGCCCGCCTCGTTGCCGAGCGACCAGATGACCACCGAGGCGTGGTTCTTGTCGCGGTGGACCATGTTCTGCGCGCGGGCCACGCACGCCTTGGTCCACTCGGGGTGGTCGCCCGGGTATTCGTTCCGGATCCCGTGCGTCTCGAGGTTGGTCTCGTCGACGAGGTACAGGCCGTACTCGTCGGCGAGTTCGTACCACAGCGGGTTGTTCGGGTAGTGCGAGGTGCGGACGGAGTTGATGTTCATCCGCTTGATGATCCTGATGTCCTCGACCATGTCGGCGCGGGTGAGCGCCATGCCGCGGTCGGGGTGCATCTCGTGCCGGTTGGTGCCGCGGAAGGAGACGGGCTTGCCGTTGATGCGCATCAGCCCGTCCTTGAGCGCGAACTCGCGGAAGCCGACCCGGTGCGAGAGGGTCTCGATCACCTTTCCGGCGGGGTCGCGCAGCCGTAGGACGGCGGTGTACAGATTCGGGTGTTCGGCCGACCAGAGCTTCGGCGCGGGGACGGCTCTGGACGCCTGTACGGTCGTCTCCGCGCCGGCCGGGACGTCGGCGGGCTGCTGCAGGGGCCGGGGCCAGACGGGGTGACCGTCGGCGTCGTACAGCATGGTGTCGACGGTATACCGTCCACCGTTGCCGCCGTCGTAGTCGCGGACGCTCGCGGTGACCTTGAGCTCGGCGGCCGTGTAGTCGTCGCTGAGCGGGGTGTCCAGCTTGAAGTCGCGCAGATGCACGGCCGGGGTGGAGTACAGATAGACCGAGCGGAAGATGCCGCTCAGCCGGATCATGTCCTGGTCCTCCAGCCAGTCGCCGTCGGCGTAGCGGTAGACCTCCACGGCGATCTGGTTGGTGCCGGGCTTCAGATGCTCGGTGATGTCGTACTCGGCGGGCGTGTAGGAGTCCTCGCTGTAGCCCACCAGCTCGCCGTTGATCCACACGTAGTGGGCGGACTTGACGCCCTCGAAGTGCAAGAACGTGCGCCGCCCCGTCCAGTCGCGGGGGACCGTGAAGGTGCGCCGGTACTGGCCCACGGGGTTGTAGCGGGTCGGGGCGGCCGGCGGCTGCGCCTCCTCGCCCAGGCCGTTGGGGCCCCACCACGGGTATGTGATGTTGACGTAGATCGGGAAGTCGTAGCCGTGCAGCTGCCAGCAGGAGGGGACCGGGATGGTGTCCCAGGTGCTGTCGTCGACGTCGGTGCGGTGGAAGTCGGCGTCCCGGTCGTCGGGGCGGTCGGCGTAGGCGAACTTCCACTTGCCGTCGAGGCTCAGCCGGTACGGCGAGCGGGCGCGGTCGGCGGCCAGGGCCTGTCTGACGTCCGCGTACGGCATGAGGGTCGTGTGCGGCGGCTCGGCGCCGACGCGGAAGACGCCGAAGTCGTTCCACTCCGGGGAGCCGTCCGCCGCCGGGCGCCGGCCGGCCGCGTGCGCCGCGGCGGGCGAGGCGGACAGGGCCAGCGCGCCGAGAACGGCGGCCGAGCCCTCCAGCAGACGGCGGCGGCTGACGACCGGCCGTTCGGGGCGGGCGGGCCGGTCGGCGGGTGACACGTGCGGGTGCGGCATGACCGTGGCCTTCCTCGGTTCGACAGGGCGCCGCACGGGCTGAGAGCACGTCAGATCCGGTCCTCAACAGACCGTCGCGGCACGGAGGTTGCTGTCGGTACGGGGCACAACTGGTGGTGACGCAGGCAACTGCTGAGCCAGGCACACCCTAGGACTCGAACACAACCGAAGCAATGACCCCGTCGGACTTTGTGCGGTCCTGGTGGTTCGACGGGTCTTCGGCAGGTCTCGGCAGGCTTTCGGAGCCGACTTCGGCTGTGTTGCCCCGCGAACGCCGTATACGCCCGTTCGTCGTCGGCCGGCTTTCCTGAGTCCGTGGGAGGGACGTGCCTCAGTGCGTCGCGAGGAAGGTGAGCAGCGCGCTCGTGAGCTGGGCGGGGGCGTCCAGCGGGACGAGGTGACCGGCCTCGGGGACGGGCATGAGCCGGGCGCCGGGGATCATGGCGGCGAGTTCCTGTCCCTTGGCGAAGGGGATCCAGGTGTCCTCGGTGCCCCAGCACACGGTGACCGGCAGGTCGATGGACGGGTACAGGGGCTGGATCTCGTCGGTGTGGCGCTGGTCGGCCTGCGCGATCTGGCGGTAGAACGCGCCCTGCCCCGCCGGTCCGGTCCACGGGCGGACGAGCGCGTCCAGGGTGCCGGGGCGCAGACCGGTGTGGCTCGCGGACGTGACGTACTCGCGTACCAGCGCCCGGTGCAGCGGTCCCGGCAGCTGCTCGAAGACGTGGCTGTGCTCGGCGACCAGCCGGAAGAAGGGGGAGCCCCAGGGTTTCAGCGCCACGGGGTCGACCAGCGCGAGCCGCCGATAGCGGGCCCCGTGCAGCAGGTGGGCGCGCAGTGCCACGCAGCCGCCGAAGTCGTGCGCGACCACGTTCGGTTCCGCAAGGCCCCAGTGCGTCAGCAGCTCGGTGAACACCTCGCCCTGGGCTCCCAGCGAGACGTCCTGGTCCGGGTACATGTCGGACGTGCCGTAGCCGGGCATGTCCCAGACGAGGACGCGGTGGCCGGCGGCGGCGAGAGCGGGGGCGACCTCGTGCCACACGTACGACGAGAAGGGCGTGCCGTGCAGCAGGACGACCGGCTCGGCCTCCGGGTCGCCGAGTTGGTCCCATCGGACGGTCCCCGACGCGGTGGGCAGGCTCTTCCGCAACTGCCAGTCCCCCATGGCCGTGTCCTCTCTTCCTCTCGCGCGCACTCGCGGGGCACCTGCCCGCGTTCGGACGGCGTACACGGGAATCGTGCGATCACCGGAGACCATGCGTATCCGCGGGACCGGGATCGCGTCGGGGGCGACGCGTGGGACAAGTCCTGGCGGTGTCAGCGCGGTTGCGCGGCGAACGCCTCGTACGCCCGCTCGTCGAAGAGGACGAACCGGACCTCCTCGACCGCCGTGTCCGTCTCCCGTGCCGTCTGCACGGCGATGCGCGCGCCGTCGTCGATCGGCCAGCCGTAGACACCCGTGGAGATGGCCGGGAAGGCGACCGTTCGTGCGCCGAGTTCGTCGGCGACCCGCAGCGACTCGCGGTAGCAGGACGCGAGCAGGTCCGAGCGGTCCTCGGTGTCCGACCAGATCGGGCCGACGGTGTGGATCACCCAGCGGGCGTCCAGGTCGCCGGCGGTCGTGGCGACGGCCCGGCCGGTGGGCAGGCCCTTGCCGATGGGGGTCCCCCCTGCTTCAGCGGAGTCGAGAGTTTGGGGGAGGGAGGCGCGCAGCTTGCGGCACTCCTCGAGGATCGCGGGGCCGCCCCGGCGGTGGATGGCGCCGTCGACGCCTCCGCCGCCCAGCAGCGAGGAGTTGGCCGCGTTCACGATGGCGTCGACGGACTGCCGGGTGATGTCGCCCTGGACGAGCGTGATCCTGGCCGTGGTCATGTCTGCCTCAGCTTCCTCCAGACGGCCTTCGCAGCGTTGTGTCCTGACATGCCGTGGACGCCGGGGCCCGGCGGGGTGGCCGACGAGCAGATGAAGACGGCCGGGTGCGGGGTGGCGTACGGGAACAGGGACAGTCTGGGCCGCAGCAGGAGCTGGAGTCCGGCCACCGCTCCGGAGGCGATGTCGCCGCCGACGTAGTTGGCGTTGCGGGTGGCGAGTTCGGGCGGGCCGGCGGTGGCGCGGGCCAGGACGCGGTCGCGGAAGCCCGGGGCGAAGCGCTCCAGTTGGCGCTCCATGGCGTCGGTGAGGTCACCGGTCCAGCCGTTGGGGACGTGGCCGTAGGCCCAGAAGACGTGCTTGCCGTCCGGGGCGCGGGTGGGGTCGACGACGCTCGGCTGGACCGTGATCATGAAGGGCTTGTCAGGGGCCCTGCCTTCCCGGGAGGCCGCGCGCAGGGCCGTGCCGATCTCCGCGCTGCTCGCGCCGATCTGTACGGTGCCGGCGACGCGGGCCTCCTGCGCGGTCCACGGCACGGGGCCGTCCAGCGCGTAGTCGATCTTGAAGGCGCCGGGGCCGTAGCGGTAGCCGTCGTAGTGGCTGCCGAAGCCCGCGATGCGGGCCAGGGCGGTGGGTGAGGTGTCGAAGACGTACGCGCGCGCGGGCGGCAGGTCGTCCAGGCGCTTGACCTCGTAGTCGGTGTGGACGCTGCCGCCGAGGTCCTTCAGGTAGGCGGCCAGGGCGTCCGAGATGGCCTGGGAGCCGCCGCGGGCGACGGGCCAGCCGCGGGCGTGCGCGGCGAGCGCGAAGACCAGGCCGATGGCGCCGGTGGCGAAGCCGCCGAGCGGGGCCATGACGTGGGCGACGAGACCGGCGAACAGGGTCTTGGCCTTCTCGTCGCGGAAGCGGCGCATCAGCCAGGTCGACGGGGGCAGGCCGACGAGGCCGAAACGGGCGAGGGTGACCGGGTCGCGGGGCAGCGTGGTGAGCGGCAGGGACATGAAGTCCCGGGCCAGCGTGTCCCACTTGGACAGGAAGGGCGCGACGAGCCTGCGGTACGTGCCCGCGTCGCGCGGGCCGAAGGACGCGGCCGTCTCGCCGACCGACCGGGACAGCACGGCCGCCGTGCCGTCCGGGAAGGGGTGGGCCATGGGCAGGTCGGCGTGCAGCCACTCCAGGCCGTAGCGCTCCAGGGGCAGGGCGCGGAACGCCGGTGAGTTGATGCCCAGCGGGTGCGCCGCCGAGCACGGATCGTGGCGGAAGCCGGGCAGGGTGAGCTCTTCGGTGCGGGCTCCGCCGCCCACGGTGTCGCGGGCCTCGAAGACCGCCACGGAGAAGCCGCGGCGGGCCAGCTCCACGGCAGCGGTCAGTCCGTTCGGTCCCGCACCCACCACGACAGCATCGAGCATCGACGGCACCTTCGGACCCCTTCGTCAGCCGATGGCCACTGAGGATCAGGATATGCCGGGGGTACGACAGGCCTGGCGGGGGTCGGAGGTCCTGGCGGGGTGCGGAGGATCTGGCGGGGGTCGCGAGGTCCGATCGGGGCCCCAAGGTCCTGCCGAGACCTGGAGCTCCTACCGAGGGCCTCTGGTCCTGCTGGTGGTGCGCCAGTCCTGCCGGTGCCTGGGGAGGGCCCGCCGGTGCCTGCGGAGGGCCCGCCGGTGCCTGGAGGTCCTGCCGGAGGTCCGGCAGTCCGGCCGGGTGCCTGGTTGGTCCGGCCGGATGTCTGGCAGTCCGGCCGGGTGCCTGGAGGTCCGGCCGGATGTCTGGTTGGTCCGTGGGTGGCCGAGGGGGCTTCCGGCGGCCCAGGGGCGCGCTCACGCAGCGTGTTCGGTCAGTCGCCGTCCTGTGCGGAGGCCGCCAGGAGTCCGGCCACCCGGCGGGCCGTGGCAGCGTCGCGGGCCGTGGTGAACGGCAGGGCGTTGCCCCCGGTGATGCGGAAGGGCTGCCCCGTGCGGGTCAGGTGGGTGCCGCCGGCCTCCTCGACCAGCAGCAGGCCTGCCGCGTGATCCCAGGCGGCTTCCCAGGAGAAGGCGGTGGCGTCCACCTCGCCGCGGGCCACGGCGAGGTACTCCAGGCCGGCCGATCCGCAGGAGCGGGGAGCCACGCCCGGCGTCCGCAGGCCGAGCAGGGCGCGCTTTTGTTCGTCCGTCGTGTAGTCCGGGTGGGACATGGCCACGCGCAGGTCCCGGCCGGGCTCCGGGGCGCCCGCGTACAGGCGCCGGCCGTCGAGGAAGGCGCCCTGGCCCCGTACGGCCGTGGCGAGTTGGTCGCGGGCGGGTGCGTAGGTCCAGGAGGCCAGCAGGACGCCGCCCTGCGCGAGGGCGACCAGCGTGCAGAACCCGGAGTCGCCGTGCACGAACTGCCGTGTCCCGTCGACGGGGTCGACGATCCACACCGGCGCGGCGCCCCGTATCGCCTCGTACGACACCGGGTTGTCGTGCACCGCCTCCTCGCCGACGACGACCGAGCCGGGCAGAAGGGCGGTGAGTGCCCCGGTGAGGTACAGCTCGGCCTTGCGGTCGGCGTCCGTCACCAGGTCGTGCGGGCCGGCCTTCTGGTCGACCTCGTGCGCGGCGAGCTGGCGCCAGCGCGGCATGATCTCGGTGGCGGCCGCCTTGCGGATCGCCTCCTCGACGTCGGAGGCGTGCTGCGCGAGAAACTCTTCGATGGTTTCGTTGCTGTCGATCACCCCTCCATCACAACACGCGCCACTGACAATCCCCACCCGGCCGGTGCACTCCGGATGGAATCGCCATGAACACCGGCGTGCGGCCGGGGCCGAGGGCCGACCGCGGCCCCGTGCGCCTGGGGTCAAGGGCCGTGCGCGTGTCCCCTTAGCACAGGGCTCAGCGACTCGCCACACCCCGTCCCCCGACCCAGGTCAGCGCCCCACCGCATACCCCTGCATCCCCCGCGGATTGGCCGCCGCCGAAAGGACACCCGTCTCCGGGTCCCGCGCCACCGCGCACAGCCGTCCCTCCGACCACGGGTCGCCGACGGTCACGTCGTGGCCGCGCCGCCGCAGCTCCTCGACGACGGCCGGGGACGTGCGGGACTCCACGGTGACACTTCCCGGCCGCATGCCGCGCGGGTAGAAGGAGCCGGGGAAGCTGTCGTTGTGCCAGTTCGGGGCGTCGATCGCGCCCTGGAGGTCGAGGCCGCCGCGCACCGGGGCCCGCAGGGCGACCGCCAGGAAGAAGTGCAGCTGCCACTGGTCCTGCTGGTCCCCGCCGGGCGTGCCGAACGCCAGGACGGGCCGCCCTTCGCGCAGGGCGATGGACGGCGTGAGCGTCGTACGGGGGCGGCGGCCGGGCGTCAGCGCATTCGGCAGGCCCTCCTCCAGCCAGGTCATCTGGAGCCGCGTGCCGAGCGGGAAGCCCAGTTCGGGCACGACGGGGTTGGACTGGAGCCAGCCGCCGCTGGGCGTGGCCGCGACCATGTTGCCCCAGCGGTCGACGACGTCGAGGTGGCAGGTGTCGCCGCGGGTGCCGCCGTCGGCGGTGACGTCGGGTTCGCCGGGCACGGGGGACGTGGGGCTCTTGGCCACGGTCGGCTCGCCGACGCCCAGGGCGTCGAAGCCCGGCCCGGCGGTGGCCGCCACGCGCGCGTGGGCGGGCAGGCGCGGGACGCGTCCGCCGGGGCTGCCGGGCCGCAGCTCGTGGGAGGCCTGGTCGCCGACGAGGGCGCGCCGGGCCGTGTTGTACTCCTCGGACAGCAGGTCGTCGAGCGGCACCTCGGCCGCGTCCCCGTACCAGGCCTCCCGGTCGGCCATGGCGAGCTTGCAGCCCTCGATCAGCAGGTGGACGTAGTCGGCGGAGCCGTGGCGGGGCAGTTCGGGCGGGAGCAGCGCGAGCTGCTGCAGGAGGACCGGGCCCTGGCTCCAGGGGCCGGCCTTGCACACGGTCCAGCCGTTCCAGTCGTACGTCACCGGGGCCTCGTACGTCGCGGACCAGGCGGCGAGGTCGGCGGCCGTCAGCGTGCCGGTGTGGCGCTCGCCGCTGGTGTCCATGGTCGGGCGCCCGGCCTGCCGGACCAGCGCCTCGGCGATGAAGCCGGTGCGCCACACCTCCCGCGCGGCTTCGATCTGCGCCTCCCGGTCCCCGGCCCCTGCGGTCTCGGTGAGCAGCCGCTTCCAGGTGGCGGCGAGCGCGGGGTTGCGGAAGAGCTCACCGGGGCGCGGCGGCTTCCCGCCGGGCAGGTAGATCTCCGCCGAGGAGGTCCACTCGGTCTCGAACAGCTCGCGTACGGTCTCCACGGTCTGGCCGACGCGCTCCACGGGCGCGTGCCCGTGTTCGGCGTACCCGATGGCGTACTTCAGGACGTCGGCGAGGGGCTTGGTGCCGTGGTCGCGCAGCAGCACCATCCAGGCGTCGAACGCGCCGGGGACGGCCGCGGCGAGCGGCCCGGTGCCGGGGACGAGGTCCAGGCCGAGTCCGCGGTAGTGGGCGACGCTCGCCCCGGCGGGCGCGACGCCCTGCCCGCACAGGACCCGTACCTCGCCGCCGGCCGGGGCGAGCAGGATCGGCACCTCGCCGGCCGGGCCGTTGAGGTGCGGCTCGACGACGTGCAGCACGAAAGCGCCCGCCACGGCGGCGTCGTAGGCGTTGCCACCGTCCTCCAGGACGGCCATCGCCGACTGCGAGGCCAGCCAGTGGGTGGAGGACACCATGCCGAAGGTGCCCTGGAGGGTGGGGCGGGTGGTGAACACGGGCGGACTCCTCACTGCACGGCGACGGCGCGGCGGACCGCACGACGGCGCGGCGGCCGATCTTGTGATCGTACGCAGCTACCACGGCCGTCTCCCAGCGGTCAGCAGATGCCCGCTCGCGCCGAGCAGCGCCGGCTCCGACTCGATGCGCCGGGTGGCCGAGAGGACGGCCTCGCGGCGCTCCGGGTCGTCCAGCCAGCGTTCGACGCCGCCCATGAGCCAGGCGACGCCCTCGACGCCGAACTGGCCCTCCACGGTCAGCCCCGCCTCCGTGAACTCCTGCACGGGCTCGTCCGGTCGGGCGAGGTAGGCGGTGGTGAAGAGCCCGCCCTCCGCCTGGGAGGGGTGCCTGCCGTGTTCCGTGACGGCGTCGGTCCGGGCCCGGTGCGCCGGGTCGCAGTAGCGTTCCTCCCGCAGCAGGTCGTGCAGGGCCGCGTGCCGGTTGATGGTGGCGGCGACGACCAGTCCCCCGGGCCGCACCGCCCGCCTCGCCTCGGTCAACGCCCGGATCCTGTCGGCCCGTTCGGGCAGGTGGTACAGCGGGCCGAGCAGCAGCACCACGTCATGGGCGGCGTCGGCGGCGGGCAGCGCGCGGGCGTCCCCGGCGCGGACCTCGACGCCGGGCAGCCGTGCGGCCTGTTCCAGGTGGAGGGGTACGGGGTCGACGAGTTGGACCCGGTGGCCGTCGCTCGCGAGCCACTGCGCGTGCACTCCGCTGCCGCCGCCGACGTCCAGCACGCGCGCGGGAGGCGCGGGAAGGAGCCGCCGGAGCACGTCCTGGGTCCGCCAGAACTCCAGCCGCCCCGAGCCCTGTTTCAGGCGGGCGTCCTCCTTGCCGAGGGCGTAGTAGGCGAGGATCTCCTCACGGACGGTGGGAAGCCGGGCGCCTTGCACATCCGCCCCTGGGGTGGGAGGGTTTCCCGCGCCGGGAGGAACGGCCGGGTGCGCGTCTGGCGCTGCTGGCCGCGCTCGCCCCGTACCGGATCACCGACGAGGACGTCACCGCCTGGCGCACGCCCGCGCACACCGATCACTGTCTGGTCCACCTCGTCGCCTACGGCGCGTTCGCCGCCGTCGACCGCATCGAGCGCGCCCTGCCCCTGCCCGCCCCGCGCGAAACGGCATGACCGCTCCGCTCTCCCCCGGCGTCCCCGCCCGTACGACGACATGGCGCCGGAAAGGGCACATACACGGCTGAACGGGCCGTCCGTCGTGACGTCACGGCCCGTCAACCGTCCGCCCCTGTCACCGCACATGCACGGAGCGAGTTGCCACTTCCGCCCCACAGGGAGTCGTGTGACACTGTCGTCCCGTCCGCAGTGCGGACCTGCTCCGCACCGTCCGTCCCCCACGAGAAGTGCGCCGTGCGTGATCTTCCCCTGCCGCTCGCTCTGACCGCGCGCCTGTCCCCGGTGGCCGTGCTCGCCGCGGCGGGCTGGGCGCTGTCGTCCGGCCCGCTCGCCGCGCCGCAGGCCGCCGAGCAGAAGCCGACCGAGAAGACCGGGACCCGGTCCGCGTCCGCCCCCGCGACTCAGGCGGTGTCCAGGACGTACGCCGCCGCGCCCGCGCCGTGCGCCGGCCTGGCGGAGAAGACGGTCAAGTCCCTGGTCCCGGGCGCCAAGGCGGCCGGGAAGGAGATACCGTCCACGGACTCCAAGCTGCGCCGCACCTGCTCCTGGAACGCGCTCAAGGGGTACGAGTACCGCTGGCTCGACGTGTCCTTCGAGGTCATGGAGTCCGACGAGGAAGCGCGCAAGTCCTACAAGGAGCGCATCGAGGAGAAGAGCGGCGGAGGCGCGGTCCCCGGCCTGGGTGACGCGGCGTACTCCGTCGTGAACCTCACCACCGAGGACAAGCAGCAGACCCGCGAAGGCGTCGTGTTCGTCCGGGTGTCCAACGCGCTGGTGGTCGTCACGTACAACGGCAGTGACTTCGAGTCGAAGAAGGCGCCCAGTACGGACGAGATCAACAAGGGCGCCATCAAGGCCGCCAAGGAGGCGGTGGCGGCGCTGGAGGACGGCCGGCAGGGCTGACCGTCCTCCCTCACCCGTCAGACAGTCGCCCTGTCGCGGCCCCGCGCCAGCATCAGCACGAGGTACAGCACCATCGACGTGCCCAGGCCCACCGCCCAGCCGTAGTCGGCCAGGCCGGCCAGCGCCGGGATGGGGCGGCCGTCGATCAGCGGTTTGAAGCTGGCGCCGCCGACGGCGAGGACGCCGCCGGCCACGAAGGCGACGACGGCCCGCCAGTTCCAGCCGTTCTCGTACCAGTAGCGGCCGCCCGTGCGGTACAGGTCGACGAGGTCGAGCCGGGCGCGGCGCAGGATCCAGTAGTCGGCGATGAGGATCCCGGCGACCGTGCCGAGCAGACCGCCGACCAGGCCGAGCCAGGTGAAGATGTAGCCCTGCGGGTCGGAATACAGCTTCCACGGGAAGATCAGCACGCCGAGCACGCACGTGGCGAGCGCCCCCGCCCGGAAACTGATCTTCCGGGGCGCGATGTTGGAAAAGTCGAACGCCGGTGAGACCAGGTTGGCCGCGACGTTGACGGACAGCGTCGCCACCAGGACCGTGACCAGGGCGAAGAGCAGCCCCACGGTGTTGTCCGTCTTGGCGGCGAGCTGTACCGGGTCCCAGATCGCCTCGCCGTACACCGCCTGCGAGCCGGAGGTGACCATCACGGACAGGAACGCGAACAGGGTCATGGTCGTCGGCAGACCGAGCGCCTGACCCCAGGTCTGCGCCTTCTGGCTCTTGCCGTAACGGGTGAAGTCGGGGATGTTCAGGGACAGGGTGGACCAGAAACCGATCATGCCCATGAGAGCCGGGGCGAACAGTGTCCAGAAGTCCGCGCCCCAGCCGAGTTTCGACGGCTGGTCGAGCAGCGGCCCGAAGCCGCCGGCCTTCTCGCTCATCCACCACAGCATCACGAAGGCGCCGACGAGCACGAAGGGCGCCGCCCAGTTCTCGAAGCGGCGCAGCGTCTCCATGCCCCGGTAGATGATCGCGACCTGGATCGCCCAGAAGATCGCGAACGACAGCCACATCGTCCAGGCGTAGCCGCCGACCGTGGCCGCGTCGGTCCAGCCGGCGCCGATGAGCTTGCCGGCGAGGAAGTAGATGGCCTCACCGCCGATCCAGGTCTGGATGCCGAACCAGCCGCACGCCACCAGCGCCCGGACGACGGCTGGCAGGTTGGCGCCCCGGATGCCGAAGGAGGCGCGGGCGAAGACCGGGAAGGGGATGCCGTACTTGGGTCCCGCGTGCCCGGTGAGCAGCATCGGCACCAGCACGATCACGTTGGCCAGGGCGATGGTGAACACCGCCTGCTTCCAGTCCATGCCGACGGCGATGAGACCGGAGGCCAGGGTCCAGGAGGCCGTGTTGTGGGCCATGCCGACCCACAGCGCGGAGAAGTTGTACGTGGTCCAGGTGCGCTTCTCGACGGGGACCGGCAGCAGGTCCTCGTTGGCGTAGGGACCGCTCGGTGAGGGGGCGCCCGGGGCGATCTCCACCCGGCCGTCGGCGCGGGTGACTTGCGTGGTCGGCGGTATCGCCGTGGGAGCGGTGTCGGTCATGGGCAGGCCAATCAGGGGAGGTGGGACGGGAAAGGCCGTGCGGGTGGCGGCGCCGATGGGGGGTGCGCTGTGGGGAGCGTCCTGGGCCCCCTCCCCGGGGCCGCGGGAAGGGGGAGATCGGAGGAACCAAAGAGGAACTACAGAGGAGCCACAGGGTGGCTCAGCCGTTGACGGCCGGGATCACCTGCGACCCGTACGCGTCGATCACGGCTTCCTGCGCGTCGTGCATGTCGTAGACGGCGAACTGGTCGACGCCCAGCTCGCGCAGCGCGTTCAGCTTCGCCACGTGCTTCTCGGCCGGCCCGATGACACAGAACCGGTCGACGATCTCGTCCGGGACGAACTGGGTGTCGGGGTTGCCGCTGCGCCCGTGGTGGGCGTAGTCGTAGCCCTCTCGCGCCTTGATGTATTCGGTGAGTTCGTCCGGTACGGCACCGGAGTGCTCGCCGTACTTGGCGACGAGGTCGGCCACGTGGTTGCCGACCATCCCGCCGAACCACCGGCACTGGTCGCGCGCGTGGGCGAGAGCCTCGGGCGAGTCGTCCTCGGTGACGTAGGCCGGGGCGGCCACGCAGATCGTCACCTCGGACGGGTCGCGCCCGGCGGCGACGGCCGCGTCCTTCACGGCCTTGACCATGTACTCGGTCAGGTACAGGTCGGCGAGCTGGAGGATGAACCCGTCGGCCTCCTCACCGGTCATCTTCAGGGCCTTGGGGCCGTACGCCGCCATCCAGACGGGGAGTTCGGCGCCCGGCTTGATCCACGGGAACTTCACGACCGTACCGCCGCCGAGGTCGGCCTCGTCCCCCCGCCCGAGCGCCCGGATGACCTTCATGGCCTCGCTGATGCGGGCGAGCGTGTTGGGCTTGCGGCCCGCCACGCGCATCGCGGAGTCGCCGCGGCCGATGCCGCAGATCGTGCGGTTGCCGAACATGTCGTTGAGGGTGGCGAAGGTGGAGGCGGTGACCTCCCAGGTGCGGGTGCCCGGGTTGGTCACCATCGGGCCGACCTTCAGCTTGGTCGTGTTCGCCAGGATCTGGCTGTAGATCACGAACGGCTCCTGCCACAGCACGGCGGAGTCGAAGGTCCAGCCGTGGGTGAAGCCGTTGCGCTCGGCGCGCTTCATCAGGCTGACGACCCGTGAGGCCGGCGGGTCGGTCTGCAGGACGAGTCCGAAGTCCATCGGGGCCGCTCCTAGGTGAGGTACTGACAGGTGGAGCGCGGGGTGTAGACGCCGTGACCCTTGTGTCCGGTGTACTCCCGCTCGGTGATGACCATCTCGCCGCGCGAGAGCACGGTCTCGACGCGGCCGGTGACGCGCTTGCCCTCGTACGCCGAGTAGTCGACGTTCATGTGGTGCGTCTCGGCGGACATGACCTGCTCGGCGTGCGGGTCGTAGATGACGACGTCGGCGTCGGCGCCCGGCGCGATCGTGCCCTTCTTCGGGTACAGGCCGAACATGCGGGCCGGGGTGGCACAGGCGATCTCGATCCAGCGGCGGCGGGAGATGTGCCCGTCGAGGACGGCCTGGTGCAGCAGGTCCATGCGGTTCTCCACGCCCGGCAGGCCGTTGGGGATCTTGGAGAAGTCGCCGCGGCCGAGTTCCTTCTGGCCCTTGAAGCAGAAGGGGCAGTGGTCGGTGGAGACGACCTGGAGGTCGTTGGTCCGCAGGCCCTTCCACAGCTGCGCCTGGTGTTCCTTCGGGCGCAGGGGCGTCGAGCACACGTACTTGGCGCCCTCGAAGTCGGGTTCGGCGAGGTTGTCGGTCGACAGGAACAGGTACTGCGGGCAGGTCTCGCCGAAGACGTTCAGCCCCTCGTCGCGCGCCCGGGCCAGCTCGGCGACTGCCTCCATCGCCGAGACGTGCACGACGTACAGGGGAGCGCCCGCGACCTGGGCGAGCCTGATGGCGCGGTGGGTGGCCTCGGCCTCCAGCAGCGCCTTGCGGACCTCCCCGTGGTAGCGCGGGTCGGTCTCACCGCGGGCCAGCGCCTGCTCCACCAGCACGTCGATGGCGATGCCGTTCTCGGCGTGCATCATGATCAGGCCGCCGTTCTCGGCGGAGCGCTGCATGGCGCGCAGGATCTGGCCGTCGTCGGAGTAGAAGACCCCTGGGTAGGCCATGAACTGCTTGAAGGACGTCACCCCCTCCTCGACGAGGAGGTCCATCTCCTTCAGCGTCTCCTGGTTCACGTCGGAGACGATCATGTGGAAGCCGTAGTCGATCGCACAGTTGCCCTCGGCTTTGGCGTGCCAGGCGTCCAGGCCCTCGCGCAGGCCGTGCCCGACGCTCTGCACCGCGAAATCGATGATCGTCGTCGTACCGCCCCAGGCGGCGGCCCGGGTGCCGGTCTCGAAGGTGTCGGAGGCGGAGGTGCCGCCGAACGGCAGCTCCATGTGGGTGTGGGCGTCGACCCCGCCCGGAATCACGTACTTGCCGGTGGCGTCGATGACCCGCTCGGCGGTGAAGGCCTCGGCGGCGGGGGTGCCGGAGGCTGCGAGGGCGGCGATGCGGCCGTCCTCGATCAGGACGTCGGCGTGGATCTCGTCGGACGCGGTGATGACGAGGCCACCGCGGATGACGGTACGGCTGCTCATGCTCCCTCTCCTGCTCCTGCCGTGGTCGGTGCTGATGAGGTACGGACGGGCCCGGCGCCCACGGGTCCGGCGGACGCCGGGGCGACGGTCAGGGCGCGGTCAGCGGCGTGTACGTGCCCGGCGCGCGGTCGCGGTAGAACTGCCAGCGGTCGCGGACCTCGCGCAGCTTGGCCATGTCCAGGTCCCGCACGACGAGTTCGCTCTCCTTGTCGCTCGCCACCTCGCCCACGAACTTGGCCTCCGGGTCCACGAAGTACGAGGTCCCGTAGAAGTCGTTGTCGCCCAGCTCCTCCACGCCGACCCGGTTGATCGCGCCGACGAAGTACTCGTTGGCGACGGCCGCCGCCGGCTGCTCCAGCTGCCACAGGTAGGAGGAGAGCCCGCGGTGGGTGGCCGACGGGTTGAAGACGAGCTCGGCGCCCGCGAGGCCGAGGGCCCGCCACCCCTCCGGGAAGTGCCGGTCGTAGCAGATGTAGACGCCGATCTTCCCGACGGCCGTGTCGAAGACGGGCCAGCCGGAGTTGCCCGGGCGGAAGTAGAACTTCTCCCAGAAGCCCTTGACCTGCGGGATGTGCGTCTTGCGGTACTTGCCGAGGTAGGAGCCGTCCGCGTCGATCACGGCGGCGGTGTTGTAGAGGACGCCGGGCTGCTCCTCCTCGTACATCGGCAGGACGAGGACGATGCCGTGCTCCTTCGCCAGTGCCTGGAAGCGCTTGACGATCGGCCCGTCGGGGATCTTCTCCGCGTACTCGTAGAAGGCGGGGTCCTGGACCTGGCAGAAGTACGGTCCGTAGAACAGCTCCTGGAAGCACAGGACCTGGGCGCCCTGCGCGGCCGCGTCGCGCACCGCCTGCTCGTGTACCTGGATCATCGATTCCTTGTCGCCTGTCCAGGCGGTCTGGAAGACGGCGGCACGGATCACTCTGCTCATCGGGACCTCCGGTCGCTCGGTGTGCGGCGAGCCTAGGAAGTCCGCGAGGCCTGTTTGAGTGGCACGGTGTCACGTCTGCGGGCGTGCGGCGTGCCACCGTGTCACCCTGGCGTGGGCCCATGTTTCACCGCCGTTTTCGCAGGTGGTCCCATGTTTCACTCCTGTTGCGCGGCGAATGTCTCAGGTCTGTTGCGCGTCGTGCGCGAGGAGCGCGATGTGCACCGAGGCGGCCTGCTCGAAGTCGTCGAGGTCCACCCCGAGCCGGGTCTGTATGGCCTCCAGGCGGCGGTAGAGCGCGGGCCGGGAGACGTGGTGGAGCTGGGCGGTGCGGGACTTGTTGCGGCCGGTCGCGAGATAGGTGCGCAGCACGGACAGCAGGTCCTCGTCGGCCGCGCGCAGCAGCCCGTCCAGCTCCCGCTCCGCGAAGGACTGCACGTGCGGGTCGTCCCGCAGCAGCCTGATCAGTCCCCGCAGGTGTACGTCCTTCAGGCGTACGACGGCCGGGAGGTCCAGCGCGGCCGGGGAGTCGGCGACGGCGTCCGCGACGTGCTGGGCCTCGCGCAGCCCGGCGGGGACGTCCTCCCAGGCGGTACGGGCGTCCGCGGCGGCGACGACCGTACGGGCCGCGCCCTTTGACCGCAGCCGGGCCGCGAAGTGGGCGGTGAGCGCCTCGGCGTCCTGGTCGCGGGCGAGGCTGAGCAGCACGGCGGTGGCCCCGTCCGCCAGTTCGGCGACGATGCCCGGCAGCCCCAGCAGACGCAGGACGCGATCGAGCCGGTCCGTTTCCCGGCCGCGGACGACCAGGGGCACGAAGGTGCGCCGGCCCACCGGCAGCCCGGCCGCCCGCGCCCGGGGCAGCAGCTGCCGGGCCGGTACGACCCCGGAGACCAGGTCGGTCAGCAGGCTCTGCGCGGACTGCTCCTCCCAGGAGCACGCCGTGCCACCGCCGAGCATGCGGTGCAGGACGAGGGCCTCGGCGGCGCGGGCGGCGAGCAGCCGCCCGGTCGCGGTGTCGCCGCGGTAGCCGCACAGCACGATCCGGCCCCACCGCTCCCCGCGCCCGCCGAGCTCGGCGCGGATCCAGCCGTCTCCCTCGCTGCCACCGGCCTGCCGTGCGATGCGCTCCCAGTCGCGCAGGACGTCGTCCACGGCGGGCCGCTCCCCCGCCGTGCCGAGGACGCGGTGGGCGAGGTTGGTGACGACGACGGGGCAGCCGCTGTGCCGGGCGACCTCGTCGAGCAGGCGTTGCAGCGGGGCGCCGGCGGTGATGAGCGCGGTGAGTTCGGTGCGGACGGACTCGGAGAGGCTGACGGCGGCGAACTTCCGCCGCACCAGCCGCGACTGGACCTCCTCGGTCAGCTGGGCGAATGGGAACGGCCGGTGCAGGACGACCATGGGCAGACCGCACCGCTCGGCCACCCGGCGCATCACGTCCGGCGCGGCGGGGAAGGCACGACCGAGTCCGAGGACGACGGCCGCGGCCTCCGCGCGGTGCAGGGAACGGATGTACTCGGCCTGCTTGTCCTCGTCGCCGGCGAGCAGCACGCCGGTGGTGAGGACCATCTCTCCGCCGCTGAGCATCACCCCGACGTCGGCGGCCTCGGCGACATGCACCCAGCGCACCGGCCGGTCCAGCTGACCGGCCCCGGCCACCACCTCGGGCTCTCCGGCGAGCACGCGTTCCAGGCCGAGCACCTGGCGGACCGACAGCGCGGGCTCGAGGGGATCCAAGGCGGTGGTCATGGCGGTCTTCCCTTGCTCGGGTTCTTACTGGATGCTCCTCAGAGCGCTCTCGAGGATCGCGGCGCCCTCCTCGGCCTCCGCGACGTTGAGGGACAGCGGCGGGGCGATGCGCAGGGCGCTGGTGTTGTGGCCGCCGCCCTTGCCGATGAGCAGCCCGCCGGCGCGGGCCGCCTCCAGCACGGCGGCCGCGGCCTGCGGGTCGGCCTCGTCCGTGCCCGGCTTGGTCAGCTCGATGCCGATCATCAGCCCGCGCCCGCGCACCTCCCGGACGTGCGGCACCTGCGCGGCGGCGGCCCGTACCCGCTCGATGAGCATGCCGCCGACGCGCCGGGCGTTGCCCTGGAGGTCGTGCTCCAGCAGGTACGTGAGGTTGGCGAGGCCCGCCGCCATGGTGATCTGCGTGCCGCCGAAGGTGGAGATGCTGTTGGCGTCGAGGCAGTTCATGATCTCGGCGCGGGCGACGACGCCGCCGATGGACATGCCGTTGCCGATGCCCTTGGCGAAGGTCATGATGTCCGGCGGCCCGTTGCGGCCGTGCGCCTGCCAGCCCCAGAAGTGGTCGCCGGTGCGGCCCCAGCCGGTCTGCACCTCGTCGGCGATCCACAGGATCCCGTGTTCCTTCAGCACCTCGCGGAATGCCGCGTACAGTCCGTCCGGCGGCGAGGTGAAACCGCCGACGCCCTGGATCGGTTCGGCGATCAGCGCGGCCGGCGGGCGGGTGTGGCCGAGCAGGTCCTTCAGGTCGTCGACGCAGGCCGCGATGAAGTCCTCGTCGCTGAGCGAGGCGTACGGGCCGCGTGTGCGCACCCCGCCGTGGACGTACAGGGTCTGCAGCGGGGACAGCGAGGTCGGGGACCAGCCGCGGTTTCCGGTGATGCCGACCGAGCTGAAGGAGCGGCCGTGGTAGCTGTTGCGCATGGCCAGGATCGTGTTGCTGCGCCGGTACGTGGTGGCCAGCAGCAGGGCGGTGTCGTTGGCCTCGGTGCCGGAGGTCGTGAAGAAGACCCGCGCGTCCGGGATACCGCTCAACTGGGCGACGCGCTCGGCGAGTTCGACCATGGGCCGGTTGAGGTACAGGGTCGACGAGTGGATGATCCGCCCGGCCTGCTCGCTGACCGCCTTGGTGATCTCGGGCAGCGCGTGCGCGGTCATGGTGGTGAGGATGCCGCCGAAGAAGTCGAGGTACCGGTTGCCCTCCGCGTCCCAGACGTGGCGGCCCTCGCCGTGGGTGATCTCGATCGGCTCCTCGTAGTACAGGGCGAGCCAGTCGGGGAGCACGGCCCGGTGGCGGCCCAGGAGGTCGGTGGTCACGGCTGCACCAGCCCTTCGTAGGCGTCGGGGCGGCGGTCGCGGTAGAAGGCCCACGTCTGCCGCACTTCTTCGATGAGGTCGAAGTCCAGGTCCCGGACCACGAGTTCCTCCTTGCTGTCACTGGCCACGTCACCCACGAACTGCCCACGCGGGTCGACGAAGTAGCTCGTCCCGTAGAAGTCGTTGTCGCCGTACTCCTCGACGCCGACCCGGTTGATCGCGGCGACGTAGTAGGCGTTGGCGACGGCGGCCGCGGGCTGCTCCAGCCGCCACAGGTGCGAGGACAGGCCCCGGTGGGTGGCGGACGGGTTGTAGACCACCTGGGCGCCGTTCAGGCCCAGTTGCCGCCAGCCCTCCGGGAAGTGGCGGTCGTAGCAGATGTAGACGCCGACCTTTCCGGCGGCGGTGTCGAAGACGGGCCAGCCGAGGTTGCCGGGCTTGAAGTAGTACTTCTCGCGGAAGCCCCTGATCTGCGGGATGTGGTGCTTGCGGTACTTGCCGAGGTAGGTGCCGTCGGCGTCGATCACGGCGGCGGTGTTGTAGTAGAAGCCCGGCTGCTCCACCTCGAACACCGGCGCGACGATCACCATGCCGGTCTCGCGCGCGAGCGCCCGCATACGATCGACAGTCGGCCCGTCGGGCACATGCTCGGCCCAGCGGTAGTGCTCCGGCTCCTCGACCTGACAGAAGTAGGGGCTGTTGAAGACCTCCTGGAACCCGATGATCCTCGCGCCCCGCCGGGCCGCCTCGCGGGCGTGCTCCTCGTGTTTCGCCACCATGGACTCGGTGTCGCCGGTCCAGGTGGCCTGGACCAGAGCGGCACGTACGACGTTGGCCATGAGCTGCTCCTTCGACGCGACGTCAGCGTCTCTACGCCCGTAGAAGCAGGCCGTAGAGGGATGAACGTAAGCCTCCGCGACGGGCTTGCCAAGACCATCGTCGTCAACCCGCGGAGTCGTTCGCGTTTCACACTCCGGTGGGTGAGTCGTGGGGGCGGGTGAGGATGGGGGCGGGTGACTCAGGCGGTGAATCCGGCGACCCGGAGGGCGTGCACCAGGTCCCAGTGTCGCTCGTCCGACACTCCCTGCGCGGCCTCCACCAGCAGCGGCACCAGCTGCTGCGGATCCGGCTCGGCGCTGCGGGCCGCCTCCTCCGGGGTGCGGACCCGGACGTACGCGTCGAGCAGCGCGCGCACCTCGCGGCGGCGGCCCTCGGCGACCAGCCCGAGCACGGCCTCGCCGATCTCCCGGGCGGGACGCGCCACGCCCTGCCGCAGGATCTGCTGCCCGTCCGCCGGACGCCCCGCCGCGTCCAGCGCGTCGGCCGCGGCGACCAGCCGGCCGGCGGGCAGCGAGGCGGCCTCCCACAGCAGAGTCACCCAGTCGGCGCCGAGTCCGGCGCGCTGCATCTCGGCCGCGAGCAGCGGGAACCGGGCGGCGGGCCAGTACGCCGCCTCGACGAGCAGGGCGTGCGCCTCCCCGCTGCGCCCCTCGCCGCGCAGCCGCGCGAGCGTCTCGACGGCCTGGACGACCTCCCGCCGGTCCCCCGCATCGGCCCCCTCGACCGGCGGCGGCTCCTCCCGCTCCACCGTCTCGGCGGCCCCGGCGAACCGGGCCCCGCGCGGAGTGCGTCCTTTGGCGGGTGCGGGTGCGGGCAGGGTGGGTACGGCGGCCGGGGGTACGACGACGGGCCCGGCGTCCTCCTCCGCCATCCCGGCGAAGCGGGCGCTGCCGCGTCGGCGTTTGCGCTGCTTCGGGGCCGGGGCAGGGGCGGCGGGCCGGGAAGCGGAGGCCTCGTCGGCCGAGCCGGTGGAGGCCGCTTCCGGCACGGACCGCTCCGCGAACCAGCCGTGCTCGTCGCCGTACGCGCGCGTGGCGTCCGCTGGCTTGTCTCCGCCGTAGGAGTTCGGGGCCGCCGCCCCGGACCCGGCTCCGTACGACCCGCGCGCCGGGGTTTCTCCGCCGTACGCGCGCGTGCCGTTCGCCGGGCTGTCTCCGCCGTAGGAGTTCGGGGCCACCGCCCCGGAGCCTGCCCCGTACGAGCCCGGCCGGCCCGCCGGGGTTTCTCCGCGGGACGCGCGCGTGCCGTTCGCCGGGCTCTCCCCGCGGTACTCGCGCGTGCCCTGCGCCCCGGCTCCCCCGCCGTAGGGGTCCACTCCGCCCGCCGGACCGGCTTCGCCGTACGCGCGCGTGCCGCCCGCCGGGCCTTCTCCCCCATGCGAGCGCGCGCCCGCGGCCCCCGACCCTCCGCCGTACGACGACCCCGTCCCGCCCACCGGGGTTTCTCCGCCGTACGCGCGCGTGCCCCGCTCCGGGCTCTCCCCGCCGTACACACGCGATTCCTCCCCCACCGCCCCCGCCGACTCCCCTCCGTACGGACCACGGCCGGCGTCCGGCCGCGTACGCTGCGCCGGGAATCCACCGTCGTCCCGCAGGGTGGGGCCGACCGGGCCGGGCTCGTGCTGTGTGCGGCGGATCCGCTGTGCTTCGTGTGCTCGGCGGTCCAGGTCGGCCAAGCGGGCCCGGAGTTCCGCGCAGCGGGCGGTCGCGCGTTCGTGGTCGTCGCGGGCCCAGGCCAGGTCGAGGCGGAGGGCGTCGGCCTCCTCACGGGTGGTGGCGGAGGCCAGCAACCGGCCCAGTTCCGCCTGCCGTTCGGCCGCGTACTTCTGCTCGCGCAGCATGACGTCGAGCCGGTCCCCGAGGGCGTCCCGGCCGCCGGGCCGGGCGTCGTACGCGGCGAGGGCGGCGGCGTGCAGGCCGCGGGCCCGTTCCTTCTCCGGCCGGGCGACGTCGGGGCCGTACGCCGCGGCGAGATCCTGCAGCAGCGCCTCCACCACGTCCCAGGGCGGCACCTCACGCCCGTCGAGACAGGCCTGCATCCCATCGGCGTCGCGCTGCCAGAACACCGCGCACCAGCCGGCGCCCTGGTCCAGACGTGCCAGCAGGCCGTCCAGGTAGTTCGTGAACTCCCGGACGCCGGCCGGGAGCTGATCCACTGCCATCGCGCAACTCCCGCCAGATTGGATCACTCCGGTCCGTAGCGAACACCAGTCGTGTTACAGCGCGGCTACAAGGAGTTTTCCAAGTGGACGCAGGAGCCTCCGTTCACCGGGAGGGCGACGGTGACCTCACCGGCCTCACACGCCCGCGAGCGCGCACCGCCCGGCCAGCTCGTCCATCGACAGCCCGAGCGTGCCGACCAGCGCGGCCACCGTGAAGAAGGCCGGAGTCGGGGCCCGCCCGGTCTCGATCTTCCGCAGGGTCTCGGCGGAGATACCGGCGCTCGCCGCGACCTCCGCCATGCTGCGGCCGCCACGCGCCTCGCGCAGCAGCCGCCCGAGACGCTCGCCGCGTTCGCGCTCTTCCGGGGTGAGAGGGGTGCGCACCATGCCACCCATTCTAATACCGGTATAGTAATTGGCATGGTGGAGCTGAAGACGGACACATCGATCGACGCCATGTACGAGGCGGGCCAGGTCGTCGCCCGGGCCATGACGGCCGTACGGCAGGCCGCGGACGTGGGGGTTTCCCTGCTGGAGCTGGACGAGCTGGCGCACGACGTGCTGCGCGAGGCGGGCGCGACCTCACCGTTCCTCGGCTACAAGCCCTCCTTCGCGCCCACCCCCTTCCCGGCCGTGATCTGCGCCTCCGTCAACGACGCGATCGTGCACGGCATCCCCACCCGGTACCGGCTGCGCGACGGCGACCTCGTCTCGATCGACTTCGGCGCCGAACTGGGCGGCTGGGTCGGTGACTCGGCGATCAGCTTCGTCGTGGGCACCCCGCGCGTGGCGGACCTGCGCCTGATCGAGACCGCCGAGCGGGCCCTCGCGGCGGCCATCGAGGCGGCCGTCGTCGGCAACCGCATCGGCGACATCGCCCACGCGATCGGCTCGGTGTGCCGCGCGGCGGGCTACGGCATCCCGGACGGTTTCGGCGGCCACGGCATCGGCCGCCGCATGCACGAGGACCCGTCGGTGCCGAACGAGGGACGGCCAGGCCGGGGGCTTGTGCTCCGGCACGGCATGGTCCTGGCGATCGAGCCCATGCTCATCGCCGGCGGCACGGACGGCTTCCACGCGGCCCCGGACGGCTGGACCCTGCGCACGAACGACGGCTCACGCGCGGCCCACGCGGAGCACACGGTGGCGATCACGGAGGCGGGCCCGCGGATCCTGACGGCCCGCTGACTGACCCCTACGACCCGCTGAGCCCTACGACCCGCTGACCCCTACGACCCGCCGAACGCCGCCCACCACGAGCTGCGCCCTGTGGACCGGCGTCCGCAGGGCGCGAGACGCGAGACGCGAGCCGAGCCGGCCCTGCTCCGCGACGGCTGAGGTCCCGGTGGCCACAGCCGCCCTGAAGGTGCCCTGCGCCGACGATCGTGCCAAGGTGGTCTACGAGCATGCGCCCCAGGTGTGACCGACCCCCACCCGGTTACCCGACCCCGGCACGTCGATCAGCGAGGGCGTCCCGGCCCTCCCCCGAGCGCTCGGGCCAGTTCGGGCGGCGAGGGGATCCCCGTCCGGGACGCCGGGAACGGAAGGCCATGACCAGCGGCTACAGCCCCGAAGGCTTCGGCTCGGACCCCTTCGCAGAATTCCTCGCCCGCTTCTTCGGCGGCCCCCGCCCCCGCCAGATCGATATCGGCCGGCTGCTCAGCCAGCCGGCCCGGGAGCTGGTGCGCGGCGCCGCCAAGTACGCCGCCGAGCACGGCAGCCGCGATCTCGACACCGAGCACCTGCTGCGCGCGGCGCTGGCCAGCGAGCCGACGCGGAGTCTGCTCAGCCGGGCGGGCGCGGATCCAGATGCGCTGGCGTCGCAGATCGACGAGCGGTCCGGGCCGGTCCAGCACGTCCCGGGCGACGCGCCCCCGCCGACCTCGCTCTCGCTGACCCCGGCCGCCAAGCGCGCCCTGCTGGACGCGCACGACCTGGCCCGGTCGCGCGGCGCGGGCTACATCGGCCCGGAGCACGTGCTCAGCGCGCTGGCCGCGAACCCGGACTCGGCCGCCGGGCACATCCTGAACGCGGCCCGTTTCGCACCGCCCGACCTGCCCCAGGAGGCGCCGGAGGCGGCCCAGCCCGGCACCGAGCGGCCCCGGCCGACGAACACGCCGACCCTCGACAAGTACGGCCGTGACCTCACCGAACTGGCCCGGCAGGGCCGGATCGACCCGGTGATCGGGCGGGAGCAGGAGATCGAGCAGACCGTCGAGGTGCTCTCCCGGCGCGGCAAGAACAACCCGGTGCTGATCGGGGACGCGGGCGTCGGCAAGACCGCCGTGGTGGAGGGGCTGGCGCAGCGCATCGCCGAAGGGGACGTGCCCGACGTGCTCGTCGGGCGGCGGGTGGTCGCCCTGGACCTGACGGGTGTGGTCGCGGGCACCCGTTACCGGGGCGACTTCGAGGAGCGGATGAACAACATCGTGGAGGAGATCCGCGCCCACTCCGACCGGCTGGTCGTCTTCATCGACGAGTTGCACACCGTCGTGGGTGTCGGCGGCGGTGGCGGCGAGGGCGGTTCGATGGACGCCGGCAACATCCTCAAGCCGGCCCTGGCGCGGGGCGAGCTGCACGTCGTGGGCGCGACCACGCTGGAGGAGTACCGCCGGATCGAGAAGGACGCGGCCCTCGCCCGCCGCTTCCAGCCGATCATGGTGCCCGAGCCGACCCCTGCGGACGCGATCGAGATCCTGCGGGGTCTGCAGGACCGCTACGAGGCCCACCACCAGGTCCGCTACACCGACGAGGCGCTGGTGGCGGCCGTGGAGCTGTCCGACCGCTATCTCAGCGACCGCCGCCTGCCGGACAAGGCGATCGACCTGATCGACCAGGCCGGTGCCCGGGTGCGGCTGCGCGCCCGCACGAAGGGCTCGGACGTACGGGCCATGGAGCGCGAGCTCGAGCAGCTGGTCCGGGACAAGGACCAGGCGGTCGCGGACGAGCAGTACGAGCAGGCCACGCAGCTGCGGGACCGCATCGTCGAGCTGAAGCGGCGGATCACTCAGGTCGGCGGCGACGGCGAGGTCGACGAGGGCCGGGACCTGGTGGTCGACGCCGAGGCGATCGCCGAGGTGGTGTCCCGGCAGACCGGCATCCCGGTCAGCCGTCTCACCGAGGAGGAGAAGGACCGCCTGCTGGGCCTGGCGGAGCATCTGCACCAGCGGGTGGTCGGCCAGGACGAGGCGGTGCAGGTGGTCGCCGACGCGGTGCTGCGCTCCCGCGCCGGGCTCGCGAGCCGCGACCGGCCGATCGGCAGCTTCCTGTTCCTGGGCCCGACGGGCGTGGGCAAGACGGAGCTGGCCCGGGCGCTCGCCGAGGCCCTGTTCGGCAGCGAGGACCGCATGGTGCGCCTCGACATGAGCGAGTACCAGGAGCGCCACACGGTCAGCCGCCTGGTCGGCGCCCCGCCCGGGTACGTCGGCCACGAGGAGGCCGGCCAGCTGACCGAGGTGGTGCGCCGGCACCCGTACTCGCTGCTCCTCCTGGACGAGGTGGAGAAGGCGCACCCGGACGTGTTCAACGTCCTGCTCCAGGTCCTCGACGACGGGCGGCTCACGGACTCCCAGGGCCGGACGGTGGACTTCGCCAACACCGTCATCGTGATGACCAGCAACCTCGGTTCCGAGGTGATCACCCGGCGCGGCGCCACCCTGGGCTTCGCGGCGGGCGGCACCGACGCGGACGAGGAGGCGCGGCGCGAGCAGGTCATGCGGCCGCTGCGCGAGCACTTCCGGCCCGAGTTCCTCAACCGCATCGACGAGATCGTGGTCTTCCGCCAGCTCACACAGGAGCAGCTGCGGCAGATCACCAACCTGCTGCTGGACCGGGCCCGCCGTCTGCTGCACGCCCAGGGCGTCACGGTCGACTTCACCGACGCGGCCGTGGACTGGCTGGCGCGCCGCGGCTACCAGCCGGAGTACGGCGCCCGCCCGCTGCGCCGCACCATCCAGCGGGAGGTCGACAACGAGCTGTCCCGGCTGCTGCTGGACAGCCGCGTGAAGGAGGGCGGCCGGGTGACGGTGGACGTCGCGGACGGGCGCCTCGCGTTCCGCACGCGGGAGACGCCCGCCCCCGAGCTGTGACGTGAGGTACTAGCGGACGGGACGGACCACCATCGCCGAGCCGCCGCCCCTGCGCACCTTCTCCGCCGCCGCCAGCCACTTCCCGCCCGGCAGCCGCTGCACGCCCGTGGTCGCGCCGATCTCGGGATTCAGCCGGAACGCGTGCCCGATCGCCTCCAGCTGCTCCCTCAGATCGCTGTCGTACAGGCCGGGTTCGAGTTCCGTCCGGGCCGCGTTGCGCTGGCTGGCGCGCGGCGCGGCGATCGCGTCGACGAGCGGCAGGCCGCGGTCGAGGAACCCGGTCAGGGTCTGCAGCACGGTGGTGATGATGGTTGCGCCTCCGGGTGAACCCAGCGCCACCACCGGCTTGTTGTGCTGGTCCAGCACGATCGTCGGTGCGATCGACGACCGCGGCCGCTTGCCCGGGCCGGGCAGGTTCGGGTCGTGCACGGCCGGGTTGGCCGGGGCGAAGGAGAAGTCCGTCAGCTCGTTGTTGAGGATGAACCCGCGCCCGGGCACGGTGATGCCGCTGCCGCCGGTCTGCTCGATGGTGAGTGTGTAGGCGACGACGTTGCCCCACTTGTCGGCGGCCGTCAGGTGCGTGGTGTTCTCGCCCTCGTACGTCGTCGGGGCCGCCGTGCCCGCGGAGCCGCAGGGCGCAGGGTCGCGCGGGTCGCCCGGTGCGAGCGGGCTGGTGAGCACCGCGTCGTCCCGGATGAGGCAGGCGCGCGAGTCGGCGTACTTCTGGGACAGCAGTTCCCTGGTCGGTACGTCCTCGAAGGCGGGGTCTCCGACCCAGCGTCCCCGGTCCGCGAAGGCGATCCGGCTCGCCTCGATGAAGCGGTGCAGGTACCGCACCTCGCTCGCCTTCGACAGGTCGGTCTTCTCCAGGATGTTCAGTGCCTCACCCACCGTGGTGCCGCCGGAGGACGAGGGCGCGATGGAGTAGACGCCGAGGCCTCGGTACGAAGTCTTCGTGGGCGCCTGGAACTTGGCGCGGTAGGCGGCCAGGTCCTTGGCAGACAGCTGCCCGGGACGGGCATTCCAGCCGGAGGCCGGGTCCACCGGGGGCTTGTTGACCGTGTTCACGATGTCCCTGCCGAGGTCGCCGCGGTAGAGCGCGCCGACGCCCTTCCTGCCCAGCTCCGCGTAGGTGCGGGCGAGGTCGGGGTTCTTGAAGGTGGTGCCCACGACGGGGAGTTGCCCATTCGGCAGGAACAGCTCGGCGGTGTCGGGGAAGTAGCGGAACCGGGTCTCGTTGGCGGCGGTCTGCGCGCGGAAGGTGGCGTCGACGGTGAAGCCGTCGCGGGCCAGGCGCTCGGCGGGCTTCAGCAGCGGACCGAGTTTCCGGCTGCCCCACTTGTCCAGTGCCGCCTGCCAGGTGGCGGGCGTACCCGGGGTACCGACGCCGAGGCCGCTGCTGACGGCGTCGGCGAAGGCGAGGGGCTTGCCGTTCTCGACGAAGAGGTTCGCGTCGGCGGTCAGGGGCGCGGTCTCGCGGCCGTCGATGGTGTGCACCGTGCGGGACTTGGCGTCGTAGTAGACGAAGTAGCCGCCTCCGCCGATGCCGGCGGAGTAGGGCTCGGTGACGCCGAGCGCGGCGGCGGTGGCGACGGCCGCGTCGACGGCGTTGCCGCCCTTCTTGAGGACCTCGATGCCGGCGGCGGAGGCGTCCGCGTCGACGCTCGCGACCGCGCCGCCGTGGCCGACGGCCACCGGGACCTTCTTGACTGCTTCAACGGGCTTGCCGGGCGCGGCGGGTGGCGCCGCCGCCCCCACCGACACGACAGCGGTCGAGACCGCCAGGACCGCCAGTTTCCGTGCGACAGGTCGACGCATCCGCACCTCCAGAAAGGGCCGTCCGCGCAGCTTAGTTCATCGCCATGACCTCGTCAGGATCCTCTCGAACGCCGGTGCCCTTCGCCCGCTACCATGCGCGCCCATGAATGACGACGTGCGCAACATCGTCCTGGGCGTGATAGCCGCGGGCATCAGTGCCGCGCTCGGCTGGGTGGCCCGCACCTACCTGTGGAAGCGCAGGCTCCGCCGCAAGCAGGCGTTCTTCGGGCTGCCCGACAACTCCGAGTCGCTGCTGGTGGTGAACCGTGGGGCCGGCGGGCCCGAGTTGACGGTGATGCGCTACGACGTGTTCGCGCTCCTGGAACTCGCCGCGCTGATCAAGGACTGCCGCGCCCACGCCCAGATCCTGCCGCACGACACGGCACGCCAGGGCTTCGGTGAGCGCACCGAATTTTGTGTGGGCGGCCCGGCGTCGAACCGCCGTATGGCGGCACACCTTTCCTCCCTGCTCCCCGGCGTCCGGGTGAACGTCGACACCGAACCCGGTACCGCGGCGCCTTCCAGATCGGCAGCGAGCGCTACCGCGTGGAGGTCGGCAGAGAGGAGTACGTCCTGCTCGCCCGGCTCACCGCGCAGCAGAGCCAGAACACCCACCCCGTCTTCCTCTTCTGCGGCCAGACCTCGATCACCAACCAGGCCGCCACCCGCTACCTCGCCCGCAACCACGAGCGGCTGGCCCGCAAGCACGGCACCCACTCCTTCGTGCTGCTGCTGAAGGTGATCAACTCGCAGGCCTACGGCCCCGACGTCGTCGAGCTCGTCGCGGACGTGACCCGGGCCGCGCAGAGCCCCCTGCCGGCCCCGGCCGCACGCAATTCCCACCGGGCCTCCTGAACCCGCCACACGCCAACAACCGTTACTGGCGCGTGACTTACCGACGGGTTACCTCTGGTAAAGGGCTGAGGTTACCGTCGGGTCACTTTGCACTGACACGAGTGAGGAGTGACCCGTGGGACACACACGCAAGGCCCTGCGTACCACCGCCGTAGGCGCCGTCTCGGCGACCCTGGTCGCCGGAAGCGCCCTCGGGCTCGCCCCCACCACCGCGACGGCGGCACCGAATCCGGTCCGCTTCGTCGACATCACCGGCGACGGCGGCACCGTCCTGAAGGCCAACGTCGTCACCCCGAAGGGCTCCGACGGCACCCGCCGCCACCCGCTGATCGTGCTGCCCACGAGCTGGGGCCTGCCCCAGGCCGAGTACCTCGCCCAGGCCCAGAAGCTCGCCGACTCCGGGTACGTCGTGGTGACGTACAACGTGCGCGGCTTCTGGCAGTCGGGCGGCGAGATAGAAGTCGCCGGGCCACCCGACGTGGCCGACGCGTCGAAGGTCATCGACTGGGCGCTCGCCCACACCCCCTCCGACGCCCGGCACATCGGCATGGCGGGCGTCTCGTACGGCGCCGGCATCAGCCTGCTCGCCGCCGCGCACGACAAGCGCGTCCGGGCGGTCGCGGCGCTCAGCGGCTGGGCCGACCTGATCGGCTCGATCTACTCCGGGCGCACCCAGCACGTCCAGGGGGCGGCCGTGCTGGACGGCGCCAGCCTGGTGACCGGCCGTCAGAGCGCTGAACTACGGCAGGTGTTCGACGATTTCTACGCCTCGAACCTGGCCAAGGAACAGGAGCTCATCGCCTGGGGAAAGAAACGTTCCGCTGTGACGTACGTCGACCGTCTCAACACCAACGGCACCGCGCTCCTGCTCGCCGGCGCGTGGGGCGACACGATCTTCTCGCCCAACCAGTACACGGACTTCTACGAGAAGCTGACCGGCCCCAAGAGACTGGAGCTGCGGCCCGGCGACCACGCCACCCCCGAGGTGACCGGCCTGTTCGGGCTGCCCAACGACGTGTGGACCAGCACCGGGCGCTGGTTCGACCACCATCTCAGGGGCGAGGACAACGGCATCGACCGAGAGCTGCCCGTGCGGCTGAAGTCCCGCTCGTCCGGCGACTACGAGGGCTACCCGGACTGGAAGTCGGTCGGCGCGACGAGCCGGAAGATCGCCCTGGCGGGCACGACCACCATCCGCGCGAACGTCAACTCCGGTGCGGACGGCGGGATCGTCTTCCTCTCCAGCATCCTCGACCAGGTGGCCCGACTGCCCCCGGTCGCCGCGATCCCCCTGCTCCCCCGCCGCTGGGCCGCCGTGTGGCAGTCGGAGCGGTACGGCACGCCCCAACGCCTGCGCGGCACGGCCAGGTTGCACACCACCCTCACACCGACCAAGGAGAGCGGCACCCTCGTCGCCTACCTCTACGACGTGGGGCCGCTCGGCCTCGGCAAGCTGGTCAGCACCGCGCCGTACACCTTCCACGGGCGTACGCCCGGTCAGCCGTTCGGCGTCGACCTGGAGCTGTACTCCACGGCCTACGACGTCCCGGCCGGGCACCGCCTCGCCCTGGTCGTCGACACGGTCGACCCGCTCTACATCGAGCACAACCCGTCCGGCGCGCAGCTGACCTTCTCCTCGCCGGCGAACGACCCGTCGTACGTGTCGGTTCCGCTGCGCGAGCAGTGATCTCCGGCTGCCGCCGGACGGGCCTGGCCGATGTGAACCGCCGCCCCCTGCGGTCGAGGGCCGTGGGGGGTCTCCCCGGCGACGGCATCTGAGTTTCCGCCGCGACCCGGTCCGCGAACCGGGCGAGCGGCACGCACATCCCGGCCGGACCGGCCAAGTCACCCTGGTCCGACGGGATGAAGGGCACATCGTAGTCGAGGCCGGGAGGGACGTGGTGGCCCGCGTCGTCCCGGTTCACTGACGGCGGATCAGTGATGGAGGATCTTGGAGAGGAAGTCCCTGGCACGGTCGCTGTGCGGGTCGGTGAAGAACTCCTCGGGGGTACGGTCCTCGACGATGCGGCCGTCGGCCATGAAGACGACACGGTTGGCGGCCGAGCGGGCGAAGCCCATCTCATGGGTGACGACGATCATGGTCATGCCCTCGCGGGCCAGCTGGCGCATGACTTCCAGGACCTCGTTGATCATCTCCGGGTCGAGGGCCGAGGTCGGCTCGTCGAACAGCATCACCTTGGGGCTCATGGCCAGGGCGCGGGCGATGGCCACGCGCTGCTGCTGGCCGCCGGAGAGCTGCGCCGGGTACTTGTTCGCCTGGTCGGCGACGCCGACACGCTCGAGGAGCTCCCGGGAGCGCTTGTCGGCGTCCTGCTTGCTGCGTCCCCGGACCTTGACCTGCCCGAGGGAGACGTTCTCCAGGACGGTCTTGTGGGCGAAGAGGTTGAAGGACTGGAAGACCATGCCGACATCGGCGCGCAGACGCGCGAGGGCCTTGCCCTCGTCCGGCAGCGGCTGCCCGTCGAGGATGATCGTCCCGGACTGGATGACCTCCAGCCGGTTGATCGCCCGGCACAGGGTCGACTTCCCCGACCCGGACGGGCCGATGACCACGACCACCTCCCCCCTGCCGACGCTGAGGTTGATGTCCTGCAGGACATGCAGCTCCCCGAAGTACTTGTTGACGTCACGCAGCTCGATCAGCGGATCGACGGCCATGTTCAGCCCTACTCACTCTCAGCTGTGTGGTGGTTGCCGCAACGTATCCAGGCAAGATCGCCCCGGCCCCGGCGACACGCACCTTTCGGGCATTAGCCGTATTTACGGCGAATTGCGAATCTGTGGCCCATGATTCACGCCTCCGCGACCTCCGCGTACAGCTGCGACAGCTCGGGAGCGCCGCTGGCGGCCCACTCCTGCCCGGAGGCCACGACGTCGAACTCCCGGCCGGAGGCCAGCCGGACCACGGGCTGCCCGTCGAGCCGGATCTCCCAGGCCGCGCCCGGCACGGTGCGCACGATCACGGTGCCCAGGTAGAGCCCGGCGTCGTTGCCGAGCCAGGGCAGGATCTCCTCGTCGTCCCGCCAGCGCGGCAGCAACTGGTCGAGCGCCTCCAACGAGGCGGCGGTGTCGTCCAGTCGGACGCCCGCCTGGAACGCCTGGGAGCGCAGCAGTTCGCACTCGGCGAGGAGTTCCGCGATGCCCTCGGGATCGGGGAGCCCGAGCTTCTGGCGCCGGTTGCCCAGGAAAGGGATGTTCATACCTCCAGCCTGTCATTCGTACCGCCGTACGCACCACAGGCGCGCGAGGTCGGTCGGTTCCGGACGAGTTCACGCCGAGTTCGCGCATGGCTCGTTGACCGGGTCGCCGGCGTCTCCTTAGCTTCACAAGGCGTCTTGTGTCGCGGCTTTCACGTCGGCGGGAGGAGTCGGCCGTGCGCCGATGGGTCCGGGGGATCGCGGTTGTTCTGGCCCTGCTGGCGTCGCTGGTCTCAGCGGGGTCGGTCCGTGCCGCCACGCAGGGGCGGTCCGTGCCGCTGCCGCTGGAACGGCTCTTCGACAACACCGCCGTCAGCGACGACGCCCGGCCCGGGCAGGCGGACTTCGACAGCTCCGGCGCCTCGCTGTCGGCGCGGGACCTCACGGCCGCGGGCTGGACGCCCGGGCGCGTGCTCACCGTGCAGGGGGCACAGCTGACCTGGCCGCGGCGGCAGCCGGGCGAGCCGGACAACGTACGGGCCGACGGGCAGGACGTCCGCGTCACCGGTCAGGGTGACGCCCTCGCCTTCCTGGTGGCGGGCACGGGCGGCACGGCGAGCGGTGCGGGCACGGTGGCGTACGCCGACGGCACCAGGTCCGCGTACCACCTGACCGCCCCGGACTGGCGCACCGGCCCGCTCGCCACCAAGGCGGTGGCGCTGCCGCACGTGAACACGCCCGGTGGCCGGCTCGCCGAGCGGGCCCGGCTGTACGTCGTGACGGTGCCGCTGCTGCCGGGGCGCGAGGTCGTCTCGGTCCGGCTGCCGGAGGCGGCCGGTCTGCATGTGTTCGCGCTGTCGGTACGGGCCGCCGCCTCCGGCTGGACGGGCAGCTGGGCGGCTTCGACGTCCGGCTACACCGCGGTGGGGCCGTGGACCGACCGGACGCTGCGGCTGGTAGTGCACACGTCGGCCGGCGGGCCGCGCGTGCGGCTGCGGTTCGACAACACGTTCGCCGCGGCGCCGGTGCGGATCGGCAGCGCGACCGTGGCGGTGCGGGCGTCGGGCGCGGCGGCGCGGGGTACGCCGGTGCCGCTGTCCTTCCGGGGCGCGGCGGGCGTGGAGATCCCCGCGGGGGCGCAGGCGTACAGCGATCCGCTCGGTTTCGAGGTGCCCGCGGACGCCGATCTGCTGGTGAGTTTCCACCTGCCCGGCCCGGTGCCGGCGGCGCCCGTGCACCGGCTCGCGGTGCAGCGGTCGTACCTGAGCGAGCCGGGTGACCACGCGGCGGAGGGTTCCGCGGCGCCGTACACCTCGGTGCTGACGACCTGGCCGCTGCTGACGGGGGTGGACGTGGGCGGCGGGCCGGGGTCCGTGGTGCTGCTGGGCGATTCCATCACCGACGGCGACAGGTCCACGATGGACGCGAACCGGCGGTGGCCCAATGTGCTGGCCACCCGGTTGCTCGGCCAGCGTGCGGTGCCGCGCTATGGGGTGCTCAACCAGGGGATCTCGGGGAACCGTGTGGTCTCCGACCGCTATCCCGGCGACGGGGTTTCCACGGACACGGCCGGGGTGAGCGCTCTGCACCGCTTCGACCGGGACGTCCTCGCGCAGACGTCGGTGCGTACGGCGGTGGTGTTCGAGGGCGTCAACGACGTGCGGTGGGGCGCGTCGGCGCAGCAGGTGATCGCGGGGCTGCGGGAACTGGCCGAGCGGGGGCACGCCCGGGGGCTGCGCATGCTGGCGGCGACGATCGCGCCGTGCGAGGGCGAGGCCCGGTGCACGGCCGCCGTGGACGCCGAGCGGGTCGCGGTGAACCAGTGGATCCGTGACGCCGGCGTCTTCGACGGCGTCCTGGACTTCGACGCCGTGCTGCGCGACCCCGCCCGTCCCTCACGCATGCTGCCCGCGTACGACAGCGGGGACCACCTGCACCCCGGGGACGCGGGGCTGGCGGCCCTCGCGGAGTCGGTGGACCTCACGTTGCTGTGACGTGGGCTACACGTCCAGGTCGACGACGACCGGCGCGTGGTCCGAGGCGCCCTTGCCCTTGCGCTCCTCGCGGTCGACGTAGGCGTCCTTGACCGCCTTCTTGAACGGCTCGTTGGCGTACACCAGGTCGATGCGCATGCCGCGGTTCTTGGGGAAGCAGAGCTGGCGGTAGTCCCAGTACGTGAACGGGTGCTCGTACTTCAGGGGGCGCGGCACCACGTCGTCCAGGCCCGCCTCGCGCAGGGAGGCCAGGGCGGCGCGCTCGGCGGGGGTGACGTGCGTGGAGCCCTCGAAGGCGGACCGGTCGTAGACGTCGTCGTCCGTCGGGGCCACGTTGTAGTCGCCCATCACCGCGAAGGGGCGGCTGCCGCCCGCGTCGCCGGCGACGGCCGCCTTCAGGGCCTCGAACCACTGAAGCTTGTAGGCGTAGTGGGGGTGGTCCACCTCGCGGCCGTTCGGCACGTACACCGACCAGACGCGGACCGGGCCGCAGGTCGCGGAGAGGGCGCGGGGCTCCACCACGCCGTCGAAGCCGGGGTCGCCGGGCAGGCCCTTGACGACGTCCTCGATGCCGACGCGGGAGAGCACCGCCACGCCGTTCCACCGGCCGGTCGCGTGCGCCGCCGCCTCGTAGCCGAGCTCGCGCAGTTCGTCGAACGGGAACTGGTCCTCGGCGATCTTGGCCTCCTGGAGGCACAGCACGTCCGTGCCGCTGCTCTCCAGCCAGGCCAGGAGCCTCGGCAGGCGGGCGGTGATCGAGTTGACGTTCCAGGTCGCGATGCGCATGCCCCACAACCTACAAGGCGGGTCTGACAGCGCGCCCCGCCCGGTCCCCGGACTCAGACCTCCGCCGAGTCCCCCGGTGTCAGGCGCAGGTGCTCGGAGCCGCCCAACTGCCCGATCTGGCGGTCGTAGATGGGGCGGGCGAGGTCGGTGAGGAGGGCGTCGTGGATGTCGTAGGCGCGCTGCGGCCTGACCTCGCGGACGTAGTCGATGACCTCGGAGATCTTGTTCCAGGGGGCCATCACCGGGAGCATCAGCGTCTGAACCGGGTGGTCGGGGACGGTGAGGGCGTCGCCGGGGTGAAAGACCTTGCCACCGTCGATCAGGTAGCCGACGTTGGTGACGCGCGGGATGTCCGGGTGGATCACCGCGTGGAGTTCGCCGTGCACCTGGACGTCGAAACCGGCGGCGGTGAAGGTGTCGCCGTGGCCGACGGTGTGGACGCGGCCCGGGAAGGCCGAGGAGATCTTCTCCGCGACGGACTTGAGGGTCCAGATCCGGGCGGCCGGGTTGTTCTCCATCGCGGCGCGCAGCCGGAACTCGTCGAAGTGGTCGGGGTGCTCGTGGGTGACGAGGATGGCGTCCGCGCCGAGTGCGGCGTCCTCCTCGCTGAATCCCCCGGGGTCCAGGACGAGCGTCTGCCCGTCCTTCTCGAGGCGGACGCAGGCGTGCGACTTCTTCGTGAGCTTCATGGCTCCATCCTGGCGCGCACCCGCTGGGGATGCTCACTGCCGGGGGGTGGTCTCCTCGCGGATGACCTGCTGTGCCACCTTGAACGCGCTGTTCGCCGCCGGTACGCCGCAGTAGACGGCCGCCTGCAGCAGGACCTCCTTGATCTCGCTCGGGGTGAGGCCGTTGCGCAGGGCGGCCCGGGTGTGGAAGGCGAGTTCCTCCAGGTGGCCGCCGGCGACGAGGGCGGTGAGGGTGATGCAGCTGCGGGTGCGCCGGTCGAGGCCGGGCCGGTCCCAGATCTCGCCCCAGGCGTAGCGGGTGATGAACTCCTGGAAGTCCCCCGAGAACTCGTCGGCCTGTGCCAGCGCCCGGTCGACGTGCGCGTCGCCGAGCACTTCGCGGCGGACCTTGATCCCCGCGTCGTACGGGTCGGACCGCCCCTGGGCCTGCGACGGTACGACGGCCGGGGCGATCTCGGCGACGGGCCCGGTCGGCGGCGGCGCGGCGGCCAGGACCGGCTTGACGGCTGCCGCGGGCAGGGCCGTCTGGCCGGTGGAGTGCTCGAAGGCGGGCTGCCAGGCGGTGGAGAAGTGCCGGACCAGCAGGTCGGTGACGGCTGCGGGCTGCTCGACCGGCACCAGGTGGGAGGCGCCGGGGACGACGGCGAGTCGGGCGTCCGGTATGCCGGCGACCAGCGTGCGGGCCTCGGCGGGGCCGGTGACCTGGTCGTCCGAGCCGACCAGGACGAGGGTCGGCACGCCGACGCGCCCGAGTTCGGGCCGTACGTCGAAGGAGGCGAGCGCCTCACAGGCGGCGATGTAGCAGCCGGGGTCGGTGGTGCGGACCATCTGCACGGCCCACTCGGTGATCGCGGGCTGCGCGGCCGCGAACCCGCTGGTGAACCAGCGGTCGGGGGCCGTACGGGCGATGGGATCGAGGCCGTTCGTCCGCACGATCACGCCTCTCTGCCGGAACTCGTCGGCCGTGCCGAAGCGGGGCGAGGCGGCGATCAGCGCGAGGGAGGCGAGCCGCTCGGGGTGGCGCAGCGCCAGCTCGATGCCGACCGCGCCGCCGAGCGCGCAGCCCGCGTAGCCGAAGCGCTGCACGCCGAGCCCTTCGAGGGTGATGAGCAGCCGTGCGGTGAGATCGGTGACCGAGCCCGCCGGGTACGCGGGGGCGCCGCCGTGTCCCGGCAGGTCGAACCGGAAGACGCGCCACTGCTTGGTCAGCTCGGGGACCTGCCGGTCCCACATGTGCCAGGTGGTACCCAGTGAGGGACCCAGGATCAGGACGGGAGCCTCTTCCGGCCCGTCAAAGCGGTATTGCAGGGTGTTCGACGGTGTCTCACTCACGCCTCAGACCCTCTCACGTATCACGACCGCCCCTATGACGGGGGGCATGACTGTTATAACCCTGATCAGGTGGAAGGCATCCCGGGCAGCGTAGCGTTCGAGGCATCGGACCCACTGTGCGCACCAAGTGGGTCGCGTCAGCGACAGGAGGTGCCCAGTGAGGGCGCCACCTCAGCACCATCGGACCGCGGAACCCGCTCTGCGGGGCGGATCCGGATGAAGCACAGAGGCCGAGCCCGGCAGCCAGGGCTCGACTCTGCTCGGTTCACCTCGTCGGGTGCAGATGGTGGCTGAGATAGCGGGCGGTGACGCTGTGCGGATCATGTGCAAGGTCGGCGGGTGTTCCGGTGGCGACGATGGTGCCGCCGGCGGTGCCGCCTCCGGGGCCCATGTCGATGACGTAGTCGGCGTTGGCGATCATGTCCAGGTCGTGTTCGATGACGATGACGGTGGCGCCGTTGTCGCCCAGTCGCTGGAGGACGTCCAGGAGGGTGCGGATGTCGAGGGGGTGGAGCCCGACGCTGGGTTCGTCCAGGACGAAGCGGGTGTCGGACTGGTTCCGGGGCAGCTCGGTGGCGAGCTTCAGCCGCTGTGCTTCGCCGCCGGAGAGGGCCGGGGTGTCTTCGCCGAGGGTGAGGTATCCGAGCCCGAGGTCGATGAGGGCTTGGAGCCGGGTTCTCACGCGGCGGATGTCTCCGACCTGCTCGATCGCCTGCCTGACGGTGAGGGCGAGCAGTTCGGGCAAGGACATCCCATCGTCCGGGTTTCCGGGGGTCGGGCTGAGGATGTCGGCGGCTGCGGGGGCGTACCGGGTGCCCTCACATGCGGGGCAGGCGATGTCGACGTCGGGCAGGAACTGGACGTCGAGGGAGACCTGGCCGGTGCCTTCGCAACGGGGGCAGCGCAGGGAGCCGGTGTTGTAGGAGAAGTCCGCGGCGGTGAGCCCCCGCTGCGTGGCCGCACCGGTGGCGGCGTAGGTGCGGCGCAGGTCGTCGAGGATGCCACTGTAGGTGGCGACGGTGGAGCGGACGTTGACGCCGATGGGGGTGGCGTCGACCGTGTTCACCCGGGTGATCGCCTGTGCGTCCACCGCGGCCACATGGTCAGGCAGCGCTCTGCCCGCGGCTTTCGCCTGGAGGGCGGGGATCAGGCTTTCGAGGATCAGCGTGGTCTTGCCCGATCCGGACACGCCGGTCACGGCGGTCAGGCGGCCCCGGGGGATGTCGACGTCCAGGGCGTGCACGGTGTGCAGGGGCCGGGTGGAGAGGTGGATGCGGCCTTGGTCGAACATCTTGTCGCGGCCGGCCCGTTGGCGGACGAGGACGGGTTCGCGGCCGGTGAGGAATCCACCGATCAGGGAGTCGGGGTCCTTGCCGAGCGTGGTGACGTCGCCGGTGGCCAGGACGGTCGCCTTCGGTGCCGGAGCCGGGGCCGATCTCGATGAGCCAGTCGGCTTCGCGCAGGACCTGGACATCGTGGTCGACGAGGACCACGGAGTTGCCGTCGCGGAGCAGGTCGCGCATGACGCCGAGCAGGCCGTCCACGTTCGAAGGGTGCAGGCCGATGGAGGGTTCGTCCAGGACGTAGAGCACACCGGTGGTCTGGTTGCGTACGGCGCGGGCCAGTTGGACGCGTTGCCGCTCGCCGGTGGACAGGGTGGAGCTCGCCCGGTCCAGGGCAAGGTAGCCGATGCCGAGTTCGACCAGGCGGCGGGCAGTCTCCAGCAGGGTGGCGACGATGTTCCGTGCCATCGGGCGCATCTCGGACGGCAGGGCGTCCGCGAGGGTGGGGACCCAGGCGATGAGTTCGTCGAGCGTCTTCGCGGTCGCTTCGGCGAGGTTGATGCCGTCGACGAGGGTGGCGCGGGCCTGCTCGCTGAGCCGGGTGCCGTGGCAGGCCGGACGCACCTGGGCACTGATGAACCTGTTCACACGGTTCAGCCCGCGTTCGGTGGTGGCGTTCTTCAGGGCCTCCTCGACGGCGCGGCGGGCGTTGCGGTAAGTGAAGTCCAGCTCGAAGAACTTGCCGTTCTTGGACCGGACACTGATGTGCCGCTGCTCCGCGGGGCCGTGCATGACGATGTCTCGCTCGCGTGCGGTCAGTTCCGCGTACGGCACGTCGGTGCGCACCCCGAACTCGGCGACGACCTGAGGCATCACCGTCAGCCCGAACATCGACCACGGAGCCACCGCTCCCTCGGCGATGGTGCGTTGCGGATCGGGGACGAGAGCCGCTTCGTCGACTTCCCGGACCATGCCGGTACCGGTGCACTGCGGGCATGCGCCGTCCGAGTTGAAGGCCAGCGACTCCGCGCCCGGCGGGTAGAACGTCACCTCGCACACAGGGCAGGTCAGGTCCAGTCCCGCGGCCACGTCGATCGTCGGGTCCTGCCGGTGGCCGTTGGGGCACAGATGTGATCCCAGCCGGGAGAACAGCAGGCGCAGCACGTTGAGCAACTCGGTCGACGTGCCGAGAGTGCTGCGCACCCCGGGCACCCCGGGCCGCTGCCGCAAGGCGAGGGCCGCGGGCACGTGCTCGACGCTGTCCACCGACGCACGCGGTGCCTGCGCCATACGTCGGCGGGTGTACGTGGACAGCGCCTCGATGTAGCGCCGTGAGCCCTCCGCGTACAGCACCCCCATCGCCAGCGACGACTTACCGGAGCCGGACACCCCTGCCACAGCGACGAGTTGGCGCAGCGGCACCGTCACGTCGACGTTCTTCAGGTTGTGGACCTTCGCCCCGTGTACCTGGATGGACAGCGGCGGATCCGCCGCGTCCGTACCTCGTGCGCCCGTCACCTCGTCGTGCGCCATCGCTTTCCCCTCCTGAGCGTGTCGTCCGAGGGTCTTCGGACCGGGCGTCCTTCAACTGGCACGACGTCTTCGACTCTCCTCGCTCGAGTCCAGTCGAGTACTGACTGCCGGGGCATATACTCACCGCAAGTAACCAAATTCCTCAACGTAACCAATGAGGAGGCGTAACGCATGCCACAGCATCCGGCCTTCGACGTGATGACGGCGACCTGCCCGTCTCGTACTTCGCTCGCTCGCATCGCCAACAAATGGACGGCGATGGTGGTCATCGCTCTCAGCGCCGGCCGCATGCGCTTCCGTGACCTGCGCGCCACCGTCGACGGCATCAGCGCCAAAGTGCTCACCGAGACGCTCCGGGACCTGGAGCGCGACGGAATCGTCACCCGGCACGTGTACGCCGAGGTGCCACCCAGAGTCGAGTACGAGCTGACCGCACTGGGACGCACCTTGCACGCCCCCCTTCAGGCACTGGGCCACTGGGCCGAAGAGCACATCGCCGAAGTAGTCGCGGCGCGAGAAAGCTACGACGCCCGTCAGTGATCACTCCCGGCGAGGTCGCGGACGCGGCCACGGACGGACAACTGCGCCGCCCAACGGAAGCTGTCGGACCGCGGAGACTCGATGCCGTGGACGCCAGTAACGACATCGTCCGCGCGGCGACCGACGACGTCACCATCGGCGGACCACTCGTCCAGGCCGGGAAGGGACCGGCCATGGCCCTTGATCCGGCAACTCGGATTCGGCGTTCTTCGACCGGCTCGACGTCTGCACCGACCGCAACATCCGCGGGCATGTCGCCTTCGGCTATGGCATCCACCAGTGCCTCGGCCCGAACCTTGCCCGGATGGAACTCCCGATCGCGCTTCACGCACTGTTGTGCAGGCCACCGGGGCCCCGCCTCGCAGCGCCGGCCGAAGAGCTGGAGTTCCGGCCGGACGGTACGGTCCCGCAGGAACCGCCGGTTGCCTGGTAACCGGGGCCACGCCGTCCTGCACGGCACCGCCGTGCCGGACGGCTTCCGCCTGGGAAGGGTGCGGGCGGCTCACTGCCCCCAGAAGGCGTCCTCGGCCTCCTGGTCGCCGGAGAACAGCCACATCTCGACGATCCTCCCGTCTTTGAGGCGCAGGACATCCACGCCGTCCATGCCCATGGACGCGTCCCCGCGCCGACCGGCGAAGTGGATCGAAGCGGCCACCGTATCGCCGTTGCCCATGAGAGCGTGGATCGTGTCGATGGCGAAGGAGCCCTGACTGGCCTCCATCATCCCGCCGAGCATCGCGAAGACGGCGTCGCGCCCCTTGTGCTCACCGGAGAACCGGTTGGCGCCCGGCTGATGCCAGACGACCTCCTCGTCCAGAAGCTCGCCCACCTTGGCCAGGTCACCCTTCTGCACCGCCTGAAAGTACTCACGCGCAATGTCGATGTTCTTGCTGGTCACAGCCACTTGCTCCTTACGCCCCCGCAGAGGCAGTACGACACACTGTTACGGGTTGGATGCGAGGCGCGACGCGCGCGACTCGGTCGGATCAATGACGCCCGGTCAGATCTCGGCGGACCCGCCCTCAGGTATTGCCCCAGACCCTCGTCCTCGCCCTGCCGGCCCGCCGAGAAGAGCCGGACCCGGCGACGCGCTCGCCCTCGATCCGCAGGGCTCCATGGCCGGCTCCAGCGCGAACGTCCCGTCGGTGACCGTCATGTCGGCGTACTGCCGGGCGATCCGGAGCGCGGTGGTGGACCCCATGGTCGGCCCCTTTTCCTTAGGTGAGTTCGTCCTGCTGCACCTCCATACTCACCATCGGTAACCAGTTACCTCAATGCGCTGGTGCTGGCGTTCGGGCGGTTGCAGGGGCGGCGAACCGGCTGGAGTACAGCCTCGGGCGGTCGCTGGAGCTGGAGTGCGGCATCAGCCATCTGATGTTCGAGGTGCTGCTCATCCTCGGGCGGGCGGGCGGTCCCGGGCTGTCGATGCGGGCCATCGCCCAGGAGCAGGTACTGACCACAGGCGGGGCTACGCGTCTGGTGGACCGGATGGAGGCGGCCGGGCTGGTGGAACGCGCCGAGGATCCCCAAGCTGCGCTCCACCGGCACGGGCGCCGTCCTCGCCCGGAGCACGCTCGGCCCCCTGCCGAACGCCACCGGCGACGAGACCCCGCTGCTGGCCTTCAGCCCGGACGGCCGCACGCTCGCCGTCGCCGACACCACCTCCTCGGGCGGCTCCCTGCGGCAGCGCTTCACCGTGTGGGACGTACGGGCCCACCACAGGATCCGGACGAGCTTCACCACCTCCGGAGCGGCCGACCGCCCCGTGTCCGCGCTCGCCCCGGGCACCGGCGGGCGCACGGTGATGGCCGTGCGCTCCACGGGCGACGGCGAGGCGGCGGAGGTCTGGGACACCCGGACCCACCGCACCCCGCGAACCCTGCACGGCCTCTTCGGGCAGGCCGTGGCCGTGCGGCCGGACGGACGGCTGCTCGTCGGCTCCGCCGACCAGTACGCCGACCTGCCCTCCGGCAAGGTCACCGGGTGGGCGCTCGCCGACGGCCGCGAGGTCACCGCGCTCGCCTTCAGCCCCGACAGCACCCGGCTCGCCGTCGGCGACACCACCGGGCACGTCACCCTCTGGGACGGCGACCTGCGCCACGCCACGGGTGTCCTCACCGGCACCGCCGACACGGCACCGAGCAGCCGGGCCGAGGCCGTGGGCGCACTCGCCTGTGACCATCCCCAAGAAGACGATCACGCCATGGCTGTCCGCGTTCGGCAAGCGCGCCCAGCGGCAGACCGTGAGCCCCAGCCGTTCACCCCAACCTGGGCGCGCCCCACGTCCCCGCTCCGGCCGTCCCCACCCACACCGCCTCCGGTGACGACGACACCGACTGCAAGAAGGTCAAGTGCATCGCCCTGACCTTCGACGACGGGCCCGCCGTCCCCGAGACCGCGACCCTGCTGACCTACCTCGCCCAGTACAAGGCGCGCGTCACCTTCTTCACCGTCGGCCAGAACGTCACCGCCCATCCCGACCTCGTCCGCGCCGAGGCGAAAGCCGGCCACGAGATCGGCAACCACTCCTGGAACCACCCGACTCACCGGGCTCACCCCGCAGCAGATCGCCTCCCAGCTGGGCCGCACCAGCGCCGCCATCAAGGCAGCCACCGGCAAGACCCCCACCGTCTTCCGCCCGCCCTACGGCGCCATCAACAGCACCGTCAAGGCCGCCACCACCCTCTCGCCGGTGCTGTGGGACGTCGACACCGAGGACTGGAAGTACCGCTACCCCGCCAAGGCGCCCAGACCGTCATCGACAAGGCAAAGCCCAACGACGTCGTCCTCATGCACGACATCCACGCCACCTCCGTCGCCGCCGTCCCCCAGATCCTGCGCACCCTCACCGCCCGCGGCTACCACTTAGTGACCGTCAGCCACCTGCGCGCCACGCTATGAGGCGGAGGGCGAAGCCAGGACCTGCCGGACCGGATCGAGGGCAGCCTGGAGGGCAGCGGCCAGGCTTGGCACAAGCCGGGCCGCTGCTTACGCCGTCGGCGGGCAAGAGGGCGTCCTCGACAACCGCACCGCCGTGATCAGGCCACCGGCTACTTGAGATACGTGGCGAGCGCGAGGTTCTGCCGGCGCACGTCTGCGGCGACGAGCCCGGCGATCCGCTGCGCACCGTAGGTTTCGAAGTGGGTGTGGTCGTTGCAGAAGAAGGCGCCCACGGGGCCTGATCCGTAGTCGCCGTTGTGCGGGCAGAAGCGCAGGCTGTTATAGAGCGAGACGCTCAGCGACTGCAGGTCGACGACCGGCGCCCTGGTGGCGGATCCGACGGCGAAGGTCTCGTTGACGAAGCCGCGGTTCTTCGTCGCCGTGCCGCCGGAGCAGGTGATGGCGGCCACCGGGGTGAGCAGCACCGGATGTGCTCCCCGGGCGAGAGCGGCCTGCACCATCGTGGTCATCAGCTGCCGGTACCGGGCCGGGCCGACGTGCCGTGGGCAGGCCGAGGACGAGTCGTTGATACCGAACTGGATGAACAGGTAGTCGCCTGCCTTCATCCCGGTGCTCGCGTTCAGCATCGCCTGCCAGCGTGACGAGTACGTGGTGGAGGTGAGGCGGCACTCGCCGTCCGGCCCCTTGGTGCTGCTCACGTTCCCCTCGTACAGCCAGGTCTGGATGCTGCGGCCTCCCACGGCCTGGTTCCTGACGGTCACGTCGTCGTTGAACAGGGCGTCGAACTGGCTGCCCCAGCCGACCGGGCAGCGGGCGGCGCCCGGGTTGGCCATGGTGGAGTCTCCGGCCAGCCACACGGTGACGGGTGCGGCCGCGGCTCGTGCAGCCGGGGCCGTGGCGCGGGAGGCGCCGGTGCAGTTCGCAGCGGCGCTGCCGGCCGCCGAGGCGGCGCTGACGCCGAGGCTCGACAAGGCGGTCACCAGCGCGGTCGCGATGAGAGTCCGGAATTTCTTCATGCGGTCCTTCCCAGGGACGGGCACGGTCACGCGTCGGTCAGCGCAGGTGGGCGGCCAGGGGCAGGTTCTGTTCCCGGATGCTCTGGAGCAGCAGCCCGCCCATTCGGGTCGCGCCGTACTGCGAGAAGTGGGTGTTGTCCGTGACGCCGTCGGCGGAGGAGCGGAGGAAGAGCTGTGCGGAGGCGGACGGGCCGAGGGACTCCACCAGCGCCTTGCTCCTGGCGGTCAGGTCGACCACCGGCACCCTCTGCGCCGCACCGACCACGCGCATCTCGGCGGGCAGGTTCACGCCGACGCCGTTGACGTGCAGCGCCGTCGGCGTGAGCCGGTTGCCGTCGAACAGCCGGCGGACCGGTGGCGTCACCAGGACCGGGACGCCGCCCTTGGCGCGGACCCGCGAGATCATGGTGGTGAGATTGTTCCGGTAGGCGGACGCGCTGGTCTGCTTGTCGTTGTGGCCGAACTGGATGAAGACGGGGTCGTTCGCCTTGACCTTCGACAACAGCGCGGGGAAGAGCGCCGAGTTGCTCAGGAGCTGCCCGAACTCTCCCCGGAGTCGGCGTAGTTGGCGATGACCGCGCCGGGCCGCACCGCGGTCGTGATCATCTGCCCCCAGCCGGTGTACGGAGCGGCCGGCTGGTCGCACACGGTCGAGTCACCGGCCAGGTAGGCGACCAGCGGCTGGGCCGCCGGCTTCACCGAGACGGCCGAGACCTGCGGGTCGGAGCCCGTGAAGCGGATGTCCAGACCGGGGTTCCCGGTGCCGCCCTGACCGGTCGGCTGCCCCTCCGGTTGGCGCACGTTGACCGTGAACGAGTACGTGGCGACGGCTCCGGCCGCCGTTCTCGTGGCCGGAAGCATCAGACGCCGGGACTCGACCCACATCTCCGTCTCCCCGGCCAGGGCGCCGCCGATGGAGACCGTCACGTCGTAGTTGCCCGGCGAGACCCCGTAGCGACAGGTGATCGGCGAGGTGCCGGAACAGCCGGCCGGCAGAGCCTGCGGCGCGGCGGCAGCGGTGTGCGCCGCGCCGGTGCCGGCCAGTGCCGCGAGGGTCAGGAGACCCGCCGCACCCAGCCGGGCGCCACGTCCGTCACAGCGTCGAAATGCCATGCTCATTACAATCACGGTCCCATCTTGACCAGGGAAACAAGCGGGTTGAGGTTCACGACCTGTCGCTCAGGCCTGGGTGAAGCCGTCCATGATGACGGTGGGGCGCCTGGTGGCGGAGTCCCAGGCGCCCATGTTGTAGCCGGTGAACGGGGACATGCACTCCGACTCCCAGCAGAAGATGCCCTGCCCTCCCTCGGCCTTCAGCGCCTTGACGTAGGCGACCAGCGCGGCCCGGGTGGCGGAGGCCCTGTCCACCCGGCCCCCGAACGTAACCGCGCGCCTCCATCTGCGGCACCCAGCTGATGTCGACGCCCTTGACGAAACCCGCGGCGGCCTCGGCCGGCGTCTCGAGTTCGGCGACCGCGGCCGCCGTGGCGATCGCCCCGGCGGTCGCGGTGGTGGCCTTGAGCAGAGTGCGGCGGCTGATCCGACCGGAGCCGGACGCCCGGGCCGAGGACATGGTCGCTCCTCTCCGCCCGCCGACCGCGCGCAAGACGCGTCGGCAGACGTCCGTGGGGGGGGACGGTTGTTCGTGGGGACCGGTACACGTGGGGCACGCACCGCTCGCCGCCACAGGACGATCCTCTTGCATGCACCTGTCAAATTGGGAGCGCTCCCGCAAAGAGATTTCCACCAGCTTCCCGGTCGGGCATACATCTGTCAATCGATGGGCCCGACCGGCAAAGGAACATCCAGGCGCCCCACCTGGATGCCGAGCCCGCGCAGTCGGCGCATATCGGGTGATGCGTATGCGCGGGTCCGGGCGACCGGAGCGGGCTGTCGCAACACCCCCCGGCCGGGCAGGCCGGCAGTCGGAGCGGGTGACGAACGGGGAGGTCGGAAGCTCCCGCAGAAGCCCCGGCCGGGCGACTCGCAGCCGTTACAGTGGTGCCGCCGTTGTCGAACACGTCGGAGCCGACCTTGCCGAACCTGTCCAACCTCGAGGAGCTCTTCTCCGACGAGGGTGACGCCGGCCCGGTGCGGTCGCCCGGCTGGCAGAGCAGCGTGTCACCGCAGGGACTGGCGGTGACCTTGATCGCCGACTACACGTTCCCCGTCCGCGCGTGGTTGCCGTCGGCGGCAATCGTGGCGTTGCTCGGCGAGTTCCAGGTGGCCGCCGGCGCCGCCCGTACGACGATCAGCAGGCTGGCGCGTCGAGGGGTGCTGGAGGGCAGCCGGCAAGGGCGGTACAGCTCCTACCGGCTGACGCCGGAGGCCGCTGTCGATCTGTGGAGCGGCGGCAGCTCGATCGCCACGTTCACCACGCAACCCGACTCGTGGGACGGATGGTGGACACTGATCGCCTTCTCCGTCCCGGAAACGGAAAGCACGCGGCGGCGTGCTCTGCGCACCGCGCTGCGCTGGCGCGGATTCGCACCGCTGTACGACGCGGTCTGGGTGTCGCCGCACCCCCTGACGCCCAAGGGGCGGATCGAGGTGGCCGACCTGGCGCGGGGAGCGGTGAGCGTGTTCCGCGCGCGGCAGGAGGATCTCGAAACGGAGGCCAACCGCAACCCGGTCGAAGCATGGGACCTGCCCGGCATCGCCGAGCACTACCAGGCTTTCATCAGCCGATGGAGCAGCCTGCTTCCCCATATCAGCGCCGGTGGCGTCACCGGCGCCGACGCGGTACGCGCCCGGACCGAGGTCATGCACGCTTACCGGCACTTCCCCATCCTGGACCCGTTGCTCCCCATCGGGCTGCTGCCGCCCGACTGGCCCCGGTCACGGGCGCGGGAAGTCTGCGTCGCCGTGTACGACGGCCTGGTCCAGCCGGCCCAGGACCACGTCCGCGCTGTGGTGACCCGTTTCGCCGAAGGACCGCACCTCGACATCAGGGCCCACACGATCGCCGGCATGAGTGCGGGTATCGGCCACGGCTGACGGCCGCGCCAGGGGCGGCGGGTGACGGACCGGCCATCAGCACGGTCTCGGCGGCGGCCGGCTCCTCCCGCCCGTGCGATCTTTCGATGTGCCTTCAGAGGCAAACGGAATTGGGCGCCGACGATTGACAGATCGATACCTGATCGGGACGCTGTCTGTTGCGAAGACCGATGTGGGAGCGCTCCCAGCCTGCAGTGCCCGACGAGTGGACCGAAGAGGTACCCGCTGTAGCCGCTTCCGCAAGATGTCCACGAACACGGAACAGCGAGGCGCCCGGTCGCCGGTCCTGACCGGGATCAGTCTGTCCGCCGGTCCTGACCGGGATCGGCCTGCCGGCCGTGTCCAACGGCACCGCCTGACTGAATCTGCCGGCCCAGAGCATCACCACCACGTACGTCTTCCGCACCGGCACTAGAGCCGACCACCATCCCCGCGCACTTCTCGGGGCGCCGTATTCACCCCCCCACTCGGAGGTCACAGTGACCTACTCAGAACGGCTTCTGCGCGCCGCACCGCGTCGGCGGCCCGTCCGCCGCACGTCACACGGTCGGCTGATCGGCGGCATCACCACCGTCGCCGCGCTGGCCGTCTCCTCGCTCGTCGCACTGCCACAGAGCGCGCATGCCGCGACCGCCCGGCAGGTCGAGAAACTCGACCGGGGGCTGACCAGCGTCCACACCGGCAGCGGAAACCTGGTGTCGTGGCGGTGGCTGGCCACTGATCCGAACGACGTCGCGTTCAACGTCTACCGCGGCAGCACCAGACTCAACTCCTCGCCCGTCACCGCCTCGACGAACTACTTCGACGCGGGTGGCGCGGCCTCGGCCGACTACACGGTGCGTGCGGTGGTGAACGGCACCGAGCAGGCCCCTTCCGAGCGTGCGCTCCAGTTCCGCACCGGCTACAAGGACGTGCCGATCAGCCCGCCCGCCGGTGGGAGGACCCCCGACGGGGTGTCGTACACCTACGAGGCCAATGACGCCTCGGTCGGTGATCTCGACGGTGACGGTGCCCTGGACATCGTCCTGAAGTGGCAGCCCACCAACGCCAAGGACAACTCTCAGTCCGGATACACCGGCAACA
>NZ_BAAGRZ010000032.1:0-81714 GCF_054782695.1 Streptomyces deserti
CGCGCTCGGCCTCGTCGAAGGTGGCCACGAGCTTGCGGCGCTCGATCTTGGTGGGGGCGACCGGCACGATCAGCCGGTTCGCCTCGGTAACAGCCTCATGGAAGATGCGGGCGCTGCCGCCGCCGGCGTCGACCACGATCGCGCCGAACTCGGCGCGCTTGGCGCGGATGTACTCGGCGATGTCGTCGAACGGGTACCGCTCGACCACCAGGTTCTCCGGGATCTCGAAGCCCTCGGCCTGGGCGACCTTGAACCAGTCCCAGGCGGACTGGCTGGTCGCGTCGGCGTCCAGCAGCAGCGTCGGCAGTCCCAGGACGACCGCGTAGTACAGGGCGATGAACCAGGCGGAGGTGGTCTTGCCGGTGCCGCCCTTGAGCATGCCGACAACGATCACGAAGGCGTCCCAGGCGTGGGCTGTAGCCGCCGCCAGGGTCTTGATACGGGTGTTCTCGTTCACGTGTGTTTGATCTCCTGAAACTGGAAAGTTGCGTTGACTTGGCGGGGGTTGTCGACGGCGTCGACACTTGCTTGTGGGCCTGGGGGCGAGCGGGGGCGCCCTTGCCGCGCAACCGAAGCCGGGATGGTCCATGGGCGGGTCGGTGAGCCGAACGGCACTGCGTGGGTCATCAGCGAGAGCCGCGGTGCTCATGGCCGCTTCCTCGCCTGGTCTGCGGGGCCATGGTGGTGCCGGGGGCGCATGGGAGTGCGGGCCTGGTGCAGGAGCCGGTAGACCGTGGCCACGGAGTAGTTGCAGTCCTCAGCGAGCTCCGGCACGGTGGCGCCAGCCTCGTACCGTGCCCGCAGGGACAGCGCGAGCTTCTGCCGCTCTGCGGCCCGCGCTGCGGCGCGCATCCGCAGCGTCTGCTTCGTGGTGCGCACGGTGCCGCCGGCCTCTATCAGCAGGCGCCGGGCAGCACGCCTCGTCTGTCCCGCAGCTGCAGCGAGCTCAGTGAGGGTCGCGCCGTGCTGCTCGTACAGGGTGCGCAGGTGAGCCGCGAGACGCTGGCGCGCCTGCGGATCCTGGCGCATCCGACGTGTCTGCCACGACGTGCGCATCTCGGTCCCGGCCTCGTGCAGCCGGTTGAGCACCGTGCCGTACGACAGCCCACTGGCGGCGACGAGTTCGTCGACGGTGTCCCCGGACTCGTAGCGGGCGCGCAAGGCCTCTGGCGTGATCGGTACGTCCTCAGGCTGCCTCGATGATTTCCTGCTCATGCAGCGGACTCCCATTCCCTGAGTGCTTCGGTGTGTGCGGCGGCCAGCTCGTCGTACGAGCGCTGGTCGTAGGGGGTGATGAGGATCAATCGCCCGTCGCTGGCGACCCGCCAGGCCGGATCGACCTGGCTCGTCGCCGGGTTGAGGACAACTCCGCCGGGCCCGCGCCACGGCGTGGGAACTTCGTCTGAACGCAGCGCGGGTACCAGCACCTGACGGCCATCGCGGACCACAACGAGGGCCTTGCTGCGGTGCTCCGACAGTCGCTCCAGTGCCTCCCGATACGCCGCTCGTTCGGCGGCGTGGAGGGCCCTTCGGCTGGCAGAGGTGCCTGCGGTTCCGCACCGAGAGGCGATCTGGTCCCAGCCACGCGAGGGCATGACTTGGCGGTCGGTAACAGCCTCCGGGTGGCTGTTACCGAGACCTTCCAGGGCCCGGGGAGCCAACGACCAGACTTCGCCGACATGGTGCACCAGGCCGTGGCGCGCGAGGCGGCGGAGGGCGCGATAGGCGGTGGCCCGAGAGACGGAGGAGGCGATGACGAGTTCGCTGACGGTCTGGTTAGGGCGTGCGTGCAGGGCTCCGATGATCAAGAGGGCCGAGCTGCCCAGACCATGGTGGGCGAAGGCGTCGTGGGCCATGAGGTGGCTGATGACACTGGAGTCGAGGTCAGCCGAGACTGGCGTCTCGGAGGTGGACCACTCCTCAAGTGCCGGGTCGGGGGGGAACTGAGTGGTCAACTGACGAGAAGACGGGGACTGCGGGGAGGCACCAGGGCCGTTGCCGAGGTACCAGGTCGAGCCCTCCTTGCCACGGCCGGCCCGCAGCCGACGCAGCCACCCACCTGGCTTAAGCACGGTCTCGTACGCGCTGCGCAGCGTCTGCCGGGAGATCCCGGCTTCCTCGGCGGCCTGGCGCTCGCTCGCGGCGTGTAGACGGCCGCCAGCGGTCTCGGCGAAGTTGAGATGGGCCAGCAGCACTCGCAAGGCGGTGCGTCCTCGCTTCCCAGGCCACGGCGTGACCTCGATACGGTCGCGAAGAGCCGCGAGATCTTCGTGGGCGTGCTGGCGGGACACGACCTCTTCCGTGCTGTGGACCGTTGCGCAGGCGCTGTCCCAGACTCGACGGACGTACGCGAGGGCGCGCGCCTGCCCAGACCGCATCGCGATGTTCTGTGTATGCCTGCCGCCCTCGTGATCCGGGTGCATGAGCAGGTGCGTCAACTGGTCGACGGTGCCCCCGGCGCGGGCGACGTGACATGCGATGGCCGCGGTGATCCGGTGGCCGTGCTCGGCCATCCCCTGCCGATCTTCGCGATGGACGACCCGTCCGCCGTGATCGAGCTTGCTGTAGCTACCCGCCGCGTACCGGCCGGTGAGGTCTCCGAGAAGAACCAGATCAGCGGCGACCCGGGGGAGGCTAGCGAGCCCCTGCAGGGAGATTTGGGCGCCTGTGACTGCCTCTGGTTGGGAGTTTGCTGGACGTGAAGCCTTTTGGGAGTAGTGCGGAGAGCGTGCGTCGTATGGCATTCTGGGGTCGTCTCGCAAAGACATGGACGCCACCTAGGCCCGCTAAAACCACGGGTGGTGTCCGGAACCGACCTCCAATCGGTGCCAACGAAGCCTCCAGGATGGCCGTCCTGGGGGCTTTCGTATGCCTGGCTCCGATGGAGGCAGGCGTCCCCATCGCGGCTCGACCGGGGTCGAAGCGAAGAGCGTCGAGGTTGGCGTCCTGATCGAGCCGGCCAACTCAGGTCCACTCGGAGCCAAAATCAGAGGGATCGCCTCTGACTGCCTCCGAGCGGCCCGGGTCGAACCGGGGTCGAATCAGAGCGTTTCCCTCTGACTGCCTCCGATCGCCTCTGCAACCCGTCCTAGCAGGTCACAGCCGTTTCGACTGCCATAAGCCCAGGCCAGAGGGGTGCTCCGAAATTACCAGCGGTAATGGGTTCATGACACCATCGCTTGCATAACCGCAGGTCAGGGCGCCACTCTTTGACGCGGACACTGCGACGGGGGCGAATCGGGGTCATCTGGACCCGGCGGCCAACGTCAAACTGGATCATCGTCAGCTGCACCACGGGAGGGCATATCCACCCACAGGCGTTACACCGCCCCTTCTTGCCCGCCTGATGTTGCGCGTTTCAGACACGCATAAGACCCCAGGTATGACGTTCCTTGAGGCGAGAGGAGGTCGACAGGCGTCGCTGTTGATCCGCCTGTCGGCTCGGTGCGCGTGATCGCCGAACTTCGGGCGGAGTTGAGCGGTATCCCTCTCCAAATCTGACGCCTAGTCAGGTAAGTCGGATCCATGACAGAGGATGCGACGCAGACAGATGCAACCCGCAGCCGCACCTATGCGGAACTGGCCGCCGTCGGCCCCTACGGAGCCGACCTCGGACACGCCCTGATCACCATGGTCGAGCCGCACCCCGGCCACGAACGCCAGTACAATCGCTGGTACGAAGACGACCACTTCATTGCCGGCGCGATGGCCATGCCGTGGATGTACGCGGGCCGCCGCTGGGTGGCCACCCGGGACCTGCAGCTTCTGCGCTACCCCCAGACCTCTGCCGTCGCGCAACCGGTGACGGCAGGGTGCTACATATCCGTCTACTGGATGACCGCGGGCCGCTACGCCGACCACATGCGGTGGACCGTCAGCATCAACAAGCGCCTCAACCGTGACCACCGTGTCTTCCAGGACCGTACGCACATTTTCACGGCCTTCCATGACCATGCGGCGACCGTCTACCGCGACGGCGACCACGGCCCGCGTGACATCCACGCCCTCGACTACCCCTACGCCGGGCTCGTCGTCCAGGTCATCGAGGCCAACTCCCTCAGCGGGCGCAGGGAACTACTCGCCTGCTTGCGCCACGACCACCTTCCGACACGGCTGGCTGGGTCGCCCGCGGCCATGGTGACCGTCTTCACGCCGACGCCGTTGCCCCTGGACCGGATGACCTACGTCGAACAGGTCGAGGGGGTCGGGACCCGGCTGACTCTGCTGTGGTTCCTCGAGCACGACCCCCGCGACAGTTGGAGTGACCACTTCGCGGACTTGGATACGGCAATGGCGGCTTCCCGATTGGGAGATGTGCAGTTCGTCGCACCGTTCATACCGACGGTGCCTGGGACAGACCGTTATGTCGACGAGTTGCGGTGAGCCCTCCGGCGACGCGGTCGCCGGAGGGCTCACCCGGTCCTGCTTCCAGGCCGTGATCACCGACGCGGCGCTGCGGCGCCCGATCGGCCAGTTGGGGCTGCGGGATTTCAATGCGGAACGGCTTGATGTCATTCATACGGGCCGCAATAGAGATGACTTAGGACAAGTAGCGTTCCAAGCCGTTGGCGAGATCGTTTACCAGTCCGCCAGTGGCACAGCTCAAGCCGCCGATACGCGAGGAGTAGATGAGAGGGGCGGCAACTGAGCCGAAGGCAGGCCTCCACCGGCTGCCCGGCTTCCATTCCAATGACGCGAGTCTGCCGACGCGCTGCTGGATCCAGGCATCCGACTCTCCAATCGAATGGGAATGTTGGAGATCACCGGTTCTGAGGCACGCATGATCACTTCGCGTATCGCCGTCGGCCACCGGGTGAGGCTGGGGGCTTTGGTGTCGTTAACCTCGGAGGCAGTGAGGTCGGCGCGGTTTTCGGCGAAAGGGTGCTCGTCCGACGTAGTCGCCTCACACTCGACCCGCTGAACGGCGGAGAGGGTTTTGCCGATGATGTCGGAGACGCCAGCCGGCCGCCGGACTCCAGTGCACGGAACGTCACGGCGAACACGGCTGGCTCGATCTCGCTTTCGCGGTCTAGTTGTACCCTCATGTGGCGCGGGTACAACATGGTTGGCAGCCCGTCAGGGACGAGGGGTCTCCGCCTCGTAGCTGGGGATTGTCAGGCTGGCCAGGAAATCGTCGGTATGGGTGACGGTAAGGAACTCCATATAGTGGCCGTCGGGGTCGTGGATGTAGACGCCGCGGCCCCCTGCCAGGTGGTTGATGGCCTGCGGCTTGTTGTGTCGCGGGTCTGCCCAGTAGGGCAGGTTGCGCTCCTGGATTTTGGCGAAGATGGCGTCGAATTCTTCCTCGGTGACGCGGAAGGCATAGTGGCCGGGGACCCACTCCTTGTCCCTGACGAGGTGTTCGGCGTAGTCCAGGGAAATGCCATTGCCGAGGCGTACGATGGCGAACGGACCGAATGCCTTGGGTTCGGGCGCCCCTAAGAGGTCGGCGATGAAGCGTGCGCCCGCAAAACGGTCAGAGCTGTGAACGATGGTGTGGTCGAGTTCAGGCACGAGAAATTCCTTCCGCGAGGCCGTGATGAGTGCAGGTCGGTCAACCAGGGTGACCTGCTTCACTCCGAAGAAGTGACGTGGCGCTAACGGTCAGAGACCGTTGCTAGTGCGTGTTTGCTGTTCCAGTTTCCCATCCGGGGCGCAGACGACGAGCCTTCCCACGGGAGGGTCTTCCTCGTCCTTTTGGAGGGGGTCCTAGGTCGTACGGCGTTTGGGCTGAAGGTATTAGGACCATCGACTGGTCGAATCCTGCCTCTGCGACCGCTGCACTCGCCACCCTCCAGCTAGCCTCTGGGCGACCTGCTGCCGCGCCTGCCGCCGCGCTCGACTCGGTTCGTTGTGCACAGCGCCACCGCCAGCTGATCGTCTTCGCGGACACCCCCGTTGGCGGTGACCGAAATGTACGACACCACCGACGCGGCCATCAGCTGTGAACTCAGGCCTGTAAGCAGCCCAGGGCAGCACGGGAGGTGTCCGGACCGGTCCACCGGGACCGGGCGCTCGTTCCCGGGCCGCTCGATGAGTCTGCGTGGCCGCTGGGCGATGCCGGCAACCCCGGTGGCGAGCCATGAGAGCGGCCCGCTGTGTGTCAGGGCACAGCGGGCCGCGGTCGGTGGCGACCGGTTTGCGAGAGCGGACGACGTGTATCAGACGTCGGGGGCGGAGGGCGCTTCGCTCATCTCCATCAGCTTCTCCAGCAGCTCCTGCGGAAGCTGTCTGGGAAGGAACCCGAGGAACTGGCGCATCGCCATGGACGACAGCAGACGCAGTGCGTCGGCGTTGCCTTCCGAGGCGGCGGTTGCCTCCTCCTCGCTCAGCCCCGACGTCATTGCGGCGGTCAGGGCCGGACCGACGGCCGGGTGGCCGAACCAGTCACCGATGGATGAGTCGAGGGTGAGCGGCTGGATGAGCTTGTCCCCGGGCAGGTCGAGGGTGGCGGTGGCGAGGATGTCGTGCGCGTTGTCGGCGAGCTGCACCTGGTACTGGCCGGGCGCGACGGTCCAGTCGTGGCGGGTGATGTCCCAGTAGGCGAAGGCACGGCGGTCGAGGGCGATCTCGACGGTGGTGGTCTCGCCCGGTGCGAGCGCCACCTTGGTGAAGCCGCGCAGTTCCCGTGCCGGGCTGCTGACCGGTCGCCGGGGCGCGGTCACGTAGATCTGCACCACATGCTTGCCGAACCGGTCACCGGTGTTGGTGACCGTGACGCTGACCGTGGCGGTATCGGGGCCGTCGGCGGTGACGCGGAAGTCGGTCCGGTCGAAGGTGGTGTAGCTCAGGCCGTGGCCGAACGGGTAACGGACGGCGACGTCGGCGGTCTCGTAGTACCGATAGCCGACCATGACGCCCTCGCCGTACCGGACATGGCCCTGCTCACCTGGGAAGTTCAGGAAGGACGGGGTGTCCACCAGCCGGCGCGGGACGGTCTCGGCCAGTCGGCCGGAAGGGTTGACGCGGCCGGTGAGTACGTCGGCGATGGCACCACCGCCGGCCTGGCCGGGCAGCCACGCCTCAACCACCGCGTCCACCTCGTCGTGCCAGCCCTCCATGGTGACCACTCCGCCGTTGAGCAGTACGACGGCGGTCCGGCGGGCGGCCCGCGCCACGGCGCGGACCAGCCCCACCTGGTCCCGCGGCAGCAGGAGGTGCTCCCTGTCGTAACCCTCGGACTCGTCGGCCTCGCGCAGCCCGAGTACCAGTACGGCCGTGTCGGCCTGCGCGGCCAGCGCGACGGCCTCCTCATGCAGCTGCGCGGCATCCAAGCGGCCGGTGGTGTCGTAGCCCTGGGCGAAGTCGACCTGGACGTCGGGCAGCAGAGCCCGCAGTTCGTTCACGGGGCTGTCGACACGTGTGGCGTTGACATGGGAGCTGCCGCCGCCCTGGTAGCGCAGGTCGGCGGCCAACTCGCCGATGACGGCGACCCGGCCGGCCGGAGTCAGCGGCAGTGTCCGGTTCTCGTTCTTCAGCAGTACGAGGCAGTCGGCGGCGGCCTCTCGGGCCAGCCGGTGGTGCGCCTCGAAGTCCACCGGGGGCGGGCTCGCCTCGGCACGGACCCGCCCGGCCAGGGCGCGGAGCCGCGCGACGGCGGTGTCGACCACGGCTTCGTCCAGCTCACCGGAGCGCACCGCGGCGGCGACCTCCGCATCGGTGCCGCGACTGTTGCCGGGCATCTCCAGGTCGGTACCGGCCAGCAGCGCGGCGACGCGATCGCCCACGGCTCCCCAGTCGGAGACCACCAGACCGTCGAAGCCCCATTCTTCCCGCAGCACCTGGGTGAGCAGCCAGCGGTTCTCGGCGGCGTAGGTGCCGTTGATCTTGTTGTAGGAGCACATGACGGTCGCCGGGCGCGCCTGCTTCACGATCCGCTCGAATGCCGGGAAGTAGATCTCCCGCAGGGTGCGCTCGTCCACGTCGGCGCTGACCCGCATCCGGTCGGTCTCCTGGTTGTTGGCCGCGAAGTGCTTGACCGAGGCGCCCACACCCTGGCTCTGTACACCTGCCACGTGTGCTGTGCCCAGTACGCCACTGAGGAGCGGGTCCTCGGAGAAGTACTCGAAGTTGCGGCCGCACAGCGGCGAGCGCTTGATGTTCACGCCGGGGCCGAGGAGTACGTCGACGCCCAGCGCCCTCGCCTCACGCCCGAGTGCCTCTCCCACCCGGCCGACCAGGTCCGGATCCCAACTGGACGCCAGTGCGACCGCGGGCGGAAAGCAGGTCGCCGGCTCGCTCTCGTACAGGCTGAGGTTTTCGGCCTCCTGGCGCTGGCGGCGGACGCCGTGCGGGCCGTCGCTCAGCACGAGCGACGGGATTCGCGCTCCTGCGGAGGGCTTGGTGGACCAGAAGTCCTGGCCCGACAGCAGCGCGGTCTTCTCGTCGAGGCTTGGCTCAGGGGTGCCGTCGTCGTGGCTGGTTGCCATGGTGTGCGTTCCTTGGGTGTGCGGGGCTAGGAGCCGGAGTGAAGGAGCAGGTGGTGGTCCCCGGATCCGAGTCGGCCGACTTCGGTGGTGCAACGCCAGCCTTCGGGCGCGCGGAACCGTCCGGTCATGCCCGGTGGCAGCGTGACGTCCACGGTCAAGGCTGTGCCGCTGATCGACCAGGCGACGGACGCCGTGCCGTACGGGGTGGCGATCGAGGCGCGGGCAGAGGTGAGCGTGCCTCCGGGGCGGGGGGCGATCTCGAGGGTGCGGTAGCCGGGAGCGGTGGGTCGTAGTCCGGCGACGGACTGGTAGAGCCAGGCGGCGACGGCGCCGTAGGCGTAATGGTTGAACGACAGCATCGTGCCGGCCTTCTCGGTGTCGATGGTGCCGTCGGGGCGTATGGCGTCCCATCGTTCCCACATGGTGGTGGCGCCGCGGGCGACCTGGTAGAGCCAGCCCGGACACTCGGTGTTGAGCAGGAGTTGGTAGGCCTCGGCGGTGTGGCCGGTGCTGGTGAGGGCGGGCAGCACGAAGGGTGTGCCGAGGAAGCCGGTGGCGATGCGCCCGCCGTTGGCCCGCACCAGGGCGGCGAGGGACTCGCCCACCGCGGCGCGCTCGGTGGCGGGAGCGATGCCGAATGCGACGGCGAGGGCGCATCCGGTCTGGGTGGTGCGTGCGTGGTGGCCCCACTTCCGCCAGGCGGCCTCGGCGGTGCGCCGGTGCAGGGCCGCGTACCGGTCGGCGTCGTCGGCGTGGCCCAGTTCGCGGGCCGCGTCGGCGAGCAGGCGGGCGCTGTGGGCGACGAAGGCGGTGGCGACGTAGGCGGAGTCGGTGGTGGCGCGGGCCGGGTCCTCCGGTGGGGCGGCGGGGTCGAGCCAGTCGCCGAGTTGCGCGTTGCCGCTCCAGGTCCCGTCGTCGTCCAGATGAGCTGCGGTGAACTCGACCCACGCGCGCATCGCCGCGTAGTGGGTGCCGAGCAGGCTGCGGTGGCCGTAGGCGTCGAAGAGGGCGGCCGGTACGACGGTGGCGGCGTCGCCCCAGCCCGCAGCGGATCCGGCGAACGGCAGCTCGCTGGGCGGCAGTTCGCCGAGATCCACGTCGGGAATCACCATCGGGACCGCGCCGTCCGGGCGTTGCTCGATGGCGAGGTCGGTGAGCCAGCTGTCGAGGAAGGAACGGCTGTCGAACGTGGCGCACGCGGTCGGGGCGAAGGCCATGATGTCGCCGGTCCAGCCGAGCCGTTCGTCGCGCTGCGGGCAGTCCGTCGGTACGGCGAGGAAGTTGCCGCGCTGTGAGCGGACGACATTGCCGTACAGGGCGTTGACGCGCTCGTCGGAGCAGTGGAACTCGCCGATGCGGCGCAGGGCGCTGGACACGACGACCACCTCGACGTCCTCGATCGTGACGCCGGGGGAGGCGTCGATCTCGGCGTACCGGAAGCCGTGGAAGGTGAACTCCGGCTCCAGCTCGGCCATGCCGTCGGTCAGGGTGTACTGGTCGGTGGCACGTGCGCCGCGCAGGATGCTGGTCAGCAGGCGGCCGTCGCCGTCGAGGACCTCGGCGTGCCGGACGGTGATGGTGCTGCCGGCCGGGCCGTCGGCGCGCAGACGGAGCCACCCGGTCACGTTCTCGCCCGCGTCGACGGCGATCGTGCCGTCGGGCAGTGTCCGTTGCTCGGGCTGGATGACCTGTACGACACGGACGGGTGGGTGGGCCCGCTGCGTCAGTCCGGCGGGCAGCGGGAGTATGGCTGTTCGCTCCCAGTCGCGGTCGTCGAAGCCCGGCAGTCGCCAGCCGTGCGGTTCCTGGCGGAGGTCGCGCTCGCAGCCGTCGTACAGGTCCGCCGCGCGCATGTCGCCGTAACCGCCACGCCACTCGTCGTCGGTGGCCACGGTGACGGTGCTGCCGTCGGCCAGGGTGACTTCGAGCTGGGCGAGCAGCGCGATCGTGTCGCCGTAGACGTTGCGGTTCTTGTGCCAGGTGAGGTGGCCTCGGTACCAGCCGTCGCCGACCGCGGCGGAGACGGCGTTGCGGCCCGCAGTGAGCAGGCTGGTGACGTCGTAGGTGGCGTACAGCAGCCGGTTGGGGTAGCTGGTCCAGCCCGGCTCCAGCAGGTCGTCGGCGACGGGACGGCCGTTGATCGCAGTGCTGTGGACGCCCAGCGCGGTGATGAACAACCGGGCGGATACCGGCTCCGCCGGGAGGTCGAACTCCCGGCGGAGCAGCGGCGCCGGGCCGGGGGAGGTACGGCCCCGGTCACTGGGCACATGGACGGGACGGGCCGTCCAGTCCATGGCGCCGAGCAGCGCGGCTTCCACCCGGGCGGGTTCGCTCCACTCCGTCCATCCGAGGTCGGTGCGGACGCGGACGCGCCAGTGACGGACCTCGCGGCTGCGCAGCGGTTCGGCCGGCCACGGGTGATCGACCACCATGTAGGACTCGATCTCCCCGCTGGACACCGCGTCGGCGAAGGACCGGTCGGCCGACACCTGGATCTCGTAGGCGTGCTGCAGGACGCCGGGCCGGTCGCTCGCGAGCGACCAGGACAGGCGGGGGGCGGGACACGAGGTGGCTACGAGACCGGAGTCATCCGCGGTGCACAGGCCGGTGACCGTCGTTGCGGCGTCCGTCGTACGGAGCGGCTCGAAGCTCGACGTAGTCATGACTGGAGGTGCCTCCGCAGGAATCGCAGGGTGGACTGGTGCAACGTGGTGCGGTGCGGGACGGTCCCCCAGGCGTGGTCCGCGCCCTCCACGATCTGGAGTTCCGCGTTGCCGTCGTAGTGGTCCAGATAGCGGCGGCCGTATTCAAGGGGAGCGATGTCGTCCTTGTCGCCGTGCAGGATGTGGACCGGGCCGGTGTAGGCGCCGGACCGCCCGTAGACGTCGAGACCGGCGATGTCCTCGACGAGCGCGAAACTCATCCGGTGTCCGTCGGCATCAAAGTAGCCCTTCTCCCTGATCTCCGCCGCGAGGCTGCGCCCCTTCAGGTAGCCCCGGCCGATCTCGAACGGGGCGACCGCGGCCGGGGACCACAGGCACAGGGCGCGGATGCCCGGTTCCTCGGCGGCGACGATGCCGGCGACCACACCTCCCATGCTCATACCGACCAGGCCGATCCGCTCGGGGTCGACGAAGTCGAAGGCTCGGACCGATCGGTGCACCGCCCGGGTTTCGGTGATCTCGCCGGTGATGGTCACGTCGAAGAAGTCGCCGTCGCTCTCGCCGTGGCCCGAGAGGTCAAAGCGGACGGAGGCGATGCCGTTCGCCTCCAGCAGCCGTGACATCGCGACGAAGTTGGGCAGTTCGAGCCGGTTGGAGCTGAAGCCGTGGACGAACAGCACGGTCGGCCAACGGGTTTCGGCCGGCCCCTCGGGGATGTGCAGCGTCGAGCGCAGCGTCAGACCGTTGTGGTGGAAGTCGTGATGGCGGATCACGCGGCTGCCTTTCGGGTCGTGTCGGGTGCGGGGGATGTTCGGAGCTCGGCATACCGCTCTTGCGCCTCGCCTCGATGAGCACCGTCGACGGTGGGGTTTCTGACGGGGCGGGCCCTCGCCCGGAGCCAGAGTCACGTTGAGCTACTCGCGCCACTTAAACGTGTAGGTATTCTGAGCGGGCAAGCTAGCCGCAGTCGCGGGCTTTGACAAGAGGTCTGTCAGAAGGGGGGACCCATGACCGGGACATCCGGCCGGAGACGCGCGACCAGCGCGGATGTCGCTCGGGAGGCAGGAGTCTCCCGAGCGACGGTGAGCTACGTCCTCAACGACACTCCTCACCAGAAGATCCCCGAGGCCACGCGGCGGCGCGTGTGGGACGCGGCCGCCCGGCTCGGCTACGCGCCATCGGCCGCGGCGCGCTCGCTGCGGACGGGACGCTCGGGCATCGTGCTCGGGCTGCTGCCGGACTGGCCGATCGAGCATGTCCTCGGACGCCTCGTCCAACAGCTGACCAATGCCTTCGCCGAACACGAACTCACCTTTCTCGTGCACTCCTCGGCTCATTCCGCCCGGCCCCTGCGGGAGGTCTGGAAAGCCCTGACGCCCGCGGCCGTGCTGGCACTGGGCGCGTTCCCCGAGGTCGAGGCCGGCGCCATGCGGGCGGCGGGAGTCGAGGTCGTCATGGCGGTGCACGGCTCGGCACCGGAGCCGCACCATCCTCCACTCGTGTCGGAGGAGCCGATCGGAGCGGCGCAGGCCCGCTACCTGGTCACCACGCACCGCCGGCTCGGCTACGCCTACCCGGACCTGGGCAGACTCGGCGTCCTGGCCCGGTCGCGGCTGGACGGGGTGCGCAAGGTGTGCGCCGAACTCGGCATTCCCGACCCGGACGTTCGCACGGTTCCCTTCCATCCGGACGGCGCCGTGGAAGCGGTGAAGGAATGGCTGGGCGCCGACCCGCCGGTGACGGCGATCTGCGCGTTCAATGACGAAGTCGCCCTGGCCGTGCTGCTCGCCCTGCGGTCCCTGGGGCTGCGGGCCCCGCAGGACCTGGCCGTGATCGGCGTCGACGACATTCCCGGCGCGGCGCTGGCCCAGCCGTCGCTCACCACGATCGTCCGTGACACCGACGCCGTCGCGGGGAGCCTGGCCCGCCGCGTCGTCGACGCCCTCGAACGGAAGACGGTCCCGGCCGATCCCATCCAGGATCCGCTCAGCGTTCAGGTCCGGGTATCGGCCTGACCGGCTCCGTCGTCCCAACCTTCCGCGGACCTCTTGCGCAATGAAGGCGACACAGTTAATTTACCGGGCACTGGCTTAAACGTGTAAGCGCTCGCGAGGCCACGAACGCCCCCTTGCCCCATGCGGGACGGGGTGGTCCTGGGGCGGACATCTACCGCCCGCGTACCGATCAGTCGCCATCCCCACACGGCGGATCCTCCTGGAACTCCGCGCATGCAGGCCCGCCGACCAGACCATCCACCTCGCCGGCTCCGTCGCCGGCCGCGTCCCCCTCCCCTCCCGCCGCCTCCCCACCCTCCCCAATCCACGGAGATCTCGATGAAGAGAAGAACCGTCCTCCAGGCCTCGATCGGCGTGGTGACCGCGCTCGCGCTCGCCGCCTGCAGCGCCGGCAACAGCGACACCGGCGGCAACGGCAGCGCCGGCCAGGCGAACCTGACCATCGCTCTGAACTCGGCGCCCAACAGCCTGGACCCCGCCCAGGTCGCTGTGGGTCCCTTCCTGAACTACATGGCCCCGGCCTATGCCTCGCTGCTGAGCCGCAAGGCCGACGGCACCCTGGGGGCCGGGCTGGCCGACAAGTGGGGCTACGTCGGCAAGGGGAACACCAAGTTCCAGCTCAGCCTGCGCAAGGGGGCGAAGTTCGCCGACGGCACGCCGATCACCGCCACCGATGTCGTGAACTCGCTCAAGTACTTCCAGAAGGGCAGCGGACCCGGCGGCGCCTCCTACCGTCCCCTGACCTTCTCGGCGCCGGACAGTTCGACCGTGGTGGTCAGCAGCCCGACGCCGAACCCCGACATGGGGTCGCTGTTCTCGCCCGAGTTCATGGGCGGCGCGATCATCAGCCCGGCGGGGCTGAAGGACCCGAAGAAGCTGGCCTCCGCGACCTTCGGCGCCGGGCCGTACGTCCTCAGCGCCCAGCAGTCGGTCTCCGGCGACCACTACGTCTACGTACCGAACAAGAACTTCTACGAGCAGTCCGCCATCCACTTCAAGAAGATCACCGTCCGGGTGATGCCGAACGTCAACTCGCAGGCGCAGGCCCTGAAGTCCGGGCAGATCGACCTCATGTACGGCACCCCGGACGTGGCACCGACCGTCGCGGGCGTCAAGTCGCTCACCACGATCAAGGCCCCCACGACCTGGGCCGGCCTGTATCTGCTGGACCGTGAAGGCACCGTCGTCGAGGGACTGCGCGATGTTCGGGTCCGGCAGGCGCTGAACTTCGCCATCGACCGGGCCGCAATCACCAAGGCCGTCTACGGCGACTACGGCAGGCCGCTCTCCCAGCCGGCGATGCCCGGCTACGACGGCTACAGCCCCGAAGCCGAGAAGACGTACTCGTACGACCCGGCCAAGGCCAAGCAGCTGCTGAAGGCGGCGGGATACCAGAAGCTGACCATCCCGGTGAACTACGGGTCGTTCGACCCGTTGACGACCAAGATGCTCCAGGCCGTGCAGGACCAGCTCGCCCAGGTGGGTGTGACGCTGAAGCTGAAGGCCGCCGCCAACTTCGGTGGCTGGATCAACGACCTGCTGTCGAAGAAGTACGCGGCAACCGTGCTCTCGCCCGGCCAGGGAGGTGGTGCGAACTTCTACGTGCAGCAGGCGGGGTTCACCAAGACGGGCATCATGAACGTCTTCGGCGTGGGCGACAAGGACGTCGACGCCGCGTTCGCCCGGCTCGCCAAGTCGGACCCCCAGTCCAGCGGGGCGGCGGCGAAGGACCTCACCGATGTGATCGTGCGGAAGGCGCTCGCGCTGCCGGTGTCCGCGACCGACACGATCGCGATGTACAACACCAAGCTGCGCGGCGTGAAGTTCGCGGTGGGCACTGCCCAGTTGACCTCGAACGTCACCTGGGCCTCTCGCTGACGAGGACAGATGTTTCCCATCATTCTCCGCAGGCTGGCGCTGTCCGTCCCGCTGCTGGTGGTCGTCTCGGCGATCACCTCGCTCCTGGAGTCGTTCGTGCCGGGTGACCCGGCCCGAACGGTCCTGGGTGTCAACGCGACGAAGGAGCAGTACGACGCGCTGAGGGCCGCGCTCCATCTGGACAAGCCGTTCGTCGAGCAGTACTGGCTGTACCTGCGCGACGTCCTGCACGGCGACTTCGGAAGCTCGCTGTTCAGCGGCGAGTCCGTGCTGGGGACGATCGGGCAACGCCTGCCGGTCACCCTGACCCTGGTGATCGGGGCCACCGTGGTGTCGACCCTGGTCGGCGTCCTGCTCGGGGTGTACAGCGCCACCCGCGGCCGGTTCAGCCGGCGGCTGATCGACGTGGTGTCCCTGCTGGGCAGCGCCCTGCCCAACTTCTGGCTCGCGCTGATGCTCGTCTCCCTGTTCGCGGTGAAGTTCCCGATCTTCCCGGCCACCGGATACACCCCGTTCGCCCAGTCACCGGGGCAGTGGGCGACCGGCCTCGTGCTGCCCGTGGTCGCTCTCTCGATCGGGGGTGTCGCCCTGATCTCCAAGATCACCCGCGACGCGATGCTGTCCACCCTGGGCCTGGACTACATCAGAACGCTGAGAGCCTCCGGCGTCCGGCCCGGGTCCATCGTCTGGAAGCACGCACTGCGCAGTTGCGGGCTGCCGGTGGCGACCGCGATCGGCCTCACGATGATCGCGTACATCCCCGGCACGATTCTCGTCGAGAACATCTTCACGCTGCCCGGGTTGGGGACGACGGTCGTGGACGCGACCAACCAGCACGATCTGCCGGTCGTGCAGGGCGTCGCCATCACCTTCACGGTGCTGGTGATCCTGATCAACCTGCTCGTCGACGTTCTCTACAGCCTCCTGAACCCGAAGGTGCGTGTGGCATGACCGCTGCAGATCCGCCCGTGAGCGTACCGTCACGGAAGTGGACCAACCCCTTCGCCGGGATCTGGCGCCGTCCTCTCACCGCGGCAGCGCTCGTCGTGGTCCTGGCGGTCACCACCGCCGTGATCCTCGCCCCCCTTCTGGCACCGCACCCACCGTTGGCACAGGACCTGCTCCACGCGCGCAGCGGTCCGTCGGCCGGTCACCCGCTGGGCACCGACGACCTCGGCCGCGACGTGCTGAGCCGCTTGCTCTACGGCGGCCGGCCAGCCCTGCTGGGGGTGGCTGTCGCCGTGAGCGTCTACATGGTCCTGGGCATGTCGCTCGGCATCCTCGCCGGCTATCTGCGCGGCTGGACCGACCGGGTCATCGTGGCCGTCATGGACGTCATGCTCTCCGTTCCCGTGGTCATCCTCATGCTCGCCGTCCTGGCGATCTTCAGTCAGAGCAACGTCGCCGCCATGTTCACGCTCGGCGTGCTCTCCTCCGCGGGCCTCGCGCGGGTCATCCGCAGCTCGTGCATCGCGCTGCGGGAGGAACTGTTCGTGGACGCCGCCAAAGTGTCCGGGCTCAGCTCCGCGCGGATCATGGCACGGCACATCTTCCCCGGCCTGGTGGGGTTGCTGCTGGTCCAGGTGTGCCTCTTCTCGGGCATCGCCCTCATGGTGCAGACCGGCCTCGGGTTCCTCGGCCTGGCCACCCCGGCGCCCGCTCCCAGCTGGGGCGGCATGGTCGGAGAGGCCGCGCAGGTCATGCAGCAGACCCCCTACCTGCTGCTCGTCTCCGGCGGCCTCATCGGCCTCATGTCCGTCGCCTTCGGGCTGCTCGGCGACGGACTGCGCGACCTCGACCAGGACCGGAAGCGAGGGACCGGCGACGGCCGGTCGCGGCGGCCGGTCCCCGTGGCGGTCGCCAAGAACACCGCCAAGGACACCACCAAGGCGTCGGACACACCGCCGGACGCGGAGGTACTCGCCGTGCGCGACTACTCCATCGCCTTCGCCACCGCGCAGGGCCCGCGTACCGTCGTCGACTCCGTCAGCTTCACGGTGAACGCCGGTGAGATCTTCGGTCTCGTGGGCGAATCCGGGAGCGGCAAGACGGTGACGGGCCTGTCGCTGCTCGGCCTGCTCGCCCCGGGCGGCACGGTGACCGGCGGCTCCGCCTGGCTGACCGGGACCCGGATCACCGGTCTGCCGGAGCGGCAACTGCAGCGCATCCGCGGCCGCGAGATCGCCCTGGTGTCCCAGGAACCCATGGTGGCCCTCGACCCCTACTTCACCATCGGCTCCCAGTTGGGCGAGGTCATCCGCCGCACCAGCACCGTGTCGGGCGGGAAGGAGGCCGTCAAGGAACGGATCCGTGAACTGCTGACCAGCGTCCACCTGCGCGATCCGGACGACGTCGCGCGCCGGCACCCGCACGAGCTGTCCGGCGGCATGCTCCAGCGGGTCGCCATCGCCATGGCGCTGGCCGGCTCACCGAAGGTGCTGATCGCCGACGAACCCACCACAGCACTGGACGTCACGGTGCAGGCGGGCATCCTCGACCTGCTCCGGACGCTGCGCGACGAACGCGGTATGGCGATCATCCTGATCACGCACGACCTGGGCGTGGTGGCGGACACCTGCGACCGCGCGATCGTGATGGAGAAGGGCCGGATTGTGGAGGAAGGCTCGGTCGAGGACATCTTCTACCGGCCCCAGCACCCCTACACCAGGAAACTCATCGAAAGCACCCCCAGCATCGTTCGGACCGAGGGCAGGATCGCGTGACCGGAACACCCGTACTCCACATCGACGGCCTCGCGGTCCGCTACCCGTCCCGCGGCTTCCGCAAGCCCCCGACCACGGTCATCGAGAACGTGTCCTTCGAGGTCGGACAGGCCGAGACGGTCGCGCTCGTGGGCGAGTCCGGCTCGGGCAAGACCACCATCGGCAGAGCCGTACTGGGACTGACCCCGGTCAGCGCCGGACGCGTGCTGCTCGACGGGCGGGACATCACCCACCTCACCGGCCGTGCCCGCCGCGCCCTGTCCACCGACCTCCAGGCGATCTTCCAGAACCCGTACGGATCGCTCAACCCGGCGCTGCCCGTGGGCCGGACACTGGCCGAGCCCCTGCTCGCCGGTTCCGCCCGCTCACCTCGCGAAGTCCGCGCCCACATCGCCGATCTGCTCCGCCGCGTCGGCCTGCCCGAGGACGCCGCCGACCGGTACCCGGCCCAGTTCAGCGGCGGCCAGCGCCAGCGCATCGCCATCGCCCGGGCGGTCGCCCGGCAACCCAAGATCATCATCTGCGACGAGCCGACCAGCGCCCTCGACGTCACCACCCAGGCCGCCGCCCTGGACCTCCTCTCCGAACTCCAGCACACCCTCGGCTGCGCGTACCTGTTCATCACCCACGACCTCGCCGTCGTCAAGCAGTTCGCGGAACGCACCCTGGTGCTGCAGCACGGACGCATCGTCGAAGAGGGCCCCAGCGCCGACGTGTGCGACAAGCCGCAGCACGAGTACACCCGGCGACTGGTGGCGGCCGCGCCCGTCCCGGACCCGATCCTGCAACGCCGCCGCCGCCAGCAGCGAACGGAGGTGGAAGCAACCGCTTGACGAGCCGGCCGGCCATGATTGTCGACGCTGCTCAGAAGGACGGCTGCCCAAGCGCCCCCTCCGCACCGGCGTGCGGCAGAAGGCCGACGAAGCCCTCCAGCGATCCGCCGGGACGGCTCGGTCCTACGGCCGTACGGTCGGAAACCCGCTTCGGCGCGATTCCTCGTCAGGGCATCCGCGCTACTTCGGCCCAGGAGCAGGACGGTCCCGGACGTTCGCCGTGCAGTCACGGTGCGTCGGCCAGAAGGGCGGCGAACCATGCGGCGACGTGCTCGCCGTCCGCCGAACCGGCAAGCACCCATGTCACCCGGGCCGGCGATCTGCCGCACCGTTGCGCACTGCGTCGGACACCTCATCTACGGCGCCGCGCTCGGCCTCTTCCTGTCCCGAGCGGTGGCCACCTCCCTCATCGGAGCGGCTCCGACAGGAAACCTCACCATGAGCAGTCCCCCCAGATGCCCGAACTGGCATACTCCGGCCGGGATTGCGCCATCCCCGAAGGCCCCCGCGCACCGCTCAGGCGGATTCCCGGACCCGGATCAGGAGCTCGTCGCGGAGGGGCTCGGTGGGGATCTCCTTTCCGCTGAGAGTGTCCACGACGCGGCGGGCCAGGCCCCGTGCGAGGGCGTCGGTGTTGCGGACGACCGTGGTGAGCGGTGGGTGGGCCAGCGATGCGCCCGGGATGTCGTCGACGCCGATCACGGCCAGATCCTGCGGAGCACGCAGTCCGAGGTGGCTCAGGCCGGCCAGCACAGCGAGGGCGACGTTGTCGTTGAACGCGCAGATTCCCGTCACCGGTGGGTCGGCGTCGAGCCAGGCCTTCACCGCTTCGGCGGCGCCCTGCGCATCGAGGGGTACCGTCCGGACGTCCGGCTCCGGGAGGTCCCATTCGGCGCAGACCTTGCGGACGCCGTCCAGTCGCGGCTGGGCCAGGACATCGAGTCCCGGCAGGTCGGGGTAGGCGTAACCGAGCCGACGGTGGGGTGCGGCGAGGTGCCGTGCCTGCAGTGCGCCGATCGGCTGCTCGGACACCAGAGGAGGCCGGGGCTCACCCCGTACCGACCCGTGCATCGCCATGACCACCTCGATGCCCGCCGCCCGCATCGCCTCGGCCTCCGGTTCGGCGAACTCCTGCAGGGCCAGCACCGCCGCCGGGGTCATGGCTTTCCAGATGTCCCGCAGAGGGCGGGCGGGATGAGCCGACGAGTGCACCACGAAGGTCAACCCGTGCTCGGCGAAGGCGTTGGTCAACTGCTGGATCAGCCGTCCGAGGACATGCTCGATCGGCCAGTCCGGCAGCAGACCAAGGACGATCTCCGAGCGTCCCGTGCGCAGGGCCCGCGCCGCGGCCGAGGGCGCGTAGCCGAGCCGGGCGGCCGCATCCCACACCCGCTGCCGCGTGGCCTCGGGGATCTTCTGATGAGACACGCCGTTGAGGACATAACTCACCGTCGCGCGCGAGACCCCGGCCTCCCGCGCCACATCCGCGCTGGTCACCCGTCTGCCCTCGGACACCCCGGTCACCCGCCGCCCTCAGTCGCACCTCTTGTCAAAGCCCACGGCCGCGGTTAGCTTACCCGCCAGATCACTCAACTGGCACGCGTAAGTGAAACGAGTAGGCGACCCGTCGCTCCCCGCATGGCCCTGTTCGCAGCGGGCCGGACGACTCGCCGCAGCCAGGTCCACCCAGCCTCCCCACCCCCATCGCCGATCCTCGACGAGGAGGACGTATGTCCGGCATCAAGGACACACCGAGAAGCCCTTGGAAGACCGCGGTCCTGGCCGGTATGGCTTCCTATCTGGACGCCGGGGCTCTGGTGACGTCGGGCATGACGATCGGCGGCTACTACGCCGCTCCGCTCCAGCTCAGCACCGGGACCATCGGATCCCTGCTGGGGCTGCAGACCCTGGCGTTCGCGGCCGGTGCGCTGTTCGGCGGCCGGCTGGGCGACCGGTTCGGCCGCCGGAAGATCTTCACCCTCTCCCTCGCCCTCTACGCGGCCGGCGTCCTGCTGCTCCTGGTGGCGGCCGGACCCGCTCTGCTGTACGCCGGTGTCGTGGCGACCGGTCTGGCCATCGGCGCGGATCTGCCCGTCTCGCTCGCCCTCGTCAACGAGGAGGCGCCGCCCGGCAAGAAGGGCACCATGGTGGTCCTCTCCAGCATGCTCTGGCTCGCCGGCATCGTGGCCGTGCTCGGCCTGAGCTCCTTCATGGGAGTGCAGGGCCTGCTCGGCGGCCGGATCCTGTTCGCCCATCTGCTGGTCGTGGCGGTCGTCGTGCTGCTGTTGCGCCTCACCCTCAACGAGTCGGCCGAATGGACAGCCGCCCGCCGGGCCGCCGACACACACACGACGGCCCGCAGCGAGACCATCGAGTTCAGCCGCGTCCGCGATCTCTTCCGGACTCCGACCGTGTACGCCCTGCTCGCGACGGGTCTGTACTACGCCACCTGGAACCTCGGCGCGAACACCCTCGGCCAGTTCGGCACCTTCCTGTGGACCGCTCTGGCCAACGGAGAGGTCGCACAATACTCCCAACTGACCCTGATCGGACTGCCGGTCGGCTTCGTCGCCGGCCTGCTGTTCATGCGGGTGGTCGACAAGCCGGCCCGGCACGTCTGGTTCGCGGTCGGGTCCGCGCTGATCGCCCTCGCCTGGGCGCTGCCCGCGCTGCTGGGGCCGAGCAAGGTCACCCTGGTCGCCGTCATGCTCATCTCGGGTCTCGGCAACTCCTTCGCCGGCGAGTCCGTCTACAAGGTCTGGTCGCAGGAGCTCTTCCCGACCCTGCTGCGGGCCACCGCCCAAGGCGTCACGATGGCCTTCACCCGGGCCGTAGCCGGTCTGGCCGCGCTGGGCACTCCCGCCTTCGCCCTGGGGCACACCCGCCTGATGTTCGGCACGCTGTTCGGCCTGATGCTGGCCGCGGCGGTCATCGGACTCGTCTGGGTGCCCCGCCTGCCCAAAGCCCTCCCGCCCGAACAGCCGACCCCGCCGAACACGCCCGGATCCGAGAGGACCGCAGAGGCAACCGCGTGATCCGTCACCGCCGGAGGGCAACGGCGTCGTCTCGATCTGGTACGGCATCTCGGCCCACGGCGAAGCCGACGGAAACCTGTCCAGCCACCCCTACAGGGCACCGCACCGGACACTGGTCGGCGCCCAAGGCCGGCATCTGCCACGGCGGCAGGACCGCACACCAGGTCCCGCAGGCATCGCGGCGAGCCTGCCTGACGCCGCCGACGGTACGCGCGCACCCTCCCACACCATCCGGGATTCGGGCTTCGCTCCGCCGACCGCACCTCGCCGCACGCGTCCGGTGAACGCCGAGTCCACGCACCAGCCACCAGGAGACCCGATGGTCATGAATCCCCCGCCCTTCGATCCGGAACTTGCCGCACAACTCGAGGCGATCAATGACTGGCTGCCGCCGACGATCACCCCGGACATGATCCCTGCCGGGCGGGAGCTGCACAGCGGCGAGTTGGCGCCTCCGACCAACGCGGAGCTGGCTTCTGACGGCCTCTTCGAGGTCGAGGAGCGGACCGTACCGGGGCCGCCGGGCGCGCCGGAGGTTCCGCTGCTGATCTGCCGGCCCACCGGCATGACCGATCCACGCCCGATCGTCTACAACATCCACGGCGGCGGCATGGTGACGGGAACTTACCGGCTGGGGATTCCGCTCGACTGGGCCGAGGAACTGGGACTGGTCGTGGTGTCCGTGGAGTACCGGCTCGCCCCCGAGCACCCGCACCCGGCCCCGGTGGAGGACTGCTACGCGGGCCTTGTATGGATGGCCGAACACGCCAAGGAGATCGGCGGTGACCCCGACCGCATCATCCTGGCGGGCGGCAGCGCCGGCGGCGGGCTCACTGCGGCGCTGGCGCTGCTGGCCCGCGACCGCAAGGGCCCGCGCGCGATCGGGCAGGTGCTGATGTGCCCGATGCTCGACGACCGCAACGACACCCCGTCCGCCCACCAGATGGCGGGCCTGGGCGTGTGGGACCGTACCTCCAACGAGACCGGCTGGAGCGCCCTGCTGGGTGAGGCGCGCGGCACCGCCGACGTCTCGCCGTACGCCGCGCCCGCCCGCGCGGACGACCTGTCCGGTCTGCCCCCGGCGTTCATCGACGTGGGCTCGGCGGAGACCTTCCGCGACGAGGACGTCGCCTACGCGAGCCGCATCTGGCAGGCGGGTGGCATCGCCGAACTGCACGTGTGGCCGGGCGGCTTCCACGGGTTCGACGGCCTTGTGCCTCACGCTGCCCTCTCCGTGGACGCCCGCGCGGCCCGGCTGCGCTGGTTGCGCCGACTGCTGGGCGAGTGACCGGGGCAGGGGACGTCGCGCGGCGCCGGCGGGCAGCGCCGGGTGGGGGCCAAGGCCAGATGCGCAGCCGTTTGCGGATGCGGCGGCCGGACCGTCTGGCTGCGACCAACCGGAGGCGACTCGCCCGCAGCGCTCCTCCAGGTGAGTTCCAGCAGACCGCGACATACCCCCTCGGACACCGCGGTCGTCCTGTTGTCCAAGCCAAGCGTTCACAGCCGCGGGCGCGCGACCTGCAACGCCTGAGGTATGCCCGGGATACCTCTCTCAGGACGAGGGAAACCGCGTTCAACCCTTCGGCTGAACGTCCGCTGTCGGTCCTGTCGTGTCCCTCTCTTCGCGGCAGGGCGCCGTGGTTCGGCGCGGCACCAGCGTGGGCGAGAGTTTGACCTGGACCGACGGCTTGTCGCGGTCGGCGATCCGCTCGAGGAGGAGGCGGGCGGCGTTCTCGCCGATCTCGCGGCCGGCCTGGTCGACGCTGGTCAGTGAGATCGGACCGAGCGCGGCGAAAGTCGTGTTGTCGTAGCCGGCCACCGAGATGTCGCCGGGCACGGAGACCCCGGCTTCGGCGAATGCTTCCAGCACCCCCATGGCGACGATGTCCGCACCGGCGAAGACGGCCGTGGGCCGGCGGGGGCGCGCGAGCAGTTCCTTGGCGCCTTGGAGGCCGCCCTGCGGTGTGTAGCTGGTGGAGACGACGTCGATCTCCTCGGCGAGCCCGAGGGACCGCATGGCACGCCGGTAGCCTTCGGCGCGCTGTGCGTTGGGCATCTCCTCGATGCGCGTCGGATCGGTTTCGCGATGTTCGATGTGGGCGATGCGACGGTGCCCGAGGCCGGCGAGGTGGCCGACGACCAGGGCAGCGCCTGCCATGTCGTCGTCGTTCACGGTGTCGTACGCCGCGGAGTGCCCATGGCGGCCGACGATCACGGTCGGTACGACGGAGGCCAGATGCTCCAAGTGGGAGCGCGGTGAGACGGGCGCGACCAGGATGATGCCGTCCATGCCCCGGTCGATCATGGCTTCGGTGACCCGGGCCTCCTCCTTCTCCCCGTTGCAGCCGGGCCCCAGGAAGACCTGGTAGTCGGTTTCTTCGAGGCGGCCGGTGATCCCGTCGAGGATCTCAGGGAAGAAGGGGTTGCGGATGTCGGGCAGCATCACGCCGATGGTGTACGTCTGACCGCGCAGGCCCCGCGCGGCCGCGAGGGGCCGGTATCCCAGTTCGTCGATCGCTCGACGCACCTTAGCGCGCATCTCGGGACTGGCTCCGTAGGCGTTGCGCAGCACCTTGGACACCGCGGTGGTGGACACCTGGGCGTGACGCGCGACGTCGACGATGGTGACGCGGCGAGACGGTTCTGACGACGCCATCCGGCATCCTCCGACGCTGTGGGAAACGTTGCACGCAGAGCGTACGGGCGAATGTGCAGCCCAGCAGGCGTCCAGGTCAAGCCCGGCGGGCTGATGCGCCGTAACACTCGCGCATCGCGCAAGGCATCTTGACGTCACCTAGGACCCTCTCTAGGGTCTGGCAGCACCCGTTGGGAAACGTTACCCACAACCTCGCCTCAATCGGGCCACAACACCTCCCAAGAAGCAGAAGCCGGCAGACGTCTCACCGGACCGTGTCGGCCGTGCCCTCATCGGCTGATGTGTTGAATCGTTTCAAGGAAGTAGGTCCGCCCGTGACTCTCGCTCCGAACGACCGGCTTCCGGAGCACGACCACCTTCGGCTCCGGGATCCGGTCCCGGTCGCCCGCGCTCGCCGAGGGCGCACCACCCCGCCGTGGTGGTTCATGGCACCGGCACTGCTGCTGTTCGCCTTCGTCGTCCTGATCCCGAGCGGGCGCGGTGTGTACTACGCCTTCACCGACTGGGACGGCCTGAGCCCGGACTTCTCGTTCGTCGGCCTGGGCAATTTCACCGACATGCTTCGCGACGCCGACGCGAGGCAAGCCGTCTGGCACACCCTGGTGATCGCCGTGTCGATCACCGTCATCCAGAACGCGGTGGGGCTGGTGCTGGCCCTTGGGGTCAACACGGCCATCAAGTCCCGCAACCTGCTCAGGGTGTTCCTCTTCGCCCCGGCCGTGATCACCCCGATCGTCACCGCCTACCTGTGGCGCAACCTGCTCGGCCCGGACGGTGCCGTCAACAGTCTGCTGGCCGCCGTGGGGTTGAGGGACTGGCAGCAGGACTGGCTGGGGAATCCCGACCTCGCGCTGTGGGCCATCGTCGGGGTGATCGTGTGGCAGTTCGCCGGCTATTCGATGGTCATCTTCCTGGCCGGGCTCCAATCGGTGCCCAAGGAGGTTCACGAGGCGGCGGCGATCGACGGTGCCGGTCCCGTGCGGCGCTTCTGGTCGGTGACCCGGCCACTGCTGGCCCCGGCGTTCACCATCAACCTGATGCTGTCGATCATCGGCGGCATCAAACTCTTCGACCAGGTCTACGCGTTGACGGGCGGCGGGCCGGGGCACGCGACCGACACCATCTCGACCCTGATCTACAAGGACGCTTTCACGCTGGGCGAGTTCGGCTACAGCATCGCCCTCGCGGTGGTCCTCACGATCATCGTGGCGGTCGCCTCCACTGGTCAGTACTTCTTCCTGTCCCGGAACGAGAGGGCCGCGTCATGACTCGTTACCGCCCCCGCACCCTCGCGCTGGAACTCGCGATGGTCGCCGCCGCCCTGTTCGTCGGCTTCCCGGTCTACGTCCTGGTCAACCTCGCCGTACGCCCCACCTCCGACACCTCCTCGCCCATCAGCCCGACCACGTCCCCGACCCTGGACAACTTCACCCAGGCCTGGCAACAGGGCTCGCTCGGCGGGGCGCTCGCCAACAGCGTGCTGGTGACCGTGTGCAGCGTCGTCATCGTGCTGGCCGTCTCGTCCCTCGCGGCGTATCCGCTGGCCCGTATCACGGCCCGCTGGTCCCGGGCGACGTACCTGCTCGTGCTCCTCGGCCTGGTGCTTCCCTTCCAGCTCGCTTCTCTGCCGCTGTACCAGACTATGCGCGACCTCGGCCTGCTGGGCAGCCCCTGGGCGCTGGTCCTCTTCTACTCCGGCCTGCAGGTGCCGTTCACCGTCTTCCTCTACGTCGGTTTCCTGCGCGCCCTGCCCCGCGACTTCGAGGACGCTGCCCTGATCGACGGGTGCACGCCACTCCAGGGCTTCCGGTACGTCGTCCTGCCCATGCTCAAACCGATCACCGTCACGGCCCTGGTGCTCAACGCGGTCGCCGTGTGGAACGACTTCTTCACCCCGCTGCTGTACCTCAGCGGCAGCGCCCAGCAGACCATGCCCGTCGCGATCGCCGGCTTCGTCGGTCAGTACGTCACCGACTGGAACCTCATCTTCGCCGCACTGGTGATCAGCATCCTCCCCGTCCTGATCGTCTACTTCCTGCTGCAGCGCAGCATCATCAGCGGTTTCGCGGGAGGGCTGAAGGGATGACACCCGACGCCCACCCCCGCCTCCACCCCCACAGATCACCGAGCCCCGCCGTCTCCTCAAGGGAGTCATCATGAACACACGCACACCCATGGCGCTGGCCGCGGCGGTCACGGCCGCCGCCCTCCTGGCCGCTTGCAGCGGCGGCACGAAGGCCGGCTCCGGCGGCGGGGGCTCGAAGACCCTGACCCTCGCCTCCATCGACCAGGGCTCCGTCGAGGACGTCGTCAAGGCCTTCGAAAAGGCCAACCCGGGCGTCAAGGTCCGCTACACCACCAGCGGCGCCGACCAGTACCAGCAGCAGATCCGCACCCAACTGTCCTCCGGAACGGCACCGGATGTGATGTCGGTCTGGCCGGGCAACGGCAACCCCGGCGCCACCTACGTCCTGGCCAAACCGGGCTACCTGCGTGACCTGTCGGACCAGCCATGGGCCGCCAAGATGCCCGATGCGATCAAGAGTGTGGCGCAGTACGAGGGGAAGACCTACAACGCGGTCTTCGGGCAGAACGGCATCGGCGCGGTCTACAACGAGCAGGCTATGGCCAAGGCCGGACTCACCCCGCCGGACACATGGACGAAGCTGCTTGCCTTCTGCCGGGACGCCAAGGCCAAGGGAACTCCCGCCTTCGCGCTGGGCAACCAGGACAACTGGGTGACCCAGCTCGTGCAGTACGCGCTGGTCGCCACGACCGTCTACGGCCCGGACCGCGACTTCGACAAGAAGATGCAGGCCGACCGGGCCACCTTCGCCAAGTCGCCCTGGACCACCGCGCTGGACAAGTACCTGATGATGGAGAAGACCGGCTGCTTCCAGAAGAACCCCCTGGGCACCAACTACGAGGCCAGCCAGCAACTCGCCGCCTCCGGCAAGACGCTCGGCATCATCCAGGGCAACTGGGTGATCGCCCTCCTCAAGCAGAAGAACTCCCAGGGCACCTTCACGCTCAAGGCGCTCCCGGCCACCGACAACCCCGCCGAGACCCTCATACCCGCCGCCGCGGGCGCCGGCTACGGCGTCAACGCCAAGGCCAAGAACGAGGAACTGGCCCTGAAGTTCGTGAACTTTGTGATGTCGCCCGAGGGTATGAACGTGTTCAACAAGAAGCAGGGCAGCCTGCCCTCCCTCCCGGACACGGGGTATCAGGTCGACCCGACGCTGACCGAGCTGTCGCAGTTCATCGAGCAGGACCGCACCGTGCCGTTCATGGACCAGCTGTGGCCCAACGCCAAGGTGCAGCAGACCATGATCAGCGGCCTCCAGGAGATCTTCAGCGGCCAGTCCACGCCCAAGAAGCTCCTCGCCGAGATGGACACCGACTACAAGGCCGGCTCGTGACCAGTCGATTCGAAGGAGTTCGCATGTCCATGGATCAGGGCGGCACACTGAGCCGTAGACAGGTCGTCGGAGGCGTGGTGGCGTCAGGGGTGGGGGCTCTGCCGATCACCATGGCCTCGCCCGCCGAGGCCGGCGAAGCTCACGGGTGGAAAGTCACCGGCCTTTCGGTTGACGGTCGTACGGGCACCCTGCTCGGTGTCGACGACGCTGCTCCCAGGCTCGGCTGGCGGACGGTGGGTGTGGGCACCGGTTGGACGCAGGCCGCGTACCAGATCCGCGCCGCGCGCGGTGAGCGGGAGCTGCGCGAGGGCCGGTACCTGTGGGACTCGGGCAAGGTCCGCTCGGACGCCCAGAACGACATCGCCTGGGGCGGCCCGCCGCTGGACTCCCGAGAGTGGGTCACCTGGCAGGTCCGGGTCTGGGGAACCGACGGCGAGGCGACACCGTGGAGCCGCCCGGCGGTCTGGGAGATGGGTCTGCTCAAGCGCTCCGACTGGGGTGACGCCGAGTGGATCGAGTACCCCGGCCGCACCCTCGACCAGCCCCTGCCGATCCTCGCGCGCGCCTTCGAGGTCGACGGGCGGCACGGCACGAAGGTCACCAAGGCACGGCTGTACGTGTCCGGCATCGGCTTGCATCACGTCCGGCTCAACGGCCGCGCGGTCACGGACGAGGTGCTGGCACCCGGCAACTCCAACTACCAGCTCTCCACGGAGTACCGCGCCTACGACGTGACCCGTCTCGTCCGCCCCGGCGCCAACACCCTGGGCGTCGAACTCGGCCACGGCACCGCGCTGGTCACCCGCTCCGTCACCAACCCCGCGACCGGCCGCACCGCTCCGTACAGCTGGTGGCAGAGCCAGTCCAAGGGAAGCGGCACCCTGGCCGCCGTGGCACCGGCCGGTGCCACCGACGTCAAGGTGAGCAGTGTGACCGGCTACCACCTCGGCGGCACCATCAACATCGACACCGGCGACGGCGGCGAGCGGCTGGAGTCCCGCACCATCACCGCCATCGGCACCGCAGGCGCCGACGGCACCGGCATCACCTTCGAGCCGCCCCTCAAGGCGGCCCACGCCACCGGCGCGAGCGTCACCGGCTCCGGCAACTCACTCGCCAGTACCGACCCGAGCGCGGGGGCCGCCGTCACTCCCCGTCTGATCGCCCGCCTGGAGCTGACCAAGGCGGACGGCACGACACAGACCATCGTCAGCGACCGCTCGTGGAAGGCGGCGCTCGGCCCGACGACCCTCGCCAACTGGTACTCGGGCTCCGACTACGACGCCCGCCGCGAACAGCCCGCCTGGACCGCGCCCGGAGCCGACCTCGGCGAGAGCGCCAAGCGCCGCGACGGCACCCCCGTCGGCTGGGTGCGCGCCGGCATCACCCCACCCCCCAACCTGACCACCGACCTCGTCTGGCGGGTGGGCGAACCGGTGAAGATCGTCGACAAGCTCAGGCCCGTCAGCGTGACCCAGCCCCAACCGGACGTCTGGGTCTTCGACTTCGGCCAGAACTTCGCCGGCTGGCCCCTGCTCAGGCTCGACGGCACCGTGCCCGCGGGCACGACGATCACGATGCGGCCCGCCGAGTCCCTCAACGCCGACGGCACCGTCCACCAGGCGTCCCTCATGGGCGGCGGCGCCGCCCGCGGCACCGACCTCTTCGCCACCTACACGACGTACGGCGACCCGGATGGCGAGACGTGGCACCCACAATTCCACTACTTCGGCATGCAATGGGTCCAGGTGACCGGCCTGCCGCCGGGCTACACACCCACCGGGGACACCGTCACCGGCCTCCTGCTGCACGCGGACGTCCCGGTGACGGGCGACGTGCGGACCGACAACGACCGGATCAACAGGATCCACCTCATGGCCCGGTACTCGATCATGAGCAACATGATGTCCACGTTCACGGACTGCCCGGGCCGCGAGAAGCTGGCGTACCCCGCGGACTACCTGCAGCCCTTCGCATCCCTGCACCGCAGCTTCGGCTACGACGCCTACCTGCGCACGATGCAGCGCCACCTCGCGGAGGGGCAGTCCAAGGCCGGGGACAACATCGGCAACGTCGCGCTCAAAGCCCCCGTGTACGACTGGGGTTACACCGGCCGGTTCGGCGACGAGATCAACTGGGGCGACGGCATCATCCTGACGCCGTGGCTGCTGTACGAGACGTACGGCGACACGCAGACGATGGCCCGCTACTACCCGCAGATGCAGGCGTTCCTGAACTACATCCGGACCCGCAAGGCCGGTACGGGCGCGAACGCCTACATCGTCGACGCCGCCCTTGCCGACTGGATCGCGGCCGAGAACACCTCCGGCCGCATCACCGGCACCTGGGCGTACTACCAGATCGCCGACCGCATGGCGAGGATGGCCGAGTTGATCGGACGCGACAGCGACGCGAACGAGTATCGCAACCTCGCCTCCGACATCAAACAGGCCTTCAACGACGCCTTCTACAACCGCTCGCTGGGCCGCTACACCAGCGAGGGCGATCAGGGCACCGCCGGTGCGACGCAGGCCGCGCAGGCGCTCGCGCTCGTCGAGGAACTGGTACCCGAGGGCGAGCGTGAGCGGGTCCTCGACGCACTGGTCGAACTGGTCAAGGGGTACCAGCCGTTCGGCGGTGGACCGCACTTCAGCGGCGGCACCATCGGACTCGCACCGATCGTCCGGGCGCTGATGGACAGTGGCCGTGACGACGTGCTGTGGGACGTGCTCCAGGAAGACACCCGGCCGAGCTACGGGTTCTTCATGGCGCCGACCACGGCGAACCCTGGCGGCCTCACCACCATCCCCGAGCACTGGGACATCCGCGCTTCGAAGAACCACATGATCCTGCTGCAGATCGAGGAGTGGTTCCACAGCGGCCTGGCGGGCATCCGGCAGGCGCGGGGCTCCGTCGGCTACCGCAAGCTGGTCATCGACCCGCGCGTGGTCGGCGACCTCACCCACGTGGAAGGCAGCTACCAGACGCCCCAGGGCAAGGTCGCCACCGAGTGGACCCGCAGGAACGGCACCTTCCGCCTCAAGGTCGAGGTGCCGCCGAACACCACGGCCGAGGTCCGCGTGCCGACCGGGGGCGGCCGGCCCCAAACAGTCGCCGGCGGGGCGAAGTTCGAGCGCGTGGACGGGGATCGGGCGGTGTTCAGCGTCCGGTCCGGTACTTACGTTTTCACCGCCCGTGACACGCGCCCCATGACGACCGATACCGCGTAGCCGCGCAGAAGTGAACGGCGCCGGCACACGCGCATGGCAGCTCCACACGAGTGGTTCTCCCTGCTGGTGTGCCGACGCCGTTCAGGCGGATGCCGGCGGCTGCGGCCACGGCGGTCGTGGCAGGCCGCCTCGCCGAGCCGGTCGACCGTCGCCGTCGGGCATTGCTCCCCTCCGCTTTCACGATCAGCGAGACCAAGCTGCGGCAGTCCCAGCCGTCCCCTGTGGTACGTGATCCTGCTACGGGGACCAAGTACGTGCGGCCCGCCTACTGGCAGTAGACGATCTTGCTGTGAGCAGGCAAGTCGATGGTTCTGCTCATGACCCGTCGCCTGGCCCGGTCACGCCCTGCGCGAGCGTGAACCGGCCCGGCGTGGACTCGGCCAGTCGGCCGCGCGCGACCAGGCGTTTCGCCTTCGACCGCAGTGCCTCCACCCGCGCCGGCACGACGTCCATACCGAACCCTGCAGCCATTTCCTGGCAGCTCAACGCGCCTTGATGGAGCCGGTACCGGTCCGCGAGCGCCTTCAGGATGCGCTGGTAGTCCACCGACAGCACCGACCAGGCCAGCCCTTCACGCCACACCGGCACCTGCGACTTCGGCTTCGCCGCGTCCCGGGGCGCCGGCTGTCCGTCCGCATCCCGCGGATCCGGGGTGACCTCCGTGTCGGCGGTGGTGTCGCCGTCCGGGGCCAGCACCGTATCGACCCGTCTGCGGGCGATCGCCCCCTCCTGCCATTCCTGCTCGGCCGCGGCCAGTTCGGCCTGGAAGCGGTCGGCCTCCTCGCGCAGTTCGTCGACTCGACGACGAGCGGTGAACTCGTGCTGTTCCAGCAGCCCGACGACTGACGGCATCCGCGACCTCCCCGGGGAACGGCGACCCAACAGGCCACCACTCCCACGGAACCAGCGACCCTATTTCTGACCAGCGAAGACGCCGTCCCCAGGTTCGGTACGTCAACAGCTGCTTACGAAGCGACCGTGAGATAGGCAGGTCTGCGCCTTCATGGTTTCGGGCTACTTGATGCCGGCTTCCGGCACCCGCTCGTGAGAACGCCATCGCGCTGTTCAGGGCCCGTCGGTTATGCCGCGCCCCATTCATGGGCGAGTGCAGCTGCCTCGCCGCGGGAGCTGACGCCCAGCTTGTCGAAGATCTTCGCGATGTGGAACTTCACTGTCGACTCGCTGATGTGCAGTTCCTGGGCGATGTCCCGGTTGCGTCGCCCGCGGGCGAGTCGGCGCAGCACCTGCAGCTCCCGTGCGCCCAGTCCGGTCAGCGGGTCGTGGCGCGGTGTGTCGGGTGGTGTGAGGGGGATGTGGATGGTCACCGTCGTGCCCCAATCCGGTACCGCGTCGACCTCGAACCGTCCGCCGAGAGGCGTCAGCCGCTCGACGATCCGGCGGGCGTCGAGGGAGCTCCGGGCCAGGGTGCCGGGCCCGTCGTCCCGTACGGTGACCCGCAGATCGGCCGCGCCCGCCTTCCAGCCGACGTGGATCCGGCTCGCCCGACGGCCGTCCGGCCCGGTCCCCTGGTCCTCCAGCGAGGCGTGCACGGTGGCCCGTACCGCCGCCAACGCCGTGTCGGCGACGTCGCCGGGCAGCAACCGGTCCGCGCCCTCCTCCGCGCCGGGCGGGCCGAGGTCCAGCCGCACGTCACGGCCACGCAGGATCCGGCGCAGCGAGTCGGCGAGCCGCACGAAGGCATCCTGGGCCCGCTCCTCCGCCAGCGTCTGGTCGAGCTCCGCCTGCGAACGCACTTCGGCCAGGGCAGTGACGGCGAGGTCGACGGCGCGGGTCCGGGCGCCGGCGTCGTCGAGGTCGCGGTCGCGTAGAACGCCGAGCAGGGCGGTCAGCGCGGCTCTGTGCGCGTCGCCGAGTTCGGAGAGGGCGACGGCGCGTGCGGCTGCCGCGGCACGCGAGACGGCCAACGTCCCGGGGATCGGCTCGGCCCGCAGCCCTTCCCGGTGTGCGGTCAGCAGATCCCACAGTGTCTGAGCGTCCGCCAGCCGCTCCTCCGACAAGGGGGTGTCCTCATCCCGTACGAGGACCAACAAAGCTGCGGGCTCGATGACGCCGCTGGCCAGGACCAGCAGCGACGCGTCGGCGCCCGCCAGCCGCGCCCGTCCCTGCCAGCTCCCTCCGGCCGCCACCAAGGGCCGCAGCGCGGCCACCTCGGCCGTGGTGATGACGGAGCCGGCCTCGCCCGTGGAGTCTCCGTAGACCTGGAACGGCGCGTACGGGCAGTTGGCCGACAGGTCCGCCAGAGCGCGGTGAGGGACAGGCACGGCCAGGGCGGCGGACAAGCGCGGCAGGGCCTCGCTCAGCGGCGCCCGGATCACCTCGAAGGCGGCCATCAGGTCCATGACCACCAGCCTAGCCAGCCCCCGCAGCAGCCCCGCTGTCCTTTCGGTCGGCCAGAACCGTACGAAAGAACAGCGAGAGCGCAGCCCTCCTCACCGAGGATGGAGGCGTTGTCCATGATCCGCCCCCAACGGCGGCGTACTCATATGACGGGAAGTGACAGACATGCAGGCGGTCGTCTACGAGGAGTACGGCGGTTCCGAGGTGCTGCGGCTCGCGGATGTCGAAGAGCCGCACGCCGGCCCCGGACAGGTCCGGCTGAAGGTCATGGCTGTCGGCGTCAACGGCATCGACCACAAGATCCGCCGCGGGTGGCTGCAGCAGCTACACCCCGTGGCCTTCCCCGCCATCCCGGGCATGGAAGCGGCCGGCATCGTCGACGAGGTCGGCGAGGGTGTCATCGGCATCGCGGTGGGCGACGAGGTACTGGGATTCACGGTGACCGGCTGCTACGCCGAGTACGCCCTGGCCACAGACGTCGCCCCCAAGCCGGCCGGCCTCGACTGGCAGTCGGCCGCCGCACTGCCCACCGCCACCGAGACCTCCGACCGCGTACTGGACCTCCTCAAGGTCACCGACGGTGAGACGCTGCTGATCCACGGGGCCGCCGGCGTTGTCGGCTCCGTCGGCGTCCAGCTCGCCGTGGCCCGCGGCGCCACCGTCATCGGTACCGCGTCCGAGGCCAACCACGACTACCTTCGCTCCCTCGGCGCCGTCCCCATCGTTTACGGCGACGGTCTCGCCGAACGGGTTCGTGCCGCCGCTCCGCAGGGCATCGACGCCGTGTTCGACGCGGCGGGGCACGACGCCCTGGAAGCCTCGATCGAGCTGCGCGGCGCCACCACCGACCGCATCGTCACCATCGCCGACATGCGAGCCGCCGAACTGGGCGTCACCTTCGCCGCCGGCACCGGCCGCCCGTTCGGGCCGGCGCTCGCCGACTACGCCCGCCTCGTCGCCGACGGCCGACTGCGCGTTCGTATCGACCGGAGTCTTCCCCTCACCGACGCCGCCAAGGCCCAGGACCTGAGCGAAGCCGGCCACGCACGCGGCAAGCTGATCCTCCACCCGTGACGTCGAGCACCCGATGATGAGCCGAGCCGGGTCCTCTCCGGGGCAGGACGTCCCCGAGCTCGGCTCCGTCGGTGATATCGGCGTACCGGTCCGCGTCACGAGCGGGCTTCGGATTTGATGCGGTCGAGGGCGTCGTTGAAGCCGTCGGGGGTGCTGCTGGATCCGGCGACGCGGTCGAGTTCGATGTCGTCGATCTTCTTGCCGGTGACGATGCCGGGGACGGCTTTGGCGAAGCGTTTCTGGTAGTCGAGGGAGGTGGGATCGGTGGCGTGGGTGGTGACGCGGACGCGGGTGATGGTGTCTTCGTCGAGGGTGACGTTGACGGTGATTCGGGAGGGCTGGCCTCCGTACCAGCCGGTGGCTTGGTAGTCGCCGTCGGTGTATTTCATGGTGGTCGCCGCAGTCGAGGTGGGTGGGGTGGCCCGGGTGTCGCGGCCGGACTGACTGCTGGTGCAGCCGGCGAGGGTGCAGGCCAGGGCGAAGCCGAGGGCGGCAGTGATCGGGCGGGCGAGGGCGGGCATGCCGCTCCCCCTTCCTGGTGTCGGTGGACGCGTCGGTCAGGTGAACAGCTCGCCGTCGAAGCCCGGTGATGGGGCGAGGCGGCCGTTGGTGTGCAGGCGTACGGCGGTGAACTTGTAGACACCGGCGAGGTGTTGGGGGGTGGTGAAGAACAGGGCGGTGGCCAGGGCGTCGGCGGTGGCGGCGTTGTCGGCGACGGCCCAGGTGGCGCGTACGTGCCGGGTGGGGGCGCCGGTGCGGGCGTCGAGGACGTGGTGCAGGCCGTTGCCCCAGGCGCGGCGGTTGGTGGCGGAGGCCGCCAGCGCCTTGTCCTTCAAGCGGGCGATGCCGAGTACGCGGGTGGGGTCGTCGGGGTGCTCCAGTCCGATGCGCAGCGTGCGGGGGCCGTGGTGGCGCAGGTCACCGCCCGCGTCGATCAGGTGCTCGCGGTGTCCGGCGCGGGTGAGCTGGGCGGAGATCAGGTCGATGAGGTGGCCCTTGCCCACTGCGCCGGTGTCGATGAGGACCGGGCCCTGGGTGGTGAGCGTGGTGGCGCCGTGGCGGGTGATGTCGTGGGCCCAGGTGCGCCGCTGGTGGGCGGCCCGCTCGGTTTGGGAGGCGGGAGTGAGGGTGTAGTGGGCGTCGTAGCCGAGGAGTTCGAGGTCGCGGCCGACCAGCGGGTCCACTGCCCCGTCGGTGAGCTCGCCGAGACGGTCATAGAGGTCGAACAGAGTGGTGGCGTGGTCGGGGAAGGTGTAGGTGCCGCCGTGGGGGGCGGTGGCGATGCGGCGGATCAGGGAGTCTGGGCGGAACCGTGACCAGGTGCGATCGTAGGCGTCGATCCGTGCGAGCATCTGGCGGCGCAGTCCGGCGGTGAGGGGGCGGGTGGTGTCGATGGTCCAGTGGGTGCCGATCGCGTCGAAGGCGAACCGCGTGCCCGCGGCGACCGGGCCGGTCTCGGGGCTGCTCTGGTACACGGTTTCCTCCGATGGACGGCGCGGCGGCGCGGGCCGGACGGGTCGGCCCACGCCGCGGGTGGGCGGTCAGAAGCGGATGAGGGGCTTGAGGACGCGGCGGTCGGTCATGTCCTGGTACGCCTGCGGCACCTCATCGAGGGCGATGGTCTGGTCGAAGACGCGGCCCGGCTGGATGGCGCCGGACAGGACGTCGGGCATCAGTTCCTCGATGTAGGCACGCGCCGGGGAGACACCGCCGGTCAGGGTGACGTTCCGCATGATCATGCTGGCGCCGATGGGGCCTTCCTCGTACTGGGGGACGCCGAGGCGGCTGATGGTGCCGCCGTCGGTGATCGCGCCGAACGCGGTGTCCAGGGTCTGGCGGGTGCCGACGGCTTCCACGACGCGGTCGACGCCGCCGCCACCGGTCAGATCGCGGACGCGGGCGATGCCGTCGTCGCCGCGTTCGGCGACGACGTCGGTGGCGCCGAACTCGCGGCCCAGGTCGGTGCGGTCGGCGTGCCGACCCATCAGGATGATCTGCTCGGCGCCGAGCCGCTTGGCGGCGATGACCGCGCACAGACCGACCGCGCCGTCCCCGATGACCAGCACGGAGTCCCCGGGCCGGACGCCTGCGGTGACGGCGCCATGGTGGCCGGTGCCCATCACGTCGGAGAGGGCCAGCAGGGAGGGCAGCAGCTCGGAGTCCGGCTCGACGGGGAGCTTGACGAGGGTGCCGTCGGCCTGCGGCACCCGGACGGCTTCGCCCTGACCGCCGTCCACGCCGTCGTAGCCGTACCGGCCGCCGTGGCGGCAGGACGACTGCAGGCCCTTGGTGCAGTAGTCGCAGGTGTTGTCGCAGTACGTGAACGGGGTGACCACGAGGTCGCCTGCCTTGACGTGGGTGACGTCGGATCCGACCTCCTCGACGACGCCGAGGAATTCATGCCCCATCGGGCGGCCGGTGTCGGTGGCGGGCATGGACTTGTAGGGCCACAGGTCGCTGCCGCACACGCACGAGGCGACGGTGCGCACGATCGCGTCGGTGGGATTGACGATCTCGGGGTCGGGACGGTCCTCGATGCGGACGTCTCCGGCTCCGTACATCACTGCTGCACGCATGGCGGGGTGCTCCTGACTTAGCGGTGGTGCGGAAGAAGAGGGGTGGTGTACCCGGCGCGGGCTGGTCAGCGTTCGAGCATTGCCTTCCCCGCTTCGGTGTGGGTGTCGCCAAGCGCCGGAGGCAAGCTGGAGAGCTTGTTCAACTGCTCGCCGGTCAGGGTGAGCTGGTCGGCGCTGGTGTTCTCCACGACACGGGTGACACGCTTGGTGCCGGGGATGGGGGCGATGTCGTCACCCTGCGCCAGCAGCCAGGCGAGGGCGACCTGAGCAGCGGTGGCGCCGGCGTCGGCGGCGATGGCCTGGACCTCTTCGGCCAGCGCCAGGTTGCGCTGGAAGTTCTCGCCGGTGAAGCGGGGGTTGCCCTTGCGGAAGTCGCCGTCCTCGAAGGCGTTCTCGTCGCGGACCGTGCCGGTGAGGAAGCCGTGGCCGAGCGAGGCAAAGGGCACCAGCCCGATGCCGAGTTCGCGCAGCACGGGCAGGATGCGCTCCTCGATGCCACGGGTCCACAGCGAGTACTCGGACTGCACGGCGGTGACGGGCTGGACGGCGTGGGCGCGGCGGATGGTGTCCGGCCCTGCCTCGGAGAGGCCGAAGTGCCCTACCTTGCCCTGCTCGATGAGTTCCTTGACCGCGCCGGCGGTCTCCTCGATCGGCACGTTCGGGTCGACGCGGTGCTGGTAGTACAGGTCGATGTGGTCGGTGCCGAGCCGCCTGAGGGAGCCTTCGACCGCAGTGCGGATGTTGGCGGGGCTGGAGTCCAGGTGCCAGGCCCCCGCTCCGCCGTGGGCAATCAGGCCGAACTTCGTCGCCAGCACCGCCTGCTCCCGGCGGCCTTTCAGGGCGCGACCGACGAGCTCTTCGTTGGTGTACGGGCCGTAGATCTCGGCGGTGTCGATGAGCGTGACGCCGAGATCGAGGGCCTTGTGGATGGCACGGATCGATTCTGCGTCATCACTTCCGGCGCCGGTCAGACCGTGAGACATGCCCATCGCGCCCAGTCCGATACGGGAGACGTCCAGATCACGCAGCTTGATGTGCTTCATCGCGGGGCCCTTTCCGTAGTGCTCAGCGGGGTGATTCAGGACAAGGAGTCGAGGGTGATCGACTGCGGGTCGAGCCCCCCGCGTACCCCGGTGTCCAGGGCGCTGACCGAGTCGGCCTCCGCAGGGATGTGCGAGAAGTCGAGGACGTCCACGTTCTCCGGGTCCGCGACTCGTCGACGCCCTTGGGGATCACATCGGGGATGTCGTCCACCGTGCTCTTCATCGCGATCCACAGGAAGGCCGAGCTGCGCCACTGAGTGGCCAGCCAGGGTGTGACACGTCCCCCCTACGCACTGCCGCGCAGGTGGCAGCGGTGTAACACTCGGGATATGGCACCCGAGCAGAGCACCGGCTCCGAACTAGGCCGCTTCCTGCGCGCCCGGCGCACCCAGACCAGCCCCGAATCCGCCGGGCTCACCCCCGGCTCCGGCACCCGCCGCACCCCGGGCCTGCGCCGCGAAGAACTCGCCACCCTCGCCGGTGTCAGCATCGACTACTACGCCCGCCTGGAACGCGGCAAGGAAACCCGTCCCAGCCCCGAAGTCGTCGATGCCCTCGCCCGCGCCCTCCACCTCGGTGACGACGAACACCAGCACCTGCGCGAGCTGGCCGCCCGCGCCGCCCGCTACGCCCCCGAACCACCCCCCGCCCCACCGCGCACGGTCCGCCCGCACATCAAGCTCCTCCTGGAGACCATGCGGCCCAACCCCGCCTATGTCGTCTCCCGCAGCCTGGACCTGCTCGCCTGGAACCCCGGCGGCCTCGCCCTGTACGCGGGCATCGACGACTGGCCCGTCAAGCAGCGCAACCTCGCCCGCTACCTGTTCCTCCACCCCGCCGCCCGCACCGTCTTCACCGACTGGGACAACCAGATCCGCGGCTGCGTCGCCCGCCTGCGCGCCCTGGCCGGAACCGACCCCGACGCCCCCGACCTGGCCGCACTGGTCGGCGAACTCGTCCTCAAAAGCCCCGACTTCGCCGGACTGTGGGAACGCTACGAGGTCAAGGGCCGCAAGTACGCCACCAAGAGCTTCCACCACCCCCAGGTCGGCGACATCACCCTCGGCTTCCAGGCCATGCACCTCGAAGGCACCCCCGGACAGCGCCTCGGCGTCTACACCGCCGAACCCGGCACCCCCGACCACGACGCCATGCTCCTCCTCGACATGACAGCAACCCAACCCGCGCCCGACCGGACAACGCGGGAACACTGACGCAGGCGCCTGTGCTCGCACATGGTGCTCTCCTCACCGCTCGTGAGGATTCGGACACCCGAGATGGTGCGGGATCGGGGCAGCAACGGCACCTTGCGGGGCCGGCCATGGTCGCTGCCACCGATCGAGCGGGTCCCGGTGGTTTCGGTGTGCTACCGCACGAACGGGGTCGATGACGGCCCCGGTAGCCGGCGACTGTGGATCATCGGTTGGCGCGGTGCGCTCGGACACCGCACCGCGTAGCACTCATCACGCAGCACTGCTCGTTTGCGCAGCCCTACCGCAGAGCACCCGCACCACATCGAAGGAGGAACACCGTGAAGTTCACCAAGAGCGGCGGCCGAACCGCCCAGGGACCCCAGGAATGGTTTACCGGCGACGTCTACATCGAAGGCGTACGCAACCCTGACGAGCAGTCGGCCATCGGTTGCGCGCACGTCCGGTTCACCCCCGGCGCCCGCACGGCGTGGCACAGCCATCCCAAGGGTCAGACGCTCTATGTCACCGACGGCATCGGTTACGTCGCCAGCCGCGGTGGTGAGATCCGGGAGATCCGCCCTGGCGACGTCGTCTACATCGAGCCCGGCGAGGAGCACTGGCACGGTGCCACAGCCGACCGCTTCATGGCCCATGTCGCCATGCAGGAAGCCGACGACCAAGGTCAGGTCGCGTTCTGGGGCGACCACGTTACCGACGCCGAGTACGGCCAGGCACCACGGTCTTCGACCTGACCGCCGCCGCCGACGCCCACCGAATCCTCGAAGCCGGCCACACCCAGGGCAAGATCGTCCTGCGCGCCGACCGGTAACGCACCACCCGATCTCACGCTCAATCACGCCTGATTGGCACAGAGCACACAGCCTGAAGGAACCCTGATGCGCGCAACCCTCATGTACAGCGCCGGCGACGTCCGCGTCGAGAACGTCCCCGACCCCAGCATCCAGAAGCCCACCGACGCACTCGTGCGCGTCGTGCGTACCTGCGTGTGCGGCAGTGACCTGCACCCCTATCACGACCTCCCGGCCTCGGACCGCAGCACGACCATGGGACACGAGTTCCTCGGCGTCGTCGAGGAGGTCGGCGCCGACGTCCGGGCCCTATCCAACGGGGACCTGGTCGTCGCCTCCTTCTCCTACCAGGACAACACCTGCCCCATCTGCCGCGACGGTGTCCAGACCGCCTGCCCCCACGGCGGGTTCTTCTCCACCGCCCAGGCCGAAGCAGTCCTCGTCCCCCACGCCGACGGGACCCTGGTCAAGCTCCCTGTCGAAGAGGACTCCGACCTCCTGCCCTCCCTGCTCACCCTCGCTGACGTCTACGGCACCGGCTACCACGCCGCGAAGCAGGCCCGCGTCACTGCGGGCGACACGGTCACCGTCATCGGCGACGGGGCGGTCGGCCTGCTCGCCGTCCTGTCCGCCAAGCAGCTCGGAGCCGAGCGGATCATCCTCATGGGCCGTCACACCAGCCGCACCGACCTGGGCCGCGAGTTCGGCGCCACGGACGTCGTCGCTGAACGAGGCGAGGAAGGCATCGCCAAGGTCCGCGAACTGACCGGCGGACACGGCACGCACAAGGTCCTTGAAGCCGTCGGCTACAACGCCTACGACCAGGCCACCGGCGTGGTTCGTCCCGGCGGCGTCATCAGCCGCGTCGGTGTCCCGCAGTACGACGAGGCGCCCACCGGCTTCACCAGCCTCTTCGGCCGTAACATCACCCTCAACGGCGGCCCCGCCCCCGTGCGGGCCTACATCGAGGAACTACTGCCTGCCGTATTGGACGGCACCGTCAACCCCGGCCGTGTCTTCGACCGCACCGTCAACCTCGACCAGATTGCCGACGGCTACCAAGCGATGAATGACCGCACCGCCCTCAAGGTGCTGGTGACTCCGTGAGGGCCGACTCGATCTGCATCGCCAAGCCATCGGCTCCCTGGAGCCCGCGGACCCATGGAGCCCGCACCAGTCATCACCCCTGAAAGCCGCATCATGAAGATCACGGTCATCGGCACCGGAAAGGTCGGGCGGTCCTTCGCGAGTCGGCTGGCCGGCCTTGGCCACGACGTCGTCGTCGGAACTCGCGACGTGGACGAAACGCTCAGCAGGACGCAGGAAAACAGGGCCGGGATGCAGCCCTACAGCGCGTGGCAGCGCGAGCACCCCGCCATCGCACTGGCTCCCCTTGCCGCGGCCGGTGCGCACGGTGAGCTCATCATCAACGCCACCTCTGGAGTGGCCACACTGAGCGCGCTCGACGCGGTGGGCGCGGAGAACCTCGCCGGTAAGCCTCTGATCGACCTCGCCTTGCCCCTCGACGGAGTACCAGGACAGCAGCGGTCGCTGGTCGTGGCCAACACCGACAGCCTCGGCGAGCGGATTCAACGAGCCTTTCCGGACGCCCGGGTGGTCAAGACGCTCAACACCGTCCACGTCGACGTCATGGTCGATCCCGCCCGCGTACCCGGGCAGCACAGCGTCTTCGTTTCTGGAAATGACCCGGAGGCCAAGCGCACCGTCAGCACGCTGCTGACGGAGTTCGGCTGGCAGCCGGACGCGATTCTTGACCTCGGAGATATCCGCACAGCACGCGGGGTGGAGATGTACGTGTCCCTGTACTTCACCCTCGCGGGAGTTCTGGACACCTTCGACTTCAACATCGCCATCGTCCAACGCAAGCGCGGTCTCCGGTCTTCATAGGGGAAGCGGTCCCGGGCGATTAGCTTTCCGGAGGAGCGGAGTAGCGGTGTCCCACCACGAAGGTCTTCGCCGTCTTCTCGGGCAGCATCTCGACCGTATCGCCGGGCATCGAAACCGTCCTCACCGACGTGGCAAAAGGAGTGCCGTCGGCCGTTCCATCAAGCACCATTCGGAGGCAGTGGAGATCTCGGTCAAGTCGACCAAGGGGTGGGTGGTCCTGGACGACAGTCAACAACCGTCCGCAGAAGTGCGGGTGTCCCATGTGTCGGACACCCGCACCGGTCACCTGAGAGGTACTGCCTAGGACGCGGCCCCGCCGATCGTCGGAATGCCGACGCCCACGGTCGCTCCGTGCGTGTCCGCCAGTCGTACACGGCCGACGGACGCACCGTGGACGGTGACGCCGAGGTCGTAGGAGTTGTCGAGGAGTTTCGCGTTGTAAGGGCCCCGGGTCACGATCTCCCAGACGCCAGGGGCCGGGTTTGGGTACTCGATCACGTCCGGCGCCGGGTTCACGTCGTCCTCGAAGGAACGGGGGACGCCGTACGGGTCTATGCCGGAGAAGGAGGAGCTGTTGTCGCCGGTCTGGGTGCGCGTGATCTCCAGGGAGGTGGCGCCCTCGGGCACGGTCACGAAGTAGGCGCGCGTGCTGTTGCGTTGCACCGAGCCCGATACGGAGTAGGTGGGCTCGGCCGGGGTGGAGACGATGACGGTCGTCAGGATCTGCTTGTCGACGCCCGCGGTGGCCGGGTCGTCGGCCTGCAGGATCGCGCTCTTGACGCCCACGGACGTCGGCGCGGCCTGAACCTTGACCGTCACCGGCTGGTTCAGCGGCAATGCGACCACCCGCGGGCGGACGATCGAGAAAGTGCCGCCGGTGTTGTTCTGAAAGCGCAGCGCGTGCGGGACCGGGCCGTCGGGGCCGGACGTACGGGTGAGGGTGACGTCGTACGTCTTCTTCTGGCCGGCCTTCAGTCCGCCTTCGCGGTCGTAGAGGCCGGTGCCGAAGCCCGGTGTTTGAAGCGCCTGATCGAGCAGGGTGTCGACGGGGGCCTTCACGAGGTAGTCATGGGCGGTCGCGCCGGCCTTGACCGCCTTCCAGGCGGCCATGACGTCGATGCGGCCGGCACCCTCCTCGTAGGCCTGCACGCCCTCGATACGGGCGGCGGTCGAGGTGAGCGCCGTGCGCAGCTTCACGGGCGTCAGGTCGATGCCCTGCTTCTTCGCGGCGGACAGCAGCAGTGCGGAGGCTCCCGCGACCTGCGGGGCAGCCATCGACGTGCCCTGGATCATGCCGTAGCCGGGCGGCAGCTGCCAACTGATGCCGGGCACCGGCTGGAAGCCCGGCAGCCAGGTCGGGTAGGCGCTGACCGCGGAGGCGGGCGCGAGGAGGGTCGGGGCGAATCCGCCGTCCTCACGCGGGCCGCGCGCGGAGAAGGGGTACAGCACGAACTTCCTCCCCACGACCGAGCCGTAGTTGGCGGCCGCGGTCTCCTTGGAGTACCACCCGCCGACCGCGATGACCTTGTCGGCGAGGGCGGGAGTGCCGATGGTGTTGACGCCGGGGCCGTCGTTGCCCGCGGCGAGCACGAGTTGGACGCCGTAGGTGTCGATGAGGCGTGTGTACAGCCTGGCGATCGCGTAGTTGCCGTCGTTGAGGGGGATCGGCGGGTCACCGAGGGACATGTTGACGATGTCGACGCCGCGATTGACGACGAGGTCGATCATTCCCTCGGTGATCGCGACGTTGGTGCAGATGTCGCCAGGGACGCAGGCGCGCGACGAGACGATCTGCGCGCCGGGGGCCGCGCCGTTCATACGGCCGCCGAACAGCCCGTTCGCGGCGGCGATGCCGGCCACATGGGTGCCGTGCGCTTCCACGACGATGCCGATGTTGACGAAGTCGGCCTTCTTGCCGACCTGGTCGCCGCCCAGCGGGTCCGTCGGGACGTCCTTGCGGATCTCCACGACGAACGGCATGCGTTCGGCGACGTCGGTGGACGGGTCGTCGGTACCGAGGTACCCGATCTGGTAGCCGTCTTTGTAGGGCTTCATCGGCGTGTCGTCGGTGAAGTCGCCGTTGTCGTTCACGTCGACGGTGACCGTACCGGCCGCCGGGTCGTACAGGACGCCCCAGGCGTCGGTGGTGTCGCCGTCGCGGTTGACATCGCTGTCGGCGGTGCTGCCCGTGGTGGCCGACTCGTGGAACTCGTTGATCCGGTAGGAGCCCTGCGGCGTCTTCCATGACCTGCCGTCATAGGTAAAGGCCGGACCGGATACCGAGTTCGTCATCGGGCGCCACGTGGCATCGCCGTCGACGACCGGGTCGGTCGACGTCACCCAGTCGACGATCTTGCGCTCATCGGTCGTCGTCTTCTGCAGCGCCGGGTGGGCGAGGTCCACGCCGGTGTCGAGGACGCCGATGGTGACGCCGCGACCGTCCGCCGCCGGATTCCTCTTCACGAAGTCGACGGCGCCCGTCTCGAAGGTCGGGGCGTACGGGTTCGCGGCCGGCGTGTTCTTGTCCGGGCCGGGGTAGGTACTCGAACTTGACTTGCTCACCGCGCCCTTCATACGCTGCACGCCGGGCAGCGGAGGTTCCGGTTCGATCTTCTGCCGCAGGTCGATGGCCTGCACGGAGGAGAGCTTCGCGGCGGTCGCGACGGCCGTATCCGCCCTGGAGGTGGGCACGGTGGCCCGGACGTATCCGAGCTTGTCGTAAGTGCGGCCCACAGAACCGCCCTTGACCGCGTCGAGTGCCTCGGCGACCCGTTCGGTCTGGCCGGGGGCGGTAGCGATCATCATCGTGACGGTCTTGTCGCCACGGGCCTTCGCGTCGACGAGGAGGCGGGCGTCGCTCGAACCCAGCTTGCTGTGCGCGGAGTTGAGGGTGGAATCGGTGTCTGTAGGGGCGGCGACCGAGGTGGCCGAGTCCGCCGAGAAGGCGAGAGGTATCGGCGCGGCTGCGGAGAGCGCCGCCGCCAGGCCCGCGGCAACTGCTGTGCGGGCCACGCGTCTTGCGCCCGCCGTCGGGGCGCGGTGGGGGGTGCGAGGCATGGGGCATCCCTGGTGCTGAAGGAATGGGGAGCGGCGAAGTAAATCGATCCAATGAGATCGCCGCCGATTCGAGAGATGATCCCGAATGATCGTTTAGCTTCGCGCAATGGACAGCCGCGTGCGGTGCTTTCCTGTGCAGAAGTAGTGAATTTCCTGTGTGCCAGGGCGAGTTGGCGAGTCGACCCGCGCGCACGCATCGGCACATCGCCCCCCGGATGCCGCCGGGGGGCGAGGGTTCAGTCGCGGTTGTCGCTGGCGCGGATGTTGTGCGCCGGACCTGCTCCGCTGTCGGGCAGGGCGGCGAGGGCCTTTTCTACTGCTGCCAGGACCTCCAGGGGTGTCTTGTCCAGAGGTTCACGAAGCGCTCGGCCGGGCCTCCAGCGGGTGGTGCGACGGAAGGCGTCGGCGCGCGAGGCGTCGATGCCGCGGATCGCGTCGAGCACTGCCTGATATGCCTGTTGATCGTCGATGATCGTGGCGAGGCTGCTGCCGAGGTTCAGTACGCCCCGGGAGTGAGAAGGCCGCGGGTGTTCCTCGGTCCACGTGTGGCTGCCGCTGCCGACCGAGTGGCGGGCTCCGGAGGGCAGTTCCACGACGCCGCTCGTGTTCGGCGGTATCTCCGCGTGGAAGTGCACCCTGGCGCCCTCGCGTCGCCAACCGGCGCGGGCTCGTCCGTAGGGCGTCTCGTGCCATGCCGATGCATCGTCGAGGTCGTCGAGCAGGGTGGGGGCGATGCGGATGACGCGGTAGGCCGGTTCCAGCGGCTCAAGTCCGGCGACACGTCGGTGGAGCCAGTCGGCCACGGCGCCCAGGGCGTAGTGGTTGAACGACGTCATCTGGCCGGGGTTGATCGAGCCGTCGTCGAGCATCGAGTCCCAGCGCTCCCAGACCGTGGTCGCACCCATGGTCACGGGATACAGCCAGGAGGGGCATTCGGTCTGGGTGAGCAGCCTGGACGCCGCGTACGTGTGGCCGGTGACGGTCAGTGCCTCGCAGATGATCGGCGTGCCGACGAAGCCGGTGGCGATGCGGTAGCCGACCGCGCGGACGAGATCTTTGAGACGGTCACCCAGCGCCTGGCGCCGACCGTCCTCGGCCAGGCCGAAGACGATGGTCAGGGCGTAGGCGGTCGGCGCGTCGGACATCATGCGTCCGCGCGGTGTGACGTACGCGCTGCGGAAGGCGTCAGCGATGCGTGCGGCCAGGTCCGCGTAACGGCGGGCGTCGGCCTCCCGGCCGAGCAGAGCAGCCGCCCTGGCCGTCAGATCCGTCGAACGGAAGAAGTAGGCGGTGGCCACGATGCCGGCATCGGTCTTGGCGTCCCCCGGGCGCTCCGGCGGCGCGTCCGGGTCCAGCCAGTCACCGAACTGAAGCCCTTCCTCCCACAACAGAGTTCCGCATGTCCTGGATCGCACCACGTCGACCCATGCGGCCATGCCCTCGAAGCAGCGCTTGAGGACGTCCCGGTCGGCAAAGCGCTCCCAGAGGACGGTCGGCACCACCGTGATGGCGTCCCCCCAGGCCGCGACCGGCTGGAACAGCCCCGGCACTTGGGGAATCACGGCTGGGACGACCATCGGCACCACCCCGTCCGCGGCCCGCTGCTCCAGCAGGACGTCGTCCAGCCAGGAGCGCAGGAAGGCATCGCAGTCGTACAGGAAGGTTGCGGTCGGGGCGAAGACCTGGATGTCTCCCGTCCAGCCAAGGCGTTCGTCGCGTTGCGGGCAGTCGGTGGGAACGGAGAGGAAGTTGCCGCGCATGCCCCAGACGACGTTGTCGTGGAAACGCTGGAGGAGTGTGTGCGAGGTGGTGAATCCGCCCCGGCTCGGCATGTCGGTGTGGATGACGGCGGCCGACACGTCGTCGGCGCTGAACGGGCCCGGCCAGTCGTCCACCTGGACGTAACGGAAGCCGTGAAAGGTCCACTTGGGCTCCCACACCTCTTCCTCCGCGCCGCTGAGCACGTAGCGGTCGGTGGCGGCGGCGTTACGCAGGGGCCGGGTGCCGAGTTCTCCGTGCTCCAGCACTTCCGCGTGCCGAAGCGTCACGGTGTGCCCTCGCTCCCCCCGGACCCGTATGCGGACACGACCGACGAGGTTCTGCCCGAAGTCGAGAATCGTTTTACCGCTCGGTGTGGTCAGGACGCGCTCGACCGGCAGACGCTCGATGACCCGGACCGGTGGCAGGGCACGCATCGTCGGCGTGACGTCCGGTACCGCGATCGACTCGACCGGAGCCCAGGCCGACGCGTCGAACGACGGTGTCGACCATCCGGGTATCTCCGACCGGGCGTCATAGGTCTCGCCCTGGTAGAGGCTCGCTGACAGCACCGGCCCCCGCGTCCAGCTCCACTCCTCGTCCGTGACGACCGTGTCCACGGAGCCGTCCTCGTACTCCAGCGTGAGCTGGGCGGCGGCAGCGGGAGGACCCTCGTAGAAGCGGCGCGCGGCATCCCGGAAGCCGTACCGCTCGGTGTACCAGCCGCCGGTGAGGATGATGCCCAGAGCGTTCCGGCCAGGGCGGATGTGTTCGGTGACGTCCACGACGTCGAAGTGGAGGCGCCACTGGTAGCTCGTCCAGCCGGGCTTGAGTTCCGCATCGTCGACGGCGGCTCCGTTGACGTGGATGTCGTGGGCGCCGAACGCCGTGGAGCGCAGCAGAGCGCGGCGCACGGTGCTCCGTACGTCGAAGGTGCGCCGCATCAGGTGTGGCGCCTCGGTACCTGAGCCGATGAAGCGGGCCTGCCAGCCGTCGGCCGGAAGGAAGCCGGCCGTGACCTGGGTGCCGGCGCTCCACTGAGAAGCCGAGCCGTCAGTGCCGTGGACCCTGACACGAAGGACGGCGGTCTCTCCGGGACGCAGCGGCTCGAACGGCCAGTCCACGAGGACCGAATCCGCTCCGCCGACCGAGGCGGTGGAGGTCGCACCGTCGCGGGTGATCGAGATGTCGGCCGCCTTCTGGATCCACGACGGCAGCTCGGTCGTGGTCTTCCAGGACAGCGGGGGTCGGGGGTCCGGCACGAAGGCCTCGTCGGTCCACCCGACGCGTACGGCGTGGACGTGCACGGTGGGTTCCTCAGCGGTCATCGGGCGTCTCCCGCGGCGGAGGCGGACAGGGTGCCCGGGGTGGCGTGGGGCTCCCGCGCCGTGCGGGAGCGACGGATGATCAGCGTGCCGATGGCTCCCGAGACGAGTGCGAAGAGGGTGAGCAGGTAGAAGAGGCCCGACGGGCTCCAGTCGATCAGCGCCGGGGTGACCAGGGCGAAACCAGCGGCGGCGAAGCGGGCCACGGCCATCGTGGCGCCCTGGACCGTCGCGCGTGCGTTGACCGGGAACGACTCCTGGGTCCAGACCTTGTACAGCGCTTCGCCGATGAAGGGGAACGCGATGTTGTACAGGACGAGCGCGGCGATCATCGCGGGCAGAATGCTGCCGCCGGTGACGGCGATCAGCAGTTGGCACGCGGTGAACACCGCGACACCGGCGGCGAAGAAGCGGCTGCGCCATTTGGTGTCGGCGATCCGGGTGAACACGATCGTGCCGGCCAGCCCGATGAGCGTGGTGAAGAAGGAGAGGCCGGTCGCCGTGCTCTGGGAGGTGCCCCCGACGGTGACGAGGAAGTAGGTCTTGAAGGAGCCGAAGGTGTTCGCGACCAGAGTGAAGAACAGATAGAACAGCGCGGTCGTGGTGATCATGACGGCGAAGGTGCGGTCGCGGAACAGCCTGCGCAGAGGCAGTGCCTGGGAGGGGTCGACTCCTGTCGTGGTGTGCCGGTCCTCGGCTTCCGCCTCCAGCTCCCGGAACGCCGGGTAGAAGGCGCGGAAGGCGAAGGTCACGACAGCGAGCACGGACAGGATCACGAAGATCAGGCGGATGCCGAGCGTGTCGAGTCCGGACACGGCGAAGCCCAGCAGGGTGGTAGCGACCACGCCCGCGGTCCACATCACGTGGGTGAAGGCCACCAGCCTTCCCTGGGCGCCGTCGGGCGCCCGCTCGGACAGCACGGCGATCGACGTGGGCAGGTCCGCTCCGGCGGCGATGCCGATCACGACGACTCCGGTGACCAGCACAGCGGCGTTGGGGGCGCACGCCACGGTCAGCGCGGCCGCGGCGTACAGGAGGATGGTGAAGGAGAAGACCCGCCCGCGGCCGACGAGGTCGGCGAGCCGCCCGCCGGTCAGTGCTCCGACGGCGATGAACAGGGTCAGCGCCGACCCAAGCACCCCGACGGTCCAGACACTCAGACCGAAGCTCTCCTTCCACAGAGCCAGTCCGAGTCCCACCGAGATGATCGCTCCCGAGTCCAGGAAAGATGCCATGCCGGCGGCTACGGCCAGCATCCAGTGCCTGCGGTCGAGCAGCGGCGACGTCTTCGTCGGCTCCGCCATGAGGTTCTCCGTTCTTCGCCTGTGGCCCTGATGGGACAGGTCGGTAATACGATTTACCATCGAGCAGACATGGGAGCACAACGACGTGTGAAACGGTCAAGGGGTCGGCAGGGAAAAAGGTAAATCGATTCAATCGCGGGCCTAGGCGTCCCCTGCGGAACCTGCGGTGTCAGGTTCCGGTGGTGGAGTCACGGACCACGAGTTCGGGCGCGAACTCGATCTGAGGTGCCACGGCCCTGGCCTCCGTGCCCTCGGGGGCGCGCAGCGCGGCGATCTCCTCGAACAGCAGCTGCGCGGCGGCCGTTCCCAGCCGAGCGTGCGGCGTGCGCACGGTGCTCAGGGAAACGATGGTCGACTGGGCGAACTCGATGTCGTCGTAGCCCACCACCGCGATGTCCTCGGGCACGCGGATGCGCCGGCCGGCCACGAAGGACTGGATGATGCCGATGGCGAGCAGGTCGTTGGCGCAGAAGAGGGCATCGGGCCGGTCGGCTGCAGCGCGGAGGGCGAGGCGGTCGGCGCAGGCGATCCCGGCCTCCACCGATCGTTCGGGTACGGAGATGAGCTCCAGCGTGGCATCCGGCACCTGCTCGATCACCGACAACGCCCCTCGCTGCCGGTCGGCGATCTGCTGGAGGTCCAGGGAGGAGGCGACGAACCCGATCTTCCGGCGGCCGAGTTCGACGAGGTGCCGGACCGCGAGTCGGGCGCCGGCGACGTGATCGATCGACACCGACGCCTGGGACGGGGAGACCCCGTGTCGAGCGCTCAGAACGCTGGCGATACCGCGTTGGCGCAGACGCGCCAGCTCGTCCTCGACGTCACCGACGGGCGAGATGATGATCCCCGCCACCCGCTGCTGCTCGAAGAGCTGCAAATACTCGCGCTCGCGCTGCCGCGATCCCACGTCATTGGCCATCAGTAGAAACATGCCCTCGGCGGAGACGCGCTGCTCGATGGCGGTGGCGATCTGCGGGGTGGTGGCGCTCGCGAGTTCGAACGCTATGTAGCCGATCACCGGGCTCGCCCCGGTGCGCAGCATGCGCGCCGCGTCGCTGGGCACGAACCCAAGCGTTTCCACCGCCTGCCGGATCCGCTCCCTGGTGGCGTCCGAGAGCTTGCGGGGCTTGTGGAAGTAGTTCGACACCGTGGACTGGGACACCTGCGCGAACTCGGCGACGTCCCGAATCGTGACCTTGTTCAGCGGTTCTCCCGGCTCTGCTCATGCCCTGTGGCGACCTGTGCGGTCATCGTAGTCCGGGTCGCGTCGGCGTCTCGATAGCCGTTCGACGGAGGGAAGGGCCCCGATGCGGCGCAGCGTGCGCTGGGTGGCCGGCACGGCCGGGTCAGGCGTCTCCGAGGAAGTCGTCAATGCGGTGGCCCGCGCGCTGCACATTGACGACGACGAGCGCACCTACCTGTTCGACCTGGCCAGAGCCACCCAGCCCAGCCCCGCCACCAGGCCCCGCCGCAAGTCCGTCGATGTCCCGCCCCGCGTGCAGTGGCTTCTCGACTCCATGGCCCGGCCCTCGGCATTCGCCGCCAATGGCCGCCTGGACTTCGTGGCCACCAACGCACTCGCCCGCGCCCTGTTCCTCCCCTGTTCCACAGCCGCACCCGTGGGCGAACACGGCCGCCCCAACTTCGCCCGGTACTCCTTCCTCGACGACGGCTCGCACGACTACGTCGACGACTGGGACGGCGCCGCCAACAACCACCGTCGCCCTGCTGCGTGCCGAAGCCGGCCGCTACCCCCAACAACAAGCTGCTGCGTGAGCTCATCGGTGAACTGTCCACCGTCAGCACCGAGTTCCACACCTGATGGGCCGCCCACAACGTGCGCAGCCACCACGGCGGCGTCAAACGTTTCCACCACTCCGACGCCGGCTCTCTGGGGCTCATCTACCAGCCACTCGACCTGCCCATGTCCGTCCGTGAGGCGCACTCCCTGACCACCATCCTCACCGCCCACCCGGCACCCCCGACGAGGCTCGGCTCAAGCTCCTCGCCGGCTGAACGGCGACCCGGCTGAGGATGCGGACGGACGGACCTGGCCTTCGCCTCCGAGGTCACCGACAGAGGCCTGAACGCCCCGTGTGAACGCCTGCGGGCCGGCCTCGAAGACGCGCCTCCGTCAGTGCGGCTCACGTACGACTGCGGCGCCTCCGGCGGGGACGGTGACCGAGCCGCAGACCGGCTTGCCCGTGAGAAGTTCGACGCCGTCTGCGGGAATCTCGGCGCCCTGGCCGGCGTGGTCGATCAGGAACAGGTAGTCGGCGTCCGTGCCACGGCGCCGGACGACCTCGATCCCTGCGGGTGCCTCGCACTCCGGCCGCGCACCCGTCTCCTGGCGGATGCGCTCCATGAGGGCGGCCAGGGTTTCGGGCTCCGGCCGGGTGGCCACGTACCAGGCGGTTCCGCCGCCGTACGTGTGACGGGTGACGGCCGGCACGCCGGCGAGCGGGCCGTCTGCGTATGTGGCGACGGCCTTGGCACCGGTGAGGCGGATGCGTTCCGTCCAGAGGTCGGCCCTCGCGTCCTGCGGAATCTCGCCCGTGAGGCCCACCGACTGGCCGGGCAGCAGCGGAAACAGCTCGTCACCGTGCACGCCTAGGACCTCCCGGAAGGCGCCGGGGTAACCGCCCAGGCGGACATGGCAGTTCTCGTCGACCGCGCCGCTGTGGAAACCCACGGCCAGGGTTCCTCCGCGCTCGACGAATCCCGTCAGGTTGGCCGCGCTCGTGTCGTCGACCAGATAGAGGCTGGGCGCGAGGAGGAGCTTGTAGCGGTCGAGACCCGGGTCGTCGGGGCGCACGAAGTCCACGGCGACGCCTGCCCGCCACAGGGGTCTGTACCAGTCGCGCACCAGATCCTGGTAGCGCAGCTCGGCACTTGGCTGCGAGGGGAGTTCCAAGGCCCAGCGGGAATCCCAGTCCCAGATGATGGCGACCTGTGCGGGGCTGGTACTGCCGCGCACTTCGGCGAGGGACTGCAGGTCGGAACCGAGCAGCACGACGTCCTGCCAGATGCGACTGTCGGTGCCCGCGTGGGGCAGCATCGCCGAGTGCCACTGCTCGGCGCCCGCCTTCGCGGCCCGCCACTGGAAGAAGGCGATGCCGTCGGCGCCGTGCGCGACATGGGCGAGGGCGTTGCGGCGCATCTCGCCGGGCCGCTTGGCCCGGTTCACAGGCTGCCAGTTGACGGCTCCCGTGGAGTGCTCCATGAGCAGCCACGGGCCACCGGCCATCGAACGCACCAGGTCGCCGCAGAGCGCGACGTCGATCTCCGACTCGGGATCGGTGGAGCGCAGGTAGTGGTCGTTGGAGACGATGTCCAGCTCAGGGGCCCAGCGCCAGTAGTCGAGTGCCTCGATGCTGAAGTTCACCATGAAGTTGGTGGTGGCCGGAATGCCCGGCGCGGCACGGCGGAGCACGTCGCGTTCGGCGGTGAATAGCGACAGCACTTCCTCCGAGCAGAAGCGGCGCCAGTCAAGCTGGTGGGTCGGGTTGGGGGCGGCTCCGGTGACGCGGGGCGGCAGGACCTCCTCCCAGGCGTAGTACCACTGGCTCCAGAAGGTCGTGCCCCAGGCGTGGTTGAGCGCGTGCAGGTCGTCGCCGTACTTCGCGCGCAGCCAGCGCCGGAAGGCGGCCGCGCTCTCGTCGCAGTAGCACTCCACGTTGTGGCAGCCGTACTCGTTGTGCACGTGCCACATCACGATCGCCGGGTGGTCGGCGTAACGCCGCCCGATCTCACCCGCGATGCGCAGCGCCGCGGTGCGGTAGGCGGGACTGGACGGGCAGAACGTCTGGCGGCTGCCGTACGACAGCCTCCTGCCGTCCTTGTCGACGGGCAGCGCCTCGGGGTGGGCGCGGAAGAACCACGCCGGGGGCGCCGCCGTCGGGGTGGCGAGGTCGGCCGCGATGCCGTGCTCGTGGAGCAGATCGAGGATCTTGTCCATGCGGGGGAAGTCGTACTCGCCCTCGGCGGGTTCGAGCAGCGCCCAGGAGAAGATGCCGACGCTGACCATGGTCACCCCGGCCTCACGCATCAGGCGCATGTCCTCGGCCCAGACCTCCTCCGGCCACTGCTCGGGGTTGTAGTCGCCGCCGTAGGCGATGCCGGGCAGGCGGAGGCGGCGTTCAGTACTCACTGGTGGTGCTCCGGGGAGGTAGCAGGAACAGATGACTTGGGGAGCGTCAGCCCCAGTTGTGACTTGCGGGACTGTCAGCCCTTGTTGGCGCCGAGGGTGAGGCCGCTGACGAATTGGCGCTGGAGCAGGAAGTACACGACCAGGACCGGGACGGCGGTGATCAGGGCGCCGGCGGCGATCAGGTTGGGGTCGGTGAAGTACTGGCCGGTAAGGTTGTTCAGTGCCGAGGTGATCGGCATGTTCTCGCCGGTGGAGATCAGCACCAGGGCCCAGAAGAAGTCGTTGTAGATCCAGATCGAGAGCAGGGTCGCCAGGGCGGCCATGGCGGGTTTGCACAGGGGCAGGGTGATCTGCCAGTACAGCCGCCATACGGAGGCGCCGTCGACGAGGGCGGCCTCGGTCAGCTCGTGGGGGAGCATCTTCATGTAGTTGGCCAGCACGAAGGCGCAGAACCCGGACTGGAACGCCACGTGGATCAGCACCAGGCCGAGGGCGGAGTCGTAGAGCTTGCCGCTCATGGTGATGCCAGGCAGGTCGACGAGCAGGTAGAGCCGGTACAGGGGGGTAATGATGACCTGCTGGGGCAGGAGGTTGCCGGCGGTGAAGACGAGCAGCAGGAACAGGTTGATGCGGAAGTCGAAGCGGCTGACGTAGAAGGCGACCATCGACGACAGGAACAGCGTCAGCAGCACCGCCGGCACCGCGATCAGCATGGTGTTGCCGAAGTAGTGCATCATGTCCGACTGCGTGAAGGCGTTCGTGAAGTTCTCGAACGTAAGCGTGTCGGGCCAGGACACATAGCCCTTCTCGCTCGTCTCGCCGTACGGCCGCAGGGCCGCGTAGACCGCCCACAGCAGAGGGGCGAGCCAGGCCAGGGCGCATCCGGCGAGGAAGAGGTGGAGCAGGATCCGGGCGGGGCGGACGGGGGTGCGCTGCTTGCCCAGCGCGCTCACGGTGCTCATGCGCGCCGCTCCTTCCGGAAGGTGGCCACCAGGTACGGGATGATCACGGCGAGGGAGATCAGCAGCAGGACGACGGCGATGGCGGAGCCGTATCCGATGCGGCTGGACTCACCGATGATGTTGTTGGTGACCAGGATCGACAGCAGCTCGGTGCCTTCTGCTCCCTTGTTGAAGACGAAGACGAGGTCGAAGGCGCGCAGGGCCTCGATGATGGTGACGACCAGGACGATGGTGTTGGTGGGCCGCAGGGTGGGGAAGATGACGTTCTTGAACGTCTGCCACTCATTGGCGCCGTCCAGGGCGGAGGCTTCGCGCAGGGCGGGGTCGACGCCCTTCAGTCCGGCCAGGTAGAGGATCATCATGTAGCCGGTGTGGCGCCAGGACGCGGCGATCAGGATCGCCCAGAGGTTGAGGTCGGGGTCGCCGATCCAGTCGATGTACTTGCCGGGCTGGTTGGCCCCGATGAGGCTGTTGATCAGGCCGGTGTCGGGGTTGTAGACGAGCTGCCAGACGAAACCGATGACGGCCATGGACAGCACGACGGGGAGGAAGAACGCGGTCTGGTAGACGCGGCTGAAGCGGATCTTCTTGTCCAGCTGCACGGCCAGGAACAGGCCCAGCGGGGTGGGTATCAGGATCAGGACGACGAACCAGATGACGTTGTGCTCGACGGCCGGCCAGAACGGCGGGTTGTTGGTGAACAGTTCACGGAAGTTGTCCAGCCCGACCCACTGGATGGCGTCGAAGCCGATGCCGTCCCAGGTGGTGAACGCCAGGGCGATGGAGGCCAGCGCGGTGACCCAGACCAGGGCCACGTGCAAGATCGTCGGCAGCCCGGCCATCAGGCCGAGCGTGAGCCGGTCACGGCGGGTCAGCAGGCGCTTGTGGCCGGTCTGGACCCGCTTGTCGGACGTCACGCCCGAAGGCGGCACGGCGGCCGCCTCCGGGGACTTCGTGGTCGTATCGGAGCTCATGGTTTCGGTACTCATCCGCTTCAGGAGGAGGGTCGGTCTCAGCCGGACGCGAAGATCGTCTTCTTCTGGCGCTCGACCGACGACAGGATGCCGTCGATGCCCTTGGGGTCGCGGATGAACTTCTGCAGCGCGGGCTGCATCACCGTGGAGGTGAAGTCAGGCCGGCTGTCACGGTCCATGAACTGGGTGAGATGCTTCGCCTGCGCAATCATCTCGTAGCCCTTCTTCTGAAGGACGCTGTAGCCGGAGGTGTCGGCCTTCGTGGAGGCGGCGACAAGGCTCGGGTCGGCCTTCAGGTAGATCTCCTCGGCCTGCGGCGTGCCCAGGAACTCGAGCAGCTTGACCGATCCGGAGTGGTTCTTGGGCTTCCTGCTGAGCATGATGCCGTCGGTCGGGGCCTCCACGGTGTCCTGCCCGAACTGCGGGTCGATCTCAGGGAAGGCGAAGAAGTCGAGGTCGTCCAGGTCTGCCTTGTTGGTGAACTGCTGGGCCACGAACATGCCGAGCATATACATGCCGGCCTTCTTCGCCACCAGCGTCTGGGCGGCGTCCTGCCAGGTACGGCCGACCGCGCCCTCCTGGTGGTAGGGCAGGACCTCGGCCCAGGTATCGAAGACCTTGCGGACCTTGGCGTCGGTCCAGGAGGCCTTGCCCGCCATCAGCTCGACGTGGAAGTCGTAGCCGTTGAGACGGAAGTTGATCTGGTCGAAATTGCCCATCGCCGGCCAGGCGTCCTTGTCGCCGAACGCGATCGGGACCAGCCCGTCCTTCTTCATCTGCTTGCACAGGGCGACGAACTCGTCCCACTTGGTGGGGACCTCGTAGCCGTGCTGCTGGAAGACGCTCTTGCGGTAGAAGATCGCCCATGGGGACGTGGTCAGCGGCACCAAGTAGTACTTGCCGTCCTGACCCTTGCTCAGGTCGTGCATGGCACTGGGGAAGTTGCCCCCGATCGTCTTCCACACGTCGTCGATCGGGGAGGCCAGACCCTTGGCCGCGAAGAACTTCATCCGGTACCCGGCGAACCACTGGAACACGTCGTCCGGCGTGCCCTGGAGGTAGGAGTTGATCTGCTCCTGGAACGTGTTGTGGTCCTTGGTGTTGATGTCGACCGCGATCCCGGACTGCTTCGTGAAGGCCGCGTAGACGTCGACGTAAGCCTTCTTCGGGACGGCGTCGGACGCGTTGGAGCCGACGGTGACGGTCTTGGTGTCCGCCGAGGAGGAACTACCGGTGCAGGCACTCAGCAGGGGAATACCGGCACCCAGTGCCACGGCTCCGCCGAGTCCGCAGAGCACGGTGCGGCGGCTGGTTGCAGGCATGGACTGACCGAGGAATGAATGGTGCATTTCGGCTCCTGACAGGGCTGGCGGTACCCAGAAATGGCACGTCAACAGGAAGGGAGTATGGCGGAGAGAGGGTCGCCGAGCGACCATAAACAAACACGATCAAACAATCTCGATCGGCGGACGCCAGGAAGCGTGAACGCTCCGTGGGCTCACTGTCAAGACTTCGCGCTCAGCGAGACGTGACGGCCGGAACCGGCGAGAGGTCGCACCGTCGGCAACCGGGCCAGGCTGACGGGGCCGCGCGTCACGCCGCTTTGCGCCGGGCAATTGCGGCCTGACCAGCATTGATACATCGCCGCTACGGATTCTTGGGCCCGCTGGACGACCTCCTCCGCGCAGCCTCCGGCCTCGGCGACCACCCACAGCGGAGGGCAGGCAACGTAACCCAAACTCTTGACGAGCGGCCGGTGGGTGCGTAGACATTGACCGCGCGATCAGACCGCGTGGTCATGTCACTGACCTAGCTCGCTGTAGGCACACGGTCGTTGGGAGACTCCATGACAGCAGGGGTGGAGCGCGTTGCGGGCTCCTCCGCGCCGCGCAGTGCGGACGTGGCCACGCTGGCCGGCGTCTCGCGCAAGACGGTCTCTCGAGTCCTCAACAACGAGCCGTACGTCTCCGACGAGGCCCGCCGACGTGTCCTCGCGGCCGCCGAGGAACTCGGCTACCGGCTGAACCACGCAGCCAGGGCGCTGGCCTCCGGACGCACCCGTTCCATTGGCGTGGTCGCTCTGGGGACCGCCGGGTACGGAACCGCCTCCCTGCTCGTGGGCATTGAGCAGGCCGTACGGGACGCCGGTTACGCGCTTCGCGTGGTCAACACACCGGACGGCGCCCCGGAAAGCATCGCCGGCGCCGTGGAGTCACTCCTCGAACAGGGAGTGGACGGGGTCGTCGTCTCGGAACCCATTGTCGAAGGAGAAGTCCCGCTCGGTGTCGACGTGCCGGTCCTCTTCCTGGGAGCACCACCCGCCTTCACCGCCGCCCGGACACTGACCGTCGGCGTGGGCGCCCATCAGCTGGCGCGCGCGGCCACCGAACACCTGCTGGACCTGGGACATTCGACCGTCCATCACCTCGCCGGACCGCGGCGGTGGTACGCCACCAAGGACCGCATCGAGGGATGGCAGGCGGCGCTGGCGGCACGAGGCGCGCACGAACCGCCCGTGCTGAACGGTGACTGGTCTGCGGCCTCCGGGTACGCCGCCGGTCGTGAGCTGGCCTCGGACAGATCGGTGACCGCGCTGTTCGTGGCGGGTGACGAGATGGCCATCGGCCTGATCCATGCCCTGCGGGAAGCCGGGCGCCGGGTACCGGAGGACGTCAGCGTCGTCGGTTTCGACGGCAACCCGGTCTTCGCCTACGTGTCTCCTCCTCTGACCACGGTCCGTCAGCCCTTCGAGGCCGCTTCACGGGAAGGAATCCGGCTTCTCCTCCACGCCATCGAGAAGCCGGATTCCGAACTGCCGCCCGCGAGTGACCCACCCGTCGAACTCGTCATCCGCGGCTCGACCGCGCCTCCCCCTTCACTCTGACCCACCCCCATGCCACTGCTCCGGCGAAGGCCAACCCGCCGGGGTGCCCCCACCTCCGCCATTACGCGCTTGTCCCGCCGCGCCCCCTGCGCTCGCGTGCCGCGCCCGGCAGCATCGCCCGGCCCTTGCCCGGGCGGACGCGCCCAACGAACTCCGCCGCGCCACTCCGGACCCCTACCGCGGCGGCGAACACCCCCCTTTCCGTCCCCGCTTGGGAGCCGCACATGTCCCCCGCACAGCCAGGCGCCAGAACCGGTGCCGCTCCACACCGCCGTCCTACCACTCTCCCGTTCCTGCTCCTCGCCCTGATCGTCGCTGCGGCGACGCTGGTCCTGCCCGCCGCGGGCAGGGCAGACGCCATCTCCCGCCCCGCCCAGACCCTGTACACCCCGCCGCCGGACGCGCCCGCCCCCGGCTCGCTCTATGCGCGGGGGCTGCGGCTGCAGCACAACGGCTCGGCCAACGGCACCCTCCTCGCCACCTTCGAGCAGTACACCAACGGCACCCCGGTCTTCCCCATCTACCGCAGCACCGACAACGGCACCTCCTGGACGAAGATCTCCGAGGTCGCCGACACCCAGAACGGCTGGGGCATGCGCTGGCAGCCCGAGCTGTTCGAACTCCCCAAGGCCATGGGCGGCTTCCCCGCCGGCACCATCCTGGCCGCAGGTGACTCCGTCCCCGCCGACCGTGGCGGCAGCAAGATCGACCTGTACGCCAGCACCGACCGCGGGCAGAGCTGGAGCTTCGTCACCAACATCGCCACCGGCGGCCGCGCGATCTCCAGCAACGGCTACACCCCCGTGTGGGAGCCGTTCTTCCTGGTCTCCGGCGACAAGCTCATCGTCTACTACTCCGACCAGCGAGACACCGACCACGGCCAGAAGATCGTCCACCAGGTCTCCACGGACGTCCGCAACTGGGGCCCGGTCGTCGACGACGTCGCCATGCCCACCTACAGCCACCGCCCGGGCATGCCGACCGTCGCGAAGCTGCCGAACGGCAACCACGTGATGACGTACGAGTACTGCGGTGCGCCCGAGGGCGGCTGCACCGTGTACTACAAGGTCGCCTCCGGCCCCGAGTCGTTCGGTTCCGTCCCCGGCCGGGTACTGCGGTCGACCGACGGCGTTTCCCCCAACGGGTCGCCCTACATCACCTGGCTGCCCACCGGGGGCCCGAACGGCACCCTCGTCGCGGGCGGCGACACCGCGGACGACCTGTTCGTCAACACCGCCAACGGCGCCCCCGACGCCTGGCACCGTGTCCGCTCCGGCCTCACCCGCGGCTACAGCCGTGGTCTGCTTCCCCTGGCCGACGGGCACAGCCTGATGGTGCTGAACGGCGGCCGCGTGGGAGTGAGCACTCTGAACCCCGTCAGGATCAGCGTCATCGACCTGGGCGGCGGAATCTCGGACGGCGCCACGTACACCGTCTCCAACGCGAACAGCGACCTGAAGCTCACCATCGCGGGCGGCTCCACCACCAACGGCACCTACGCCACCCAGCAGAACACCACCAACGCCACCGACCAGCAGTGGCGCTTCGAGCGCCGGCCCTCCGGCTACTTCAAGATCCGCAACCTCGCTACCAACAAGGTCCTCGGCATCGAGAACCAGTCCACCGCCGACGGCGCCAGGGCCCTGCAATGGGACGACAACGGCACCCTCGACCATGAATGGGCCGTCGCCCCCCACCCCGCCGACGGCTACACCATCACCAACCGCGTCACCGGCAAGCTGCTCGAAATACCGGGCGCCTCCACCACCGCCGGCATCACCGCCGCCCAGTGGAGCAGCACCGACTGCGCCTGCCAGCGCTGGAACCTCACCCAGACCGCCCTGCCGCCCCTCGGCACCGGCCAGTACGTCCTCGTGAACAAGAACAGCGGCAAGTACCTCGACATCCCCGGCGCCTCCACCGCCACGGACACCGCGGCCAACCAGTGGCGCAACTCCGCCTGCACCTGCCAGCTGTTCACCTTCCAGTCCGCCGGCAACGGGGCCTGGACCATCAAGAACGTCGGCAGCAGCCTCAACCTGGACATCCGCAACTCCGCCGGCACGGCAGGCGCGGCCGTCGTCCAGAACACCGCTTCCAGCGCCGACTCCCAGAAGTGGACCCTCACCGACGCGGGCGACGGCTACTACCGACTCCGGAACGTGAACAGCACCCTCGTCGCCGGCATCGCCCAGTCCTCCACCGCCGACGGCGCAGCCATCGTCCAGTGGAACAGCCTCAACGTCGACGACCAGCTCTGGAAGATCGTCCGCATCAACTGACCCCCACAGACACCTCATCCCACCAACGCCACACCATGTACGCCGCGGGTCGTGCGCTGGCCTCGGACAGCTCACGACCCGCGGACGCTACGTCTCTCCTCCCTGACCACCGTCCGCCCGAACCACCACCGGCGAGTGACCCACCCGTCCAACTCGTCGTCCGCGGCTCGACCGCGCTTCCGCCTCCATCGGGCGGGCGGAATCGCGCACAAACCTGACGCACCCCCCGACGCCAGGGGCATCCAGATGTGCCGTCCCTGTGCTTGTCGCGCCGCTTCCTCCATCGCTCGCGTGCCGCGCCCGGCACCATCACCCGGTCGATCGCCGGGCGCCACGCCCAACGAACTCCGCCGCTTCCCGGCTCTGCCCAGGGGCGACGGGCACCGAAACAACCCTTCCCTTTCTCTCTTGGGAGCCGCACATGTCCCCCGCACAGCCAGGTGCAAGACCCGGCACCGCTTCACGTTCCCGTCCCACCAGATTCCTGTTCCTGCTGCTCGCCCTGATCGCCTCGGTGGCGACGCTGGTCCTGCCTGCCGCGGGCAAGGCAGAGGCCATCTCCCGCCCCTCGCAAACGATGTACACGCCGCCGCCGGACGCGCCCGCCCCCGGCTCGCTCTATGCGCGGGGGCTGCGCCTGCAGCACAACGGCTCGGCCAACGGCACCCTCCTCGCCACCTTCGAGCAGTACACCAACGGCACCCCGGTCTTCCCGATCTACCGCAGCACCGACAACGGGACCTCCTGGACGAAGATCTCCGAGGTCGCCGACACCCAGAACGGCTGGGGCATGCGCTGGCAGCCCGAGCTGTTCGAACTCCCCAAGGCCATGGGCGGCTTCCCCGCCGGCACCATCCTGGCCGCAGGTGACTCCGTCCCCGCCGACCGTGGCGGCAGCAAGATCGACCTGTACGCCAGCACCGACCGCGGGCAGAGCTGGAGCTTCGTCACCAACATCGCCACCGGCGGCCGCGCGATCTCCAGCAACGGCTACACCCCCGTGTGGGAGCCGTTCTTCCTGGTCTCCGGCGACAAGCTCATCGTCTACTACTCCGACCAGCGAGACACCGACCACGGCCAGAAGATCGTCCACCAGGTCTCCACGGACGTCCGCAACTGGGGCCCGGTCGTCGACGACGTCGCCATGCCCACCTACAGCCACCGCCCGGGCATGCCGACCGTCGCGAAGCTGCCGAACGGCAAGTACGTCATGACGTACGAGTACGGCGGGGCGCCCGAGAAGAACTTCGCCACCTACTACAAGATCTCTTCCGACCCGGAGGCCTTCGATTCCGTCCCTGGTCAGGTACTGAGGTCGACCGACGGCTACGTCCCCTGCTGCACCCCGTACATCGTCTGGCTGCCGACCGGCGGCCCCAACGGGACTCTGGCGGTCGGCGCGGAAAGCACCGCCGACCTGTTCCTCAACACCCAGAACGGTGACCCGAACGCCTGGACCCGCATCCAGTCCAACGCCTCCCGCGGCTACAGCCGCGGCCTGCTCCCCCTGGCCGACGGACACAGCCTGATGGTGCTCAGCGGGGGCCGCAACAGCACAGCCATCAATCCCGTCACCTACAGCACGATCGACCTGGGTGGCGGGGTCTCCGACGGCGCCACCTACACCGTCTCCAACGCGGGCAGCGACCTGAAGCTCACCATCACGGGCGGCTCCACCACCAACGGCACCACCGCGACCCAGCAGAACACGACCAACGCCACCGACCAGCAGTGGCGCTTCGCGCGGCAGTCCTCCGGGTACTTCAAGATCTTTAATGTCGCCAGCGGCAAGGTCCTCGGCATCGAGAACCAGTCCACCGCCAACGGCGCCAGGATCCTCCAGTGGGACGACAACGGCACCCTCGACCACGAATGGGCCGTCGCCCCCCACCCCGCCGACGGCTACACCATCACCAACCGCGTCACCGGCAAGCTGCTCGAAATACCCGGCGCCTCCACCACGGCCGGCACCACCGCCGTCCAGTGGAGCAACACCGACTGCGCCTGCCAGCGCTGGAACCTCACCCAGACCGCCCTGCCGCCGCTGGGCACCGGCCAGTACGTCCTGGTGAACAAGAACAGCGGCAAGTACCTCGACATCCCCGGCGCCTCCACAGCCACCGGCACCGCGGCCAACCAGTGGCGCAACTCCGCATGCACCTGCCAGCTGTTCACCTTCCAGTCCGCCGGCAACGGAGCCTGGACCATCAAGAACGCCAACAGCAACCTCAACCTCGACATCAGCAACTCCTCCACCACCGCGGGAGCGGCCATCGTCCAGAACACCCCCTCCAGCGCCGACTCCCAGAAGTGGACCCTCACCGACGCCGGCGACGGCTACTACCGACTCCGGAACGTGAACAGCACCCTCGTCGCCGGCATCGCCCAGTCCTCCACCGCCGACGGCGCACCCGTCGTCCAGTGGAACAGCCTCAACGTCGACGACCAGCTCTGGAAGATCGTCCGCATCAACTGATCCAACGAAAGGCAGGGTGACCGGCATCCCGCCGGCCGGGCTCGACGACCAAGCCCACGAGCCCGGCCATCCCTGTTCCGTACCGCGTTCACTGCCCGCAGCCGTGTCGCAACGACTCACCGTCCGCACCCTCATGTACGAGAGCCACACCTCGTGCGACTACGGCGCCGCTATCTGTGGTGTGCCGTCGGCCCGCCGCGGTCGTCGGTGTCAACCCGCCAAGAACAGCCTTCTACTCCACGTCTACGGAAGTGAGTTCTGAGATGACAGGTTTCCCTACTCGCCGACAGGTGCTGACAGCGACGGCTGTAGGAGTGCCGGCCTCGTTAGCGGGAATTCCGCTTGCCGGTGCCGCGTCCGCTGCTTTGACGTACACGGCGCCGAATCCACGTGTCTGGATACACATCAACGATGGGTGGCGATTCATCAGACAAGACGTCACAGGTGCGCAAGCGCCCGGATTCGATGACTCCGGATGGACGCCGGTCAACACGCCCCACACCTGGAACGCCGTCGACGGTGCCGACGGCGGCAACAACTACTACCGCGGGGTGGGCTGGTACCGCCGCCACTACACCGTGCCGTCCACCATGGCCGGCAAGAGGCTGTACCTGCAGTTCGCCGGGGTCAACCAGGTCGCCGACGTCTGGGTCAACGGCACCTATCTCGGGCAGCACAAAGGCGGATACGCCCGGTTCAGGTTCGACGTCACCGGTGTGCTCGTCCCGGGCGGGGACAACGTGATCGCGGTGAAGGTGACCAACGCCCGCGACACCGGCATCGCGCCGGTGAGCGCCGACTACACCTTCGAGGGCGGCCTCTACCGCAATGTGAGCCTGTGGGCCATCGACAACCTTCACGTGCGGATGACGGACTACGCGGGTCCCGGCGTCTACCTGCGGCAGAGCAATGTGACCACGGCGTCGGCCACGGTGACCGTGACCACGAAGCTGTGGAACGACAACAGCACCGCCAGGTCGGTGGTGGTCCGCACCGTCATCGCCGACGGCAGCGGGAACGTCGTCGCGGACACCAGCACCGCTGCGCGCTCCCTTGCCGCGGCCACCGGCGCGGACATCAGTCAGACCGTCTCTGTCAACAGCCCACGCCTGTGGAACGGCCCGGCAGATCCATACCTGTACAACGCCAGCGTCGAGATCCACGACGTCACCGCGGGGGCGGACAGGATCGCGGATGTGGTGACCGAACGCCTGGGCCTGCGCTCCCTCGCCGTCGATGCCTACACCGGCTTCCACCTCAACGGCAGCCACCTCCACCTGCACGGCGTCAACCTCCACCAGGAGCGGGCCGGCAAGGGCTGGGCGGTAAACGACGCCGATCACACACAGGACTTCGACCTCATCCAGGAGCTCGGCGCCAACACCATCCGGGTGGCGCATTACCAGCACGACCAGAAGGACTACAACCTCGCTGACGAACGCGGGCTGATCGTCTGGGCGGAGATCCCGCTGGTCAACTCCGTCACCGACTCGACCGCCTTCACCGCCAGCACCCAGAACCAACTGCGCGAGCTGATCCGGCAGAACTACAACCACCCGTCGATCGCCTTCTGGGGCATCGGCAACGAGCTCACCGACTACAACGGCACCGCCACGAACACACTGCTCGCGTCACTGGCCCGCATCATCGAAACCGAGGACCCGGACCGGCTCTCCACCTACGCGGTGCGCAGCGAGGACCCCGACAGCGCGCAGGCAGGGCTGCACACGCAGGTCACGGGCTTCAACAAGTACCTCGGCTGGTACTACGGCTCCAAGGACGGTGAGCTCGGTGCATGGGCCGACAACCTGCACGCGAACTCCCCGTCCCGCAGGATCGCCATCTCGGAGTACGGCGCCGGCGCCAACACCACCCAGCACGCCCTTAACCCGCCCAGGCCCGAACCGCGTGGCTCCTGGCACCCCGAGGAGTACCAGTCGCTGTTCCACGAAGCGTACTGGAAGCAACTCGCCACCCGTCCGTACATCTGGGGCACGTTCGTCTGGGCCATGTTCGACTTCGCCTCCGACGGCCGCAACGAAGGAGGCCGGCCCGGAATCAACGACAAGGGCCTGGTCACCCGCGACCGGAAGATCCGCAAGGACGCCTTCTACTGGTACAAGGCCAACCATCAACGGCTCCACATACACCGACAGCGTCAACTGGACTCTCAGCTGAGCACCTCAACCTCGGTAGCACCTGCCGTTCAATAACCGTTCCGCGCCCTGATCATCCGGACCCTGGCACGGCCGTAGCGTTACCGCGCGGGTTGGCCGCGACGTCGCCGCCCTCGGCGCGGTCGCCCGAAGCGACATGGGGCCGCCCCGTCAACCGCTCACGCCACCGCTCACCTTGGAGCAGGTGGGACTGCCCACCAGCGGGCGGCGCCAGTTTCCCGCAATCGTCGTGGGTCTTAATACATTCTTCCGAGGCGGGTTGAGACAAGAGACCGATTCCCGCCGGTCTGGACGACCATAGTGTGAGTCGTATGAGCGATACAGCGCCCAAGACTTCTCACGAGCGCGCGCTGGACGTTGTCCGGGGCTACACGGACCGCAACGCCGTCGCGGTCGAAGAGGCGCTGTCCGGTCTGGACGCAGGCAGCTGGATAGAGGTGTACGCCATCCTGAGTGGGCTGTTGCGCTCCACCATCAGCATCATGGAGTTGAGCGGCAAGCGGTGGCAGGTGGGCGAACTGGTTCGGCATACCGACGAGGTCGCTGCCGTAGCCCCGCCCCACCACGAGATCGCCATTGCCGAGGCAACGCGGGCATGGGCCCGCGGGGACGAGTCGGCGATGCGCGCGTTGTCGGGCCAGGACCTCCCGGGGGCCGTGCACATGACGGCCGTGGGTGTCGCCGTTCTGGGCCTGGCGCTGTGGGGCAGGCTCGGGTTCCTCGCTGTTCTCGAGGAGTTCCACGAGACCGCCACCGCGCTCGTGAACGATCGATTTTCCGGTGGCTGACCGGTCGAACCGAGGCATCCGGACATCAGACTCTCGTCGGCTTCGTCGTCGATGCCACCTGCCTGCGAAGCCGGCGAGAACCCGTTGTCTCCTGCCGTGGGGCAGTTCCCTTCACAGAAGCGGAGTGTTTCGCTTGTCCAGAGCCGCACTGAGCCGGTTCGTCCCCGGTGAGTTCCTCAGGGACTCACCGACTCCGGACGGTCAGGCCACGCCATGAACTTCCGGACTCCGCTGTCCGCGCTGTTCCCGGGAACCTCAGGCCGGCTCCTCACCGCCCTCGTCGATCATCACACCGCCGACGCCGCCAGACCGCTGACGCTCGACGAGCTGTCCAAAGCCGCCGCAGTGACCCCCAGCCAGTTGGAAGCGGCGCTCTTTCGCCTCGGTCTGCCCGGCCTCATCGCCCCCAGGCGCAAAGGAGAAGCCGTACGTCTTATGACAGGCCACATCGCCTGGGGCGCTCTGCATCAGCTCACCGACCTGCGGGACCGCGTCATCGACACGGTCCGCGAACAGGCGCAAGCCCACCTCCACCCAGTACCGGACTACCTCGCGCTGAACGGCGCCGTAATCGACGGAACTGCCTCACATCCTGCGGACGTCCTGGAGCTGATCGTCGTTGCTCCGGCAACTGCCCCGGCCGACTGGCACCATGGCGTCGCCGCCCTCGTCACCCGCTTGTCCCGTGATCTGGGTAACGTCGTCGTCCTCCGCAGTGCCCATGACACCCAAGAAGCGGAGTTGATGGGCGGGAGGAGCGCCGTGCGCGTCTTCCCGCCGTGATGATGGCCGTAGTGAGAGGTGATCAGGTGCAGGCAAGCTGGATGCACACCGAAGACGGTCCATGCCACCACCGACGCCGTCGGCACAGGAGGCCCGTCCCGGTCCCGCTGCCTCCTCGCGGCCATGAGACGCCAACGGTCGGACTCATGACTGCTTTGCCGAACTCCTTGCCGCCTGAGCCCTGAGAGTGAGCGGACTCGACCTGTCATCCGGTCACGGGCGCCGTCTCAGCCGATGCCTCGGTCATGGCGCGGAGCTCCGGCATTCCCGTCCGTCCGCTCCAGCCACCCCCCGCACCAGGTCCACCCAGGTGGCCTGCAGACGAGCGGTGGCGACCTGGCCCTCATTGCGCAGGTAATCCATAGTCTCGAAGTTCGTCCAAGCGAGCATGGCGTGGGCGAGCATGTCGTGATCGCCCTCAACTCCCGCTTCCCGCAAGAGGGACGCGACGTGGTCATGGAAGGCCCGGCCGACGTTCGAACCATGGCGCCGTTCAAGGGGAACCTGGCGTGCCAGAGCGGCACCCAGGTCCGCCTCGTCGGCGATGCGCGCGATCAAGGCACAACCGAACGCCGCCAGCCGCTCACTCGCCGGTGCTCCCGGCCCCAACGGCGGCGCCCCGGAGGTGTATGCCTCATGGAATTCGGCCTCGGCGTCATCCAACAGAGCCAACAGGAGCCCGGTGCGGTCGCCGAACCGGCGAAAGAGCGTGCCCTTGCCCACACCGGCCGCCTGCGCGACCTCGTGCATCGTCGCTCCGCTCCCCGTTCGGCAACCAGCTCCGCGGCCGCCTCCAGCAACCGGGCACGGTTGCGGGCGGCATCGGCCCGCTCCCCGGGGACATCGTCCGACGCCTGCCTCACCGTTCACCCCGCGGCGCCACGAGCGCGTACACGCATCCGTCCTCGATCCGCACCGGATACACAGGCACGGGACGTGTCGCCGGCGGGTCGAGGGGCTGTCCGGTACGCAGGTCGAACCGGGAGCCATGCAGCCAGCACTCGACCGTGCACCCGTCCACCTCCCCCTCGGACAGCGAGACGGCACTGTGCGAGCACACATCGTGGATCGCGAACACCTGCTTCTCGGCCAGGACGAGGGAAACGGGGACACCCTCCACCTCGAACCGTCGGGGCACGCCCTCCTCCAACACATCGAACTCGCAAAGATGCATGTAGCCGCTGCTGGACATCGCTCTCCTCGGGTGATCCACGACACCTGGGCCGGGTATCCGCTCCCCGGGGGCGCGTCGGGCAAGCCGCGCCCGCCATGAGCGTCACGCGTGTGATCGTGGCTGATCGCCAACGCTAGCGACGGAGCTCGCGACCGGAACCCGACCCCAGCCCGAACCGAACTCAGCACATGGACCTAGGTGTCGAGGGACGCTTCCTCCCAGCGGGTCCGCAGACGGCCAGGTCCGTAGAGCCAGGCCATGGCCGACTCTGCGACCCACCGGATGCGGCCCGAGCCCGGGTCGTGTGACTGTCCGCGACGTCCGGCTTCGCGGAGCGGACGTGCAGGAAGTGTACGTTCTGCCCGTCGATCTCCGTGGTGTACTGCGGGAAGGAGTTGAGCCGCCGCTCATGGACCCGCCAGTCGTGGGAGTGGCGCCAGTATTCGACCAGTTCCTTGGCGTAGTCGAGGGGGGACGCCGTAGCTCCAGCCGACACCGGGCAGCTCGTCCGGCCAGCGGGTGGTGAGGTCGAGCCGGGCGTAAAGACCGTCCAGCTGGGACTGCGGGATTTCGATGCGGAAGGGCCCGATGTCGTTCACGTGGGCGACTCTAGAAGCGGCTTAGGACAACTGAGGTCCTATGTTCCCAAGCGCTTGGCAGGCATCCGAAAAGGGGTGGCCTCCCCCAGGATCAAGAACCCGATGGCCTTCCGGTCGGCCGGGCGGATCACCGGGTCCCGCCCAGGCCGGTGACCTCGACGACCTCCTCCGGGGAGGGCTTGACGTAGAGGCGGACGTTCTCCGCCTTCCTACGCCGGGACGTCGCCATGAGCATCGACAGCAAGGCGCTCTCCTCCCCGAGGGGCAGGTAGGACAGAATCGCTCCTGAGCATGTGGGAGTCTGGCGGACATGCTGGAGACTTCCGCGCGGCTGCTCAAACTGTTGTCGCTGCTCCAGAACCAGCGTGACTGGTCCGGCGCCCGGCTGGCCGAACAACTGGGTGTGACAACCCGCACGGTCCGCAGGGATGTCGAGCGCCTGCGTGACCTGGGCTACCCGGTCGAGGCCATCCAGGGCGTGGCGGGCTACCGGCTCGGGGCCGGCGCGTCCCTGCCTCCGCTGCTGCTCGATGACGACGAGGCGGTCGCCGTGGTCGTCGGCCTGCGCACGGCGGCGGGCGGCTCGGTCGAGGGGATCGAGGAGACCTCTCTGCGTGCGCTGGCCAAGCTCGAGCAGGTACTGCAGTCCCGCCTGCGGCACCGCGTCAACACCCTGCACCAGGCGACCGTACGGGTCGGCGCGGCAGGCCCCGCGGTTAGCCCGGACACGCTGATGGCGATCGCAGAGGCATGCCGCCGCCACGAACGCCTGCGCTTCGACTACTCCAGCCCCCGCACCGGCCGTTCGGTCCGCAACGTCGAGCCGTACAGCTTGGTCAGCTTCGTCCGCCGCTGGTACCTCGTCGCGTGGGACACCGATCGCGGCGACTGGCGTACGTTCAGAGTGGACCGCCTGGGGCCCCGCACGCCCACCGGCCCCCGGTTCACGCCCAGGCAACCGCCCCACGGCGACATCGCCGCCTACGTCTCGCACCAGTTGTCCTCGCAAGCATGGCCCTACCAGGCCACCGTCACCCTGCACAAACCTGCCGACGCCGTCGCCGACCGGATCGCGCCGGGCACGGGCGTCATCGAGGCCGTCGACGATCGCACCTGCCTCCTGCACATCGGCGCCGACATCCCTCCACCCTGGTCTCGATGATCACCTCGGTCGATGCCGACTTCACCCTTGTCAAGGGCCCACCCGAGCTCAAAGACGCCCTCCGTGCCCACGCCACCCGCTGCCTCCGCGCACTTCAACCGCCCGCGGCCGGCGACCAAGCCCTCCAGGACGAGATCACCCATCTCAAACGCCTCATCCACCAGATGGAACATGGCAGCTCGTCCCCGTAGCGGGTGCCACGAATGAGCGGTGAAAAGGGCACCAAGGTCGACTGTCGTCGGCGTTAGCCGATCGGCGGTGAACCCATGAGGTCGAGCCGCGCAACGACGGGTCCTCACCCGCCGAGATCATTCGCGTCGGCATCCTCTCATTGCTGCGAGGTCAGAGCGAAGCGGCTGCGGCCATCGGGCTCAGCCGCCCGGCCGCGATGCGGATCGTCATCCTGCCGCAGGCGGTCCGGCCCACGCTTCCCGCTCTGATCAGCCAGCTCGTCGTCCTGCTGAAGGAGACCTTGCTCGGGTTCATCGTGGGCTACACCGAACTGCTGCGCAACGGCCGGATCGCGGTGGAATACCTGGGCGGCGAATACGCCATACCCATCTACACCGAAATCGCCCTGGTCTACCTGGCGGTCAACTTGTCCCTGCCCTGGGCCGCACGCCTCCTCGACCGGCGACTTGCGGCGTCGTAGGACGAATGGAAGCACCTGGTCCTGTTCAAGCAGGCCCCAGTCTGAAACACCGGTTATGGACAGGCTTTAGCGCTGTCGGTTGTCCGCTGTGGTGTCCGTAAGCACGGCGTCGTGATGTGTGGGCAGCCGAGGCGCCTCTCAGACGTGAGCGGTCTTCCAGAACCCCTGTCGGTAACGGGCTGGGGACCGGGGACTCGGCCAGGGGCTGCAGTAGTCAGGTTGTGAGCAGGTGAGCGGCTGCGCTGGGTTCAGTTGTGGGACGACTCGGGCGTCCCAGGGGCCAGTCCTTTCTGATCAGTCAGGCGAGCGAGTACGACGTGGCTCTAAGCCGGTACTTGGGGCTTACGCCAAGCAGCGCTTACGCGGACCTGTCCTGTGCGGCTATGCGTGACCGAGAGGTGCGTCGCTTCCGCCGTCGATGAGGTTCGCCTGGGGCTTGCTGCCGTGGAAGTCGCGGGAGCGCTGTGCCGTGCCGAAGCCGCCGTAGGGGTAGCCGCCGTGTTGGGGTGCGCTGACGGTGTTGAGAGCCTCGGTGGTTTCGGCGTCGAGGTGGAGTTCGGCCGCGCCGAGATTCTCGGTGAGGTGGGCGAGGGTGCGGGCGCCGACGATGGGAGCGGCGACGGCGGGCTGGTCGGCCGCCCAGGCCAGGGCGACCTGGCTGGGCGTGTTGCCGGTCTTGCGGGCAATGCGGACGACCGTGTCGATGGTGTGCCAGTTGCGGTCGGAGGCGGCGTACTCGGCGGAGACCCACTGGTAGAGCTCGTCGTCGGAGCCGGCGCGGGTGTCAGGGGCGGGGGTGGTGCCGCGCTGGTACTTGCCGGTTAGGAAGCCGCCGGCGAGGGGGGACCAGGGCAGCAGGGAGACGTTGTTGTGCAATGCGGCGGGGATGACCTCGTACTCGCTTTCCCGGGAGAGCAGGCTGTACTGCTGCTGGAGGGTCACGGGAGCGTGAGTGCCAATCTGCTGCGCGGTGGAGAGGGTGAGCTGGAGCTGCCACCCGGTGAAGTTGGACAGTCCCACGTAGTTGATCTTCCCCGAGTGGACGGCGTCGTCGAGGAAGGACAGCGTCTCCTCGATCGGCGTCAGGGGGTCCCAGGCGTGGATCTGGTACAGGTCGACGTGGTCGCGTCCGAGGCGGCGCAGGGAGGCGTCCAGGGAGCGGCGCAGCTGCCGGCGGGTGGAGCCGAGACCGTTGACGTCGGTGCCGGTGCCGTAGCGGCCCTTGGTGGCCAGCACGACGCGGTCGGTGACGTCCGTAGGGCGGCTGGCGAACCAGCGGCCGATGATCTCTTCGCTGCTTCCGCCGCCGTAGACGTTGGAGGTGTCGACCAGGTTGCCGCCGGCGTCCACGAACGCGTCCAAGAGCACGAACGCCTCGTCTTCAGAGGTCTGGACGCCGAAGTACATCGTGCCGAACGCGATGCGGGAGACGGCGATTCCGGTGTTTCCGAGCTTGCGGTACTCCATGGTGCTCCTTGGCGTTGTGCGGCTCGCGCCGCGGTGGGGGTGGCGGGAGAGTTGCGGTGGGCTCGGGACGACCTGGACGGTTCGTGGCATCAGTCGAAGACAGTCTTCGACTTCTGCGGCTGTGGGCGGTTTACTGCCCTGGAGCCAGCCGGATGCCTCTGCGTCCACGTCGACGTGAGCCCGCTCGGCCGGGCGCAGGACTGTACGGGCCCGCTCAGTGGTGATGAGGGGGCGCGTGGAGTGGGTCGAGGTTGATGGTTGCGCGCTGCAGTTTCGCGTCGTGGGGTGCGTTGAATCCGGCGTTGGCGATGTAGAGCTGGTTGCCGCGTACGGCGGTGGTGGTGGGTGAGGCGAGGCCGTCGCCGACCGTCAGAGCGGTCTGGGTGGTCCTGTTCGGATGCACGACGCTGACCCGGTCGGTCGGGTCGTTCTGCGCGGCGAAGACGGTGTCGGAGCGGTTGTTGAGGAAAGAGAAGTCGTCGACATCAGGCAGGTTGTCAGCGACAGTGTGGATGGGGCCGGGCGTTCCGTGGGCGGTGACCGGGACCCTCAGCAGCGTGCCCTTATTGAAGTTGCTCACCCATACGGCGCCCTTGTGGAAGCGGATGCCGTTGACGCCCAGCTTCAGGGACGCCATGGGATCGGGTGCGAGCGCCGGGCCGGTCAGCCAGACCCTCGCCGGCCCGCCGGAGACCGGCATGGCCCACACCCTGCCGTTCAGGCTGTCGGCGGCATACAGGGTGCGGTTGGACGGATCGATGGCCAGGCCGTTGGGCAGACCGTCGGCGGGCAGGGCGGCCAGACGCTGGGGGCGGCCGTGCGGGGGCAGTTTCCAGGTACCGCTGCGGGAGGCATCGTCGGAGGCCACGTTGTAGTAGACGGTGCCGTCGCTGCCGCGGGTGTTGCCGGTGATCTGATCGCCCAGGTGCCCGCCGACGAGGGTGGTGCGGTGCCCGGACGAGGTGATCCGTATCAGCTTCGGCGGCTTGTGCGCGGGCGCGCCCAGCAGGGACACGGTCAGCGAGCCGTCCGGGTTGACGGTGATGTTCTCGGGAGAGTCGCCGGAGGCGAAGTCGAACGCGGCCGCGGTCTTCACGTTGGTTATGACGGGCTGCGTGCGGTCTTCTCCGGTGGCGGCGGGCGCGGACGGGGCCAAGACGAGAACGGCCGCCAGAGCGGGGATTGCTGCGACGCGGGCGAAGCGAATGCGCATGAGGGTGCTTCCTGTGCAAGCGGCTGGAGGACGACAGAGCGGTGCCCCATGTCTCCGGGCCGGGCGCTTCCCTGGCCGACCACCTGGTGGCCAGGGAAGCGACTGCGGATGTGTGCGATACCGCTGCGATCATCGACCGCGGCGCGGCGTCAGGTGTCGAACCGCATCCCGCCCAGCCACGTGACCTTTTCGGGGTCGTGGTGGTCGAAGATGTGGCTGCGGCCCGTGTCCAGGCTGGCGATGCGTGCCATCTCGTCGGCGGTGAGCTGGAAGTCGAAGACGTCGAGGTTCTCTGCCATGCGTTCGGGTCGCACCGACTTCGGGATCACGACAACCTCGCGCTGGACGAGCCAGCGAAGCGCGACCTGGGCGACGGACTTGTCGTGGACGCGGGCGATCTCGACGAGCACGGAGCTGTCGAAGAAGCCCTGACCGCCTTCGGCGAGGGGTCCCCAGGACTCGTGCTGGACGCCGTGCTGACGCATCAGCTTCTGGTCGTCGGTGCGCTGGAAGAAGACGTGCGTCTCGATCTGGTTGACCGCTGGGACGACTTCGTTGTGGGTGACGAGGTCGGCGAGCCGGTCGGGGTAGAAATTGCTGACCCCGATCGCCCGGGCGCGGCCGTCCCGATTGAATTCCTCCATGGCCCGCCACGATCCGTAGTAGTCACCGAAGGGCTGATGGATCAGATAGAGGTCGAGGTAGTCAAGACCGAGACGGTCCAGCGAGCGGTCGAAGGCGCGCTTGGCGCTCTCCTCGCCGTAGTCCTGGACCCACAGCTTTGTGGTGACGAACAGTTCTTCGCGCGGGATACCACTGGCGGCGATGGCCCGGCCCACGGCCCGCTCGTTCTCGTACGCGGCGGCAGTATCGAACAGGCGGTAGCCGGCTTCCAGCGCGGCCTCCACCACCCGCTGAGTCTGGTCTTCGGGGATCTGGAAGACGCCGAAACCGAGGATCGGCATCTGCACGCCGTTGTTGAGGGAAACCTGGGGAACCTTGGTGGTCATGTCTGAGACCTTCCTTCTCTCGCTGTAAGGGCCGTCGGCGCCATCTGATCAGCGGCGCTTGATGCCGTCCGGGGCGGCAGGTACGGGTCTGTCGGCTCGAGATGTCGGCGGCCGCATGCCTGGGCGCGCCCTGCCTGTGCGGTGTTCAGCTCCGCACTGATTCCGCCTTACGGCGGGAGGCGGCCAGCAGGCCCAGAGGCAGCAGGGCCGCCAGGGCGAAGGCGAAGCCTGCCAGCGACGGGCCCTTCAGGCCCAGGCTGGAGGTCAGGGCGACGCCGCCGAGCCACGAACCCGCAGCGATCCCGACCTGGAACGCGGACGTGGCCAGGGCCATGGGCAGGGACCGGCCGGCTCCGGCAATACGGACGACCTCGCCGACCACGACGGGGTTGTTGGCGAAGCCGGCTGTGCCGAGCAGCACGACCAGGACCACGGCCGCGACGCTGTTGGTCGCCCACAGGGTGATGGCGCCCAAAAGCACGGTCGTAAGGGCGGTGGCCGGGAGGAGCGTGCCGTAGGGCCGCCGGTCACCAAGGCGTCCGCCGACGGTAGTACCGGCCAGGGCGCCGACACCGAAGCCCAGCAGCGCCAGCGGCACCGCCGCGGCCGCGAGGTGGGCCCGGTCGGTCAGCAGCGGGGCGACGTAGCTGTAGGCGGCCATGATGCTGGCCTGAATGAGCGCGATGGCCAGGTAGACCAGCCACAGGCGCGGATGCTTGAGCGCGGCCGTCTCGGCGCGCAGGGAGCTGTCGGCACGCGAGGTGTCGGCGGGCAGCTGGCGGGCCACTACAGCGGCGGCGGCCACGGCCAGAGCGGTCAGCATCCAGAAGGGGGCCTGCCAGCCGCCCAGCTGGCCGGCTGCCGTACCCAGCGGGACACCGATGATGTTGGCCAGAGTGATGCCGCCGACCATCACACCCATCGCGCGGGTGCTGGCGGCCGGTCCTGCGGCGGCGGTCGCCACCACCGCGCCCACGGCCCAGAAGGTGCCGTTGCCCAACGCGGCAGCGAACCGGCCCACCAGCGCGAGCCCCAGGCTGGAGCTGAGCGCACCGACGACGTGACCCGCGGCGAAGACCAGCAGCGCGGCGATCAGAGCCGACCGGCGCGGCAGGCGCTGGGTCGCTATGGACATCACCGGCGCGCCGATCATCATGCCGACGGCGAAGGCGGTGATCAGCGTCCCGGCGCTGGAGACGCTGACATCCAGGGTGCCGGAGATCTCCGGCAGCAGGCCGGAAACGACGAACTCGCTGGTGCCCATGATGAAGGCGATGGCACCCAGCAGCCACACCACCGGCGGCAACTTGACCGTCCCGGCAGGCACCGCCGTGCCACCGTCACCTGCGAGCGGTGCGGCGGACGAGGCGTCCGGCTTCGTGGGTGAGGGGGAACTCACTGACGATCCTTTCAAGAGAGCTGGCGCGGGCCCCGGTCATCCGAAGGCGTGCCAGCAAAGCGGCATGCGCGCCGAGTGTGTGCGGGCGGGGGCCTTCAGGCCCGTCGCAATCCACGAAACCAGCAGCTGAGCCCGGCAGGCAGTCACGCTTGTGAGGGGTAACAGCAGGGACCCCCTCGTGCCGAGAACGTAAGTATGTACACGGCGAATCGGGGTAAACAGCCCCGACACAGGACGGGGTGTTGATGGCCGGAGCCGACGGGACGCCGGGTGTAACGGGCATGAGGTGCACCCGGCCGACCGGCATGAAGGCGCGGTGGACCGGGGAGAAAGGAGGGCCGGCTGGGGTCAGCGCTCGGTGTCGGCCTGAGAAGCGGCCGCGTCCCAATTCTGACTCGCTGCCCAGCTTGCCAGGAGCTTCAGGGTGTCGGCAGCCGGGGTGCCGGGATCGGCGCTGTAGACGGTGATGGACAGCCCCTGCCCGCCGGGCAGGTCCAGACTCTCGTGAACCAGCTCCATCTCGCCCACCGCCGGGTGATGGAACCGCTTGGTGCCCTCGGTGAAGACGTGCACGTCGTGCGCGCCCCACAGGGTGCGGAAGGCGTCGCTGCGGGTGGACAGCTCACCGATCAGGTTCGACAACTCACGGTCATAAGGGTTCTTGGCGACCTCGACCCGCAGCACCCCGACTCCGTCGCGGGCCACGCGCTCCCAGTCCGGGTAGAGCCGGGTGCCGCGGGGGTCGAGGAAGACGAACCGGCAAGTGTTGGCCGGCTCCTGCTCGAACACCTCGCCGAGCAAAGCGCGGGCGAGCGGATTGGCCGCCAGGATGTCCATGCGGTTGTTGCGCACGTAGGCCGGCTGGTCGTGCAGGCCCTCGATGATGCGCAACACGCTGGGCCGCACGGTGACCTTCTTCGGACGGCGCCGGGCCCGGGCCGGCGATGTGCTCGCCGCACGGGCCAGGGCGTAAAGGTGGTCCCGCTCGGTGTCATCCAGCCGCAGGGCCTGAGCAAGGGCGTCCAGGACACTGTCGGAGACCCCGCTGAGATCACCGCGCTCCATACGCGTGTAGTACTCCACACTCACCCCGGCGAGCATCGCGACCTCGCCCCGGCGCAGCCCGGGCACCCGACGGTGCCCGTACACCGGCAGCCCCGCCTGCTCCGGGGTGATCCTGCCGCGGCGGGACTTAAGGAATGCACTGACTTCGGCCCGATTGTCCATGGATCCCAGCGTAGGAAGGCGAGGCGATCAGTGGGGGACCCTGCCAGTACCCCTCACAGCACAGACCCCCACCCACGCGTCGGCGTACTCGTGAAGCGAGGCGCCCGGAAGCGGGGCGCTGGATCCTTCCCTGAGGCAGGGAACTTGCTGATGCGACACTCTTCCGCGCTTGCCGGGCAGGTACGGCTGCTCGCTGCCCTTGATCACCACGCCTTCGATACCAACCGTTCCCCAGGCTGGGTCCAGCCAGTCCAGCGCCGTTGCCCGGTCGTTGGTGGCGGGGCACAGGGTGAACGGGGCGGCAAGCACCTGGCGGGCACAGACGTCTTCCAGGATGGCGCGCCGTTCTCGGTAGGGCCGGGCGAGGAGCTCGGTGCCGGCGATCTCCAGGGCATCGAAAACGATCAGGTAGGCGGGGCGTTCGGCTGCGGCCTGCACGGCGCTGTGTCCTCGGCGGCGGGCGCGGCGTTGCAGCTCGCCGAAGCACAGCCGCCCCTCGTGCGGCACGACGAGTTCACCGTCCAGCACGAGTGCCTCGCTCAGCCCAGCCGCCGCGTCGGCGATGTCGGGGAAGGCGCCGGTGAGGTTTGGGTGCAGAGCCGGTCGTCGCCCTCGCCGCCAGTGCTAGTACTCCAGCCGGACTTCTGTATTTGTCGTGGTCAACGGCCTGGAGGTGGGGAGTGTAGCGGGGGTTGGGCATGCGGGGGACGGCCTTGGGCCGACTGTCCCACCAACGTGTGCCCACGCCGCATGTAAGACAGCGTCGGGCACGTGCTTGGTGGCGGCGTCGCCATCGGGACCAGTTCACCGCGTGGTCGCGGTGTGCAGGATGGCGGCGGGGTTGAGCTGCCAGCAGACGACGGATTTCGGATGGTGTGAGGTCCGCGAGGTCGGGCGTGTCGGTCTCGACACCCCCTTTCCGCGTTCCTGCACAGCCATCACGGCGAGGAATGCGTGGGCGAGCATGGCGAGCGTGATGTGCCGGTACCAGCCCACGTAGCGGCGGACCTCGTACTGGTCCAGGCCGCATTCGTTCTTCGCGCTCTGGAAGCACTCCTCGATCTTCCAGCGGCATCCGGCGACTCGGACCAGGTCGGCGACGCTGGCGTCCAGCGGAGCGCAGGCGAGGTAGTAGGCAATCTCATCGGGCTTGCTGATGCTGCGGCGGGCCAGCATCCACCGCTGCCGGGTCGGCTCGTCGACGTCGGACTCGTCCACGGCGGGCAGACGGGCGGCGGCCCAGTCGTAGAGCCGTTGGCCTTTGGCTCCTGGCCCAGCCGACAGACGCTGCCATGCCTCCGGCGGGGCCTGGGCGATGAGATGGTCAATGCGCAGGCCTTTCACCTGCTGCGACTTGGGGACGGCAACAACGTAGGAGAGCTCGGTGTCTTCCAGGAAGCGCCGGAAGTGCGAGTCCTGTCCGTAGGCGGAATCCGCGGTCACCACCAGACCACCCGCGACGAACCCGACGAGGCCGACCTCCTGCCCCTCAGCAGCCACGAACTCCTGCGCCTGCTGCGAGCCTTGATTTTTCCGCCGCCCAGACGAGACCACGACCACCTGCTGTGGTGGTCCACCTGGTGCCGCCGCCACCAACACCGCGCCCGCCTCTGCCACCGCCGCTGGCACGCGCACGCCGACACCACACCATGATCAGAAAGCTCAGCAACGGCTATCTATAGCTGCCGTATCAGATCTGACGTCATGCCAGAATCCCTGCGCTGAAAGAAAGTTACCCTACCGTCGGGTATCAACGGCGGTGCTGTTCGCATTGCGCATTGAGTTCATTGCGTTCCCGAACAGAGGGGGTTGACTTCGCGCTTGCCTTCCAACATATTGATCACGCCATCGCAGGCAGAGCACCTTTTTCAAGCCCCTAGTCAGGCCCGACCAGCCTTGCTTGCTCACCCACCTGAAGGCGCCGCCGGGAAACTTGCCCTGTGTACAGAGCGGACGACCACCCACTCTCCGTTCCGTTCCCGAACAGTCTTTGAGAAACGACTGCCCGCGTATCCGCAGAACGCCTTCCGGCCTTCATTTCCTGCGCAGCCTTTCCAACCCGGAGAGCTATCCGCTCGCGTTGGAATCATTGAGGGCCGAACGGCGCCCCTTAACCCCCTGGAATCGTGCCGTCTCAGAGGCATGCTTCCTCGGTGCCTCTCTCGAAACTCACCGAAAGGACGATAAATGCGCAAGAGAAAACTGGGATCCCGCTTGGCGGGAGTGGTGGCCTTCCTCGCCTCCATGATGATGTTCGCGACGCCGGCGCACGCGGCGGACTGGACCTGCTGGGATCAGTCGTACACCGACGGTGCGCAGGTCGTTCCCTACAATACGGGGAAGTACAAGACCCGTGCAGTGACGCGGCAGCAGGCAAGGAACACCTGGGACGACTGGATCTGGCGAGGACCCATCAAGATTTGTCCCGCCGCCGGGAGAGAGTGCAAGTACAGCCACGAACGTACAGAGTCAACCACCTCCGGCTGGTCCATCGGCGGCGGCTTCGACCTCGGAAACGCCAGCTCTCCGAGCAAGAAGTGGTACAACGTGGTCGCAAGCCTGGTCGGTGGATACGGCAGGAGCACCACCGTCACGACCAACTTCAATTGGGAGGTCACCGTCGGGCCACGTGACAAGGTCCAACCGGTCCAGGTGGTCGTCCGCCGTTGGACTCAGGGTGACTGGGTCGGTGGATTTGTCAGAACGGGCGGATCGTGCTCGACCGGCCCCCGTGGGGGATACGGAACGCGCTATGAGTGGAACCCCAACGTCAGGTTCGGCAACTGGGCCGTGAACGTACGACAGTGGGAGTTCGGCTCGTATGCGATCAACGACCGGATCCTCTGACCAGCAGCTCCCGGTGAAACCGACGACAGAGTGACAGTGACCCACCGCGGCGCCGGGCAGAGTCGGCGCCGCGTGTCGGCGGTCTCTGACCTGGGTTCTGGAGCACTTTCCATGCCAGACCCACGGAGGGTCACCACGCCCGCCATCATGAACGGCCTCACGCCGCGAGGAGGACTAGTGATCTGGTTCGGAGATGCGTGAGCAGTAGCGGCAGATCCGGTCGAGGATCTGGTTGGCCGTCTTGGTCCATTTGAAGGGCCTGGCCTGGTCGTTCCAGACCTTGATCCAGTGTTCGAGTGCGGCCTTGAGGTCGTCGAGGGAGCAGAACACTCCGCGCTCCAGGCAGCGCCGCTCCAACTCGGCGAACCACCGCTCGACCTGATTGATCCACGACGAGTACGTGGGTGTGAAGTGCAGCTGGAAGCGGGGGTGCGCGAGTAGCCACTTGTGCACCACGGGCGCCTTGTGGGCGGAGAGGTTGTCGCAGATCACGTGGACTGCCAGGCCCTTGTCGGTCTGGCGGTCGATCTCGTCGAGAAAGTCGCGGAAGTCCACGGCCCGGTGCTGCGCGGACAGCTTCGTGATCACCTTGCCGGTCGCGGTGTTCAGGGCGGCGAACAGGTCGACGGTGCCGTGCCGGACGTAGTCGAAACTGCGCCGCTCGGGGGTGCCCGGAATCATGGGCAGCACCGGCGCGGTCCGCTCCAGGGCCTGGATCTGCGGCTTCTCATCCACCGCGAACACCACCGCGTTCGTCGGCGGGGCCAGGTAGAGGCCGACGACGTCTCGGATCTTGTCGATCAGGAACGGGTCCGGGGAGACCTTGAACGTCTCGGTCCGCCACGGCTGCAGGCCAAAGGCGTGCCAAATCCGCAGCACACTCGCCGGGGAGATCCCCACGACCTTGGCCAACTCACGCTTCGACCAGTGTGTTCCACCCTCGGGTGTCTCCTCCAGGGTGCGGACCACCACCTCTTCCACCTGGGCGTCGGTGATGGTCCGCGGCACCCCGGGCCGGGGCTCGTCGGCGAGTCCGTCCAGCCGGTCACGCAGGAACCTCGTACGCCACTTGGCGACAGTGCCCCGGTTCATTCCCAGCCGGGCTGCGACCGCCAGGTTCGGCCCGCCCTCCGCACACGCCAGCACGATCCTCGCCCGCAGGGCCAGCCCCTGCGCGGTCGTGCGGCGATTGACCCAGTTGTCTAACACCTGCCGCTCGGTCTCGCTCAGGACCAGCGGCTCCAGCCTGCTGTCACCCACAATCCACAGCAGAGTGAAGCCAACCGGCATCCGTCAGCCAAACCCATGAAGTGGTACGGAAAGCGACTCACGTGGTGCCGAGCGAACTCACAACCAGATCACTGAACCGTTCCGAGTTTGATCGAGACTCTAGGTTGTGGCTGTGACCTGGGGTTTCGTGGTTTCGCGGTAGTACTTGGTCTCGTATTCGGCGGGTGGGATGTGCCCTATTTCACCGTGGAGCCGACGGTGGCAGTACCAGTCGACCCATTCGGCGGTGGCGAGTTCGACCTGGGAAAGCGTCTTCCAGGGCCGATGGGGTTTGATCAACTCGGTCTTGAACAGGCCGATCGTGGACTCCATGAGGGCATTGACGCTCCTATAGTTCGTCAAGCCGTTGCGGCAGGTTCTGTTCGGGACTTGACCATTTGGTAGATCTCCCGGGCGAAATACCGCTTGAGGCAGCGGATGATCTCTTTCTTCGTCTTGCCCTCGCTCGTGCGCCGGGCCACGTAGTCGATGGTCGGCTGATGGAAGCGCATGCGGACGATGACGACGCGGTAGAGCGCGGAGTTCAGCTGCCGGTGGCCTCCGCGGTTGAGCCGGTGGCGGTCAGTCTTGCCGGACGAGGCCGGGACCGGGCAGACCCCGGCGAGTTTGGCGAACGCGGCCTGCGAGCGGATGCGTTCGGGGTTGTCTCCGACCACGACCAGGACTTCGGCGGCGGTGTCCGCGCCGATCCCGAAGGCGTCCACGAGTTCGGGGGCCTGCCGTGTGGTGAGCTCGCCCAGCAGCCGGTCGTGGTCCTTGATCTCCTCGTCTAGGTCCAGCCAGCGGCGGGCCAGCGAGCGCAGGGACCGTTTAGAGGGCGTTTGATCTAGGCGTATTGCCCTGTATGCCCTATTAGGTTCCTCGCCAGGTTGGCGTGGTCTCGTCCGTTATGCGCTTGGCGAGGTTGTC
>NZ_BAAGRZ010000033.1:0-77163 GCF_054782695.1 Streptomyces deserti
TTCGCCCAGCCCTGCAACGTCAGCTGCTCGGCCTCGGATAACACCAGCGGTTCCAGCCTGTTGTCCCCCATACGTCAGCACACCGAAGAACAGCAGCGCTGTCACCAGCACAGCCATGATCTGAAACAGAACACAGCTCACGTGGCGAAGCGAGACATCAAGACCGGCTCACTAGTCGAGGAACCCCAGGGCGTTGTCCGGCTGGCAGTGCGGGCACGCCTTCACCCCATCGGCGAGGGCGCGCCAGGCCTGCTCGCGGCCAATCCCCCTCAACCACTGCCCGGCGGCCCAGCAGTCGCCGACGCGGACATACAGCGGGTCACGCCCGGTCAGGCCGAGGTCGATGAGCCACTCCGGTGCGGGCGGCCGGGCCGCGATGCCGCGCTGCCGCTCCGCCTCCCGGCGTTCAGCGTCCGCGATCTGCCGCCGGACCCGCTCCAGGGTGAGGACCAGCCACGTCTCCAGAGTGCGGAGCCGGTACAGGTCAGGCGGTAGGTCATCCACCGTCCCAGCTTGCAACAAAATTCGAACACACGCTCTACTGTGGGGCATGGCCAACCACAAGGTGCAGCACCTCACCAACACCCAGGAGAGGATCCTCCGCCGCATCCGCGAGGTCATCATCAGCCAGGGCGAAGCGCCCACGGTCGCAGAGATCGCCCGCTACGTAGGCCTACGTCCCTCAAGCATTCATTACCAGCTGCGGGAACTGGAGACGAAGGGCGCCATCGTGCGCACGCCCGGCCGGACGCGGGGGATCCGACTCACATGAACACGCCCGCATCCGGCCGGTACCGGGTCACCCTCACGGTCGACGGCCACCCCGTCGCCCACGGCTGGTGGAACGCCGAGCCAGCCGCACGTCAGAGGACGGCCAGCTGGATCGGCGACTGGGGCAAGCCCGGGGCTCGCATCACCCTCGTCGACGAGGACACCGGATCCGTGTTGACGACATGGCCGGACGAACCCTGATCCCTGCCATGCTGAGGTCCATGCCATACCGCCCATACGCGGTCCTCGCCCGCGCGCTGCGGCAGATCATGCGCAGGCACCGAAACGAGGTGCCGCCCGAACTGCGCCCCGCCGACTGCAACCCGACATGAGCTGCACATCCTCGACCTACACGTACGGCCGCGGCCTGGTACCGCGGAGGGGGTGTTCCCGGCCGGCGCTGGAACGCAGCAGCCCCTGTTGGCGAGGGCACCGGTCGGGGCTGATCAGTGGCCATGAAGGGCGGTCCTGACCTGCCGCGGACGGGGCGCTCGGCCGCCGAGGTCGGGCTCATGGTCCAGGTGCGGCCACAGGCCCGACCACGGTGTGCCGCCGGTTGGTCCGGCCAGCGATGCGCAGTTCCTCGGCCCAGGTGCGGAGCTGGTCGGCGAGGGTGAGGTTGTCGCCGCGGCTGACGGTCTGCAGCAGCATGGCGCACACGGTCGATTCAGCGGCCCCGCACCGGCGGCGGCCGGCAGCGGGCCGAGCCACGGCGCGGTCGGCGGCGAATCGGCTCGGCCGCAAAGCCAAACGCTCGGGTGGACCAGACCTCGGTTCCGCAGCCCCCAAGCGGCCGACCTTGAGCTTGCGGGGCCGCGAGTCTCCGTCGTGCCGTCGGGCGTGGGAGGTGGTGGAGCTGTGCCTCTCATCAGCTGAGGGGGAGAAACGGTTGACCGCCTCGCTCGCCAGCCGCACGCTACCTACCACAGGCGTCTGCCCGCCCACCAGGACAGCGGTGGGCGGGCAGAGTCGTGAGCCTGGTCAGTGGGCGCGGACGGAAGCCCCGTAAGCGTCGGTCTGGCGGAGCACCGCGACTTCTTGGGCGGGTGCGGGCCAGGCCTGGATGAGGTACCACTCGGTGACCTCGTCGGGGGCCAGGTCGACGGCGGTGTCCCGGCCGCGGGCATGGATGCGCAGCCGGTAGTCGCCGGGACCGTTGAAGGACAGGACGGGGAGTTCTTCGTCCAGGTCGTCCATGATGCCGCGGACCATGAGCTCTCCGGAGGCGGACTGTGCCGAGATTTCGACGATCTCCTGCCAGTCACCGCTGTCGAGGGCGGGCTGGGTGTGATGGAGGGTGACCATGACGTCGACGTCGCCGGTATGGATGCCGGTCATGACAGTGATGGCGCCGTCGGCGACGCGCACGAGTCCGTTGTGCTCGCGCGCCAGGTCCGGGCCGGTCGGGCCGTCCTCGTCGCTGATGTCGAACTGGTGGTACTGCACGGGGACGAGTCCGTTGCCCCGTTCGACCTCGTCGCTCATCTCGCTGTCCTCCGCCGTATGGTGTGTTCCTCTACTTGATCCACACCAGGAACTTGTCTTTTTCGATGATGCGGTTGTACAGGTAGAAGCGGCTCAGAGCCTTGCCGCCTTCCTCGTTCTGTGTCCCGTCGATCATGCGTCGGCTGAAATTGCCGCCACCGTGCTTGGCGCCCTGCCAGGTCGACGCCATCGGGTACTCGTCGCACTGCTTGCCCGGAGGCCGTTCCAGGCTCGAGGGGCATGCCTTGTTGCGGTTCTCCTTGATCTTGGCCTTGTCAGTCAGCCGGGTCAGGTAGCGTGTGGTCCCGTGCTTGCCGGGCAAGTTCTTGGTGTTCTGCGCGTACTCGATGTGCTCGGCAAGCTCCGGGTACTCGCCGCTCTTGGCGTAGACCATCTCCGGGATGTAGGGCATCACGCAGCCGGCCTTGGAAGTGCCCGGAAGAGCGTTGTCGCACCGCACCGGGGGCGTCGGCAGGATGACCTCGTTGCTGGGCCCGGCCCACCCGGGCTTGGTGAACCGCCACACCGCCGTTGCTTGTCCCTCACCCTTCTGGCCCTTCGGCGTGGTTTTGATGGTGGTGTCGAGGAAGAACTGGCCAACGGCCTCCTTGTCCTTGCCCATCCGCTGGGACGGGAAGGTGCTCTCGGTCACCTTGCACTTGCCCGCACATTTCCCGTTGCCTTCAGCGCTGGCGCCCTTGGCCGCGCCCCAGCTGGTCACCTCCATCAACTCGACCTGGTAGGCCCACGTTTTGATGTCCCGCTTGCTGTAGGCGTAGGCGCGGACGAGGTACTCCATACCGCCGAGCTTTCTGCCAGTGCGCGCATCGCGCACCGTCAGGTCGGCCGGAAAGATGCCGCAGGCCTTGAACCGGTTGACGTACCACTTGCCGTTCGCGCCGTGGTCGTCACACCAGTTCGGCGTAGGCCAGGCATTGACAGCGGCGCGCAGCTCCGACACCGACGCGCTGGATCCCCACGACACACACGCCACTGGGGCGTCGTCGCCCCGCTCCGCAGCCAGCGCCAGCCGACCCTGGCATTTCGCCTCAGCATCCGCTGCGCTTTCGTCCGGGTCAGGAGCCATGAGCGGCCCCCTCTCGGACTCTTCACTACTCGGTGCTGCCGACACGGGCGCCGGTTCCTCACCTTCCAGCGCCTCAGGTACCGGCAAGGAAATCGCCTCGTCCAGCTCCTGCGACGACTCCTCCAGATCCTCCGGCACCGGAACCGAGCTTTCCGCGGCCGGTGCGGCATCCCCGGCGGTCTGCGCCGCGTCAGTCGCCTGGGCGGCGCTCAGGCAACTGCCCAGCAGCCCCAGCGATACAGCGCCTGCGGCCAGCAGTCTCCTCAATCTCAAGTTATGCCCCCTGTTGCTGGTCAGAACAGCGTGGACACACCTGTTTCTGGCGTGTCCACGCCGGGTCGAGCTGATCAAAACACAGAGGACTGACAGCAGACCCCCCGTTTCCTCACCACCGAGCGTTTCTCGCCACTCGCCGGTAGTCGCTCATGCACCACAGCTGACGTACGGCAGGCTCGGCATCGAGCCAGCGGAGGTTTAGAGATCGTCTCAATTGGCGACTTCGGCGGAAGCAGATGAGGGTGCAGGCGATGGCGGTGAAGGCCAGGAAGTGTTCGGCCTTGCGTTCGTAGCGGCGGTGGAGTCGGCGGCAGCCGCCGAGCCAGGCCATGGTGCGCTCGATCGTCCACCTGTGTCGGCCCAGCCGTGTAGAAGACTCGATGCCCTTGCGGGCGATGCGGTGGGAGATGCCTTGCTTGCGGAGCCATCGGCGCAGGTGGTCGTAGTCGTAGCCCTTGTCGGCGTGGAGCTTGGCGGGCTTGGGCCGGCGCGGGCCACGGCGGGAGCGGATCGGCGGGATCCCGCGCACGAGGGGTTCCAGGGCCTGGCTGTCGTGGAGGTTGGCGCCGGAGATACCGACGGAGAGGGGCAGACCAGTCCGCTCGGTGATCAAGTCGATCTTCGACGCCCTTGGCCACGGCGAGGACTTGGGTGAAGGCCTTGTCGTCGAAGGGGCCTTCACCAAGGCCGCCAGGGGTACCGTCGCGGAGGGCACGGTCGTCGAGGGGACCATGGTCGGCGGTTGCGTATCCGGGGAGGAAGACGTTCTCGTAGAGCCAGTCCGAAACGGCCACGACGAGGTCGGCTTTCTCGTTGCTCTCCAGGGCATCCCGTAGCTGCCGGCTGTCTACTAGGCGGCAGAACCTCACCACCGTGGGGCCGGAGAAACCGAGCGCCGAGCGGCTGACAGGTCCGATGTCGCATGCCATACGGCATCGGATTCTGTCCGCGTGGATGCTGTTGTCCCTGGCCAGCTGCCCGGCCATACCGGTCATCAGCCGGGGGAGGAGATCGACGCAGTCCATGTCGGCCGGCAGGACCACGTTCATGCCGTCACCTGTGGGCTGGATGTCCGTCCGCTCATCGGGAACGCCGGCCTCGTGCAGCACCTGGTGGACGAGCCGGGCCAGTCGGTCCTGCACCTCGTTCTGCCGGGGGCCGGGGCGGGTGCTGTAGCCCTCGACGTCGAGGGCGAAGCCGAGCCTGATCTGACGCCGACCAGTGGCTTCGGCTGAGGCTGGACGGGGTTCGGGGATCCTGCCGAGGGGAAGTTGGACGACGAACGTGGCGGGTCTTCCCTTCGCGGAGAACCCCATTTCTTCGTACGGCGTCAGAGCGTAGGCGGCGACGGACCGTACTTTCAGTTCACGCAGGCCGGAGGGGACCAGCAGCAGGAGCCAACCGCTGCGCGAGCCGACGGGGCCCCCTTCGGTGTCTCCTTTATGACGCCACCGCACTGCCGTGCTGCCGATTCCGAGCGCTTCGATGGTCGGTGTGATCGCCGGAACGACGAGGTCGTTCATCACCACGTCCCCGGAGTAGCCGGTCCGGGATGTGGCACCGGGATCGGCGATGAAGGCGAGATGCCTGGTCACTGCGTAACTGCGGGCGGGTTCGGGCATGCCGACGGCCCGCGGCACCATGTCGGCCACGTACACGCCGCTGTCCTCGAATACGAACCCGAACTCCATCCACCGTGGGGGTGAAACGGACGGGCGCGTCACCAGGTCGGTGTTCACTTTGATGACGTAGACGTCATGGCCACGGAAATCCGTGGGCACGGGCGTGACGGCATGGATCTGCCAGCCCTGAAATTTGACGGCTCCGATGTCGGCCTCTTGGGGAGCGGTGTCGAACGAGCGGCTGCCGTCGTCGACGAGGACGAGTTCCACCTCAGCCACGTGGTCCACGAAACCCCCTACGGCTTCTGGCCACTCCACGGCAGTGACGGTGTTGCGACGGTACAAGGGCGAAGGGGCGAAGGGTGTGGGCCAGCACTCCGAGACAGACGAACGCAGCCCAGTGCCGCGGGTGCAGTCCTTCCGACCAGGCCTTCCTCTGTGCTTGCTGAAGCGCGTGCGCCGGCGCAGCGCCGGCAGCGAGACGGCGGTAGAACTCCTGGATCACCGTCCGGGTCGTTCCGTCCGGTACGCGCCACAGACTCATGATCACGGCTCTTGCTCCGGCCTGGCGGAAGGCGTGGCCGGCCGACCAGGGCACGTCGCCCGCCCCGCCCGTGCCGAGACCGGTATCGCATGCGGTGAGTACGACCAGAGCCGTACCTTCCAGGGAGAGCCCGCGATGTCAGCCCAGGAGCAGGCCGTCACCCGGTTTCGGCAGACCCTCGCTCCTGGATTCCCACAGCGCCGCGTTGGCCAACGCCACTCCGCAGCGGTGCCACGGATTGTCCGAGTGCGTGAGCCGCTCGACTCCGCGGAATCGGGCGAGGTGGTCCTTCTCGAGGCTCCTGCGGCAGTCTTCGCGCTGGCGGATGGCGAAGGCGTGGGTGGCCAGATGCAGAACACGCGGCGATCGGACATTGCGCAGCAGCACGTCGGTGGCGTCGGGACCCGTCGTGACGCCGACGCCGAGGAGTGATGCCACGATCTTCCCCTCCTCGAGGGCGTGGGGAAGTGGCGCGAAGAATGTCCGTGTCCGTTCGCCGTCCGGTGCGCCGAAGGCCGGGTCCGCCACAACCAGGGCATCCCCGGTGCCGGCCGCTGGCGTGTCGTCCGTGGTCAGTTCCAGGCCGTGGTTGACGACGGTGAGGGTGGCGTTGGTCAGCCATGGATTGCCTTCGGCATTGGGCAGAGCGGCGAACGGCGCCAGCCACAGTTCGGAGTCGGGGGCGATGATGACTCGGCGAGCCCGGTCCACGAGGGGGCGCAGGGGTTCGAGTACGGCTGCGGCGAGAGCACATGACGCCCGACCCCTCACGCTGGAGGACGGCTCTGGGGAATGGGGAGGATTGGGGGGATCGGGGTTTTCGGCATTGCCGGTTGTTGCCTGAAGTCCGTACAGGCGCCTCAACTGCTCCTGCGGAAACGTACTCGTGCCGTGTTCGAGGTCCCACATCAACTGCCGGAACGAGACGGCGTCGATGGTGACCGTGTGCTCGATGAGCTGATGCGACCGGTTGTAGGTCACCTGCATCTGTGCGGTCACGGGTGGTCCGCCGGTCCCGTCGTCCTCGGCTTCGAACAGGCGACGTATCTCCGAGACGGGCATGGAGACGTAACCGCCGTGGTAGGAGGCCAGCCCGGACATTTCTTCCCGCACGTCTGCGACGCGGTCGTCGATCTCTTTGGCGAGCCCGACGTCGACGAGGGTGATTTGCCGGTCGTCGGCCCAGCCTCCGAGGGCGAAGCAGGCACAGCCGTCCCCCGCGGCAGCGTACGGAGCATATTTGGCGGGTGACGCGACGTAAGCCGCTTGAAGCCCGTACGAGGGGGCCAGTAGACGACGTCCTGTTCAAGATTAAGTTGCGGCACCTTTCGCCCGAGCGGCTGTTCGCACACTCAAGGTCGTGCTCCTCCCCCATCCGGGTTGCCTGGAGTGGCCGTGTCGTGCTGGTGGCTGGTGTCGTGGATTCCCCTTCCGTACACGAGGGTCCAGCGCAGGTCTCCCGAGTCAGGGCAGGCCTGCCATGACTTGAGCGGCCCGGTTGCTGCCAGTTGGTCAAGCAGGGTGGGCAGTTCCGCGGGCGGGAGTCCGCAGGCGCGCGCCATCTGGTCGAGCTCACTCAGACCGCTGTCGGCTTGCGGGTCGGCGTGCGCCGCGAGGTACGCGCTCGCCAGTTGCGGCAACGGTCCGATTGCCCTTGTTGTCGAGGAGGAGCTGACGCGCAGTGCCCAGTCCGCGGCACGCATCCGGTCGGGGCGGGCCGGGGCCTGGCCGAGCAGCGCAGCGTCAAGTAGTTCGGCTACAACCTCTTTGGCCGCGTTATCGGGGATGATACGCAGCCATCGCGCGTGCTCCAGCTCGCGCCATGCGTCATGGACGGCGTTGAGGCGGAGGCTGCGCAGCACGCCGTTGGGCAGCCGGACGTGCATTCTGGTGTTCATGCGGAGCGCGCACTGCAGCGCGAGCAGGCGTGCGGCAGCCGAAGTGTCCGGTGGAAGGGCGGCGGCCAGGTAGCTGAGGATCTCCCGTACCCGGGCCTGTTCGCCGGGCCCCTTGGGGCGGCGTCTGTGCCGGCGGGCGGTTGTCGGGTGCAGCGGTGGGCGGGCGAGGACGGTGTCGGGCACTACGGCGGCCTGTGCTGTCGCTGCGGCGCAGGCGCTGCAGGTGTCGGTGAGCCGCCATAGTCGTCCGCCGTGTTCGCGTGCGAGGAGGAGGCGGATGGGGCCGGCGCAGCCGCGGTGGCGGGGGTGCCAGTGGCAGCCGCGTTCACGGCATTGGCAGATCCGTAGGTGCGGGGGGAGAAGGTTGCCGCGTGCGTGCCGTGCGAGGTGGGTGAGGGCGGCCGCGCGTGCGGAGGCTGCGGTGATCTGCCCGCTGCCGTACGGGCATTGCTGGCATACGAGAGCAAGCCCGCCGGCGTGCGGGCGCAGTTCCACGGTCCAGGCGCGTGGTGTCGTCGGACATGCTGGGCGCAGCCTCATGGGCGCGTGTTCCTCCTTGTCGATTCCGCGCCGGTCCCGTTCTTGGGGTGGGGGGACGGCCGCCCACCGTAGTGCAGACCTCTGCCCTGTTGCGGGTGTCGTCACCTGGGAAAATAGGGCAGAGGTATGCACTGGCAGTGCAGGGGTCTGCACCGTCGGATGGACGGGTGACGATCTTGCCGCCCGATCCGGACCTGACTGCGCTGCGGTTCGAGCTCGCGCGCCTGCGGGCCGCGCGCGGGTGGAGCTATGACGAGCTTGCCTCCCGCAGCGGCCTGGCCAGACGCACCGTCATCGAGATCGAGCAGGGCCGCACCATCGGCACGCTGAAGACGTGGCACGCCCTCGCCCACGCCCTGAACACCCCGCTCGACGAGCTCTTCAGCGCCCTATGCCGCGGGCACGACCTGCCCGGCCCGGTCCGGGACTGACCCCCTGCCCGAGTGCCTGTCGCAGATCACCCGAACCGGCGAGACTCTCTCGAACACGCAATCATGCATTCGCACTCCAGTCGCACCGTATGAGGCTGACCGGGCGATCCGGCAGAGCTGCTGCCGCGGACCCGGCGTGTTGGCTGACAAGTTAGCCCGCATGCGCTCCACACCTCCTCCCCCGGCCCGGCGCTGGGACGGAAGCCCCCTCGCCCACCGCGTGCGCCGTTCCCTGCACGTCTCCCCCGACGGCGTCAGCCGGCTGCTGCGCTGCGGCCAGGGCGACCGGTGCCGCGAGTGCGGCAACCGGATCGAGTGGTACCACCGCGGCGCTCAGCGGCCCGTCCGCCTCCATCCGCACGAACTTCCGGCCGCCCGGGTGCCCGCCGTGTGCCGCTGGCACGTCAGCTCCGGTGTCGCCTACCCCGGTGGAGACGGCAGCAGCTGGTGCCGCCTGCCGCACGCCGTCGTCTGTCCCGCCCGCGACACTCCCCCGACCCCGCCCGAGCTGACCGGGCTGCGCCGGTCGCTCGCCGTGAACACCCGCCGTCTCATCGACGCCGGCGCCTTCACCCCTTGCCCGGCCTCCCCGGACAGCCCGGCACCCCAACGGAAGAACTCGGCAGCCTGCCGCCCGACCCGCCCCGTCGTGCAACTGCTGTACGTGCGCTACCTCGCCGCCCGCCCGGTCGACGAGATCCAGTGCATCGCCCAGACCCGGCGCCGCCACCGCTGCACCAGCACCCTGCTCTCCCCCGATGTCCCGGCCGGCACCTGGAGGCTGGTCCCGGCAACCGTGACGAGCGGGCAGCTGGCCCTGCCCGCGGCGGTCATGGCCGTCTACGACCTCAGCGCCATCCCGTACGCCGAGCAGCTGCGCTGGCGGGCCCAGCGTTGCCTGCAGCACGCCGCTACGCCCACGGCCGCCGACCTGGCGGTGGCCGACTGGGAGCCCTTCGACCCTCTGCGCCACCACGAGCACATCCACAACCGCCTTCCCGCCCGCACCCGACGCCCAGGCCCCGCGGGCGGGGCACACGGGGCAGTTGGCCCATGACGCCCTTCCATGCCGTCGAGCTCACCCTGCCCAGGCCCGCCACCCGCACCGAGCTCCGGCACGCCCGGGCAAGCGTCCGGCCGGCCGCGAACGCGGACCGTACCCGGCTGATGGCGGTGCAGAGCGCGCGCAGCCCCGGCGATGCCCTGCACGTGCCGCGGCACCAACTGGGCACGCGACTGTCGACCGGCATCCTGGTCACGCACTGCCCCAACCGGCGCGGCCTGGTTCTGCTCAACATCGCTCTCGCCTCCTTTGAGCCGTCGCGGCCCTCCGCCGGACCGCAGCAGCCCTGGGGCAGCGGCCGCAGGATGTGCTCAGCCAGTGCGTGGCCGCGGACCTTGCCCAGCATGAGCAGGAACGCGCTCGGCGCCCGGAGAACCGGCTCGAGAGCCTGCTCGCCCACCCCACCGTCGAAGAAGTCCTGGGCTGCGCGGCCTGGGTCCTGCACAGCCGGCATCACCGCTGTGAGCCCATCCCGGGCGCTGCACCTTGCCGGGACGGCAGCTACCACCGCAGACCTCGCTCATCACTCCTTTCCCCCTTCCAGTGCTTCTTTCTCTTTCGCGGAGTTCTTGTTGCACACGCCTACCGACGAACAGGCGCACGCTGCCGACGTTTTCCGGGCCGGTCACCATCTCGTCCTGCAGGCTGGCGCCGGGACGGGGAAGACCAGCACCCTCGGCCTCCTCGCCGCTGGCACCCGCCGTCGCGGCCGCTACCTCGCATTCAACAAGAACATCGCCCAGGATGCCGCCGGCCGCTTCCCCCGAACGGTGCTGTGCAAGACCGCCCACGCCACAGCCTTCGCCGCCGTCGGTCACCGCTACGCCCGCCGGCTCAACAGCCCTCGCCAGCCCGCGTGGAAGACCGGCCAGGCGCTCGGCATCACGCGTCCGGTCCGCATCGGCGCTCATCAGATCGGCCCCCGCGCCCTCTCCCACACCGTGCTGCGCACCGTCACCCGCTACTGCTACTCCGCCGACCGCACCCTGGCCCGCCACCACGTGCCACGACTGCGTGGCCTGGACACACCCGGCGACCATGACCGACTTGCCGACGAGGTCATGCCGTTCGCGACCAAGGCCTGGGCCGACCTGCACAACCCCGATCAGGGTGTGGTCCGTTTCGAACACGACCACTACCTGAAAATGTGGGCCCTGACCGGGCCGGTCCTCGAAGCCGACTTCCTCTTCCTCGACGAGGCCCAGGACACCAACCCCGTCCTGGAAGACGTCTTCGCCGCCCAGCGCGGCCACGCACAGCTCGTCATGGTCGGCGACTCCGCCCAGGCCATCTACGGCTGGCGCGGCGCCCGGGACGTGATGACCGGCTTCGATGCCACCCCTCTCACCCTGACCCGCTCCTTCCGCTTCGGCCCCCTGATCGCCGAAGAGGCCAACCGGTGGCTCACACTCGCCGACGCCCCCATCCGCCTGACCGGCAGCGAGACCATCCCCACCGAAATCGGCAGCCTCGACCGGCCGGACGCGGTGCTGTGCCGCACCAACATCGGCGCCATGGCCGAAGTCATGCGCCTGCTCGCCGCCGGCCACCGCGTCGCGCTCACCCGCGGAGTACAGCAACTGGCCGCGCTAGCTCTCGCGGCCCGCGACCTCAAGGACGGCCGCCGCACCTCCCACCCCGAGCTCGTGCTCTTCGCTTCCTGGGGCGAACTGCAGGACTACGCCGCCCACGACCCCGCAGGACGTGACCTTCAGCCCTTCGTCGACCTCGTCGACACCCACGGACCCGACGCCATCCTCGCCGCTGTCGATCAGCTCACCGACGAACAGCACGCCGACGTCACCGTCTCCACCGCCCACACCGCCAAGGGCCGCGAATGGCCCACCGTCAAAATCGCCGACGACTTCCCCCCGCCCAATGACACCGACCAGCACGACGCCCAAGGGCAGCCCATTCCGGAATCCGTCAGCGACACGGACGCCCGCCTGGCCTACGTCGCCGTCACCCGCGCCCGCCACCAACTCGACCTCGGCGGCCTCTCCTGGATCAACACCCACCCCACTGCAGCGAGCGCGGGCTGAAGCCCGCGCAACGGGTAGCGTCATGACCTGCGCGGGTTAACGCCCGGCTCCCCGCCGAGCAGCAAGCCCACCGGCCAAAGGAGGTCATGATGACATTCACGCCTGCGGAGCAAGAGGCGATCGCCGCCCACTCTGCCGCTCTGGGCCTGTCCGCTGATGAGTACATCCGTCAGACGGCAGCCGACCGGGCCCTGTCCTGGCAACGCGAGCAGGAAACCTTCCACGCAATGGCACAGCGACGTGGCTGCACCACCGACGAGCTCGTGCAGCGCGGAACCCTCACCGACAACAGCCTCTAACCAGCCCGCGTCCAAAGCCGCCGGGGCAAGCTGCCACCCGAGAGGTGCCGCTCGTCCAGCAGCGCCCCTGCCGGCGGCTGGCCCGCCTGTTCAGCCCCGGTTCGCGTGCTCCACCGTGCCCGCCGACGGAGGGCACTGCTGACTGCCGCCCGGACCACATGAGTAGAATTCTCTATCGATAAAGCTGGCTTCGCAGGTCAGCAAGGGGTCTTCCCCACGTAAGTAGGGGTCTATCCACGGCCGCACCACCGGTGGCGTCACCACCCGGTTGTTCCCCACATTGGCGGGGGGTCCGCCCTCAACGAACGCGGCCAACCCACTGCTGAGCAGTGAGCGGGCGCCGGTCGAGCACGGCTTCGTGGACCTAGACGGGGCTCCGGGACAACCGGCCCATAGGATGCGCTGATTATGGTGGCCTGGTCGTTGTTCGACACCTCCGGGAGGGTGGATGTGCCAGCCGCTCCCCCACGTTGAGGGTCACCCGGCGTGGAGTATCGCGGATAGCTGCCGGTGCCGCACCGCCAGCTCTGGTGGCGGTGCGGACGCGCCCAGAGGCCGGGACGGCGTGAATGCGGGAACGCTTCAGTCGGTGTGATGTTGGGTGGGGTCGAGGCGGCTGAGGACGGCGCGCACGAGGTCGCGGCTGTAAGGATGGAGTGGTGCGGCCGCGCCGTGCGGAGTGGCCGGGGTCGTCGCATCCGTGCTACCGGTCCCCTTCGAGCCTGTGCCCCCGTGCTGTTCCCAGAGCAGGTAGGTGATTTTGGCCCACTGGCGGAAGTTGCCGTGGCAGGCGACGTCGTCGATCCACAGCAGTTCGTCGGTGGGTACGTCCGCCCACAGCGGGTGGTACTCGGGGATGACGGTGAGGACTTCTGCGGGGGTGAGGGGCTTGTAGCGCTGCCAGACGAGGATGCGGGAATCCAGCGCAGGACGGTTCTTGATCTTCTGGTAGCAGGTTTCGGCTCCGACCAGGACGACGGCGAGGCGGGTGTCCTCGTCGTCCCAAAGCTCACGGATGAATTCGAAGGCCCGGGTGTCCAGCCACTGGGCTTCGTCAACGACCAAGACGCGTGAGGTCTCCGACAGTGCTTCTTTGAGCATGGTTTCGCAGCGGGTGCTGTTGAGAGGGGCCTCGCCGGGCAGGTCGAGCCTTTTGTACAGGGCGGCGCGCAGGGCCTGGATTTTGGCGGAGCCGACTTTGATGCGGAGCGTGGTGTGGGGGGCGAGCTCGTCGAGGTGGCTGTTGACGGCGAAGGTCTTGCCGAGACCGACGCCGCCGTGGACGCACATGATGGCGCCCTTGCCGGCGTCGGCTTTGAGGGTGGTGACAAGGTTGGCGTAGGTCTCTGCACTGGCGTTAGTCAGCATGGCCCGGGCCTCGGGCAGGCCCATGTAGTGGTAGTTGGGGCCGGTAGCCGACTGGCTCTCGGGCGTGGTGGCGGGTCGGGTCACGGAGTGTCCTGGGGCTTGGGGGCGGACAGGGGCTTGGTCCAGCGGGTGGAGGCGGGCTGGGGCCGGTTGAGGAGGTCGGGCCGGGCCTCGGCCTGCGGGTCTGCTTCCGGTGTCCGCAGCTCGCGTAGCTGGGCGGCTGCTCGGCTGGCGGTGAGCCGATTGAGGGGCTCGGGCGCGGCGGCGACGCTGGTGGCGGCGTAGCGGGGGTTGGCGTTCTTGCGGGCTCGGCTGGCTTTGGCGGCGTAGCGGTCGGCTTCGCGTCGGCGGGCGTTGTGCAGTGCGCGGGCTTGGCGGGGGCTCATTTCGTCGCTGCGGAAGGCGGGGCCGCGGTAGGTGAGGGTGTCGGCGTCGTAGAGCTCGACGCGGTGGTAGTGGTGGGGTTCGTGGCGCAGGCGGACCATCTCGCCGGCGCTTGAGTGGCCGTGCATCCAGTCGCCGACGTAGTAGGCGCTTTTCCAGCGGACGCCCTTGCTGGTGATCTTCCGGGGTGGGCCGGCGTCGGTGAGGGTGTAGGTGTGCAGGTCGGCGGGGTCGAGGGTGTCGATGGGGGTGAGGTCGGCGTGCCAGGCCTGGGCGGGGGTGCGCCGGTGGAGGCGGGCGATGGTGTGGTCGTTGTTCCACCAGTCCACCCAGTCGAGGACGATGGTGATGAAGGTTTCGTAGTCGAGGAGTTCGTGAAGGGCCCACAGGGGCTGGCCGCGGCGGTCGCGGCGGCTTCGGGGGGTGTGGGCGTAGCCGGGCAGTCCTTTGAACAGCATGTGCTTGGCGGCGCCGTTGATGGCTTCGACGGTGCCTTTGAGGTGGGGGCTGTAGGGCGGCAGGACGATCAGTTCGGTACCGAACTTTTTGAACGCTTCGTCCACGCACTTGCCCAGGAAGTCGCGGCCGCGGTCGGTGCGGATCTTGCGGGGGATGCCGCCGAAGGGCCGGTGGTGATCAGTGCAGAGGATGGCGTCGCGGGCGGCGGCCAGGATGGCGTCCTGGCTGGGCTGGTGGGGGGTGATGGCCAGACCGCAGATGACGGCGGTGGTGTGGTCGATGAACCAGGTGATCCAGGGTTTGCGGCGGCGTCCGTCGATGTTGACGAAGACGCTGGCTTCGACGTGGTCGGTCTCCCATACGTCGTTGCGGTTGCCGTGCGGGCGCAGGGCGTGCACGTCGTGTCGGCGGCGGGCGGCTTCGCCTCCTCTGAGGGCGGCACGCTGGCCGGGCGTGAGTTCCCGGTCTACGGCGCGGTAAAAGGTTGCCTGGGATACACGGGGCGGGTTGCCAAAGATGCCATCGCCGACGAGTTCGCGGTAGGTGGCTGCGGCGTTGCCGTTCCATCGGGCCAGGGCTTCGTGCATGGCCGGGGTGAGGGTGAAGTGGCGGCGGCCTTGGGGAGTGTAGGTGCCGTTGTGGGTGGTGGCGTTGTCCATCCAGCGGCGCACGGTGCGCCAGTGGACGGTGAAGGCGGCGGCGACGGTACGCACGTCGTAGTGGGTCAGGCGTTCGGCATTACGCAGGCGCAGTAGGCGGCGTACGGCGGCGGCGCGCAGGGAGGTGGTGTCGTAGAGGCCGTCGGGTGGTGGTGTGGCGGGCACGCGTCGGGGTCTTTCTGGGGTGGTGGACGTCGGGGCGCGGGTGGGTCAGGCGGGGGCGAGGGTGAGCAAGCCGGCGCCGTAGGGCTTGCCGCGGCCGATGCCGGTGAGCAGGGCGTGGCTGAGTTGGTCGGGGTCGGTGATGGTGGCCAGGCCGTCGAAGCGGGTCAGTGCGTGCATGGGGCCGGGAGAGTGGGCTTGTTCGCCGGGCTTGTCGGCGCGGCGGCGTGCGCGGGGGAAGCGGGCAGGGGTGATGTCGGTGCTGGCCAGGGTGAGGCCGGCTTGGTGGGCGCGGCGCTGCCACCAGGCGAGGGCGTCGTCGCCGTAGAGCGCAACGATTTTCCGGCCGTGCTTGTTGTCGACGGGGTGGTGGTCGTCCAGGACGCGGCGGGCGGCGCTGGCGTTGGCGGTGATGCGGTAGCGCACCGCTCGGCCGGGGGTCAGGGCCTGGAACATGGGGTGCAGGGGTCGGGTTTCGGCGGTGCCGTAGTGGTGGGGCAGGCGGGTGAGGTCGGGCGGCTGGTGGGACTGGACGAGCAGGGTGGGTGGGGTGTCGTCGGTGGCGTCTTCCAGGCGGAAGAGCAGGCCGGCCTGCTGCCGGGGGTTTTCGCCGAGGTCGTGGGGGGCCAGGAGCATCACGCTCTTGTGCAGGCTGACGGCGTCGGCCAGGTCACGGCGGGCGGCCGGGCTGCGGCGGTTGAGGCGGATGCGGGTCAGTGTCGCTGTGGTGGCGAGGGCGTCGGTTGGGGTGCTGGTCACGGGGTGGCGTCCTGGTGGATGTAGGCGGTCAGTTCGGTGAGTGCGGGGGGTGGGGCGTACAGGGCGGTGGGCAGGTCTTCGGTGGTGTGCCAGGTGCGGCGGGTCTTGTGGAAGCGTCGTGTGGGAGTGAAGTCGTGGGGGACGTCGGCGACTTCGCGTTCGCTGTGCGCGGCGGGTACGTGGGAGGGCGGGTGTTCCCAGACGAAGGCGACAGGCACGGTGGCCTGGCCGGTGCGCGGTGGTGTGGTGAGGCTGAGCGGGACGTGGTGGAGGAGTTCGCCGATGGGGTCGGGGTGCGGGCCGCCGAGGACGAGGGGTTCGTTGGGGAGGCAGGCGCGCCGGCCGAGGTAGGGGCCGAAGGCGGGTTGTTCGAGCCGCTGAGTGAGGTGTTCCAGGAGCGGGTCGGGTCCTTGGACGGCGAGGGTGAAGACGGCGTCGGCGAGGTAGACCCGTTCGGTGATGAGGGTGGACTTCTCGCGGGGGCGGTAGGCGCCGCTGCTGGTGCGCAGGCCCTGGCGGTGCGGGCGGCCGCCGCCGACGGTGTGGTAGTCGGTGTGCCGGGTGCCGGGGCGGTCGATGCGGACGGTGAACGTCAGGTCGGTGTAGGGGTTTTGGCCGGTGGCCGGGTCGGGGGCGAGGGCTTCGCTGCGGGGGCGTGCGTCGGCGGCGGCGAACAGGCCGATGAGGGCCGAGCGGGAGGGGAAGGGGAGGGTGTCGCGGTAGTGGAAGGCGGCGTGTTCTCCGAACGACATCAGCGGTGCGGCCAGGCGCAGCAGGATGCCGTTCATACGAGGGTCCCGGTGGGCAGGGCCGCGTTTTTGGTGAGGGCGTCGATGAGGTCGTCGAGGCCGGCGTGGGCGGTGCCGAGGTGGTCGACGGGGCCGGGGTGCAGGGTGGCGTAGCCGCAGCCGACGAGGCGGCGGGTGCCCAGCAGCCGGTTCAGGGCGCCGGCATGCTCGGACAGGGCGGTGATGGCGGGAGCGGTGTAGCCGCCGCCGGGCGCGTGCTTGACGGGCTGTTCGAAAGCGGCGGCGTAGGAGACGGGGCGGCGGTCGCGGATCGTGTAGTGGACCAGGTGGGGGTAGGTGTGCGGGGCGGTGGAGGTCTTCTTCGCGCCGGGCATGACGTCGATGAAGGCGTCGGCGAACAGGCCCAGCAGGTGCAGGGCCTGTTCGTGGTCGCCGTTCAGGTTGCGGGTCAGTTCGGTGAGGTTGACCGTGGCGTAGCGGTAGAGCAGGCCGGTGGTGAAGAACGCGGTCTGCAGGTGGGCGCTGCCGGCCTCGTTCGGGGCTGCCCAGTCCTCGACGGCGGTGAAGTAGTCGGGCTGGGGTGAGCTGGGGTGGACGGTGAAGGCGGGTGCCATCTGCACGGCGCCGTCGACGTGGGCGTCGGGCACCTCTGCGAGCATGCGGCCGAAGAGGTTGATGGTCGCGGTGCGCCGGCGGATCACGGAAGCAACCCTGGGTGTGGGCAGGACGGCCTCCGCCTTGGGCTTCTTGCGGGGTCCCTTGGCCGGGGCGGTCTGTGCGGCGGTTTCCTTGGCGAGGGCTTCTTCGAGGAGCGGGCGGTGTTCGGTGCACAGGTCGGTGAGGTCGTCGAGGACGTCGCGCGGCATGTAGAGGGTGGCCGAGGTGATGCCGCGCTGGTTTTCCTCGGTCTTGAGGCCTTCCGTGGTGGCCGAGCGCACGATCTGGGTTCCGGCGAAGGCGGCCAGGTCGGTGGGCCAGCCGGCCGCGCGCAGGGCGTCGGCCACCCGCAGGGGCAGCATGCGGGTGCGGGCGGCGTGCTCGTCCAGGACGTCCTCCAGGCGCAGGCGCACGGCCCGCTTCCAGGACTGCGAGGACACCAGGGCGCGGACCACGCCGCCCAGGTTCAGGGTCTTGGGCAGGTCGTCCTCTCCTCGGTTGAGGAGGGAGGCGGGCAGCGGGTGCAGGATGTGGAAGTCGGCGTAGCGGGCGGGGGCGTAGGCGGTCATGTCACTGCTCCTTGGACGTCAGGGTGTGCAGGGTGAGGAAGTAGTTCTCGCGCCAGCGGGCCGCTATCTCGAGCTGGTCGTCGTCCCACCAGGCCAGGTCTTCCAGCAGGACGGCGAAGTCGAGGCGGGCGGCGCCGCGGCTGTTCAGGTGGCCGGTCAGCGTCCACAGCCTCGGGTGCAGCAGCGAGGTGTCGAGCCGGGTGAGGGTTTTGACGCGGTTGGTCATGGTGGCTTCCTTGAAGCCGTAGCGGGCCACGGCGATGGCGAGGTGGGTGCCGAGATCGGGACGGCGGCGCCAGGGCCGCTCAGCCGTGCTCGCCGCCGCTGCCGGACCCGACGGGTCGGATGCCGGAGCTGTGTTCGCGGCCGGTGTGGTGGCGGCGTCCTTGCCGGGGGCGGGCTGCTCCGGCTGGTAGGTGCCTTCTTGGTGGGGCAGGTCGCGGTGCAGGGCGATGAGTGAGGCCACGGTGTAGTGGGCGCGGCGTGCTCCGAAGCCAGTGATGTGCCGGGTGAGGTGCTCTGGCATCCGGGAGCACTCTGCGACGGGCCGTCCGAAGCCCGAGTTGAGGTCGGCGCGGATGCCGTTGACCGCGCACAAGGTGATGACCTGGTGGACGAAGTCGTCGTAGTGGGCGCGACGTTGCGCGGTGGTGACGGGCATAGGGGCGGCAGCCTCCGATAAGGCGGCAAGAAAGAGCGGGCAGAGGGATGTGGTGAGGGAGGATCAGCGGCTGCGCAGGCGCAGCTGGGCCAGGGCGGTGGCGACGGCTTCGGCGGCGCGGAAGTGCTGGGCGATCGCCGGGCGGGTGGCGGTGCGCAGGGCGTCGATGGCGTCCGCGGCGAACGCCGCGCGGGCGCTGCGGGCGGGTTCGTTCAGCAGGTTCCAGAAGGTGGCCTCGGCGCGGGGCCAGTACAGGGTGCGGGCGCTGCGGGTCCAGGGCGGCAGGTGGCGGGGGCTGCCGGAGTTGGTGGTCTGCTTCCAGGCGTCCTGGGAGAGGCGGTCGAGGTGGGCGCCGATCTCTTCGGCGGCCTTGCGGCATGCGGCGATCCGCTCGGCCGCGGCCGGGTCGCATTCCTGCGTCCAGGGCCAGATCGGCGGGGTCAGGGCTGTGTACCAGGTGCGGTTGGTGGTCTTGCCGTCCTGGTCGAATCCGTAGACCCGCACCCGCAGGGCGGCGCGCAGGTCGGGGGGCAGGTCGTTGAGGGTCGTGAAGGCGTCGGGTCGCTGGACGGTGTAGCGGCCTTTTCCGCTCTTTGCCTGGGTGCCTTTGCGGTCGTCCTCGTCGCCCGCCAGCAGCAGGGCATCCAGGTCGCGCCACAGGGCCCGGTCGGCGTCCGCGCGGCGTGGTCGGTGGCGTCGGGTGACGGGCTCGTCCGCATGGACGTGATGGATGAGGTACGGGTCGAGGGCCGGGAGTTTTTTCTGGGTGGCCCAGGTCAGGTAGGCGTCGGTCACGTGGCGTCCGTCCGGTGCGGGGATGAGAAGGACGGCGTGACGCGAGCGGCCGGTCAGCAGACGGCCCGGTGAGGACACCGGCGGCGGCGCGGCATCGGGGTCCGGGCCCTCGACGGGGTCACCGTCGTCGTCGGGGTCGGGGTGGGGCAGCGGTTCCTCCCACGGGCAGTGGTCCACTGCGTCCGGCCAGGACGGGTCGGGCTTGGGGATGCCGGCCAGGAGGGTCTCGTACAGTGTGCGGCCCAGGGGGTGGAAGGACAGACTCGAGCGCAGTGGGCCGGCTTTGGCCCGGTTGAGGGAGCGGTCGCCTACGGTGCGCACGGACCACTGTCCGGCCGCGCCGTAGTAGTGGTGGATGAGCATGTGCCACAGCGCCTGGGCGCTGGGCACCGGCTGCGGGTCGCTGTCGGAGTGCGGGCTGAGCCAGGAAAGGTTGTTGCCCTCAGGGCGGCCGAAGACCAGCTTGTTGACGCCGGCGCGTTGCGGGCACTGGCTGGCCAGTCTCGGGTCTTGCAGGAACGGCCGCACCGGGTGGAACAGGTCCCAGATGTAGGTGTCGAAGTAGGCATGAACGGCGTCGGGGTCGAACCCGTCGGGTTGTGCGAGTAACTGCCGTCGCCGGGCAGCCCACTGACGTGCCGTCAAGCGTCGCTGTCCTCGTGCGTCCAGGCCGCTGACTCGTGCGGCCATCACCACGAGCAGGCGCAAGACGGCAGATGCCGCCGGCGGCACGGGAAGTGCCAGGTCCTTGATGAGGTGGGCGCGCAGCAGCACGTCCCGCCACCCCAACTCCTCCTGGCGCCCGTCCGGGAAGAGGACGGGAATACACGGTTCTTTGTCGGTCTCAAAATGCGGGGAAGACACACAGGATCCATTGCCGGGTGCGAACAAGAGAGGGATTTCGGGAAGACTCACGCGCCGGAGCGGGAATTCTCCGCAGGCCAAGGCACCAGGGGCGCACCAGGGCGGCAGGAAAGGCAAGGAAGGGGCAGACGGTGCGGGCGCAGGCCGGGTCAGGCCACGCCGACGTGCCGCCCCTGCACCACGGGGGCACCAAGGGTGCGGTGCACACAGCGCAGCAGGCAGGGCGCGCGAGACCGGACTCGAACGTCAGTCCGGCTCCGCGTTTCCATATTAGCCATAGACGAGCAGCTTCCGAACCACATAGTCCAGCCAACAATTACCGGTCGGTGCCCCTTTTTTGAACGTAAGTCATTTCCGGACCGCACTCCTCAATCCGTGCCGACGGTGCGACGGCTGTCACTTCTCATTTCGATGTCACTGCCGGTTCTCGCTCAGATGTCAGGCATTCCTGTCTGTTCCCAGCCGCGGCAGGGGGCATCGGATGAGAAGCCCTGGCGGCCTGAGATGAGAATTCGCGGCCTTCTGTCTTCTGGCACCGCGCAGCTGCGTGCCCCGGGCAGGAAGGTCCGGCCTTCCTGCAACGGCGATGCCCGTGAGGGGAGTTCGGGCGGGCGGCGTGAGGCGGGAAGCGGGAAGCGGTTCAGTCTTCAGTGTGGACCAGTCCCAGGGCGCCGTCGAGGTGCAGACGGTGCCGGCCAAAGCGCACCGGCCGGCAGGGATCGCCGGCGTCCTGCGGGAGCAGGACGAGGTCGGCGAGGAGGGCGTGGCTGCGCCAGGAGGCGGGGATGTGGTGGTCTGTTGTGCGGCCGGCGACCCAGGCGGCGGGGACGGGCAGGGTGTGCTGGAGGATCGTGCGAATCTGGGCGGTGGTCGGTTTGCGGTGCTCGGGCAGCGGCCGGGTGCCGGCCGCGTCCAGAGTGAGGCGGCCGCCGGACATGCGGTAGACGGGCAGGAGGCGGCGGGGCATGGCGCCCAGGCGGGTTGCGGCCTCGCGGGGGTGCAGGTTCTGGCGGTGCAGATCGGACAGCGAGAGGGTGTCGTGCCAGGCCGGGACCAGGTGCAGCAGGCTGTGGTGTTCCTCGGTGCGGGTGCGGGCCTGGTGCAGGGTGTGGCTGCGGCGCAGGGCGGCATCGGTGCGGGCCAGGGCGTCGGCGTCTCCGTGTACGGCTTCCACGAGCTGCTGCACGTCGTCGGGCAGGGTGAGCGGCTGCTCGGGCCGTCGGGCGAGATAGGCGGCGGTGGCGAGCGGCAGGAACGGGGAGTCCAACGGGCGCCAGGCGGGCGGCAAGAGGGTGCGGCCGCGATGGTCGGTGGGCTCCAGGACGATCAGGCGGGGGCGACCGCCGCACAGCCAGTCGGGCCGCTTGATGTGGTCGAAGCGCCACAGGCGGCCCAGGCGTTGCAGGAGGGTGTGCAGGGGCGCCAGGTCGCTGACCATGACGTCGACGTCGATATTGAGGCTCATATCCAGCAGACTGGTGGTGACGACTACCAGCCGCGCGGGGCGCTCGCCGGCTGAGGCCAGGGCGGTGCGGATACGGCGGGTGAGGGCCTCGCGTTGGTGGCCGGGCAGGCGGGCGTGCAGCAGGAGCAACTGACCGTTAGGGCCGCCGTCCGGCCAGTCGAGGGCGGTACGCAGATGCGTGTAGGTGGTCTGGGCGTCGGCCATGGTGGCGCAGTACACCGCCGCGCAGCCGCCCGAGCGGGCGACGGGGGCGATCTCATGAGCGATCCGCTCCAGGCGGCTCTCCCGGGCGGGTGTGTCTTCGCGGTCGGTGCAGGAGGGGTGGCGCACCGGGTGGAGACGGAGGTCGGCGCGGCGGCGGTGGCGGTCGGCGTGGGCTTCGGCCGCGGCCGGGTCGATGCGGGTGAGGGAGGCGTCCGAGGCGGCGGCGTAGAGCCAGCCCGGGTAGGGGGGTCGGCAGTCCAGGTGGGCTGTTTCGGGGTGCGGGTGGCCGGCGCCGTCGAGATAGCTGCGGACGAGCTGGCTGCTGATGTGGCCGGGCAGGGTCGCGGACAGCAGCACCACGGGGCAGCCCAGGGCGCCGAGCCAGTGCAGCAGCCGGGACAGTGTCTGCCGCATGTACGGGGGCAGGGCGTGGACTTCGTCGACGATGACGGTCCGCCCGCACAGGGCCAGCATGCGCAGGGCGCTGAAGCGGACCGGCAGGGCGGCCATGAGGGCTTGGTCGTGGGTGGCGACGGTGAACTGGGCCAGCAGTGCCCTGTCCCAGCCGCGCAGCCAGCCGTCGGGCACCGTCACGCGTTCTTCGGGCCGCTCCCCCGCAGCCGGCCTGCCCTCGTCATCGTCGCCGTGGTCGCTGTCGGGCCAGTAGGCGTCGCTGGTGGAGGGTTCGTGGGCGGCCAGGCGGTGGTCGGTGTAGGCGGTGTTGTCGTAGCTGTGGCTGTGGACCAGGGAGACCGGGGCGTGCTCGGGATGGTGGGCCGCGACATAGGCCTCGAGGAGGTCGTAGGCGGCATCCGTGGTGGCCATGGTCGGCAGCAGCCACAGGATGCCGGCCGTGTCCCCGGAGGCATTGAAGATCCGTGCTGCTTCCAGCGCGGTGACGCTCTTTCCGCCGCCGGTGGCGTCGGTGACCACCAGGATGCCGGGCCCCTTCTCCCCCACCGCGGCAGTGAGTTGCCCGATCACCGAGGCCTGCAGGGCGTTCGGCCGCTCCAGACCGCCGTGGGCCTGGGTGAACGGCACCTGCGGCAGGGTGATGCGGGCCAGCCCGGACTCCTCGACCACAGCGGGGGCGTCCCGGACGGCCTGGGCAAAGTGCTCGCCGGCGCCGAAGGCGGGCGCCTGGGCCCTGGGCAGCCAGTAGTGGCGCTGGCTGGCCAGCCGGTCCGCGATGATGCCGATTCCGGTGATCAGCACAGCCGCCGGCACCGACACGTCCGAGGGCACCGCGGTGGCGCCGGTCAGATGGCGCAGCAGGGCGAAGTAGCGGCGGCGCAGATCCTGCCAGGCCGGCCCGCCCAGGGCGAGGTTGACCCGGGAGGCTTTGGCTGCGCCGTCGATGTCGACCTGCAGGAACCGGCCGTGGTGACCGCCCAGGATCTGGGCGACGAGCACTCCGGGGCTGTCGGAAGTGTCCGCCGGGTAGCCGGCCTCGGCCAGCAGGTGCAGCACACTGTGCATGGACGCCCGTTCGTGCGGCATACGCTGCCAGTCACGGATGTCCGCGCGCAGGGTGTCGCTGACCCGGGCCCAGGGATACGCCTCCTGTTCCTGGAACGCCGACAACTTGCCCAGATCGTGCAGGCCGGCGATGAACATCACCAGACAGCGCGCCTCGGCCAGCGTGAGCCCCAGCCCGGCGGCAATCAGCCGACGCTGACCGCGGGTCAGGTACCGGTCCCAGACCACACCCGCGAGCGCCGCGACATCCAGCAGATGAAACAGCAGCGGATACACCGCCCACGCCCCGCGGTCGAACTTGCCCCACGGCGTCAGATCGATCCCGCCGCGCCGGGCATCCTCCCGCACCCCCACCGAACGCTCCCGCTCCGCTCTGCGTCAACCCACCCTGGAACTCAGGGGTATTACGCCTATCCTGCCGCATGGTGATCATCTCCCAGTGCGGGGCATCCCGGGTACCGGAAGGTGTACCCTGCGATTCGGATTTCGCCGGTTTCCTCACTCTGTGAGGGTGCGCCTCTGCTAGTCATCATGAGCTGTTCAGGGCTTCTCCCCTCCCCACACGCGTGGGGTCTGCCCGCCGCAGCCGTCAGCGACGAGAAGACGTTGGTGTATTCCCCACGCATGTGGGGGTCTGCCCCTGCCGCGCACCAAGACCGGCCGTCCCCCGCGGAGTCTTCCCCACGTACGTGGAGGTTCGTCGCTGAATTGCGCACACCCGGTCCAGCCCGCCTTGGCTCCCCACACACGTGGGGGTCAGCCGTCGGTGGTGAGAGTCTTTGCAGTGGCGGCAGGCTTCTCCTCCCGTACGGACGCCCAGCCGGGCTGTGGAGCGAGTCTCCCCGCATGCGTGGGGGGCCGTCGCCCCACTCCCACGACCAAGGACGTGAACGCGCGTCTTCCCCACATACATGGGGGTCTGTCGCGGATCGCCCTGGACGAGAACCGGCCCATGCTGTTTTCCCCACACGCGTGGGGGTCTGCCTCCCGTCGTCGAACAGTTTTCCCTGGGCCAGCGGTCTCTTCCCCACGTGCGTGAGGGTCTGTCCAGGGTGTTGATACTGCCGAAGGTCCGCTCGACGTCTTCCCCATACCCGTGAGGGTCTGTCGAACCCTTGACCGCGCCCGGCGTCACGGGCGTGCAAAGCGCCCGCTCCAGGTCGGCGATGACCGGCAGAGTTGAGGTGGCGGATGGTGACGAATTGCCGGTCGGGCAGGTCGGTAATGGGTGACGCAGGCCGGAGCGAACCCCGACGGCGGATCACGTGGGAGGCAGGGCACGGGCCGGGGCAACCTGGGACGACGCCACCCGCACGAGGACGCCAGGGCTTCCAGTGGCCCGACGGCTACGTTGCTGAGCTGAACGCCAATGACCTGCCTGGCAGCCACGGCGTCTGGTCGGTCTCCGCGTGGCTCATCCACCGGCTCGACTGGGCGCGGCATCACGACGGCCCGCACGGCTGACCGCGTCAGGGCGCTCCCACGATGACGACCGCCGTAGTGGGCCGGCCGCTGCGGTGGCCGCCTTGGCCATCGGGCGGCGCAACGGCCCGCCGACGGCGGGCAGGTTTCACCACCACTGAGGGTAGTTCTCGCCCGTCTCGGTGCTCCAATCATCTTGGTCTAGTGCTTGCTGCCACTTGCTCGTGACGACCGTTCCGTCCGTGAACTGGTGGGCGGGCCTGGCGGCGGCCAGGTGCGTGTCGAGGAGCTCTACGACGTCTTGGTAGAGATGCTCGATGCGGCCTCGCTGTGCCCGTCTGACGCGCTGGGCAACGGGGGCCAGGACCCCGACGCTGATCCGGAACGGGCCGAAAGAGGCAAGCTCGTATCCGCCGCGGGCCGGTTCCTCCTGCCCCGCCTCGAGCGCTGCCAGGAAGGGCTCATAGTAGGCCAGGATGAAACGGTCGCGGTCCGCTGGGAGGTCGATGGCTTCAAGCTCTGCCTCCTCCGGATCCACAGCGTGCAGTTTGAGATGATCCGGCACTCCCTTGTACTGGGGAAAATGGGCAGCGCACGCGTACGCCAGGGCCGGGGGCATTCCTCCGATCGATCGGATCGTCCGCTTCTGGGCCCGCATCGTCTCCTTCAGTTCGTCATCAATGTTCCCGGATCTCCCCTTGGCCTCGGCGACGACCCAACCGCCGGTCTGTCTCTCCCCGAAGAGGTCAGCGCGCTTGCGGGTGTTGGCGGCGAACCGGATGCCGTAGCGGGCGGCGTACCGGTCCACGTGCATCAGGAACCGCACCGAGACCGTCTGCTGGCTGAAGACCCCGGTCATGGCCTGCCCCAACGTGTAAGACAGTGCCACTTTCTCCGAGCGGTCGAGGTCGCGTGCGAGGTCGGACCGGGTGAGGCGGCCTGTGGGTGCCCGGCGGATGTATGCCGGGATGAGCGCAACGCGGTGAAGCCACTCGTAGACGGATGTCCAGCCGTAAACGGCCTGGTCCTGCGGTGCTCTGCCCGTGACGAACAGGGCATGCGCGAGGGCGTCGACAGTGAAGACCATCCGGCCGGTCCGGTTGAAGGTGTCAGGGAAGTCCTCCGTCGTGTACCAGACTTCAAATTCGTCAGGCTGCACCACTCGCTGCACTCCCCCGGGTCTGCTCCAGCCAGCAGGTTAACGGCGGCATCAGGGCGCGCGCTGCTTCGGGGTGGGGGCATGGACGCATACACGGACAGCGTCCAGCAAGGGTTGCAGGCGTGCATAGTGGCCCGTGGGCCATACCGGCAGGCTCCGGGCGGGTTACGGACGCGCGGCAGCTGATGGCCGCTACGGCGTTAGCGGCCATCATTAACACACCCCTGCCGATCAGCACCAACAGCGCTGCGCGCCGTGGTCCTTTCAGGCATCAACTGGTGGGACGGTTCGTAGACTTCCGTACGTGAGATCGCGCCCGCCTCGGGCGGCACGGCGCAGTGCGCGGCACGACCCGGGAAGGACACGTGCGGAATGAACGCATCAGCAGGCGTAAGCCCCTACGCAACCGGCGGGGGCGGAACCGTGCTCGAGCATCACTTCGGCGCCGTCCTGCTGTCGCATCTCATCACCGCAACGCCTGTGCCCGGTCTGGGAGACCATGTCACGCCGGTCGAGGTTCGCTTCCAGGCCCGCGCTGTGACTGCAGTGGACGACTACCTCGTGACTGGCCGAGCGGGCAATGGCGCTGTGCACCACCTGTCGATCGCCGTGCGCCGCCGTCCCCGGCTCGCTATCAGCGACTCCTCATCGGTCGAGCTGATGCAGTCTTTCCTAACCACTCTGCAGCAGCAGTGGGCGTATCTGCGCGCAGGCCGCTGGCATCTGGCCCTGGCGGTGGCCGCGCCCTTCCCCCGGGCTGCATCACTGCAGGCTCTGACGACAGCTGCGGTCGCTGCCGGAAGCGCCGGTGTGTTCCGAAGCCGTGTGTCCGAGCCGGGGCGGCTGAACAAGTCAGCTCACCGCGTGCTCTCAGACCTTAAGGCCCTGATCGCGGCCGCCGTGGGCAGCGGTGCTCCTGATTCGGGAGTTGCCCCCGATGATCTGGCGTGGCGGCTTCTGGCACATCTGTCGGTTCTTGAGCTTCGTCTGGAGGGGGTCCGTCCCGTCGACCGGACTGCGGCGGTGGAGCGGCTGCAGCCGCTGGCCGCCCGGCAGGGGACAGCCGACGGCGATGCTTTCTTCTCCCGGCTGAGGGAGTGCGCGAATGACTACGCTCCCGCTGGTGCGACGGTGACCCGGGAATCCTTGCTTCAGGCCCTGCGCGACGCGCCGTTCGTCCGTGACGAGACGCCGAGCGCGGCGTCGGCGATACCGCGTCCTCGTCGAGGGCGGGCTGCGGCCTCGAAGCTTCCCCGTCTCTTGTGGTCGCGCGAAGGCCTTCTGCGGCCCGGTGCCTGCCAACCGCGCGTTCATGACGGCACACTGCTGGTCGTGGACGGTCACGTCCTGCATGCCTTCGATGCCGCTTCTGGCGAGCGACTGTGGCAGCCGAAGCCGGTGGGTTACGCCAATCAGCCTCCGGTAGACGGCACTACCGTGTTCGCTTCGGCGGTAGGGAACACGCTCCGCCCTCGCGACATCCGCTCCGGTCTGGAGAGCGGCCCCCGTATCGAGCGGTGCGCGGCGGGGCAGGCGGCGTGCGATCGCGGGACTCTCTACGTGCCTGATCTGCACGGCGTCTTGCACGTGTACGACACGGCTTCGGGTCGGTGCCTGTGGAGCTGGCCTCCGGAGCCGGCCGCGTCAAGCTTCCTCGAAACGCCACGGGTCGTCGGTGACGCCGTGTTCGTCACCTGGGCCGGCAGCGGCGCATCCGGGCCGTGGGCACTGCAGGCTCTCGACATCGACAAGCGCCGCCAACGCTGGACTGAGCCGATCCGTCTTGCCTCTGCACAGCGATGGCTCGCCGGAGCCGACAGGGTCCATGTGATCTCCGCCGAACCGGGAGAAGAAACGCCATGGTTGCGCACGTACGACGTGCGCAACGGGGCGTTGCTGCGGCGGGAGCAGCTGCCCGCGCCGGTCGTGGACAGGCCCACTGCGTCGCCCAAGACGCTTCACCTGGCCCACCAGGACGGCCACGTCTCCTCGTGGAATGCGCTGACCGGCGAGAACCGCTGGACAGTCAGGGTGGCCAAGGCTCTTCGCGCCCGCCCGGTGGTGGCGGGCGAGCAAGTACTCATCACGTCCTGGGCCTTGGGCCGACTCTTCGCACTGGACGATGCGACGGGAGCGGTTGCCTGGGACGCGCCCGCACGGCCGGCGGCCTCCTTCGAGGCGCCCGCGTACGTTGCGGGCCACACCGCCTGGGCGGTGAGCCGCGCAGGCGGGCTTCAAGGCTGGGATCTGCAGACCCATCGCCGCCTCCCGGGCATCGATGCGGGCCTGTTCTGGGATCCTGCCGCACAGGGCGTCCCGCAGCTGCGGGACGGCGTGCTGTACATCGTCACCAAGAACGGCAGCCTTCACGCGATCCGCCTCGATGCTCCGCAACCCCATCAGCAGCAACCGCTGCCACAGAGCTGCCCCAACCAGCACCGCCAGCTCAGGTAAAGTGAGTCAAATATGGTCCGCTGATCTTCAGACACGCAGGTCGCCAAGAGTCTTCCCCACACGCGTGGGGGTCAGTCCGCGAGGGACGTCTCGATCCTCCACCGACTGAAGTCTTCCCCACACGCGTGGGGGTCAGTCCGCGGCGGCCTCCTCCACCTTCTGGTGGAACGTGTCTTCCCCACACACGTGGGGGTCTGTCGACCTTTCCCCGGTCGACAACGATCGTCTTGGGATGCTCCCCCCACACACGGGGGCTTCTCTCAGGTCTGGGATGCCGACCACGTGCAGCCCCGCTCCCACGACCCAGGACGTGAACCCGCGTCTTCCCCACATACGTGGGGGTCTGCCCGCGCTGATCGTGCTGACCCGACCTTGACCTCAGCCTTCCCCACGCACGTGGGGGTCGTTCCATCCTCCTCGACCACATCCCCCCGGTCATCGTCCCCGCACCCGCGGGGGTATCTCCCAGGTTTGGGATACCGAACACGTGCAGACCAGTCTTCCTCACGCACGTGGGGGTCGTTCCTGGCGGACGGTTTGAGCTTGTTCCGCTTTGACGGACACCATCGGTGTGGTGGTCAGGCCGCCAGTGCGGCCTCGTAGTCGGCGGGGCTGCGGTAACCGAGGCTGCTGTGCAGTCGGTGCAAGTTGTACCAGCCCTCGATGAAGTCGAAGATCGCGGTGCGGGCGGCGGCCCGGCTGGGCCAGGAACTCGTGTCGAGCAACTCCCGTTTGATCGTGGCGAAGAACGACTCGGCGAGCGCGTTGTCCCAGCACTGCCCGGTGCGGCCGACGGACAGGCGGACACCGAACTCCGTTGCCAGAGAAGCGAATTGTTGACGGTGTACTGACAGCCACGATCCGAGTGAAAGATCACCGGACGGGTGGGACGACGCCCGCGGCAGGCCGCCGTGAGGGCGTCGGCGACCAGATCGGTTCGCAGGTGATCGGCCGTCGCCCAGCCGATCACCCGGCGGGAGGCGATGTCGATGACCGTTGCCAGATACAGCCAGCCCTCCTCAGTCGGGACGTAGGTGATGTCGCCGCACCAGCGGGTGTCGACATCGGCCGGGTCGGGACCGAACTGCCGCAAGATGAGGTCGGGCCGGGCGGCGGCGCGAGGGTCGGGGACGGTGGTCAGGTGCCGTCGTCTGCGGTAGCGGCCCTCCAGGCCCGCCGCCCGCATCAGTCTGGCGATGCGGCGGCGTCCGCAGACAGCACCCTCGCGTTTCAGCACGGCGTGGATGCGTGGAGCGCCGTAGGTGCCACGCGACTGGGCGTGGACCTCGGTGATCTGCCCGGTCAGTTCCGCGTCACGGACCGCCCGCGGACCGGGCTTGCCGGTGCGGCGGGCATAGAAGGCGGCTCGGGAGACCTGCAGCAGTTCACACGCCCGCTTGACGTTGTGACCGTCTCGCTTCTCCGCCTCGATGAACGGGTGCACCGTCACCGGGTCTCCTTCGCGAAGAAAGCCGTGGCCCGCTTGAGGATGTCGACGTCCTCCCGCAGCCGGCGGTTCTCCCGCCGCAGCGCGGCCAATTCCTCGCGTTCACTACTGGTCAGCCCGTCGCGCTCGCCCGCGTCGACCTCGGCCTGGCTGACCCACAGCCGCACCGCTGTCTCGGTCAGGTCGAAGTCCTTGGCTATCTGGCCTACCGAGCGGTCACCGCGCCAGCACAGCTCGACGATCTCGGCCTTGAACTCCGGCGTGAACGAACGGCGAGGGCGAGGCTTCTTCTTCCCCATGCTCTCCATGATGGACATCCTCCCGGGGCAGCCCCTGATCTCGGATGTCCGTCAAAGCGGATCAAGCCCAGTTTCGGCACGGTAGGGGATGCGGTCGTCCGCACGTAAGGGGGCGTCATTCGTCGCTCGACTCGCCCCTCCGTGCGTACGGCTCGGCGCATTCTCCCTGCACGCGTAGGGGCTACCGGTCGGCGAGCACAGCGCGGCCCGTGAGGGGCCAGGTGTCAAAAGCCCGACCCTGGCTCCCGGTCGGGACTCGTCGGGCCGTTTCAGCTCGGGTCCGGGACAGTCTGTCGTGCCTTCCGCCGCGGCCTATTCCCACCGGCAGGTGAGACGCGGCGGCCGCCTCACCACAACAGGCCTCAGCGCTGGGCTGCCGACCCCTCGTCCCGCCTGCTTGCCCAGTCCCTCACCCAGCCGATTGTCTCGTCCGGCTTCGGCATCGCCGAGTACACGACGAACTCCGCGTAGTTCGGGTCGTCGATCGACAGCGGTGGCAGTGGATACTCGCGTAGCCTGGCCACCAGGTATCCGGCGGCCAGCAGGTCACGGGACTTTTCGATGTCGAGGTCAACCTTGTCCACGTGCCAGTAGGAGCCGTCGTACTCGATGGCGAGCTTCCGCTCCCCTGCCGTTTCGACCGTGATGTCGACGAGCCAGTTCGCACGCCGGGCGAATGCCTCGTGCCGCACTGACTGGCCGGACGACGCTCCGCCGAAGGCGCGCTCCGCAGCTGCCCAGTGATCAAGCTCGATGCGGGACTTGCCGTGCTCTCGGCACTCGGGGCAGCCGCTGCCGTTAGTCCGTGAAGATAGGGCGGCCTGCCATGCGTGATCTGGATTTGCGGAGCATATCCAGGCAGGTGTGAACAAGGTCTGGCCGGTCGGGCGCACCTGCCACGCGGACAGCGGATTGGCCGGCGACCACTCCGCCGCCAGATCGGGGAAGTGGTAGGCGAGCGAGTCGAGGATCGTGCGGCACTCCGGACAGCGCAGGCGCTGGCCCTGTTCCCGACGGGCCGGTGTCTCCTGCCACTCGTGGCCGCAGTCTTCATTCCGCCACCACATGAGCTTGCGTGAACCGGGCGACACCTTCGACAGTTGAGTCTTGCCGTTTTTGGTCGGGTGCCACTGTGCGGCGATCTCGGCGTTGAGTCCGAAGGCCTCAGGATCGGTCTCGATCGCCTCAAGACGCGACGCGCGTGTGTCCTGGCCGCGGCAGGACGGGCAGCCGTTACGTAGATACGTGAGGGGAGACTGGCGACAGCGGTGCCCTCGCGGGCAACGGAGCTGACGGTGCCGGTAGTCCGCGGCCATTACGGTCCGGGGATCCGTCTCGTCGTCCCAGGCCACAAGCAGTTCGGGCACGTCCGCGACCGGCGTCCTCTGATAACGCGCGTGCTCCGCCTCCCACTCAGCCCGTCGCTTCGGTGCGCACTCCGGACACTCACGCATGTTGACCATGTCGAGGATCCGTTTCCTGAACCGCAGTCCGCAGTCGGGGCAACGCCAGGCCGCCTCCCGCCGTGCCTTGACGGTGACGGTCTCCCAAGTGGCGGCGTCGTTCTGCTCGTGGTCCCACCAGTCGAGGACGGGCAGTTCGCTGTTCTTGAGGAGGTCACGCTGTTTGGACCCGGCGGGCTTGGTCGTCTGCCGCTCACGCCGAGGGTTGACCTGGCACTGGCAGCCGAATCCGATGTCCCCCAGCCTCGCGGCGCTCAACCGGCCGCAGTAGCGGCACCGGACATGGTGCGGGTCGTCGGAGAAAGAGGGCGCGGTCAGTGCGCTGAGGTAGTCGTATCCGTTCTTCTCGGCGTGCTCCCGCGCCTCGGCCTGCGGCACCGGGCTCAGGTCCGCGTACGCACCCATGGCCTGGCGAGCCTCCCGCGCCCACTGCCGCAAGTAACAGGCCCGGCACGTCGCTTCCCCATACGCGTTCTTTTCCAGGGTGTACTCGAAGCGATAGTGCGCCTCACAGCCGCATGCCAGGCACCGGGTCAGACGCCACGCCTTCGGTTTCGTGAAGGGCTCCAGCGGTTCCAGGCCGCCCTCACCCAGTATCTCCGTGATGTGGGCGTCACACCAGGTCCTCTTCGTACGGGTAGAGAACGCGGCCGGCTGCCCGCAGTCCGCCTCAGAGCACAGTTGTGTCGTCTTACGGGGCGGTAGGGAACTCACGTGCTGATTCTCGCAGGTGCGTGTGCCGACGGCACGAAGTGACGTAATTACTCCTTCCTTGCCGACGTCACTCGTCAGCTGCCGCCTGGGGGCTCCTGCGCGAAAAGGGTCCGCAACGCCAGCGGCGAGAGGGCCAAGCCCTGGGACGACCCCACAGCGGCCGCAGGAGGCGCTCCCGCACCACAATCACCGCGCTTCTGGTAATACCAGGCCACCGCATAGTCAGGCAGTTCAAGCAGAACCTCCCGTGACAACCCCCACCAGGCGGCGGCTCCACCAGCGCGGCCAGCTCAGGTAACGTGAACAAAAAATATGCCCTACCGGTCTCTAGAACCGCAGGTGAGCAAGGGTCTTCCCCACACACGTGGGGGTCTGTCCTGGGACTACAGCCAGCTCACCCAGCGCTCCAAGTCTTCCCCACACGCGTGGGGGTCTGTCCATCACCGACACCGTCACCGCCCGCGCGATGCTCTCCTCCCCACGTATGTGGGGTCCCCCCGACGGTGACGATCTCGATTTCGGACGCCCAGCCTTCCCCATGCAGGTGAGGGTCTTTCACTACGGACGAACCGTCGGAGCACCGTGCTTGCGTACTCCCACTCGGTCACCGACCCATGAACTCGTCCCGGCGCTCCGCGGGATGGTGATTGATGATCGACCGGCGGACGGACACAGCAACCAGTAAGGCCCGGTCACAGCGCTCGGGCTCATTCGCCCTCAACGGCGGTCTTTGGGGATCTTCTCGGCCATCACGCACGGCTCCCACCTAGCAAGGTCAAAGCACAAAACAACAGGTCAGATAGCCACTCCTATGGCCTTCTCGTTTCGTTACGCTGGGGATTCTCACACCGCGTCACCAAAACTTCTCACTAGACGTCACCACTTCTGGACTCTCACCAGTAGAGACGTAAGGCATCCAAATGAGAACAACTGGTGACACCGAAACGAGAAGTCGCAGGAGTCGAGGCGATCTGCTTCGCCGACACCCGCGGCTCCCAGGTGGAGATCGTGCAGAACATCGGCCGCGCGCTCAGGCCGAACCCGGACGGCACCCAGAAGACAGCCAGGATCATCGTGCCGGTCTTCCTCCAGCCCGGCGAGGACCCCAAGGACATGGTGGCCAGCGCCAGTTTCGCACCCCTCGTAGCGGTGCTCCAGGGCCTGCGCAGTCATGACGAACACCTGGTCGAACAGCTCGCCTCGCGCGCCCTGTCCCGGGGTCGTGAGCAGCGGCGGATGCACGTCCAGCGCGACGAAGACGGCCGGATCATCGGGGCCGGCGGCGAGAGCAACGGCGAGGACCAGGAGCACGACGACACACAGGCCGCTGCCGAATCCGCCCTGCTCCACTTCTCCAGCCCGCGCGACCCCGGCACCATCGCCGCGTTCCTGCGCACCCGCGTATACCGGCCGGAGTCCCTGGTGTGGCTGGAGGGCTACCAGGCCCTGCTGCGCTGGCGGGAAGAGAACGGCATCACCGGTCTGCACGCGGTTCCGTATGACACCGAGACCGAGCTGGGCGTCACCGTTTTCCCCCTGGGGCGTTGGACCCACCAGCAGCGGCGCGCGTACCGCGCCGGCGAACTCGACTCCCACCGCAAAGAGCTGCTCGACGAAGCCGGGATGGTGTGGGAACCCGGCGAGGAAGCCTGGGAGACCAAGCTGGCGGCGCTGCGCTCATACCGGCGCGCACACGGCCACCTGGCCCCGAGGCAAGACGCTGTGTGGGGAGACGCTGAAGGTGAGCTGGTCCCGGTCGGGCAGCACATGGCCAACCTGCGCCGGAAGGGCGGCCTCGGCAAGGACCCGCAGCGGGCAGCGGAGCGCGCAAAGCAGCTGGCGGCCATTGACCCGGACTGGAACTGCTGCTGGCCACTGGACTGGCAGCGGCACTACCGCGTCCTCGCCGACCTGGTCGACGCCGACGGCCACCTGCCCGACATCGCACCCGGCGTGCTGATGGACGGTGATGACATCGGGCGGTGGCTTCAGCGGCAGACCCAGCCGGGCGCTTGGGCGCAGCTGTCGACCGAACAGCAGGAGCGGCTGTCCCAGCTGGGCATCAAGCCCGCTGAGGCGCCATCTCCGGCCCCGGCGGCCACGCAGGCGACGAAGAGCCCCGGCAAGGCGCAGCACGCCTTCCAGCGCGGCCTGGCGGCCCTCGCGCAATGGGTTGAACGGGAAGGCGCCCACCGGCCCGTCCCGCGCGGCCACAGCGAACAGATCGTGGTCAACGGCGAGACAGAGCCGGTGACCGTCAAGCTCGGCGTGTGGGTAACGAACACACGCGCGAGGCGGGACAAGCTCACAGCGGACCAGCTGGACGCGCTGCGGAAGCTGGGTATCAAGTGGGCGGCGTAACGGGATTCGGAATGTGGAGTGATGACATCACCTGCCGCCAGAGCTCGGCGCGTACCGACTGGGGTTTCGTGTGTGGTCGGGGCTCCCCGGTGCCCCGACCACACACGACGCCCGGTCATCGGGCGGCAATCGCGGTGATCATGGTGCCCATGAGCGTCAGCCCTGCCAGGCCGACGCCGATCGGCACGGCCCAGGTGGGGTGGCGGTGTACGAGGTAGACGAGACCGCCGAACAGCATCAGGCCGACCAGCCCGAGGAGCAGGCCGACCAACAGGACAAGCGTGGACATGAAGAGTTCCCCCTGGGGAGGTTCGGACGCCCCGCAGGGGTGTCAGGAGTCTGGTTCTGGAGTTTTGGCGTCGCACGCTCTGCAGCCGGGGTCGGGTTTCTGGCACCGGTTCCACGACGTGGACGGACCGAGGTGCGCCCGGATGGACGGACAGCGCATTCCCTGGCCTAGGTGCCGATGGCTGCCGCCTTCTTGTTCGCCCTGGAAGATGAGGGGGCGGGGGAAGCGGTCTGCTTCCTGTTCTTGCGCGCTCGCATGATCGGGGCGCGCTGGTACTGGTAGGTCATGGTGTAACCGCTCGGCGTCAGCGGGGCTTTGGTGTAGTGCTCCCGTCGCTCGATGAGGCCGAGGTCGAGCAGCTTCTTCAGCCCGCGCTCGTGGGTGTCGGCGGACCAGCCGTACCAGTCGGGGGCCTTGTCCGAGGGGAACCTGGACCAGTTCTTCTCCCGCAGGACGACGAGGAGGAGGGCGAGCGCGGGCAGGTCAACCTGCTCGTCGTAGCGCTTGGTCCAGAAGGTGGCCGGGATCTGGAGATAGAGGTCCTCTTCGGAGTCGCCGCGAGGCCGGTGGTACGCGTCACCGCTGCCGTCCTCGCGCAGCAGGGTCACGGTGATGAGGACGCCGGCTCGCGTGCAGGTGATGAGCTTGCGCTTCTGGAGCCGCTGCAGGGCGCGCCAAGCGCCGGTCCGGGCGGACTGGTCGCTCGCGGTCTCGTGGATGTCCATGAGTCGGGCCCACACCGCGCTGTCGTGCCGGGTGGACCAGCCGTCGGTTCCGCTGCTGCAGGCCGCCACGATCATCAGGTACGCCTTGAGGGCCCGCAGGTCCCGGCCGGTCACGAACTCGCTGAGCGGTCCGTGCCGGGTCGCCGAGCCCCTCGGCGCCTGCACGAACGTCTTACGCAAGGGCACGTTGGCACGGATCGACCGCTTGAGGATCGCGGTCCGGTCGTCCCGGCCGGATGCCTTGATCGTCTGCATGTCCTGCTTGGCGGGCGGTGTCGTCTTCATGCCCTCGAAGTTAGATGGAACGCTCGGTCTGAATCAAACATTTCAGCCCCACTGAAGTCGGACGCGCCAGCGGGTACATGAGAGAACCAAGTTGAGAGATCAAGGTGAGAGAACACCTGTGAGGACAACTGGGAGAACCAATCTGAGACGGAGACGTTTTAGCTCGTCGGACTGCACGTGCCGGGGTGCTCCGCTCGGCGGCACAGCGCGTGCCGCCGACCACTTCGCTTTTCCAGCGGCCTTGATCGGGCGTCGTCGCGCCCCTCCAAGCCAGGTCACCTACGAGAGGCCCATACCGCCTACGACATCAAGGAGTCCGCTGAGGTGGCGGGTGGCGGAGAACTGCTGGCACCGTCGCAGCCGTCGTCGTGGCCGTGGTCGTCGCGTGCGTGCGTGCTGGGCATAAAACCGGCTGGCACCGTGACGATGCAATGCCCGGCGTCCTCGCGTGGACCGACCGTCCTCAACGGCCGGCGTCGTCATCGGCATGAAGTACGTCCTGCGCGACAAGGGCGACGAGACGTGCCAGAAGGAGCTGATCGAGATGATCGACGAGCTCACCACGTTGTTCTCAGGGGCGTCGCTGTGGCCCTCGAGGAAGATGTTGTACGACGGCAGCCCGGTCCGAGCCGATGGGGATGCCGCGGCGGCCGGCGGCGTCCTTCACGCGGTAGGAGTCGGGGCGGGCCAGCAAGGTCTCCGGCATCGTCTCCAGATAGCCGTCGAAGGCCGCGAGGACCTTGTAGCGGGTGGCTGCGTCCAGCTCGATGGAACCACTGCCCGGCGCGAAGCGGCGCTCGAAGTCACGGGTCTCCGTCATCGAGTCGAGCAGCCCGAAGCGGGTCAGCGAGCGGGCGCGCCACGCAACGCGTCCAACAGCGGGCCCTGGGCCGTGTCCAGGGTGAAAGGCGGCACCTCGTCGCTCTTGGCGCCGGCGGCCAGGGCGTGGATCCGGTCGCGGTACGCACCCGCGTACACCTCCACCAGCTCGGTGATCTACTCGCCGCTGAGCGCCTTCGCGTATCCGATGAGGATGATCGAGGCGGAGAAGCGCTTGAGGTCCCAGGTGAAGGGCCCGACGTACGCCTCGTCGAAGTCGTTCACGTTGAAGATCAGGCGGCCGGCGGCGTCCATGTACGTGCCGAAGTTCTCCGCGTGCAGATCGCTGTGGATCCACACGCGCGAGGTCCGCTCGTTCAGGTACGGACCTGTACCCAGGTAGAACGCGAAGGCCGAGGCCGCCATCTTCCGGAACTTCACGCGGCCGGGTCGGCAGCGAGGAACTGGCCGAAGGCGGTGTCGAAGACAGCGAGGATCTCCTCGCCCCGGTGCTCGTCGTTGAGTTGAGCTGCGGAACCGACCACGATCCCCAGGTTCGAAACGATGCACGCATCCCGTCCTGGCTAACCGACGGCTTCCGCGTGCCAACTGCGAGACACGAACTGGCAGCGCCTGAAGGTACGCGAGTGGGCCCCGCGAGTGTCAGTGCCGAGGCTTAGAGTCTGAATGCCGAAGGCCCTTCAGACGACGAAGGGAGACCCTGCGAAGCCATGCCGTCCAAAGCCGCTTCGCGAAAGAGGGTCTCCCCATCGCCTGACGTCGGGCTCCCGATCCGTCGAAGGAGTACAGAAACCGTGACGTCCCTTGACCGTACCCGAACGGGTACGGAGTCCTCCGCAGCCCGGTTCTACCCGTGGCTGCCCGTCCTGACGACGCTGGCGACCCTCGCCACCGTCCTCGTCCTCGCCCTGACCGGCAACGGCACGGCCGCCGCCACTGTCGCCGCCGTAGGAGCCACTGCCGGCGGCTTGCAGATCACCGTGCACATCCGGCGATGACTACCGCCCGGGCGCCTGCCGGGGCACCCGGGCACACCCTGCCGGTACGGAAGATCTCTGCCGCCATCACCTGCTCCTCCCTGTCGTTGTCACAGTAGGACCAGGCACTGACAACGGCCCTTTCCAGCAGGATCACCACCACCCCTCCGCTCTGTCCACGCCCCGACCACCACAGGTCAGGCCCGTGGACAGGGCGGCACGGCATATCCCGTCTGGAACGACGAGGCGCCGAAGACCGCCGCCGGCTACCAGGACATCCTCGGCAGGGACCGCTACTTCCTGGAGTTGATGGACCACGGCATCGAGATCGAGCGCCGCGTCCGCCAGGGCCTCCTGGAGATCGGCAAGGAGCTCGGCATCCCCCCCGCTGGTCACCAACGACTCGCACTACGCGCATGCGAGTGAGGCGACCGCCCACGACACGCTGCTGTGCATCCAGACCGGCAAGAACCTCTCCGACCCGGACCGCTTCAAGTTCGACGGCACCGGCTACTACCTGAAGTCCACGGACGAGATGTACGCCATCGACTCCTCGGACGCCCGGGAGAAAGGGCTGCGCTTCGACATGGACGGCATGCTCCAGAAGCGCGACCGGATGCCGATGTTCGACATCCCCGACGGCTACACCGAGATCACCTGGTTCCAGGAGGAGGTCCGCCGCGGCATGGACCGCCGCTTCCCGGGCGGCACCCCCGACGACCGCCAGAAGCAGGCCGAGTACGAGATGGACATCATCATCCAGATGGGGTTCCCGGGCTACTTCCTCGTCGTCGCCGACTTCATCATGTGGGCCAAGACCCAGGGCATCGCCGTCGGCCCCGGCCGCGGTTCCGCCGCCGGCTCGATCGTCGCCTACGCCCTCGGCATCACCGACCTCGACCCGATCCCGCACGGCCTGATCTTCGAGCGGTTCCTCAACCCCGAGCGCATCTCGATGCCCGACGTCGACATCGACTTCGACGAGCGCAGGCGCGTCGAGGTGATCCGGTACGTGACCGAGAAGTACGGCGCCGACAAGGTCGCCATGATCGGCACCTACGGCCTCATCAAGGCCAAGAGCCCCATCAAGCCGAGACGGCGGACACGAGACCGTGGTGGAGTGACCCATCACCCCGGCCTGCTGCGGACCGCTCCCCTGCCGAGGGAGACGACCTCGTCACTGATCTGTCGCATCGCGAGCCCTTACCGGATGGAAGCGAAGGTGTTGCGGTCGTGTTGGCAGTGGCGCAACTACCCGCCTGGGCACGACGGCGGGGGCGCGCGGGCCGACGCCGAGGTGCTGCTGAAGGCAGCCGGACGCCAGGTCCTGGCAGGCCACAGGAGGACGCCAAGCTGTCGGCCGGAAGGAACGGGGTGTCGGCGGCGGCGTGGCGGACCCGGGGGCGCGGTCGCCGGGCCGGTGGCGTTCGGCTGCCGCCTGTGCGCGGCCCGCCGCACGGGGACGTCGTGCGGGTGGTGCGGTACGCGCCGCGATGGGAGCGAGTGTGCGTCCGGCACCGGCGGTGGCTGCTGGACGCGGACGCCGACCAGGTTCTGGAGCACCTCGATCTGCACGGCGCCCCGGAGGTGGTCGCGGCGCAGCGCCGGTGGGCCAAGGTGGCGCGGCGGGGGCGGTCTCCGCCGCAAGCTGCCCGAACGGTGACAACTCATCAGCCCGGCCGTCTTCGCGGGCCTCGGGCGTCTTCCCAGCCGGTGCACGGCAGCATGATTCCGGAGGGCCCTACGACGCCCTGGGACCTCGCTGAGGCGAAGTTACTGAGGGAGGGGTGGGAGTTTCCCTCGATCGATGCGGTCCTGCCAGGTGTCGAGCACGAACTCCGTCACGGTCACGGTGCTGTTCAGTGCCAGCCGAGCATGGCGGGTCAGTGCTGGACTTGGTGCGGTGCGCCCGTGACCGAGTCCGAGTTGGTTGCGCAGTTCGGCCAGGCCTTGCACCGTCGTCGTCAGTGTGCGCAAGATCTTGACCACCGTGGCACTGGCCTTGGCGTGGTCGGCCACGGCGTCGGCGTTCAGGCCCAGCAGCGTCGTGACGCGCTTGAACAACGGTGGCAGGTCTTCCCCGGGCGGGAACTCGATGCCTTGACGCTCCAAGATGATCTTGCACAGGCTTTCGACGAGCTCTTTGCATGAAGCGATCGCCGCGGCCGGGTCGCGTTCCAGGCCGGCCCTGATGCGCTCCTGATGTTCGTGTAGTACTCGAGGGTCGGTCAGGAGCGGTCGTGATTCGAACTTCAAGTCCGGCCGGCCGCCGTGGAAGGACGCCCGGGGGCCGCCTGCGTAGACCGGCAGCCCGCTGATGTACTCGGTCGGGTAAAGCTCGAATCCGTCTTTGATCAAGATCTCGTTGAGTCTTTCGGCCAGACGCTGCACCTCGACCGGGTCACGCCGTACCACGGGGTGAAGCATTTCGGCGAGGAAGTCTAAGAGCGGCTGTGGAGAGTCTCCGCTGAGGCCAAACCGGGAGTCCGTGAACACCCATTCCGGCGGCCAGTCGTCGTTGTTGATGCAGTGCTGCCAGATGTCTTCTCTGGCCGTGAGACGCCGGTAGCCATCACCTTCGAGGGCGTCCAGGTCATACAGGCGCTCCAGGAACCTCACTTCATCCAGAGCGCCCCACCACCAGATCTTCTCGACGACCAGGAGGTCGATAAGGCGCTGGCGGGTTACGACGGTGAGCTGCTGTGGTGCCACCGGCTGCCCTTCCTGTGAGAAGTTCGACTCGCGCGGCTCAGGCTGAGGCTGCGGGTGCGTTCCCGGCAGGCGGAATTGTTGCCGGGGCCGCCTTGCGCCAGGGGGCGTTGGGGTCGGCAAGGGTGTCGAGCATCAGCTCGCACCAGGTGGCGGCGGTGCCGACGGCAAAGCGGGCATGCCGGGGTCCGAGCCCTGTGGGTGCGGCCAACCGTCCGTGGCCGGTCCCGTACCGGTTGCGCAGTTCGGCGACGCCGATGGCAGCCGAAGTCAGTGCTCCCAGGATGCGCTTGACGCTGTCGGCGTTGTCCGGGCTGCTGCCAGTGCGGGTCGTGGGCACGGCCGCGGGGTGGAGGTGAAGGGCCTGCTGCGCCTGCTTGATCAACGCAGGCAGGTCCTGGCGTTCGTCCACCGGAAGGTTCTGCTTGAGCAGTACGAGCTTGGCAGTGGCCTCGATGAGCTGCTTGGCGGCGCCGATCGCATCGTCGGGATACTCGGCACCGAACCTGCGGACCCGCTCCAGTTCGGCATGGATGCCCGATGCCTCCGTCAGCGCGTCGACGTGGACAGTCAGGCGGGCAACGCGCGCCGTGTGCAGGCGCAGCTCGTCGTCCAGGCGGCAGCCGTCCCGAGCGAACGCTTCCCGCAGCTCCATCACCGTGTCGGCAGGCAGTCCGTCTTCACCGTACTTTCGGCTCTCCCGGTCGAGGCGGCGCAGCATGCTTTCAAACACCCGCAGGGCTCGGGTGACATGGTCTTCGTCGGACCAATCAACGGAGGCAGCGTAGGCGTCGAAGAGTTGCTTTCGGACCCCGCCCTCGCCAGGTACGAAGTCGGGGTCTGCAGCGAAATGCTCGTTCTCCCAGTACTCGCGGATCGCCCCTGCCACGAGACCGCTCATCAGTCCGCGGACAGCATTGCGAGCGGACCGGGAGAGCAGTTCACGATCAGCAGCCATATAGGCAGATTACGGGTCCGGTGTTTGGAGCAGCCTGGCATTTTTACCTTTCGGATCTGCTCCTGCCGTCACCAGGTTCCGGGCACGCCAGACATTGCAGCCAACCAACAACGCGGGCTTGCCCAGATGCCTTGGGCTTGCCCGGGAGGCCATGGTGCCGCTCAACTACGGCGCCCCGAGGGCGGGGGCCGGCCTCGCCGACCAGGCCCGCCAGGCCGCAGGTCACCAACAGACCGAGCAGGCCCACGCCGCACTCGCCGGTGCCCTCATGGAGCGGCTCCCCGAGGGCGAGCGGTCAGACACGTGGCTGACGTACAGCGAGCAGAAGCACCACGTCCGCCTCAGCCACGCCTTCACCACGCTCGCAGACACCCGCCGCCCGAACGAGAGCCAGCAGCGCGCCCTGGAGCTGTCCGCGCCGTCCCGCACCATGACGCGCTCCCTGCTGCACATCGACGCGGCGGCGTGTTCCCACCGGGGACGTCCTGGTGGACGATAGCCGTACGCGGCGACCGCTCGAATCACCGGCGTTGGTGTTGGACCAGTCCCCCAGCAGGCGGCTGCCCCGTGCCGTCAGATCCGCCGGCACGCGTTCGCTGAGCAGGGCTTGGAATGCGTGTGAGGGAGCAGGCCGCCACGTGGCCATTACCTGATGGGATGCTCATCGGTTGAAGGTGCATGTGGCAGCAAGGCTCCTCGGCGCACCCGGCGGTCGCTGATCCAGGTTCGTACAGCGCCCGGTTCCTGGATCCGTACGGTGGAGAACAGCGGATGCCATGGAGCGAGGCCGCTCGTGTCGTTCGTCTGGAGGACTGCGGTCCGGTACGTCCGTTTCCCCTGCGATCTGGCCGTCGTTTCGCGCCGGGCTGGTGGTGGTCGGCAACGACCGGGCGGCTGGTGCACTACGGGTCAGGTGTCATGCGCACCCAGGTGCTGCTGCTGGACCGTGATCCTTCGGTCACGGCGATGGCATGCCGCCCTGTGGAGCTGTCCTGGCGGGGATCTGAGGGGACCGGGGTGTCGCATGTGCCGCATCTGATGGCACGGTTCAGCGATGGCGGCGGTCTGCTGCTCGACTGTGCCGGACGAGGGGAGATCTCTCCCCGGCTCGCACACCGTGCTGACGTCATGGCAGCGGCGGCACGGGCGGTGGGGTGGCAGTACAGGGTCGCCTCGCCTCCCGAACCGGTTGTCGCCGCCAACCTGGGCTGGCTGTCGGGATACCGGCACCCTCGCTACCGGGACACCGCGCTCAGGGAAGGGGCGATGCGGGTCTTTGCCCGTCCTCGGCCGCTGATCGAAGGGGCACGTGACCTCGGGGACACCATCAGGGTTCTCCCGGCCCTCTTCCATGCCCTATGGACTGGGGCGCTGTCAGCCCCGCTGAACGAGCCCTTGCATGAACGGGTGACCGTGACAGCAGGACCGGGCGAGTGGGCGTCTGCGTGACGGCGGCAGTACTCGAGGTGGGGAGCCAGGTGCGGTTCGATGGCCGCTCCTGGACGGTGGTGATGCTCGAAGGGGCCCGTGTACGGCTGGTCGACTCGGACAAAGCCACGGCAACGGTGCTGGTGAGCTATCTGTTCGCTGCTCCTGACTTCGAACTCGTCGGAGCGGCCCGCCGCCGGGTGCCTCCGTTCGGGCTCTTGGAGGAACTGCCTGTGCAGGCACGCGAGCGTGCTGAGGCCTGGGAGCGGCACGTGCGCGAGGTGGAGACCGGCCTCCCTGCGCCGGGACAGGGCGGTGTGCCGCGGGCGGAGTTCGATCCGGCGCAGCGGACTGTGGCGGAACGGGAGGAGGCCAAGGCAGCGGAGTTGACCGCGGCGGGGCAGCCGACGAGCGCGGTGACCGTGCGTCGGATGCGGGCCCGTTACCGCGAGAAGGGGCTGTGGGGGCTGGTCGACCAGCGCACGGCGCGTAGGCGTTCTGTGGTGGGACGGGCCGATGAGCGTGTGGTCGCTGCGATCACTCAGGTGCTGGAGGCGCAGCGGGAACGCTCCAATGGCACGCTGAGCCGGCTGCGGCGCATGGTCGGGTGGGTTCTGGAGGAAACCTATGGTCCGGGCGTTGTGGAGGTGCCGCCGGTGACGACGTTCAACCGACTGGTGCACGCGCTCGCCGACGGCCATGGACTGCTGGGGTCGGCGGCGCAGCAGCGGCGGCGCACGTCGCGGCCGGCCCCTCCCTTCACCCCGACCGTGGCGCTGCGGCCGGGTGAGCTGGTGATGCTGGACAGTACGCCGCTTGATGTGCTGGTGGTACTCGCCGACGGGGTGACGGGGTCGGTCGAGTTATCGATCGCGTTGGACGTGGCAACGCGCAGTATCTGTGCCGCGGTGGTGCGTCCGGTGGGCACAAGGTCGGTGGATGCGGCGGTGCTGTTGGCGCAGATGGTCACGCCCATGCGGATGCGCCCGGGGTGGGAGACGGCGCTGGCGATGTCCCGGTCGGTCATCCCTTATGAGCGGCTGGTGTCGTTGGATGCGCGGCTGGAAGGAGCAGCGGCCCGGCCGGTGATCATGCCGGAGACGGTGGTGGTCGACCAAGGTGCGGTGTTTGTTTCTCATTCCTTCATTGCCGCGTGCGAGAGCCTGGGGGTGTCCGTTCAGCCGGCGCCGCCGGCCAACGGCCCGGCCAAGGGCCATGTCGAGCGGACGTTCCGCACCATCGGGGACCGGTTCTCCCAGTACGTGGCCGGCTACAGCGGCTCGGATGTCACCCGGCGCGGCACGCGCGTTGAGGACGAGGCGTGCTGGACGCTTGCGCAGGTGCAGGACCTGCTGGATGAGTGGCTGGTCACCGACTGGCAGCACCGCCCGCACGCGTCGCTGCGCCATCCGCTGGCGCCGAAGCTCGCCTTGTCGCCGAACGAGATGTGGGGCGCGCTCGTGGGAGTCACCGGCTATATCCCGGTGCCGCTGAGCGCGGACGACTACATCGAGCTCATGCCCATCAAGCGGGTGGCCATCAACGACTACGGCATCCGCTTCGACTACCGCACCTACGACCACAAGGTCCTCAATCCGCATCGCGGGGACCCGTCGGGTGCACCGGACGGCAGATGGGAGGTGCACCACAACCCCTACGACCCCAATCAGATCTGGGTGCGGCTGCCCACCGGGTGGGAAGAGGTGCCGTGGATCCACCGCGGCTGTGTCAGCCTGCCCTTCACCGACTTCACCTGGCAGCACGTCCGTGCCGCAGTCGAGCGCCGCTGCGACCGCGTCGAGCACGAGCGGCAGCTCGCCCAGGCCCTGGACCGCCTCCTGCGGCGTGCGAGCAACGGTGCCGGGACTCGCCGCGAGCAGACGGTGGCGGCGCGCGCCAGCGCCGCAGCGTCCCTGGCCCGACCGGCCGTGCCGCAGGCGGTCCCGGACCTTGTGGCGGCTCCGACCCTCTCCTACGGCCTGGTGGGTGCCTTCACGCCGCTGGAAGAAGAGGATCAGCAAGGCGAGACAGGGTTCGAGGACGGCTGGGACGAGGACGACGACCTGCCCGGCCCCGCTGACGCCGATGAGCCTGCTGGAGACGAACGGCCGGACTCCCCCGCTCAAGTTCAGCGCCCGTCCCGGATCTATGACGCCTACCAGGAAGCAGCACAGTGGTGACAGACGCCCCTGCCGACAGCACCCTTCACGACGGAGCGAGGGCCGCGGCGTACGCGCCGCCGACCACGCGGGACGGCTGGCAGCAGTTCGTCGCCACTGGCCCGCTGCAGCCCCATCCGGCCGCGGACGAGGACTGGTCGCTGGAGGAACGGCTGGACTACCACTCCCGGTTCGTGGTGCTGACCACCCCGGCCATGGAACGCATCTCCGGGTCGCTACGGCGCCTGATGCTCCTCAACCGCCGCCAGCAGGGCACCGCACGCCGTGGCCTGATCGTCTCCGGACCGCCCACCACCGGCAAGACCACCACCCTGCTGGAAATGGGCCGCACCTTCGAACTCGCCGAGCAGCGCCGGCACCCCGGCCGCACGGACCGCCTGCCCGTGGTCTTCCTGGCCGTGCCACCGGCCTCCACACCCAAGATGCTGGTCAGCGAATTCGCCCGGTTCCTCGGCATCCCCATCGCGGCCCGCATGAACCAGGCACAGATCACCGACGCCGTCTGCCACCTGCTGTGCCTCCTGGAGACGAAGCTGGTCCTCGTGGACGACGTCCACCTGCTCGACACCCGCACCCGGTCCGGCGCGGAAACCTCCGACCAGATGAAACACCTCGGCGAGCGCATCCCCGCCACCTTCGTCTACGCCGGCGTCGACGTCGAAGCCTCTCCCCTGCTGACCGGGCCGCGCGGCGCCCAGCTCGCCGGCCGCTTCACCCTGATCCGCAACACCGCGCTGCCCTGCGCCACCGAAGAGCAGCGCGAGATCTGGCGCGCTCTGGTCACCGACATGGAACAAGCCCTGCGCCTGCGCCACCACACCCCGCACACCCTGGCGCGGCACGCCGACTACCTCCACCAGCGCACCGGCGGCGTCATGGGCAGCCTCTCCCACCTCATCCGCGAAGCCGCCCTGACCACCCTGCTCGACGGCAGCGAGAAGATCACCAAGAAGCTCCTGGCCGGCATCCAGCTCGACATCCGCGCGGAACAGCAAGCCCGCCCGCCCCGAAAACGCATCCCGCGCCCGCGCAGCCACAACGCGGGATCCTGACAGGTTGGAGCGGCGGTGACGAAGACCACCAGCGGGCGGCAGGCGCAGCCACTACAGCGCGAGCAGCCCGAACTCTCCGGGCACGCAGGGGCTTTGGGCGCGGTGCGGGTAGCGCCGCTGCACGGTGAGACGACGCTGTCCTACATGAGCCGAGTCGCCTCCCACTACCGGCTCACGGCCAAAGAACTCATCGGCGCACTCGTGGACGTGGGACGGCGTCCCAACCTCTTCACCGTGCGGCCCGACGGCGAAGTCGTCTTCAACACCGAGGCCCGGACGGTGGTCGCCGCCTTCTGCCGCATGCCCGAAGAACACCTGTGCCATGCCCTTCCCGCCTGGGGCCGGGAGGTTCCCTCGAGCAGACTGGGAAGCGGTCCGGCCGCCTGGGTCCGCACCGCAGCCACGATCCCGCCGACCGGCCCCGGCTGCCAGGCCTGCACCGCGACCGCCACACGAGGCCGGGAACAAGCACGCCGCTACCTCCTGCCGCACGCACGGGTATGCGTCAAACACCAGTGCTGGATGCTCGAAGCCCCCGTCGTCGACGGAGCGACGGCCGGCCCCGGGCAGCTGGACGTGCGGCATGTGCCGCAGATCGCAACGGCCCAGCACCGTCATGCACGGCTGCTGCGGCGCAGCCCACACGCCGGCGAAGCGTTCGCTGTGGCGCAGGCGGTTACAGCGTCGTGGTGGGACGAGGCCTGGCCGGAAGAGACCATCTGGCCCGACCGGCTGCGGTCGATGGCCATGGGCAGCGGCCTCGCCTGGCGCGTAGCGGCGCGAGATGCGGTGACCTATCCGGAAGCCGTCGCACTGGCGGTGGCCCTGGCCGATGCGGGTGTCCAGCGGCAGCTGCTCGACGAGGCGGGCCGGCATCAACCGCACTCGCTCGCCGATGTCCCCGGCCTCGTCGACGAACTGGCCCGGCGTCTTGAGCGGCCATGGATCGCCGACCGCCTCGCTGCGGTCACGACAGGGCCGCTGAACGCCTGGGTGCGCGCCTGCGTCCGCAGCCAAGCCGGACACAAACCGAACACGCGGAGCATGTGGCGCATCTCCCCACCCCACCGGCCCACCCCGGTTTCCCAGCTCCTGGCCGAAAGCAGCGACCGGGGCGAGACACCCGCACAGCCCAAGCCCACGTCGCTCCCAGACAGCGCCGAAGACGCAGCCCGGGGGTTCGCGCGCGGGCTGCGCCATGCCCGTACCTACGCCGCCGAGCACAGCCACCTGTGCGCGCCCAACACAGTGCAGATGGAAGGCTTCGCCATCGGCCTCTGGCTCGCCAACCAGCGCGCCGCAGGCCCCGAACTCGCTCCCGAACGCGCCGCCGCCCTCGACGCCCTCGACCCGTGGTGGAACCCGCCCTGGAACCTGTGGTGGCAGCGCATCTACCACCGCGCCAAAGCACTGGTGAAGGCCGGGCAACTGCTCACACCCGAACACGGCTTCCCCGGCATAACGGAGAACCTCGGCACCTGGCTCTACGAGCAGTGCACCAGCTACAGCAGCCTCCACCCCGGACAACAGCGTCTCCTCGCCGACCTCGGCATCACACCGGAACGCGCCCGCGACGCCATGCCCCGGCGCCGGGACCTCAAGGCAGCCCGGCGCACCGCCCTCGACCACGCCCGCGCCTACGGAAACAAACACGGCCACTTGTGCGCCCCCACCTCCGCGCGCCAGGACGGCTTCACCATCGGCAAATGGCTGCACAGCCAACGAGTGCGCGCCAGGCGCGGCCAACTCGACCCCGCACTGAACCAGGCACTGACCGACATCGACTCCTGGTGGAACCCGCCCTGGGGCATGAAATGGCAACGCGAGCACCACAACGCCCACGCCGCCGTCACCGCGGGCACCCTCCTCGACCCCGAAGCCGGGTTCCGCAACTTCGACGACCGCACCGGGCAGTGGCTGTACGCCCAATGCGTCAACTACACCGCCCTCCAGCCCGGCCAACAGCACCTCCTGGCCCGCCTCGGCCTCACCGAACCCGTCGCGGGCACCGCCCAGCCCAACCCGGCCACCCAGCACCCGGTCATGGAGACCGGCCTGTACTACGCCCGCACCTGGGCGGCCGAGCACGCAAGCCTCGACCTTCCCCGCACCGCTCAGCACGGCGGCTTCCCCCTCGGCCGCTGGCTGGCCCAACAACGCCACCAGGCCAGCCTCCACCGCGAACTCTTCGACACCCCCTGGCCGCACGAGGAACACCTCGCCCGCATCGACCCGTACTGGAACCCGCCCTGGGGCATGAAATGGCAACGCCGCTACCAGGCCGCCCGCACACAGCTCACCTCCGGCCAAAACCTCGCCCCCGAGGAGGGCTTCCCTGGCACACCCGACTGGACCGGACAGTGGCTCTACAACCAGTGCGCCGTCTATGACGAGCTCCACCCCCGCCAGCAGCACCTCCTCGCAGACCTTGGCCTCACCGCGGAAGGCGCCCGCACCGCCCTACCCCGCCGCAAAACCCAAGCCGCCTCCTTCGCCGCCGGCCTCGCCCACGCCCGCGCCTGGACCGAGGAGCACGGCAACCTCGCCGTCCCCGAACCCGCCCGCCACGACGGCTACCGCCTCGGCACCTGGCTGCGCACGCAACGCCGCCGCGCCAGCCGAGGAAAACTGCCCACCGACCGCATCAAAGCCCTGGAAGCCATCGATCCTCACTGGAACCCGGCGGGAGGACTGCGCTGGCACCAGGCCTACCTCACCGCCTGCACGCATACCACCGGCCGCTCCCTGGCCACCACGGCCGACCTCGACGCGCTCCCAGCCGACACAGCGAAATGGCTGTTCACCCAGTGCTCCAGCTACGACAGCCTCCACCCCGAGCAGCAACAGCAGCTCGCCGAGATCGGTCTCACCAGCGAACGGGCCCGCGCGCTGGCGACACCACCGAAACCTCCCCAACCAGCCCGCCCGGCCCGCCCGCGGCTGAAGAACCCGCCTTCCGCCTTCGCAGCCGGCCTGCCCTACGCCCAAGCGTGGGCCGCCCAGCACGGCAACCTCACCTCAGCCGGCTACCGCACCGAACACGACGGCTTCCCGCTGGGATGGTGGCTGTACAAACAACGCCGAGCCGCCCACGCACATGTGAAACGAACCGGCCGGCCCTGGCCCCACGACCCGCAACTCGCCGCCCTCGACCCGTGGTGGAACCCACCATGGCGCGCCACCTGGAACCACAGCTGGCACCAAGCCCACACCCACCACAGCGCCGGCCTAGCCTTCCCCAACCAGACCACCAAATGGATCCGCACCCAACAACACACCTGGAACCAGCTCCACCCCCACCAACAACACCTCCTGGGCACCATCGGCATCCACAGCCCCACACCCCTGCACCGCTACAACAGCCACCCAGCAAGCGGGCACGGGTTTCGACGAACGCCTGGCCTTGGCAGGTGAAGGGCCAGCTTGCGTTTCTCTCCCGCCCTACCAGGTGAGGCTGCGGCCAAGGCGATTCAGGGCAGCCGGTAGCTGAATTCTTTCCCACCTCGCTCCGGCCCTGCGGCTCGTTCGCGGTGCAAGGCACCCGCCTCCAACAGCCGTTTGAGCCGGTTGTTTGCGTTGGGCAGTGAGATGCCGAGTGCTTCTGCGAGCCGCGCTGCCCGAAACTGACCCAGTTGCCGGGCCTGAGCGTAGGTGTCGGCCAAGACCGCTGCGTCACCGAGCAGCATGTGGGTGTCGCCGTCGACGGCGATCTGTTTGCGCCGCTCTAGGCAGACTGTGATGGCGTCCCGGGTTTCCTCATTCAGCCCGGTCAGCCGGACGCCATCGGTACGGAGATCTCCCGCAGCCAGAAGGAGGTACAGCTTACCGAGGAACTCGTCCACGAAGCTGTTGGTCATGGCTTCAACACCACCGAAGTCGATGGTCAGCATGGCGACGGGAGCGGCGGCGCGTAGTTGCTCTTCCAGGGTTCGGCGAGCCTCATCCCCGACGGCCCTGGTGGCAAGAAACGGGCCGTGCTCTTTCACGGTGTAGGTGAGCAACGTTTCACGTTTCTGCGGTTTCATTTAATTCATTGAAGCACAGCTCGGTCAGGCGCGATACGAGACTCTCAGCCAGGACCACGTCCCATGGACGGGGACCGAGGTATTGATGCTGTAGGTGACTGAGGCGTCCCGGAGCCGGCCTGCACGTAGCAGGCCGTTGCCGCTGCGCAGGACAAGCCGGGTGGCAGCGGTGTCGCTGGTGCCATTCAGCAGATCGGGCAGACCGTTACCCCGTACGTCCGGAGTGCCGCTGACCCCGGGGAGCACAGCGCGCTCGAGAGCCTCGGCGCTGCTGGAAATGCCGGAATGTGCAGGGTTGCGGCGCAGGTGGTCGAGGACTCCGATGCCGGTATCGCAGATGGCTATCTCCAGGCGTCGAAAGCCGGTGGTCCTGCCGCTGTAGGCCTGGGCGGCGATGAAAGCTCCGCAAGTGCTGACGCCGTGGCTGATGGCGTTGTCGATGAGTTCACCGACGCCTTGGAAAACCCGGCGCCCATGTCGGGCACCGAGATGATGCGTGGCCACGTGCCCAATCCTCTGACTGATGTCGCCGGCGGTGTCCGGGCGCAGCGCGGCGACCTCGAGCAGGGTGGTGGAGCGGTCACTGCGGGTCTCGCCGGGGAGATCGCCCTCGACATGGGCTCCAGGCGGCAGCGCCTGGAGCAGGTCCATCCGCTGCATGTAGGCGGTGACGTCCGGGGAGTCCGGCAGGACCAGGGTGGCGTCCGCGCCCGCGGCAGCGTAGGTGTGCGTGGTGGCTGCTGCGGCAGTGAGATCGAGAGGGCTCGCGAAGATCAGGCGGCGCGCATCGACGACGAGTCGGTTGTGCACGGCGTTTCGGGCGGCGAGTTGGTTGCGCAGCAGCGGGTGTCGTCCGGCGAGTTCCAGTAGCACGGCTGACCAGCATGCCAGGAGTTGCGCTGCGCACGAGAAGTCACCCGTTTGGGCGTGTCGGTGCCGCACTCCACTAACCCGTGCTACGGTTTCACTGCCTTCAGTGAAACCGTAGGGATAGGAGTTGATCGTGAGTCGCCCCGATACCCCAGCAGCGCCCGGACACCCCCGCAGCTACAAGATCATCGTCAATGGCCAGGAGCGGACCGTGCACACAGCCACGCTCACGTTCGAGGAGATCGTGGCTCTGGCCTTCGACCCGGTCCCCACTGGCCCGTACGTCTTCTTCACCATCACCTTCCGCCACGCCGACCAAAAGCCGGACCACGGCACCCTCACCGCCGGCAGCAGCGTAGAGATCAAGAACAGGACGATCTTCAATGTCACCGCAACTGATAAGTCGTAGCCCGGACCTCAGGCGGCTCCAGGACGACGGCTATGCGATCGAGGTGCGGTCCGGCCTGCTGCTGATGCACCACGTCCCCTACGTGGACAGCCAGCGCACCATCCACTATGGCGTCCTGGTCTCGCAGCTCTCCCTGGCCGGGGACGTGACCGTGCTGCCGGAGACCCACGTGGTCATGTTCAGCGGCGCAGAGCCCTGCGACCATCAAGGGCGGCCGCTTGAAGCCATCATCAACGACCGCACCCGGCAGACTCCGGGTGCGGGGATCGACATCGACTTCACCTTCTCCAGCAAACCGGCGTGCGGCTACCGGGACTACTACGAGAAGATGACCACGTACGCCACGATCCTGGCCTCTCAGGCACAGGTCCTGGACCCAACGGCGACCGCGCAGACCTTCCCCGTCGTCGACGACCACGGCGAGGAGTCCGTCTTCCACTACGCGGACACCGCCTCCAGCCGGGCCGGCATCGGGGGCATCTCCCGCCGCTTCGAGGGCCTCAAGATCGCGATCGTGGGCCTGGGCGGTACCGGCAGCTATCTCCTCGACCTGGTTGCCAAGACCCCCGTCCAGGAAATACACCTCTACGACGGCGACAAGTTCCTGCAGCACAATGCCTTCCGCTCCCCCGGAGCAGCCTCCCGCGAGGACCTGTCGCAGGCCCCGAACAAGGCCGAGCACTTTGCCGCCGTCTACGGCCGGATGCGGCGCGGCATCACCGCCCACCCCGTCTGCCTGGACGAGTCGAACGCCGACAGCCTGCGCACCATGGACTTCGTCTTCCTCGCGGTGGACAGCAGCAGCGCCCGGCAGCTCCTCGTCGAACTGCTTGAACAGGCCCATGTGGCGTTCATCGACGTCGGTATGGGTGTCTACGAGGCCGACGGGCAGTTGTCCGGACTGGTCCGGGTCACCACCAGTACCCCCGAACAGCGCCAGCACGTGCACGATCACCAGCGCATCCCCCTCGCAGACACCGGAGGGCCAAACGACTACCAGCGCAACATCCAGATCGCCGACCTGAACGCGCTCAACGCCACCCTGGCCGTCATCAAATGGAAGAAGCTCTGCGGGATCTACCTGGACCTGGAGCACGAATTCCACTGCGTGTACCAGATCGACGGCAACACCCTCTCCAACGAGGACACCCCGTGAGACCCGTCCATCTGACGCACGAGTTCGTCGACTACATCCCCGAGCACATCGCCCCCGGCGTCCTGTACGTCTCCCTGCCCTACGCCACCGTGGTGCACCAGTGCTGCTGCGGCTGCGGCCACAGGACCGTCACACCTCTCAGCCCCTCCGACTGGCAACTCACCTTCGACGGCGAAGCCATCAGCCTCAACCCGTCGATCGGGAACTGGAGCTACCCCTGCCAGTCCCACTACTGGATCCGCCGAAACACCGCCCACTGGGCCCCCCGCTGGACAGCCGAGAAAATCACCGCCAACAGGACCGCACAGCAACGCCCGGCGCCAGAGCATCCCTCCCTCGCCAGCCGCGTCCTTCAGCAGATACACCGGCTCTTCAAACACCGGCGCAGCTCCGGCTAACGACGCTGCCCGCCAGACACCTTCACCCCTCTCAGCTCCCTGGTATCACTACAACAGCCGCCCAGCGAACATGAGCACCCAGCCAGACACCTGATCAACCACAGCCAAAGGGTTGACTCTTCACAACAGGCCCCCAGGCCAGAGCCATAGCCCAACAACGCCACCGCAAGCTCTACCCCACAGGCCGACACAGGACCCAGCACAAACGAGGCCCACCAGCCAACTGATCAGCCCAGCTCAACGACCCACGAACCGATCAAACAAAGCGAACGGCGACACCCGCCTGCTGGCGGACGAGCCTGACGATCAGGCCCTGGCCGTCATCGGCCTGGGTCTGGACCAGCTGGCAGACGTCGATGGGGCGTGGGTCGAGGAGCACGCAGAGCCGCTCTACTCACTCGACGCCCCCTGGCGGCCCGCCGCGGCCTGGCTGCGTCAGCGACGGCCGCACGCCGGCGTCTTGGCGCGCCTGGACCGTACGGCGCTACTGCAGGCGGCGGCCGGCCCGGACAACGCCCCCATCCTCGGCAAGATCATCTTGTCGTTCCTCGACGGCTCCCAGGTGCTGGGCCCCGCCCCGGCCCTACTGGCAGAGCTCGCCGCTCAGGACGGCGGATTGCAGGCGGTCTCCGAGCTGCTGTCCCACCTCGCCCAGGCCGTGATTGGCTGCGGTGAGTCGAGCCCGTGGTCCGAGCGCGCGGCAGCGCTGTGGCGCTCCGCGCTCGAGGCACCACTGGAGCCCGCTGCTCTGTCCGGCGCGGGCCGGTTCGCCTACGCCGACCACCTCGACGATGCCGCCTGGCTGGAGTTGACCGCCCGCACCGTGGCCCGCCAGCCGGATCTGGAGGCGCCTGACGCGATCGCCGAACGGGCCGCGCGCCACCCCGACTCGGCCGATGCCCTGCTAATCGCCGCGGCCATGCTCGGCGTTGACGTGGACTCCTTCCACTGGCAGGAGATCCAGCGGCATGCGGCCCGGCTCTTTGCCCAGAGCACTGCGCAGGGCACAGCCGAGCACGAGCAGCTGCGGACCGCGCTGATCAATGCCGGTGCGATCGAGGCGGCCTACAACGACCCTGCGCCCGGCCCATGATGGCCCGGGCGCAGGCGGGGTGGCCGTCCGGCACGGCGGGGCCCGGTTCCCGGCTACGGTGTCGGGCATGAAGTCGCACATCATGCAGATCGTGCGGTGGGATGCCCCGCAGCCGCAGCGCGAGGGCACCGTATGCAGCGCACACGGAAGAAGAAGCTGCGCCCGCGACCTCGTCGCCGAGGTCGTCCTCCGCGATGCGGGCAGTCCTCGCATCCGCTGGACCGTGTGCCAGTACTGGCTCGACCATGAACCCGCCGTCGCCGCTCACGAAGCCCGCAGGGAAAGCCCTGGAACGGGTTCTGGCCAGGCTCGCCTGGAGTAGGGCCGCCCGCGGGCGCAACCGTGGCTGCGGCGCCTCCTCTAGGGCCCGAGTTGAGGAGCAGTTGCGCGCGGTGTTCACGTCGGCGCGCGAGATACGCCCCCGGCCAGCCCTCACGGCAGCGATACACGTGAGGCCACCCCATTGGATCACAACACGGACACACCGACCACGTTCACACCCCACGACGCGCATGATGCCCACCTCGACATGCACGACCAGGGGGAACCATGCGCGCCATCACCATCGCCGCCGTCTTGCTGATCAGCGCGAGTGCCACCGCCTGCGGAGGCAGCGGCGAACCGAAGACCATCCGCGTCACCGTCACGCAGACCGTCACCGCGTCGCCGAGCACCGACAGCACATCAACGACAGACACCAGCGTCCTCAAGATGGGTGCCACGAAGACCAATCGTTGACGCCGAGAACGACATCCATGCCACCGTCCAGGCGCTCGCCTATCAGCAGCCCTACAAGGGCCCCCAGCCCGCGAAGCCCGAGGACTTTCAGGGCGGCGACATCTGGGCGACCGCCGACGTGAAGGTCTGCAACGTCGAGGGCGCCAGCTTCAGTGTCGACCAGTTCCCGTGGTCGCTGGCCTACGAGGACGGAACCACCATCAAGGTGACCGGCTCCTCAGGCGGTGACATGCCGAAGCCGGAGTATCCGATGGACAAGACTCTTACGTCCGGGCGGTGTGCCCGCGGCCTCGTCGCCTTCCCCGTGCCAAGCGGCAAGAAGCCGGAGCGCCTCGTGTACCAACCGGGCAGCGGCGAGCCCACCGAATGGACGCTCTCGAAGACAGGATGAGGAGGACTCCGGCACAGCCATGACGGACGCAGGGCTGGTGCGCGGCAGGACGCGGCCTCGATCGCCCACAGGGTCGGGGCCCGGCACCCCTCGTCACACTGTCCGCTGCGCCCTGCTGATGCTCTGCGACCAGTCGTCGCAGACGAGGGTGTTCGAGCCGGACTCAACGAACTCGGCGTCGTGAAGCCCTCGCAGTCGGAGGCGTCCCTACGGCCCCGTCTCCGGCCCTAGGCGGTGTGCGCGAAGGTGTCGCAAAGCTGGCCGAACTCGCCCAGGTCGACCGTCGGCACGCGTCGTAGCCCCTTCGGGCCGTGGCTGACGAGCAGCTCGACAGGTACGACCGCCCACCTCGGCATCGCTCTTGCGTCACTCGCCGTCGCTTTCTGAAATCCCGGTCCCTTCGGCCCCTGCCCCCTGGGCTGAACGCTGTCCCTACGGCTGAGGTAAGCCGCCTGTCAGCCCACCGCGAGAAAGTCTGCTGCTACGCCAGACGGGCGCCTCACGCAGCCCCGCTCAGGGCATACGCCTGCGCTGCGGCTTAGGCAGGAGCGGATACCCTGGCGGTGTGCACGACGAGGAGCGGCCACCGGCCGACGACAACACCCAAAACAGCGTGACACAGCCGGCCGCCCCACTCGATACGGCGCAGTTGCGGCGGATCACCTCCCTGCACCGCGGATTCACCTACCAGAACCTGTACGCCGTCGGCTGCCTGTTGCGGCTGCGTGAGGCCGGTGCGCAGACACTGCTGATGGAGATGGACGAGGACGTGGAGGTCGCGTTCTCGGATCGGCGCCTCTACCTGCAGGTCAAGACCCGTCAAGGCAGTCTGACGTGGGGTGACGTCAAGGGATCGGTTGGGCAGTTCGCCGACATACGCGCCCAACACACGGCGGGGCGGCGCCCCGGCGCCCCGAAGCTGGTCGTGGTCAGCAACACCGCCCCGGGCCCCGATCTGCTGCGCAGGATCGGGCAGACGGACTGGCCGACGGACGTGTCGCTGCTGTGGCCGGGCCGTTTGGATCCGCAGGCGACATGGCTGCCGCCCGCTGCTGCGGATCTTGATGGTGTCTTCGAGTGGTGCACCGAGCAGGCCGCACAGGTCCCGTTCGGGTCCCTGGGCGCGCAGACGCTGGTGTTGAAGCTGGCCGCCCGTGTGCAGTACGCGAGCACCGGGGCCCACGGGCACGCCTTTCATACGGCTGAACTGCCCGCCCTGTTCGAGCAGTTCGTCGAGGAACTGCAGGCCTTCCCCCGGGTTCCCGATATCTACTGGCCGCACGGCGGCGAGTTGGAGCTGACGGGCGAGCAGGGCGTGCGGCTGGTGACGGGCTTGTCCGGGGCGGGCAAGACGACCTGGGCGGCGCACGCCGCCGCCCGGTGCCCGCTGCCGGTCACCTACTTCGACGCAGGCCGGATGCCGCCTGAGACGGTGCCTGGTGCACTGGCCCGGGAGATCGCCGCCCGGTACCTGAGCGGGCCCGATGCCGTCACTCTGCCGAACGGCGCCGGCATCGACGTCCTGCGAGCCGTACACAGCCGCTTGGCCCACGCCAGCACAGCCCTCGCGGTCGTCATCGACAACATGCACGACCTCCCGGCGGACGACGTGCGGCTGCTCGTCCAGGCCCTGCCGACAGCCCGGATCACGCTGCTGGGCCACCCCCGGCCGGAACAGATCCCGCTCGCCACGCATCTGGGCATCACCATCGAGTCGCTGTCCGGCTGGGACACCGACACCGTGGCCGCTGTCTTCGCCGCCGAAGGCTGCACCCTGGACTACCCCACCGCCCGGCGCGTCCTGACACTGACGGCCGGCCTGCCCCTGTTCGTCGTCAACTCCGCATACCTGGTGCGCACCATGCACGATGGCGACGGGGCCGCCTTCTGCGACGCCGTACAGACCCAGACCCATCTCATCCCCACCACCCAGGAAGTGATCCTGGCGCAGGTCTTCGAGCAGCTGTCCGCATCGGCACGCACCATCGCCGGCCTGCTGTCGATCGCGGAGGTCGCCCTGACCGCAGCCGAACTCCAGCAACTGGCCGCGGCCGCCGGGAGCACCGGGCCTGCCGCGGCCCGGGCCGTACGTGAACTCGCCGGCCGGGGCCTGTCGCAAACCTTTGTCGACGGTCACTGCCAACTTCACGACGCGATCCGCTCCCTGGCCGCCCAGGCAGCCGAGGACCTGCCCGCGCAGACCACCGACGCCGTCAGACAAGCCCTGGTCGGCCTCCTGGAGGGATGCCGGGGGCTTGCCCGGCTGGCCCGGTGGATGCGCCTGCTGGCCGATACTGGACAGATCGACATCGTCCTCGAACTCACCAACCAGGAAGGCTTCTTCGAGGACGGCTACCCCCGCGAGCTTCGCACCGTGATCGCCGAGGTGGCCCATGACCCCCACCGCGACGCCGTCAGCCGGCTGGAGGCCCACAACGCACTGGCCAACTGGGCCTACGGGGACGACGACTGGGACACCTACGCACGGCACGTGCACGCCATGGAGGCCCTCGCCGAGACCGGCGACCAGATCGGCCCGCGGGAGAAGGTCCTGCTGGCCGCCCGGCAGTTCTCTCTCTACGGGCACGCTGGTGACGTCGACGCCCTCACCTCAGCCTTCCGCACCGCGTTCTCCGGGATCCCCGTCCCCTCGTCCCACGAACGAGCCCTGCGCTACGCCTACGCGCAGAGCCTGTTCCTCGCCGACGCCTACCAGGACGCGGGCAAGGCCGCGATGGAGCTCGCCGACGCCTACCGCCGTCACCTTGGCGTGAAGAGCAGCGACTTCTTCGGCAACACCGCCGCGTTGCAGGAGGCCTGCGAGGCCGGCGAATCCCCCGACGACTACAAGCGCCTCGCCGATTGCTTCGCCCTGTTCGTCAAGTCCTGCCGCCAGCTTGGCCTCGACTACGGCCCGATGGCGTTCCCCGCGATGAAGCTGTACCTGTTCACCGCCGCCTGGCGCTCCGCCATCGACCTGGGCCAGGACGTCGTCGAGTCCCTGATGCAAGCCGACGAGACCCGCACAGCCCTGGACCTGATAGACCACCAACTCATCCCCGTGGCCGAGGACTTCAACCTACCCGAGGACATGATCGGGCTGCGCTCCCAGCGCGCCGTCGTCCTGGCCTATCTCGGAGACATCCCCGCCGCCCGCGCCGAACTCGACAGCCTCGCCCACTACGAAGTCACCCCCGACCAGGCCTACGACATCCTGCACCAGCGGCGCATCGTCGAAAGACTCGCCGCACAGTAGAGCGAAGCACTGTGCGGGCCATAAACCCGCCCGGTGCAGGCCTGCCTCAGACGGCCGATGAGACGACAGGCCGGTTCTTCGGCGTCCCCTGGGCGGACCATGCACCGCAAACCCCGTATTGCCGACTCGTGCTGCCCGGCACCCAGCGACCGGCGGTGAGCTCGCGACTTGTGATTGATGATGGGGTGCATGCGGCAGCACACACTCTCGACGAGCCCGTCCCAGTACGCCAAAGCACCGGCCCGGCTGCACACGCTGGTGTCGCCGCAGTCGGTTCCGCTGCCCGTCCATACGAGCGAGCAGCTCCTGCCGCTGGAGCATCTGGCCTGGGAGAACTTCGAGCGGCTGTGCCTGAAGCGTGCGGTGGAGCGCGGGACGGTCGAGGATTCCGCCGATCATGCCGGTGGCGACAGCGCCACCGGGCGCATGAGCGCCTACGACGCCCGGGCGCAGGGAAGCCTGTACGGCACTCAGGGCCAGGATCAGCAGGGCATCGATCTGTATGTCCGTTTGCCGGACGGCTCAGCCGAAAGCGACTCTGCTCCCGAGCGCGTCTACCTGAGTCTGCAGTCACGGCGGGTGAAGTCGCTGACCGCCAGCCAGCTCAAGGAGGCCGTCACTGACTTCCTCGACGGCACGTGGGCTGCGGTCAGCCGGGTCTTCGTTTACGCCACCAGCCTGTCGGCCGTCCCTCAAAAAACCGCCGACGAGGTGGTGAAGCAACGTGAGCGGCTGGCGGAGGAGGGCATCTCCTTCGAGGTGTGGGATGCGGAGTATCTGTCGGACTGGCTGAAGCAACGCCCGCACGTCGTCCATGACTTCTTCGGCCGCGCGTGGGTAGAGGAGCTGTTCGGGCCCGAGCAGGTGGCCTCCTTGGCGACCCGGCTCGATGCCGTGCAGGTTGCCGCTCTCCGTGAACAGCTGGGTTCCTTCTACGCCACTTTCTTCGCCCACACCGACTCCGGTGCGATCGCCCTGCAGCACGCACAGGCTCAGCCGGACCTGCAGCAGCGGTTCGTTCTACCCGACGTGTTCCCGGTCCGCCGGCTGGGCCGCTGGCCGGCCCAGCCGGCAACCCCCGAGGCGATCTCCTCCGGGGTGTCTCCCACGGCCTGGTATCGCAGGGCGCAGGCATCCGCCTTCGGCCACCGCCCGGGGGAAACGGAGACGGCGCTCACGGCGCCTGGTGCCTACGACGGGGAGCAGTCGGTGGCCGTCAGCACCGCCTCCCCGGCGGTGACCGGGGAGGCAACCGGGATCCGCACCAGCGCAGACGTCTGGCTGGCCGGAGCACGACGCCATGTCCTGGTCGGGGAACCCGGCTCGGGCAAGAGCAGTCTGCTGCGCTTTGCCCTGCTGGACCTGTTCGCCGATTCTCCCGCTCTGCCGCGCTGGACCGAGCAGTTCGGTGACCGTCTTCCCTTGTGGGTTCCCTTCCATTTCTTCACCCGCCGGCTGGCGCACTACGACGGTGCCGAGGCATCGCTGGCAGCGACATTGCGGGCCTGGCTGGAGCAGTACGACGTCGGACATCTGTGGCCGCTGGTGGAAAGGGCGCTGGCCGATGAGCGGCTGCTGCTGGTCATCGACGGCCTGGATGAGTGGGTGAGCGAGAGCGCGGCGCGCAAAGCTCTCACCGCGCTGGAGACCTTTCTGGACCAGCGCCAGCTGCCCGCGGTGGCCGCCACCCGCCCCTACGGCTTGTCGCGGCTCCAGCCGACGGGGGTGTGGCAGTACGCCTCGCTGGCCCCACTCTCGCTGCGCCAGCAGCGAGAGGTGGCTGGTCATTGGCTGGGTTCTGCCGCGAACGGCAGCACGGCGGCCGAGGCGTTCGTCAAGGAACTGTCCGGCGTGCGTGATCTTCGCCATCTCGCCCGGATTCCGCTGTTCCTGATCCTGCTGACCGGCATGAGGATGGCGGGAGCTCCGCTGCCGACCAGGCGGTTCGAGGTATACGGGAGCGCCATTGACCATCTGCTGAGTGAGCATCCCGCGCGGCGCGGCACAGCGGCGGGCATCACCGCAGAGCCCCACACACTGCACCCCGACGACATTCGTCAGGTCCTGGCTCACGTGGCGCTGGCCCACCAACTGCGCGGTGACGTCCAGGCCGTGTCCGAGCACAGTGTCCGCTCGGACATCATCAGCGCCTTGCGCGACCCGCGTCATCTCGCCCTGGATACGGCCGCTGCCGCCGCACAGGCAAGGGGGTTCGTCGACATCGCCGAGGGACAGCTCGGTGTGCTGGTCCGGCACGGCCCGCGCGAGATCGGCTTCCTGCACCGGGTCCTGCTGGAGCAGCTGGCCGCCGAACAGGCCGCCCAGCAGTGGTCCTTTGCAGACCTGCGCGCCCTGTTCGAGGAGCGCGCTCAGGATCCACGCTGGCACGAGGTACTGCTGGCCGTCCTGTGGCAGCTGAAGCGCACCGAGGAGACCAGCCAGCTGGTCCAGGACCTCGCCGACCAGGCGGCCGGACCGGAACCGGCCGCGCTGGCCGTGCGGGAACTGTGGGCGCAGGCCGTCTTCGGCGGGAACCGCCTGCCTGTCCCCCAGGCCCGTCGTCACGCAGCCACGATCATGGAAGTGATCGACAACCACCCCCTCGTCGGACATCAGCAGCGGCTGCTGTCCGCGTGTGTGGCCGGGCTGGACGATCCAGCAGTGGGCGGTGATCTAGTGCCGCGGCTGTCCCGTTGGGTGCTGGCCGTCCAGCCGTTGCCGCCCCAGGTGTTCCACCGGCTGGGGCAGGTGATCGGCGACCAGGAGCTGACCGAGCCGGTCTGGCCGCTGCTGGTGGCGGCACTGAGGTCGCAGGACGTGCACACCGCGCGGGCGGCCGCCCGCGCGCTCGCCGCCCGATATGGTGCCCGGCCAGGCCAGGAGCAGGTGGTGCAGGCGATGCTGGCGGCGATGCGCCGTGCTGTCACCGCCGATCATGCAGCGGTGATCCTGCACGGGCTGCTGCTGGGCTGGCCCCACGACGACCGCGTCACAGCTGCTGCGGCAGCAGCCCGGCAGCAGCCCGTGCTGGGGCTGCGGCTGACTGCCCTGGCTGCCGTCCTGGGCGTCCTGCCCGGACAGGACGCAACCCGCCGCGGGGCGGACGGGCCGCGCCCGCCCGCCCTGACGGCCGACGAACGCGCCTGGCTGGTCAGCCGGCTGGCCATCGAGGACATCACTGATGACATGTGGACGTCCTTGCTCGCCTCCGTCATCGCGGCCTGCCTGGGTGAGGCTCCTGAGGAGGCCGCGCAGGTACGTGACACCTGCCTGTCGATCGTGTCCGGTCGACACCCCGGCTCAGGCGCCCGGAGCGTGGCGTGGGGCGTGCTGCTGCTGGCCTGCGCCCAGGAAGCGGCCGTCATCGACTACATCACCAGCACGTTGGTGAATGATCCGCACCAGATCCGGTTCCTGGGCATTGGAGCGCTCGCCCATACCTACCCCGATGAGCCCGCCGTGGCCACCGCGGTCGAGGAACTCCTGCGACACGATCCAAAAGCCTTCCTGGACTTCGAGCTCCCTTTCCTGACCACCCTGGACCGGGGGCCGGTGCTGCGCTCCGTGCTGCTGAGGGAACTGCAGCACAGCAGTGTCCCGCACTGGGCGGCCGATGCGCTGGCCGAACACTGGGATCACGACGCCGAGGTGCAGCAGGCCCTGCGCACCGTGCTGAACGGCGAGGCAGGCCGGGCTTCGCTGGTGGCCAATGCGGCGGTCCGTGTCCTGGGTGCCCAGCCGGCGCAGGAGCGGCTCCTTGCCCTTCTCAGCACACCGCCACCGGCAGACAGCCGCTTCCGCAAGGAGATCGTCGTCCAGGCGCTGCTGGAAAGCTGCCAGCAGCAGTCACTCACCTCGGGGCCGGTAGCCGAGCAGATCGCCCAGACGTGCCTGGACGCACTGCACACACCCGCAAACGAATACGAGTTCTCTGCCGAAGCCTCAGTCGTTGCTGCTCTACCGGCAACGACCGCTGCCCGCACGCGCGCCCGCAGCATGCTGCAAAGACCGCAGAGTCCCCTGGCCGCGCTCCTAGCCGGCTACGGCAACGACCCTGACGCTCTCCAGCAGGTCCTGGGCCGCCTGTATGCCGCCCACCCGCCCCTGCCCACCGCCGCCCGCCTGCACCTGTGCACCCTGCTGCGGGACCACCCCGGCGACAGCGCCCTCATCCGCCGGCTGACCGCCCTTTGGCCGGACGAGCCGAACGACCTGGTCCGCTCCGCCGCCTCCGCAGCCTTCCACACTCATCTGCTGCGTGACCGCGACCGCGGTGCCCTTCCCGATTCTGATTGGCAGCAAGCACGCGGCGTGATCCGCGAGGCGGCCGCAGGCCTCGGCCACGACAACTGGGCACGTCGGCGGGCCGCATGGCTCGGCGCCCTGCTGACCGACCAGCTCAACCTGCTGGACGACCTCGTCGATCATGACGGGCGCCCCGCCCGGCTGCCCCTGGGTGAGCTCCTCGCCATCGACCTCGACCTGCTCGTGCTCGGCGAGATCGCCGACCACTGGCCCGCCCTGCGCACCCACTTCGGCGACGCCCTCCTCAAACGCCTCACCGGCAGCATGCTCTCTGACCACTCCGACACGGCCTGGGAGTACCTCGCGCTGGTCGCCGACCGCCACCCACAGCTCGCGCAGGACCTGACCGCAGCCGTCGCCGCACACCCCAGCCTCCTCACCCACGACTCCGTGCTGGCCTGGTACTCCCACGTCCACCGCGGGAAGCCGCAACTGCTGGACGTTCTGATCGCCAATCTCCATGAGGGCGGCCATCGACGACGGGCTGTCGCCCCCATGCTCCTGGCCGACCCCCTCGGCCTCGGCCTCGACGCCGCGACGGTGCGTCGCGCGCTGCACAGCGAACTGGACAGCCGCCCCAGCGGCTACTACCCACCGCCCTCGTCCGGCGCGTTCCTCGCCCTGATCGCCGGGTTTCCCGACGATGCAGCCGTCACCGGCACCTGGGAGGCACTCCAGCGTAAGCGTGCCCTGCACGGGCAGATCGAGGTTGATGTGTCGGTCTACTACCCGCTGGCATGCGCGGCCATCGAGGCCACCGGCTTCGTAGACCAGGTGGCCCACGACAGCGCATGGATCTCCAGCCACTTCACCAAATCCGTCGACCCGCCGTTCGCCCAAGCGGTCATCCGCCGCTTGGAGCGTGACCCCGAAGCGCGCGTTCGGGCCGAAGCAGCCATCACCAGCACGGACACCTCAGACGCCTGGGCCGCCCAACTCTCCTCCCTGTACAGCGCGGCCACGGCTCTGACCCCAGACATCGCGGACGACCTGCACACGCGGCTGCACCGACAGCAAGACCTTCTTCTGCCCGACGCCGTGCATGACTTCGTCACCGCCACGGATGTCTCGGTCCCCGCTCTCCTGCTGCGCATCCTGCAGTCAGGAACAGGGCGATGACACGCCATCCGCCCATCCGGCGCCGCCCAGACGACCGCCGATGCGGGCATGAATGCGGCGGCTGACGCCCCTCGGGCCGGGACCGCGGTTGCGAGCGTGCCGCCGCCCATCGCGCCAGCCGGAGAGGTGACGTGCCGGCATCCCGACAACGGGCTCTGCCAAGGGGGATGACGCCTTCACATCACGCAGCGGTGCGTACATTCCGCAGCAGAGCGGCAGTCATCGCCAGGAGCGTCTCGGCCTCGCCCCGGTCGTATGCGAAGTCCCTGGTGACCGCGTCATTGTGCAGAGCACCGCACGTCTGGCTGTACAGGGCGTCCTGGATCCGCCACCACCGCTCGGTCTGGCTGCACTGGCTGGGGACCTTCCTGCCGGGGTTGTCCCAGCCCGCGTTCTCCCGGACCCACTCCAGTGCCCGCCTGATCTGCAGGATGGACGCCGGGATCTCGCCCATGGTCAGCAGACGCTGCGCCTCGCGCAGGGTCCGGCCGACCTCGTCCCTCTCCGGGTCACCGAGCGGATACGGCACGGCCATCTCGAACGCCGCGGACGGCCCCAGCTGCGCGAGCTGCTGTTCCCACCGGCTCTTGGCGATGGTGATGTGCGCCGTGTCCTGGGCGCTCCCCGGGTAGCCGGGCGCCTGCGGCAGCGTCGCGTTGAGGTCGATCTCGAACCGTACGTCGCCGGTGCGGCCTTCCTCGATCGCATGGACCTGCAGCGACGTCAGCGGGAAGAACAGGTTCACGCGGTGGACGGTGATCTTCGGGGTGTACGCCAAGTTCGCCGTCGTCCGGGCGAGCCGCTGGCGCTGCCCGGTCGTGTCAAAGCCGAACAGGTCTGTCTCCAGGGCGAGGATCTTCCCGGCCTCGATGAAGGGCGACACTCCGACAGCAAGCTGGACGCTCAGCTCGTGGGCTCCCAGCGCGCGCTTCAGCCACGTCTGATCGCTGCTGACTGCTGCGGTGAACCGGATGTCGTCGTCGAAGCGAAGTTCCTGCATAACTCCCCCAAAGGGACGTGTCGATCACCCGATTCTGCCCGGCGGGACGCCCCGCCACCGCCGCTTTTCCAACCAGCCGTACGGTCCGGCCGCGCACGCGAAGGGCCCCGTCCGTGATTCACGGACGGGCCGGTTGATCCTGTGGGGTCCACCGGATCGTGCGGCGGCACGAGGACAAGCTCCCCCGCCACCACCGGGGCCGTGCTCAGCGCTCTTTCGGGTACCGCACCACTGACCGGACTGGGGCCTCACAGACCGGCCAACGAGCCATGATCGTAAACGCCCCGGCAGTGCGTACCGTCGCCGCCTCTCAGGAGAGTCGCCCACGAAGCAGCAACCCACCCCTGCACTCCATCAGCTCCCTGACCTGCACAAACGCCGTCAAAACCACAGGGGTTCCCGAGGTATCCACGATATTCCAGCTCGATCACGTATCAGCAGCTCACAGACCCGTATACCTCTGCCCAGAGACTGACGCCTCGCAGTTCAACCTGGTCAGCACCGCGTGCCAACTCCCCTTGAAAATCCAGCTCTGTTCCGACTCCTCAGCTCAACTCGCTTTGAGGCACCACACAGAGCCGGGAACTCACACCGGGGCACCATGTGGGTCTTCTTCATCAGTTTGCGGAAAAACCGCCTGGCCGCGGCGGTGTCCCGCCGGTTCTGCACGAGGACGTCCAGGACGTTGCCGTCGGCGTCTACGGCCCGCCACAGGTACCGCTGCTCGCCGTTGACCTTGATGAAGACCTCGTCCAGGTGCCACTTGTCCCCGGGACGGGGCCGGCGGCGGCGCAGTCCGTTGGCGTAGGCCTGGCCGAACTTGGCGCACCAGCGGCGGACGGTCTCGTAGGAGACGACGACACCGCGTTGGAGCATCAGCTCCTCAACCTCGCGGAACGACAGCGGGAAGCGGTGGTACAGCCACACGCAGTGGGAGATGATCTCGACTGGGTATCGGTGCCCCTTGTACGACGGCGGCGCGCTGTCCACGGACGACCCTTTCCAGCGTGATCAACCCGAAGATCATCCCACCCGACAGCCAACGTGACAGTGTCCTGGCAACGCCTGTACGCCCGCTGAACAACGCGCTCCCACCAGCCGGGAACAGCCGCCAACCCACCCTGCCTACAGGCGCGCCGACCACACTGCGCAAAAGCCGGCATGCCGCTCAGCTCACTGCGCAGAGCAAAACAGCCAGCTCAACCCACGTACCCCCATCGCCAGCGTTTCGACCCGGCGTAAGCCTCCCCTGGGGAACAGACGTACCACTCAGTACAGCTGAGCAACAGCAGGCCACAACCAAGATCAATAAGCAGGCTCAACAGCTACGCCACAACCCCGCACTGCACGCTAGCGGAGGTGGGGAACATCAGTGCGGGGGCGCACAGCGTCCCCATGGCAGGGAGGCGACGGCGCTCCTGCGTACGGTGACGGTTTTCAGTGGGGGATTCATGGAAATGGTGACGGAGCTCCGGACAAGCTTCTTACCAAGGGCGGAGCGGTTCGACTACTGGCGCGGCATGGTGGCGGACACGTTGCTCCCCAATAAGCTGCGCAGCGATCACTCATCAGATTTTCAGGCAGAGCTGCGGCTATTGGACCTGGGCGCCGTGCAGGTATCCGATTTGAGGTATACGCCGTTGGAGACGTACCGGCCTGCGAAGCTGATCCGGCGGTCCGATCCCGAGGCCTACCAGCTGATGCTGAACCTCCGCGGTGGCCACCGGATCATCCAAGGGGGCTGTGACACGACAAGCTCGGCAGGCGAGATGACGCTCTACGACACCTCGCGCCCCTGGCATGGCTGGGCCGCAGCTGACACCGGCACGGTGGACGGCATCATGGTGCAGCTCCCCCGGCAACCCCTGCCGATGCCAGCAGACAAGGTCCGCTCCCTGACCGCGCTGAAGTTATCCGGTCGCACAGGTGTGGGTGCGCTGCTGGCCGCATGTTTGAAACAGATGATGGCGGATGCCCACTCCTACACTCGGGCGGACGCTGCGCGGCTGGCGACTGTCACCCTCGATCTTCTGGCCGCCATGTGCGCCCACTACCTAGAAGCGGAACGGCATCTGCCGCCCGAGACCCACCACCATGCTCTAGCCATGCGGATCCGCGGGTTCATCGAGCAGCACCTCGCCGACCCGGGCTTGACCCCGGCTGTGGTCGCTGCTGCTCACCACATCTCAACCCGCCAGCTGCACCGTATCTTCCAGGCACAGAACCTGACGGTTGCCGGCTGGATACGCCAGCGTCGGCTGGAGAAGTGTCACCACGACTTGTTCGATCCCCGCTACGACGACCGCCCCGTTCAGGCCATTGCCGCCCGCTGGGGTTTTGCCAATAAAGCGCATTTCAGCCGTGTCTTTCGCGCCGCGTACGGTATACCTCCGGGCGACCTGCGGCACCTCGCCCAGAGCCAGCGGAGTAGGCGCGCATAGTCAACGACATGGCGCCAATAGATAACGCCCTGTTTCCCTTCTCGCCCCGACACTCAAGGAAGCGCACCAACGTGCGGCAGAGATAAGGGCATGCCGGTGGTCCGGCCTTCCGGCCCCGTGGTCAGTCCACCTCAGACGTGGGCGCCCCAACTGCAGAGAAGAGGGAGACATGCACTACAAGCGACTCGCAGCCGTCGTGACCGCGAGCACGGCTGCCGCAGCAGCACTCGTCGCATCGACGACACCAGCCCATGCTGCGCCGGTTCCGCTGTACACCACCTGGGTCAGCGTGCAGACCCCCAGCGGGTCCTCCGGCACGAAGGTCCTCGACATCAAGAACCGCTCCACGGCAGACCGGGGGCAGGCGCATCTGTGGGCGAACTACACCACCGGTGAGGTGCGCAGCCAGCGGTGGACAATCTCGTACGACCACACGCGCTCCAATGGCAATAAGGTTTACAAGCTGAAGAACGCACTTTCCGGAAAGTGCCTCGACAAGTCCGAGGACGTTCCCAACGCGAACGGGAACGCCGTGTACCAGTACACCTGCAACGACAACGCGAACAACCAGCTGTGGGAACGCATCGGCAGCAGCGGCTGGACCCAGCTCAGGAACGTTGCGTCCGGCCGGTGTCTTGACGTCAAGGGGCCGAGCTTCACAGACGGCGCCATACTCCACGTCTGGGACTGCTACTCGACCTGGAGCCAGCGCTGGAACATCGACAAGTAACAGCCTCATAGTCCCAGAGCAACTCGACGTTGAGGAGTCGACCGCGCCGGACGAGCCCGGCGCGGTCAACATCGGCTGGCAGCAGGTGTCGTGGTTACGCGCTATCTGCGGCATCGCGCCGTTCGTCAAGGCCCCAGACGACGTCGACCGCACCGAGATCCTCAAGGCCACCAAGGTCCCGAAGGAGCATGCGGCCGAGGGGAGGCAGACCTTATCCGCACCATCAGCCGGGGCGTAGGGCGGGGTAGCCGCGCTTCTCGGTGTAGCCCGCCAGCACCGGCGAGAGGTCGAGCACATCCTCGACCAGCTCGGCGACGAACCGGGCGAGGTAGTCCTCGGGCAGCCAGTCGTCCAGTGACGGCGGCAGCGGACCTGGTGCGGGTCGAAGGCCCGAAACGTCTTGTCCACCGCCGCCGGACGGCCCCGAGACCGCTTCTTCTCGACCGGTTCGACCTCGAACAGTCCATCCCCACCACGCATATCGTGATCATCTCGCACGAAAGATCGCGAAGCGCCAGCGGGTCGCCGCCGGGCCTTGGTGCGTGGCAGTGGTCAGCCTTGTCGGCGGAAGTCCAGCATGTAGAAGACCTTGTCGTAGCGGCGTTCGCCGACGGCGACGAAGCCGGCCAAACGGCCGTATTCGGTGAAGCCCAGCGACCGGTAGAGGTGCAGGGCCTTGGTGTTGTCGCCACGGGCGTCCAGAGTAAGGACCTCGATACCCGCCTCCCGGGCGTCAGCGATCAAGGCAGCAGTCAGCGCCCGACCGACGCCACGACCATGGGCAGCAGCGTCTACCGCGATCTTCTCCAGATCGGCGTGTGGCCGATGGGTCGGTCGGGCGTAGCGGAGCCAGTACCCCAACCCGACAAGCCGACGGCCGAGGTAAGCGACACGCAGGGCCGCATCCCCAGCCTGCACCGCGGAGACGACGACGCCGAGAAGTTCCGCCACCTCATCCCGCGAGGGTGGTTCGACCCAGCCCAGCGCGGCACCTCCACTGACCAGGTCCGCCAGGATCTGGTGAGCCGACTCCGCAAACCGGACCTCCAGCTCCGGATCGGCAGCCAGCTCCATGGCGTCAAGGATGGCGGGCTCAGTGGTCACACCGCTGGTCATGGCCGAATTCATGACCGGCAGCCTAGCCAGCCCAAGGCCCAGCCGAGCCCCCGCGCTCCAGCCTCGGCTGCAGCCAGGCCGTTACTGACCCACGCTCCTAGCTTGATCTTTAACCTTCGGTGTCGAATGGTGCGTCGAACTTGATCACTTGGTCCGGTAACTGCCGTACACAGAAGTGGCCTTCGTCTGAACATGTGCTCCGACCAAGGAACACACACGTCCAGCACGAGGGCCGTGAAGATGAGTCTGCTGCATCGCGATGCCCGGCAAGAGGCGTTGGCGGAACTGTCACGCTTCCGGGGCGAGTTCTACTCCTGCCTGACCCGGCGTTCGGATGCGCTGTTCGAACTGGCCGACGCGGTGCTGTGTTCGGACGGCCCGGTCCGCTCGCTGGTGGAGCTGTCGCTGGTGGGCGAGCATCGCCGCGGACACGGCGGGCTGTATGACGCCCTGGCCGCGGGGCGGATGGACATCGCCCGGCTCCGGCGGGCACTGGCTGCGGTGCCGCTGCCGCGGGCGGGGGACGGCCGGCTGGTGCTGGCCGCCGACATCACCTGCTGGCTGCGCCCCGACGCCCACACCTCACCGCAGCGGATCCTGTGCCACACCTACGGACGCGGCAAGGACCAGCACATCCCCATCCCCGGCTGGCCCTACTCGGTGATCTGCGCCCTGGAAGCGGGCCGCAGCTCCTGGACCGCGCCGCTGGACGCTCTGCGTCTGGCGCCGGGGGAGGACGCCGCCACGGTCACCGCCCGGCAGATGCGCGAGCTCATCGAGCGGCTGATGGACGCCGGACAGTGGAGGGACGGCGACCCAGACGTCTTGATCGTGGTGGACGCCGGATACGACATGCCCCGGCTGGCCTTCCTGCTGGGGGATCTGCCGGTGCAGGTACTGGGCCGGATGCGCTCGGACCGGGTCCTGCGCCGGGCGGCACCGCCCCGCGAGCCGGGCACTCGGGGCCGTCCGCCCCGTCACGGCGGCGAGTTCGTCTTCGGCGATCCGGCCACCTGGAACGCTCCCGATGCGGCGACCGTGACCGAGACCCGTCTGTATGGCAGCCACCGCCAGGGCCTGGGACCGGCTCCACCCCAGGCTGACTCACCGCTCTGCGTGGGTCTCCCAGCTGGGCACTTTGCCGGTCATCGAGGGCACGGTGATCCGTCTGCAGGTCGAGTATCTGCCCAGCGGCGCGAGGCCGAAGCCGGTGTGGCTGTGGTGGTCGGGCACCGATGCCACCGATACCCAGGTCGACCTGCTCTGGCAGGTCTTCCTGCGGCGCTTCGACATCGAGCACACGTTCCGGCTGTTCAAGCAGACGCTGGGCTGGACCTGCCCGAAGATCCGTACTCCTGAGGCGGCCGACCGGTGGACCTGGCTGATCCTCGCCGTTTACACCCAGCTGCGGCTGGCCCGACCGTTGGCGGCCGACCTGCGTCGGCCGTGGGAGAAGATGAGCCCGCCGAACAGGCTCACTCCGGCTCGCGTCCGCCGCAGTTTTCGGCACCTGCGCCCGCAGGTGGCCTGCCCCGCCAGAGCACCGAAATCCTCCCGCCCTGGCCCGGGACGACCACCCGGCCGCAAGAACACCCGGCCCGCCCCGCGTCACGACGTGCACACCGTCCGCAAACCAGGCGCCGGGAAGCAGCGAACGAAGAAGTCAACGACCCCACGACCCCGCCGCACAGGTTACTGACTTCGGCTCGTCAGGGTGAATCTTTGCGAAGTCCCTGAAGGGTATGGAGTGGTGGCTGTATTCCGTGCTGTGTGAGGTATGCGGATGGGGGCGGGCTGACCGCTGCGGGGCGGCAGCGCCGCGAAACGGTACGGATGCAGGCAGCCGAGCTGTTCGAGCAGGAGATCAAGCCGCTACAGGTCGCAAGGCGCCTGCGGGTGAGCCTGAAATCGGCCTACCAGTGGCACCAGCTGTGGCGGGACGGCGGTCGTGAGGCTCTGGCCTCCCGTGGCCCGAGCGGGTCGCGATGCCGTCTGTCGCCGCGCTGCTTGGAGAAGCTCGCCGGGTATCTCGAGCAGGGGCCGGCCGCGCATGGCTGGGTGGAGGACCAGGTGTGGACCGCGGCGAGGGTGGCCACGCTGATCGGCAGGAAGTTCCACGTCTCCTACAGCGTCTCCGGGGTGACGAGACTGATGCACCGGCTCGGCTTCAGCCCGCAGGTCCCCGCGCGGCGGGTCGCCGAACGCGACGAGCAGGCCGTGACCCTGTGGAAGGAGGCGACTGGGGCTGAGGTAAAAGGGCCCGGGCGGCCTGCGGAGGCTACATCTGCTTCGAGGACGAAGCCGGGTCACCCGACGGCCGCCCAAAGGACGAACCTGGGGCCGGCGCGGCCACACGCCGGTCGTGACCGTCAGCGGCCGCCGCTCGGGGCGCCTGTCAGTGGCCGGGCTGATCGCGATACGGCCAGGCTCCCGCACCCGGCTGTGCCACCGCCTGCGCGTCCACTCCGCAGGCAAAGGCAAGCGCCGCAGCATGGGCGAGCGCGACTTCATCGCTCTGATCGACGGCGTCCACCAGCTCGTCAAAGCGCCGATCGTGCTGGTCTGGGACCGGCTGAACACCCACGTCTCCCACGCCATGCGTGAGCTGATCGCCGAGCGTGAATGGCTGACGGTATTCCTGCTGCCCGCCTACTCGCCCGACCTCAACCCCGTCGAGAGGGTATGGGCGCACGTCAAGCGCAGCCTGGCCAACCTCGCCGTACTCGCCCTGGACCAACTCGAAACCCTCGTCCGCAACCGACTCAAACGACTTCAATACTGGCCAGACACCCTCGACGGCTTCATAGCCGGCACCGGCCTGACCCTCGACAATCCAACCTCACCCTGACAAGCCGAAGTCAGTAAAGATCGGGACTGCTGCACGGATAGGTGACACTTGACCTGGCTTGCCGAGAGGTGGCCTGGAAGGATGTTGCAGTGCCCAAGCCGTATCCGAAGGAGTTCCTCGAGGACGTCGTACGGGTCGCGCGCAACCGCGAGCCCGGCGTCACGCTGGAACAGATCGCCGCCGACTTCGGCGTCCACCCGATCACTCTGTCGAAGTGGCTGCGCCGCGCCGAAACCGACGAGGACACCAGGCCCGCGACGGCGTCGGGCGAGTCGGCCGAGCTGCGCGAGGCCCGCAAGCGTATCCGGCTGCTGGAGCAGGAGAACGAGGTGCTGCGGAGGGCTGCGGCGTATCTGTCGCAGGCGAACCTGCCGTCAAAATGATGTACCCGCTCGTCCGCGAGCTGGCCGCCGCCGCTGCCCCTCACCGGGTACCGGTGGCGGTGACGTGCCGGGTACTCGGGCTGGCCCGCCAGCCCTACTACCGATGGCTGGACCGGCCGGTCACCGACGCCGAACTGTCCGAGGCATACCGGGCCAACACCCTGTTCGACGCGCACCGCGACGATCCCGAGTTCGGCCACCGCTTCCTTCTCGACGAGGCCCGGACCGCCGGTGAGGCGATGGCCGAGCGGACCGCCTGGCGGATCTGCCGGGACAACGGCTGGTGGAGCTCCTTCGGCAAGCGAAGAGGCCGCGGGAAAAACGCTAAGGCCGGGCCGCCGGTCCACCATGACCGGGTACGGCGGGACTTCACCGCAGCCGGGCCGAACCGGCTGTGGCTCACGGAGATCACCGAGCACGCCACCGGCGAGGGCAGGCTGTACCTGTGCGCGGTCAAAGACGTGTACTCCGGCCGCATCGTGGGCTATTCCATCGATGCCCGGATGAAGTCCAGCCTCGCGGTGCGGGCCCTTGAATCCGCGGTGGCCCGTCGCGGCCAGGCCGCCGGATGCATTGTTCATTCCGCTCACGGAAGTTCGTGTCCGTGCTCGCACGTCATGACCTGGTCGGCTCAATGGGCCGGGTCGGTGCGGCCGGCGACAACGCGGCCATGGAGAGCTTCTTCGCGCTGCTGCAGAAGAACGTCCTCGACCGCCGTACCTGGGCCACCCGCCAGGAGCTGCGGATCGCGATCGTCACCTGGATCGAGCGCACCTACCACCGACGCCGGCGTCAGAAACGCCTGGCCCGATTGACCCCCATCGAGTACGAGACCATCATGACCCCAGCCGCAGCCTTGGCTGCATAAACCCCGCTGTCACCCGATCATGCAGCAGTCCCGACCGACCAGATCAGCGAAGCACAGGACGACCTGGCTGCGGCCCGGGCCAGTATTCGGCGCATGATCCGCACGGAGAATCCTTCACCATGAGGCGGCGAGCCCCGACCGGCTCAGCGTCTTCTCAGATCTTCCTCAAAACCGCAATGCACCGTGGCTGAATTGGGGAACATCAGTGCAGGGTCACACGGCGTGCTCCCTAGGGCAGAGGGTCACGTCCCTGGCCCGACGGCAAAGTTCAGTGGGGGACTCATGGGGATGGCCACGGAACTCCGGACGAGCCTCTTACCAGTGGCGGAGCGGTTCGACTACTGGTGCAGCATGACGGGGAACACGCTGATCCCCAACATGCTGCGCAGCGCTCACGCATCGGATTTCCGGGCGGAGCTGCGGCTGCTGGATCTGGGCGCAGTCCAGGTCTCCGCGATGAGCTGCCCGCCTCTGGAGTCATGGCGGTCTGCCAAGTTGATAAGGCAGTCGGACCCCGAGATGTACCAGGTGATCTTCTGCAGCCGCGGGAGCTACACCATAAGCCAGGGCAGGCGGGAGGTGACAGGCTCCGACGGTGACTTGGTGCTCACTGACACCTCACGCCCCTGGCACATCCAAGCCCACGCCGAAACTACGGGGGCAGCGGCGATCTATCTGCAGCTTCCCCGCACGTCGCTGCCGCTGTCGGCAGACAAGTTCCGCGCTCTCACTGCCATGCAGCTGTCCGGAACCGAGGGCGTAGGAGGGTTACTGGTCGGCTTCCTTAAGCAGATGCTCGCCGATGCCCACTCCTACACTCCAGCTGACGCTCCGAGGCTGGCGGCCGTCACAGCCGATCTGCTGGCTGCCGTGTGCGCCCACCACATAGAGGCGGAGCGGCAACTACCACCCGAGACCCGTAACCATGCCCTGGTTCTGCGCATCCGCACGTTCATCGAACAGCATCTTGCGGACCCGGGCCTGACCCCGGCCGCGGTCGCGGCCGCTCACAACATCTCCACCCGCCATCTGCACCGCCTCTTTCACGCGCAGGGCTTGACGGTTGCTGGCTGGATACGCCAGCGGCGGCTGGAGAACTGCCATCGTGAGTTGGCCGATCCCCGTCACAGCCATCGCACGGTCCAGGCCGTGGCCGCGCGCTGGGGCTTTACCGATAAGGCCCACTTCAGCCGCGTCTTTCGCGCCGCCTACGGCATGCCTCCGGGCGACCTGCGCCGCCTCGCCCGGGACCGGCATGGTGGGCGCGCATCGTCAACGGCCTGGCGCCCGGAGACAACGACGGGCCTTTGCTCGAACCCCGACACTCCACATGCTGGCAAAACGGAGGCGCACTTGCCCCATCCGGAGAGGTGACCTGTGGCAACAGCCCCGGGGGAAGCGGTACGGCGCGGAAGGAGGACCTTGCGTGGAGGCGCTGCGGGCGGGGAGGGACCCGAGCCGGGTGGGGCCGTACGAGCTGTTGGCCAGGTGGGCGGCGGGCGGATCAGCAAGGCGTACCTGGGCCGCTTGCCCAGCGGCGAGGCGGCGGTGGTGGTCAGGGTCATGAACCGCGAGTTCGCGGCTGATGAGGCATTCAGAAGCCGCCTTGCCGAAAGTGCCGCCGGCTTACGGGGGGTCGGCGGCACCTCCACCGCCGCGATGGTGGACGTGGACACGCAGGCCAAACGGCCTTGGCTGGCCTGTGCCTTCGTCGCGGGGCTGCCTTTGACGGAGGCGGTGGACAAATACGGGGTGCTGCCGCCGGAGTCGGTGACCGCGCTGGGAGTGGGCCTGGCCCGGGCACTGCAGGATTTGCACGCCGCGGGCGTTGTTCACGGGGGCTTGAAGCCGTCCACAGTGCTGCTGACCACCGACGGCCCGCGGCTGGTCGATCCCGGGCTGGTGCCGGCGGCGGAGGCCAGCGCGTTGGCGAGGCGCGGGGTGCTGGTGGAATCGCCGGAGTTCATGGCGCCGGAGCAGCTCTTCGGGAGCCCTGCCCAGGCGGCGAGTGACGTGTTCCGTCTGGGGGCCGTGCTGGTGTTCGCCGCGACCAGTCACCTGCCCTTCGGCGAGGGATCCCGTCATGAGCTCGCCCGCCGGGTGGAGGACGAGGAACCAGACCTGGAAGGTCTCACACCGCCGCTTCGGAAGCTGATTGCCCGCTGCCTGGCCGTGGAACCGCCCGACCGGCCCCCTCTCACCGACCTGCTGGGCGCTCTGACCGCCCTCGCAGGCCCGGCCCTGGCCGGTACCGAGAACGACGCCGGCCGTGACAGCCCGCCGGCAGCCGACTGGCTGCTGACCGGGACGCCGCAGGGGCACCACGGGCCGGCCGGGCTCGATGCAGCCTCTCAGGAAGACGGCAGTGGACCACTGATCGTGGGCGCCTGTCGGCGCCAGCCGCACGGATGGGAGACGCAGAGACATGAGCCAGGGCGGGAATGCGGGGTGGGCGCTGGCCAGTGGCCGCTATCAGCTGCACGACCTACTCGGGCAGAGCGGCATGGCCTCGGTGCACCTCGCGTACGACACCGTGCTCGACCGGCAGATCGCGATCAAGACCCTGCACCCCGAACTCGGCCGCGAACAGGTTTTCCGCGAGCGCTTCCACCGCGAGACCCAAGCCGTGGCGAAACTCAAACACACCAACATCGTCTCCGTCTTCGACACCGGTGAGGACACCGTCGACGGCATGACGACGCTGTACATCGTCATGGAGTACATCGAGGGCCGGTCGCTGAGTTCGGTCCTCGACGAGGACGTACGGCAATTCGGTGCAGTGCCCGACAAGGCGCTGAAGATCGTCGCAGATCTGCTCGCGGCGCTGGAGAGCAGTCACGAGATGGGGCTGGTCCATGGGGACATCAAGCCGGGCAATGTGATGGTGACCAAGCGCGGCGTCGTCAAGGTGATGGACTTCGGTATCGCGCGTGCCATGCAGTCCAGTGTGACGTCGATTACCCAGACCGGCGTGGTGGTCAGCACCCCGCAGTACCTCTCCCCAGAACAAGCACTGGGTCGGGCGATGGACGCGCGCTCCGACCTGTACTCGGTCGGCATCATGCTGTTTCAGCTCGTCACGGGACAGGTGCCATTCGACGGGGACTCGCCGCTGGCGACCGCGTACGCGCAGGTGCAGGAGGAGCCAGTGAATCCGTCCGTGATCAACCGTGGCCTGCCGCCAGCCGTGGACGCGCTGGTCGCCCGCGCGCTGAAGAAGAATCCGAGTGAACGCTTCCCAAGCGCCGAGTCCATGCGCGAGGAGTGTCTGCGCGTGGCCGCGTCCTTCCAGGCCGCCCCGCCGAGCATCGTGCCAGGCCCGCAGACGCCGGCTGGGGCCGGCGTCGGCTCCGTCAACTGGCAAACAGTGATGGTCACCATGGCGCTAACTCCGTTCGTGCAAGCGTTGGCGTCGACTTTTGGCACCAACCTCGCCGGGGCGATTGACCGCACAACTCGTTCTGCAGCGCGGCGCTTTATGAGGCGCCAAGTCGCTTCAGCTGCGTCCCACTCCCAACCCGCGGGTCAAGTCATGCTGACGCTTGAGGGGAACGGCGTGCGAGTCCACATCTCCGAAGATACGCCGGCTGAGGCCCTGGGACAATTGACGGCAGTCGATTTCGCCTCACTTGAGGGATTCTCGGAAGACTCTCCTCTTATATCATGGTACGGGGATGCATGGTGTGCCAGAGGCGACAGGGGAGGGGCTCCAGTTGTCTCAGCTTGGGATCCTGCTACCGGGCGATGGAGCCACCGAACAGGTAATGACAGATGACAGCTAAAGGCAATTCCCTTGCGGCGCCTCCTGACAGCGCTGTCGCACCTACTGAACCCGTAAAGAATCAACTTGTCGGCGTGTCGCTTTCTGAACCGCCCCGTGTCAGGTAGAGACTCGATTCCGTGAAAGGATTGAGTCATGGCACGACCCTCCCGTTACCCGCTTGAGCTGCGCCGTCGCGCGGT
>NZ_BAAGRZ010000034.1:0-74231 GCF_054782695.1 Streptomyces deserti
CTCTCGCGGCTTTCCTCCGGGCGCTTCCCTTCGGTGTTTCCGACTCTATCAGATCCTTTCGGACCCGATTCCCAGTCGGCGGGATTCGCCTTTCGGCTGCCTTTCCAGGTTCCCGCTTCCGCGTTTCCCTTTCCGGCGGTTCTGACTATATCAGATCCTTTCGGGCCTGATTCCCTGTCAGCAGGGTGTTGTCTTCTCGGCTGTTGGGCCGTTCCGACGGAGTGAGACTTTAGCGGATTCCCGGCTGCCGAGCTAATCGGGGCCCGCGCTCTTTCGAACGTGGATTCCTCATTCCGTAAATACGCATGCCAACGAAACGACGGCAGATCGACTGCTCGTCGAGTAGTGGTTGGTACCTGCGGGATGGCTGTCCGGGGACCGACCGGAGTCGGCGCTCACGTCGGACAACCCGAAGAACACTACGTACCGGGCCAGGGCGTGTCAACTTCGGTACGGGCGGCACCCCGGCGGCGTAGTCTGGAGCGTATGACGACGCGTACGTGCACCCGGCAGTGGTGGGCCGCCTGACGGCGGCCGCTCTCACGTATGCACTCAACGGCCGCCGCTCCGGCGGCCGTTCGCGTATCTCCCTCCTGAGCTCCAGAGGGGCGGCCGCCGGGCGGCGGCCTCGACCAGGAGGTTGAGCAGGGATGAAACGGGTCTTCAGTGGGGTCAAGCCGACCGGGCACCTGACGCTGGGGAACTACTTGGGGGCCATGCGCCAGTGGGTCGCGGTGGACCAGCACCGGGCGGACGCGCTGTTCTGCGTCGTCGATCTGCACGCGCTGACCGTGGAGCATGATCCGGCGCGGGTGCGCAGGCTGAGTCGGCAGGCGGCGACGCTGCTGCTGGCGGCAGGGCTGGATCCGCAGCGGTGCACGGTGTTCGTGCAGAGTCATGTGGACGAGCATGCGCGGCTGTCGTACCTGTTGGAGTGCGTGGCGACCGACGGTGAGATGCGGCGGATGATCCAGTACAAGGAGAAGGCCGCTCGGGAGCAGGCGCGGGGCGGGAGTGTGCGGCTGTCGCTGCTGACGTATCCGGTGCTGATGGCGGCGGACATCCTGGCGTACGGAACCGACGAGGTGCCGGTCGGGGACGACCAGGCGCAGCATGTGGAGCTGACGCGGGATCTGGCGGTGCGGTTCAACCAGCGGTACGGGCATGCGTTCGTGGTGCCTCGGGCCACGCTTCCGCCGGTGGCGGCGAGGGTGATGAACCTGCAGGATCCGACGTCGAAGATGGGGAAGAGCGACGACGTCGGGCCGGGGATCGTCTATCTGCTCGACGAGCCGGACGTGGTGAGGAAGAAGGTCATGCGGGCGGTGACCGACAGCGGGCGGGACGTCGTGTACGACCGGGTGGAGCGGCCGGGGGTGGCGAATCTGCTGGAGATCCTCGCGGCTTGTACGGGTGGGAACCCCGCGGACCTGAGCGGTGTATATGAGTCGTACGGGGCCTTGAAGACGGACACCGCGGAGGCTGTGGTCGAGGTGCTCAGGCCCGTGCAGGAGAGGCACAAGGAGTTGTGCGCGGATCCTGGCTATGTAGAGGGGGTGCTGCGGGATGGTGCGGAGCGGGCGCGGGCCATGGCGCGGCCGACGGTGGATGCCGCTTATCGCGCGGTCGGGTTGCTGCCTGCCGTTTCTGATACGGGTGGCGTGCTGAACACCGCTCGGTAGGCGCGTGCTGGTGGCGAGGCGCGATGCGAAGTGCTGGCGCATCGTGACCTCGCTGCCGACGTCGGCGCGGCGGGCGACCTCCCAGGGGGCCGTGACCATGGAGCGGGCGGTGGCGGCGGCGGCCTCGGCGCCGTGGGCGAGGCGGACCAGGTGGAGGCAGAGGTCGATGCCGGCGGCGGTGGCGGCCGCGGTCCGGATGCGGACGAGGTGGCGCAGGCGTCGGCGGTGTCGCTGCACGGGGGCGGTTTCGCCGCGTGGTGACCACGAAGGAGGTGGTGGAAGTGGCGGGGTGACCGCCCCGGGCGGGCGCTGTCGGCAGCCGGGTCAGCTGTTGTTGCCGGAGGCCAGTTCGCGGCTGCGGTCGCGGGCGGCTTCGAGGGCGGCGATGAGGGCGGCTCGTACGCCGTGGTTCTCGAGTTCGCGGATGGCGTTGATGGTGGTGCCGGCGGGGGAGGTGACGTTCTCGCGGAGCTTGACCGGGTGTTCGCCGCTGTCGCGGAGCATCGTGGCGGCGCCGATCGCGGACTGGACGATCAGGTCGTGAGCCTTGTCGCGGGGCAGGCCGAGGAGGATGCCGGCGTCGGTCATGGCTTCGACCAGGTAGAAGAAGTACGCGGGGCCGGAGCCGGAGAGGGCGGTGCAGGCGTCCTGCTGGGACTCGGGGACGCGGAGGGTCTTGCCGACGGCGCCGAAGATCTCCTCGGTGTGGGCGAGGTCGGCTTCGCTGGCGTGGCTGCCGGCGGAGATGACGGACATCGCCTCGTCGACGAGGGCGGGGGTGTTCGTCATGACGCGGACCACCGGGGTGCCGGTGGCGAGACGGTCCTCGATGAAGGAGGTCGTGATGCCGGCGGCTCCGCTGATGACCAGGCGGCCGGCGGGGACGTGGGGGCCGAGTTCGTCGAGGAGGGTGCCCATGTCCTGCGGCTTGACCGTGAGGATCAGGGTGTCGGCGGTCTTGGCGGCCTCGGCGTTGCTGACGGGGGTGACTCCATAGCGGGTGCGGAGTTCTTCGGCTCGTTCCTGGCGGCGGGCCGTGACCAGGAGGTCGGCCGGGGCCCAGCCAGCTCGGATCATTCCGCTGAGCAGGGCTTCGCCGATCTTGCCGGTACCGAGGACTGCGACTTTCTGGGTCATGGCTGGGGGTGCCCTCCGGGGGTTGCGTCGTCCGGGTTCATCCTCGCACCCGGGGATGTCCGGCGGGGTGGGTGTCCGGTGGGCGGAATGTGACTGCCGTCGGCTGGGCCGGGTGTGCTGACGCCGGCCGCTGGTCAGGCGCCCGACGCTGCGGGGCTCGGTGCTAGGCGGTTCGCCTCCTCAGGGTTGCCGCGCCCAGGCACAGGACCAGGAAGGCGCAGCCCGCGACGATCAGGGCGTCGCGTACGAAGGTGGCGGTCATGTCGGTGTGTTTGAGGACCTCGTTCATGCCGTCGACGGCGTAGGACATGGGGAGGGCGTTGGAGATGGCTTCCAGGACGGGGTGCATCTTGTCGCGGGGGGTGAAGAGGCCGCAAAGGAGGAGTTGGGGGAAGATCACGGCCGGCATGAACTGGACCGCCTGGAATTCGGAGGCCGCGAAGGCCGAGACGAACAGGCCGAGGGCTGTGCCGAGGAGGGCGTCCAGGAGGGCCACCAGGAGGAGCAGCCAGGGGCTGCCCGTGACGTCCAGACCGAGGCCCCACAGGGCCAGACCGGTGGCGAAGGCCGACTGGATGATCGCGAGGGTGCCGAAGGCGAGGGCGTAGCCGGCAATGAGGTCGCCTTTGCCGAGGGGCATGGCGAGGAGGCGTTCCAGGGTGCCCGAGGTGCGTTCGCGCAGGGTGGCGATGGACGTGACCAGGAACATCGTGATCAGGGGGAAGATCCCCAGGAGTGATGCGCCGATGTTGTCGAAGGTGCGTGGGCTGCCGTCGAAGACGTAGCGCAGCAGGAAAAGCATCACGCAGGGGATGAGGATCATCAGCGCGATGGTGCGCGGGTCGTGGCGGAGCTGGCGCAGGACCCGGGTCGCGGTGGCGAGGGTGCGGGAGGGGTTCAGGGCGCTCGTCGGGGCTGCGGGCGTGCCCGTCGTGTTCGTCGTATCCGCTGCGTTCGTCGGGTTCATCGCGTGGCCTCCTTCGTGCGGCCAGCTGCGATCGCCTCGTCGACCAGGTGCAGGAAGGCTGTTTCGACCGTCTCGGAGTCGGTGCGGGTCCGCAGGGCGTCGGGGGTGTCGTCGGCGAGGATCTCGCCCTCGCGCATGAGCAGGAGGCGGTGGCAGCGTTCGGCCTCATCCATGACGTGGGAGGAGATGAGGAGGGTGGCGCCGCGGGATGCCGCGATGTCGTGGAAGAGGTTCCACAGGTCGCGGCGCAGGACCGGGTCAAGGCCGACCGTGGGCTCGTCGAGGACCAGGAGTTCGGGGGTGCCGAGGAGGGCCACCGCCAGGGAGACGCGGCTGCGCTGGCCGCCGGAGAGGTTGCCGGCCAGGGCGTCGGCGTGGCTGGTGAGGTCGACATCGGTGAGGACGCGGTCCACTTCGTGGCGGCGGTCGGTCGCCGACCGGCCGGGGTCGAGTATCGCGGCGAAGTAATCGAGGTTCTGGTGGACGGTCAGGTCGTCGTAGACGGAGGGGGCCTGGGTGACGTAGCCGATGCGGGTGCGCAGGGTGGGGTGGCCGGCGGGGTGGCCGAGGACCTCCAGGGTGCCGGTGACCTTGGCCTGGGTGCCGACGATCGCGCGCATGAGGGTCGACTTGCCGCAGCCGGAGGGGCCGAGCAGGCCGGTGATCTGGCCGCGGGGGACGGTGAAGTCGAGTCCGCGCAGGACCGTGCGGGGTCCTCGGACGACGGTGAGGCCTTCGGCGCGGATCGCGGGGGCGTTGTCGGCGGGTTCCGTCGCCGGCGCCGTCGCGGTACGGGGTGGCCCGGAGGAATAATTCATCATGTGATGAATAGTGCTCCGGGGGGAGGGTCGCGTCAAGCGGGGACGGCAGGGGTGGGGCAAGGGTGCTGGGTGCCCGGATGGCGGGCGTGAGGGCCGGCTGGGTGGGGACACGCGTGCCCGGCGGCCCTTGCGAGATGGGCGGCCGGGCACGGTCAGGCCCAGGGGTGGTGGTCAGTCGGTGGTCGGTGTGGTGGTGACCAGCAGGATGACGTCGTAGACCTCTTCGACGATGCCGTCCGGGAACGTCCTGAGCAGGTGCTCGCGCTCCTCGGCGAGGAAGGTCGCGCTGTGCTCCTCTCCGTGGACCAGGACGACCGAGTGGCTGCCGAGGTTGGCGAGGTGTGTGTCGACGGGGACGCGGCGGCTCCAGCGGACCGTGCGGCGGGCGAAGTCGAGGCGGCCGGTGGGGTCGGCGGCGCGGGCGTTGACGTTCCGCTTCTCGGCGGAGATGTTCAGGCCGAAGCGGCGGCTGGTGCGGTCGGCCGCCTCGGCGATCCACGGCACGTCGAGGGCGTCGGCGTTCCACCACAGGGCGAGCGCGCCGCCGGGGCGCAGGACACGCAGGGCCTCCGGGACGGCGCGGGCGGGGTCGGTCCAGTGCCAGGCCTGGGCGTAGGTGAGGAAGTCGACGGAGGCGTCGGCGAGGGGCAGGGCGTTGCCGTTGCCGCGGACGAGCGGGATGTCGGGGTGGGCGCGGCGGAACTGGGCCGCCATGCCGTCGCCGGGTTCCACGGCGATCACGTCGGCGCCGCGGGCGTGCAGGAGGGCCGTCGCGATGCCGGTGCCGGCGCCGATGTCCGCGACACGCGAGCCGGTGAGGGGCCGACCGGCCAGGTCTTCCAGCGCGTCGAAGACGGCGGGTGGGTACGAGGGGCGGTTGGCGGCGTACTGGGCTGCGGCCGCCTTGAAGGAGTGGGCGCGGGCGGTGCGCAGGTCCTGGGCCGTGGGGCCTTCGGTTGTCACGGCTTCGGAGGGGACGGCTTCTGTCGCGACGGCTTCGGGGAGGCGGCGGTGGCGGCGGAGGGGGTGGCGGGAGTGGAGGGCCGTGTGGTCATACGGCCATGGTGGACGCGGGCGGGGACCGGGTGCGGTGAGTGTTGGGTGAGAGGCGGGTCGGGCAGCCTGGCGTGCGCTGCCTGGTCAGGAGCGGCGGCGCTTCCTGGACGGGTTGCCCGAGCGGCGGGTGGTGCGCTGCTCGTGCTGTTTGCGGGCGGTCTCGTACTCCTCGCGGTGGAGTTGCTCGCCGGGGGCCTCGAAGAGGGAGCGGAAGAAGTACGCCAGGAGGGAGCCGACGAAGCCGATGGCCAGCAGGCCGCGCAGGGATGCCTGGCGGTCGGGGTCGGGGCGGCGGGTGAAGCCGTCCCAGGTGTGCCGGAAGGCGAGCGCGCTGCAGATCGCGAACATCACGACCATGAGGAGGGTGACGAAGCTGCCGATGGCGGCGATCTGGAGGCCCTGGTAGGCGACGCGCAGGACGAGGCAGGCGGCGGCCGCAGCGGCGAGTGAGCCGACGGCGACGCCGAAGCGGCGGGCGGTGTAGCCCTGGTCGTGGTGCACCCAGGTCGTGCCGAAGAAACGGAGGGGCTCTGGGCGCGGCCCGGTGGAGGGCGGGGTGCCCGCAGGGGTGTCCGGGGTGCCGGTTTCATCGCTCACGCGTTGATTATGGCTCCGGCACCCCTGCCGGCTCCGCGTGGGATCAGGAGCAGCGCGGCCGGACGTATCCGTCGCTGCCCGTGTTGACGTAGGCGTCCGAGACGTACTCGCCGTTGTCGATGTTGTCCCAGATGTTGGTCGTGCCGTACGGGCCCGTGACCGTGGTGCCCGGCGTCTGGCAGTAGATCGCCACCTTGGCGCCCTCGGGCAGGACACGGACGACGGTGTAGTTGGTGCCGGGGCCGCTGCGGACGTTGACGCGGTAGCCCGGGGCCACCGAGTAGTACCGCAGAGCCGTGGTCTCCACCGCCATGGCGACCGGCTCCGAACCGTCTCTGCCCGCCACCTCTTCGACGCGGTCAACAGACATGACAACCTCCCCCGTTGATCCCCATGACTGCCATGGGGTCCCGTTGATTCCCCTGAATCACGCAATGAAACACATATACGCAACTCGCCACGGAGGCTAGCAAGCCGCCTCGGTCCCGCACGAGTCATCGACTAGGCTCCGAGCGTCGCGCGCGCGGACGAACAGCACGGGGGTGGTCCCAGTGGCGCCACAGCACAACACCGGAGCGGGCGCGGAAGCGGAACTTCCCGAGTACGCCGGTCACTACCGTCTGGACGCCTGCCTGGGGTCGGGCGGCATGGGCGTGGTGCACCTGGCCCGGAGCACCTCGGGGATGAAGCTCGCGGTGAAGGTCGTACACGCCCAGTTCGCCAGGGATCCCGAGTTCAGGGGACGGTTCCGGCAGGAGGTCGGTGCGGCCCGCAGGGTCAGCGGTGCTTTCACCGCACCCGTCGTGGACGCCGACCCGGAGGCCGAACGGCCTTGGATGGCCACGCTGTTCATTCCCGGCCCGACGCTCGCCGACCAGGTGAAGCGGAACGGTCCCATGGCTCCGGCCCAGCTGCGTCGCCTGATGGCCGGGCTCGCGGAGGCGCTGCGGGACATCCACCGGGTCGGCGTGGTGCACCGGGATCTGAAGCCGAGCAACGTACTGCTCGCCGAGGACGGGCCGAAGGTCATCGACTTCGGCATCTCCCGGCCGAAGGACAGTGAACTGCGGACCGAGACCGGCAAGTTGATCGGTACGCCGCCGTTCATGGCACCCGAGCAGTTCCGGCGGCCACGGGAGGTGGGACCGGCCGCCGACATCTTCGCGCTCGGGTCCGTGATGGTGCACGCGGCCACCGGACGCGGGCCGTTCGACTCCGACAGCCCGTACGTCGTCGCCTACCAGGTCGTGCACGACGAGCCCGACCTGACCGGCGTACCGGAGGAGCTCGCGCCGCTCGTCCTGCGGTGCCTGGCCAAGGAGCCCGAGGACCGGCCCTCGCCCGACGAGTTGATGCGGGAACTGCGGTCGGTGGCGGCCTCGTACGACACGCAGGCGTTCATACCGGCGCAGCGGACGGGCGATCCGGCGGGGACGGACGATCCGCCGGGGACGGGTCCGGAGCCGAGGACGGACAAGAGGCCCGGTCCGGGAGGGGATCGAGAACAGAGCAAGGAACCTGGGCCGGAGACCGGGCCGGAGCCCCGTGCGGCAGCCGGGGCGGCCGGACAGCGGGGCAGGAGGCGTCCGGGCCGCCGGGTGGCTCTGGGGGCCGGGGCGCTCGGCCTCGCCGTCCTGGGCCTGCTGGCGTCGGTGCAGGTGCTCGACGGCAGGAGCCCGGCGCCGGAGAGCACCCCTCGTACGACGGTGGCCGGTTTCAGTGCCTGGGAGAGGGTGCCCGCGTCCGACGAGACCACGCCCCAGTGTTCCTACGGCCGGGGCGCGTTGCTCTGTGCGCAGCCCGGGCTCGTCTTCGCCCTCGATCCGGCCGACGGCCGCACGCTGTGGCGGCGCTCCGTCGACAGGGCACACGTGAGCGGGCCGCCGGTCCTGCTGGGTGGTCTCGTCCAGCCTTCGCTGGAGCGGATAGGTCGTTTGGAGGCGCTTGATCCCTCATCCGGCACGGTGCGGTGGCGGCAGACCATGCCCGCGTACAGCGGCCTGGCGAGCGCGGGCGGCATGCTGCTGCTCACCGGCGCCGACGGGACGGTCACCGGCGTGGACGGCGCCTCGGGTGAGACCAGGTGGAGCCACCGGGTGCCGGGCCACTCGGTGCCGTACTTCTCCTCGTTCGCCGGGGACCCGCTGGCGTATGCGACGAGCACGTCCGCCGACGGGGCGAGCACGCGCGTCACCGCGGTGGATCCGAGGACGGGGGACGTGCGGTGGGACGCCCGGCTGGAGGGGAGCCTGGAGCCCCTCGGCACGGCGGGCGGGTCCGTCTTCCTCACCTCCGTCGACGCGGTGTACGGGGATGCGCGAGCGGTGGTCCGCTACACCCCGGACACCACCGCGGACACCAGTGCGGACACCACGCCGGACACCGGATCGGTGCGGCGGGTCGTGCTGCCGGTTCCGCTGCAACAGGCCCACGGCACCGTGCGGGGCGACGTCGTCCTCGTCATGGGGGACGGCGGATCGCTGGTGGCCGTCGACATGGCCGCGGGGAAGCAGCTGTGGCGTCTCGAAACGTCCGTGACCCGTGGCTCGGCGCCCGTCACCGACGGCCGGCACGTGTACGTCACCGCCCCCGACGGACGGCTCCTCGCCGTCGACGCCCGGACGGGGAAGCTCCTCGGTCAGACCCGGCCGCGGCTCGGCCCGCACGCGGACCGGGTCCCGGCCGCCCTGCCCGAGCCCGTGATCGCCCACGATCACGTCTACGCCGCCGCCCCCGACGGCACCGTCTTCGCGGTGGACGGACGCGATCCGTCGGCCTGGTAGGGCCGAACTCATAGGGCAGGGCTCAGCACGCACGCGAGCGTGCGAGAGGGCCGCCCCCGGCGACGGGAGGCGGCCCTCACCCATGAGTCGAGCAAGGAGTCAGCAAGGACTCAAAAGGTACTCAACCGGCACTCGACAGGGACTCAGCCCAGCTTGCTCACGTCCCGCACGGCGCCCTTGTCCGCGCTGGTCGCCATCGCCGCGTACGCGCGCAGGGCCGCCGAGACCTTGCGGTCGCGGTTCTTCGGGGCGTACACCCCGCCCAGCGCCTGCTCACGGCGGGCCAGCTCGGCGTCGTCGACCAGGAGGTCGATCGTGCGGTTGGGGATGTCGATGCGGATGCGGTCGCCGTCCTCGACGAGGGCGATCGTGCCGCCGGAGGCGGCCTCCGGGGAGGCGTGGCCGATGGACAGGCCGGAGGTGCCGCCGGAGAAGCGGCCGTCGGTGATCAGGGCGCAGGCCTTGCCCAGGCCGCGGCCCTTCAGGTACGAGGTCGGGTACAGCATCTCCTGCATGCCCGGGCCGCCCTTGGGGCCCTCGTAGCGGATGACGACGACGTCGCCCTCCTTGACCTGCTGGGTCAGGATCTTCTGGACGGCCTCCTCCTGCGACTCGCAGACGACCGCCGGGCCCTCGAAGGTCCAGATCGACTCGTCGACGCCGGCCGTCTTCACGACACAGCCGTCGACCGCCAGGTTCCCCTTGAGGACCGCGAGGCCGCCGTCCTTGGAGTAGGCGTGCTCGACGGAGCGGATGCAGCCGTTCTCGGCGTCGTCGTCGAGGGACTCCCAGCGCTCGGACTGGGAGAAGGCCTCGGCGGAGCGGACGCAGCCGGGCGCCGCGTGCCAGAGCTCGACCGCCTCGGCGGAGGGCGACCCGCCGCGGACGTCCCAGGTCTTCAGCCAGTCGGCCAGGGAGGGGCTGTGGACCGCGTGCACCTCCTCGTTGAGCAGGCCGGCGCGGTGCAGTTCGCCGAGGAGGGCGGGGATGCCGCCGGCGCGGTGCACGTCCTCCATGTAGTACGTACGGTTCTTGGCGACGTTCGGGGCGACCTTCGCCAGGCACGGCACCCGGCGCGAGACCCGGTCGATCTCCTCCAGGCCGAAGGGGACGCCCGCCTCCTGGGCCGCCGCCAGCAGGTGCAGGATCGTGTTGGTCGAGCCGCCCATCGCGATGTCGAGGGCCATGGCGTTCTCGAAGGCCGCGAAGGTGGCGATGGAGCGGGGCAGGACCGTGTCGTCGTCCTGCTCGTAGTAGCGGCGGGTCAGGTCCATGACCGTGCGGGCCGCGTTCTCGTACAGCGCGCGGCGGGCGGTGTGCGTGGCCAGGACCGAGCCGTTGCCGGGGAGGGACAGGCCGATCGCCTCGGTCAGGCAGTTCATCGAGTTGGCCGTGAACATGCCGGAACAGGAGCCGCAGGTCGGGCAGGCGTTCTCCTCGATGCGGAGGATGTCCTCGTCGGAGACCTTGTCGTTCACGGCGTCGGAGATCGCGTCGACCAGGTCGAGCGTACGGACCGTGCCGTCGACCAGGGTGGCCCGGCCGGACTCCATCGGGCCGCCGGAGACGAAGACGGTGGGGATGTTCAGGCGCAGGGCCGCGTTCAGCATGCCCGGGGTGATCTTGTCGCAGTTGGAGATGCAGATCAGGGCGTCGGCGCAGTGCGCCTCGACCATGTACTCCACGCTGTCCGCGATCAGGTCGCGGGACGGCAGGCTGTAGAGCATGCCGCCGTGGCCCATGGCGATGCCGTCGTCGACGGCGATGGTGTTGAACTCGCGCGGGATGCCGCCGGCCTCTTTCACCGCCTCGCTGACGATGCGGCCGACCGGCGCGAGGTGGGTGTGGCCGGGCACGAACTCCGTGAAGCTGTTGGCGATCGCGATGATCGGCTTGCGGCCGATGTCCGCACCGGGTACACCGGAGGCGCGCATCAGGGCGCGGGCGCCCGCCATGTTGCGGCCGTGGGTGACTGTGCGGGACCTCAGCTCGGGCATCGTCGCTCGCTCCTTCAGAGAGTGTCTGCCAGAGGGCGCTGACAGAGTTCTGACTGAGTCGAGCGTACGCCGGTCATCCAGAGGGCGGGACGCGGTGTCCGGGATACGGGACGAATGTCTCAGCCCGGGGCATGAGCGGTCACTCCCCGGCCGGACACATCCGGACGACCGGCGTTCACGCCCCGGTCGGATGCCTCCGCACGACCGCCCTTCACGCCATCTCCGCATGACCGGCCTTCACGGCCCGGCCGGATACCCCCGCAGGATCGGGGGCCGCTCCCCGGTCAGGTGCCCCTGCCCCACCGGCTTTCACGCCCCGGTCAGATGCCCCTGCACCACCGGCGCCACCCGCGCGATGATCTGCTCCGGGTCCGCCGACGCCAGCGGCTCGATCCTGATCACGTACCGGATCATCGCGATCCCGACCAGCTGCGCGGCGGCCAGTTCCGTGCGCAGCTCCGCGTCCGGCAGGTCGAGCCGGCCGGCGAGGCGGCGCAGCAGCTGGGTGGCGATCATGCGGCGGAAGACGGCGGCCGCGGCCTCGTTGTTCACGGCCGAGCGGACGATCGCGAGCAGCGGCGTCCGGGTCACGGGGTTCTCCCAGAGGCCGAAGAACATGCGGGTCAGGCGCTCGCCGACGGTGTCGAGCGGCCCTTCGAGGATGGTGTCCCGGGCGCTGAGGGCGGGGGCCATGGCGACCTCGACGGCCGCTTCGAAGACCTGTTCCTTGGTGCCGAAGTAGTGGTGCACGAGCGCCGAGTCGACCCCCGCGGCCTTGGCGATGCCGCGTACGGACGTCTTCTCGTAGCCGCGCTCGGAGAACTCCGCGCGGGCCGCGTCCAGGATGCGGTCGCGGGTCGCGGGCGCGTCGGCGGACTCCGTACGCGGGGGTCGTCCGCGGCGGCGCGGTGCCGGCGTCGTACTGGTCATCGCCGCGGCACCCGCATCGCCGAGGCCAGGTGCAGGCGGGTGAAGGCGAGCGCCTCGGCCAGGTCGGCCTCGCGCTCGGCGCTGGACATGGCCCGGCGGGTGTTGACCTCGACGACGACGTGGCCGTCGAAGCCGTTCGCGGCGAGACGTTCCAGCACCTCGGCGCAGGGCTGGGTGCCACGGCCGGGCACGAGGTGCTCGTCCTTGGCCGAACCCCGGCCGTCGGCGAGGTGGACGTGGCCGAGGCGGTCACCCATGCGGTCGATCATCTGCAGCGCGTCGGTACGGGCCGTCGCGGTGTGGCTGAGATCGATCGTGAAGTGCCGGTAGTCGTCCTTGGTCACGTCCCAGTCGGGGGCGTACGCGAGCATCTCGCGGTCGCGGTAGCGCCAGGGGTACATGTTTTCGACGGCGAACCGCACGTCCGTCTCGTTCGCCATCCGCCAGATTCCGGTGACGAAGTCCCGGGCGTACTGCCGCTGCCAGCGGAACGGGGGGTGTACGACCACGGTCGTCGCGCCCAGCTTCTCGGCCGCGGCCCGGGCCCGCTGGAGCTTGGTCCAGGGGTCCGTGGACCACACGCGCTGCGTGATCAGCAGGCAGGGCGCGTGCACGGCCAGGACCGGGATCCGGTGGTAGTCGGAGAGGCGGCGCAGGGCCTCTATGTCCTGGCTCACCGGGTCGGTCCACACCATGACCTCGACACCGTCGTACCCGAGGCGCGCTGCGATCTCGAAGGCCGTCGCCGTGGACTCCGGATAGACGGAGGCCGTCGACAGGGCGACCTTCGCATCCGGGATGCGGACAACGTCCCTTGGTTCTGCCACGAAGGACAGATTACGGGGTGCGGTTGCCTCCGGCGGTGGGGCAGGGGCGCCTATTGGCCGTTGTGGTCATTGCCATAGCGGGCGCGGGTTGTCCGTGGTTCTCGCGCGGGTTGTCCGTGGTTCTCGCGCGGGTTGTCCGTGGTTCTCGCGCGGTTCCCCGCGCCCCTCAGGTGTCTGCCGACCCCATGTGATCAAGCCGCCGCAGGATCACGCCCTCCCGCAGCGCCCACGGGCAGATCTCCAGCGTCTCGACCCCGAACAGATCCATCGCGCCCTCGGCGACCAGGGCCCCCGCGAGCAGCTGTCCCGCCCTGCCCTCCGAGACTCCCGGGAGTTCGGCGCGCTCGGCGGCGGTCATGCCGGCGAGCCGTGGCACCCAGGACTCCAGGGACTGGCGCTTCAGCTCCCGCTGGACGTACAGGCCCTCGGCGGAGCGTGCCGCGCCGCCGATCCGGGCGAGCTGCTTGAAGGTCTTCGACGTGGCCACCACGTGGTCGGGCGCGCCGAGGCGGCTGAACTCGCCGACCGTACGGGCGATCTCGGCCCGGACGTGACGGCGCAGCGCGCGGACGTCCTCCGGGTCGGGCGGGTCGCCGGGCAGCCAGCCGGCGGTGAGGCGGCCGGCGCCCAGCGGCAGTGACACGGCGGCGTCGGGGTCCTCGTCCATGCCGTAGGCGATCTCCAGGGAGCCACCCCCGATGTCCAGGACGAGCAGCTTTCCGGCCGACCAGCCGTACCAGCGGCGGGCGGCGAGGAAGGTGAGCCGGGCCTCCTCCTCGCCGGTGAGGACGGACAGCTCGACGCCGGTCTCGGCCTGTACGCGCGCGAGGACGTCGTCGGCGTTGCCGGCCTCCCGCACGGCGGAGGTCGCGAACGTCAGCAGGTCCTCGACGCCCTTGTCCTCGGCGGCCTGGAGCGCCTCGCGGACGACCGAGACCAGCCGGTCGACCCCGTCGGGGCCGATCGCTCCGTTGTCGTCGAGGAGCTCCGCGAGGCGCAGTTCCGCCTTGTGCGAGTGCGCCGGCAGCGGCCGCGCGCCGGGGTGTGCGTCCACCACCAGCAGATGCACCGTGTTCGATCCCACGTCGAGGACACCGAGTCTCATGGGGGGAACGCTACTGCCAGCAGGGCGGATCTCCGTCCCCGGAGCCGTCCCGGAAGGGGATCCGGGAGCCGTCCCGGACCGGGCCCGGGGAGTCTTACCCTGGTCGCGTGCCAAAGACGAAAAAGGCGAAGGACGAAAAGGCGACCAACCCTGCCAAGAAGGGCAAAGGGACAAAGGGTTCTTCGCAGGTGACAGCACCGAGGAAGTCGGGGAAGGCGCTGATGGACGACGAGAAGGGCCTCGACTTCGCGCGCGCGTGGGTGGAATTCCCTGATCCGGCGGACGACGAGCAGGTCTTCCGCTGCGATCTGACCTGGCTGACCTCTCGCTGGAAGTGCATCTTCGGCAGCGGCTGCCAGGGCATCCAGGCGGGCCGCGCCGACGACGGGTGCTGCACGCTGGGCGCCCACTTCTCCGACGAGGACGACGAGAAGCGGGTCGCCGAGCATGTGGCGAGGCTCACGCCGGACATCTGGCAGCACCACGCCGAGGGCACGCGCGGCGGCTGGGTCTCGGAGGACGAGGACGGCGACCGCCAGACCCGCCCGTTCCAGGGCTCGTGCATCTTCCAGAACCGGCCCGGCTTCGCGGGTGGCGCGGGCTGCTCGCTGCACATCCTGGCCCTGAGGGAGGGCCGCGAGCCGCTGGAGACCAAGCCGGACGTGTGCTGGCAGCTGCCGATCCGGCGGACCTACGAGTGGATCGACCGGCCCGACGACACGCGCGTGCTGCAGATCTCGATCGGTGAGTACGACCGCCGCGGCTGGGGCCCGGGCGGTCACGACCTGCACTGGTGGTGCACGTCGGCGACCTCGGCGCACGGCGCGGGCGAGCCGGTGTACGTCTCCTACCGGGCCGAGCTGACCGAGCTGATGGGCAAGGCCGGCTACGACCGCCTGGTCGAGCTGTGCGAGGAGCGGCTGGCCTCGCGCCTGCCGCTGCTGGCCCCGCATCCGGCGGATCCCGTCGACTGAGCACAACAGCCTGAGGGCTTGCGACATCGACGGCGGCAGGGCCTACGGCATCGACGGGCTCGGGTCGCCGCCGTCGCCGGGCGGTGGTGCCTGGCTCGCCGGGTCGGTCGGCTCGGACGGCGTGGGCGTGGGGTCCGGGCCGGGCGACGACGGGGGCGGGTCGCTCGGCGTGGACGCCGAGGGCGTGGGGGTCGGGTCCGGGTGGCTCGGGGGCGGGTCGCTCGGGAAGCTGGGGCGGGGAACCGGGCGGGGGCCCGGGCCGGAGGGGCTGGGCGCGGTGCCGTAGCCCCTGATGGAGACGACGGCGCCGGCGGGTGCGATCGCCACCTGGGCGCGCCAGGGGCCGGACGGCTCGCGCAGATGGTCGACGTACACCTTGATCGTCAACGACTGGCCGGGCCGGAGCGTTCCCGAGGACTGGCTCAGGTAGAGCCAGTGGGCTCCGGTGGACGCGGACCAGGCCACCGGTGCGGAGCCGGTCGCGACCAGCGTGACGAGGGTGGTGTCGCCGTGGTGGCCGGCCGTGACCTCCAGGCGGGCGGCGCCCTTGCGGCCCGCGACGCTGCGGACCTCGACGGAGACGTCGGGCCTGCCGTCCCTCCCGAAGCGGGGATCGGGCCGGGTGCGGGCGTTGCCCGCGTTCTCGTAGCCGCTGCCGGCCATCTCGCCGTCGAGGCCGGCGGGGTGGTCCGCCTCGCGCGCGGAGGCCGAGCGGCCGTCCTGGGCCTCGCCGACGGCGGTGCCCCGGTAGGCGGCCCACAGGGCGAGCACGGGGGCCGCGACGACGGTGGCGACGACGGTCGTGGTGACGGCACGCGCGCGTAGGCGGTCTCTTCGGGCCGCGTGGTCCTTGGGGTCCATCGGGAAGCCGCGCCGGTCGAAGCGGGGTGCGGCGCGCCGCACGCGCGGGTGGTGCGCCAGGGCGGCGTGCACGGCCGCGCGGGGTGCCGGAAGGACGGGCAGCTCGGCGGGTGTGACGCTGGTGCCGGGCCAGCGGCCGGGGATCGCGCGCTCGGCGGTACGGCGACATCGCGGGCAGTCGTCGACGTGCCGCACGAGTTCGCGGCGCAGGGCCGCGCTGAGCACGAACTGCTGGTCGCCGGTGAGGTGCGCCACACTCGGGCAGGTGCCGGTCTCGACGACGGCGAGGGCCGCGCGGGTGCGCTCCACCTCGCAGGCGGCGGAGGCGAGCAGCTCGCGGGCGGCGGCCGCCTCCAGGCCGAGGACGGCGGCGACCTCGTGGGCGGCGAGGTGGTGGCGCACGGCCAGCTCGAGTGCCTCGCGCTGCTCCGGGGTGGTGCCGGCGGCCTCCGGCCAGGCCAGCAGGGCCAGTTCGCGCCGGCGCTGCTCCAGGACCTCCTCGGACACGGGCGGATCGGCCGGCTGCGCGGCCCGCTGCCGGTCGGTGGTGCGGCCCGCCGCGTGGGTGGCCTGACGTTTCTGCTTGGCCTCGGCCAGCTTGCGCAGGCACGCCCAGCGGGCCAGTGCGTACAGCCAGGCCCGGCGGTCCCCGGCGGCCTCCGGGACGCTGCGGCCGCGGCGCTCGGCGAGCGCGAGGACGTCGCCCAGGGCGGCGATCGCCGCGTCGTGGTCGCACAGCACGGACAGGCAGTAGGTGAACAGGCCATCCAGGTACGGCTCGTAGCGCGCGGGCGGCCGCTGCGCCAGCGTGCGCGCGGCAGTGCGGTCGCGCGCCTCCCGGCGCGCCCGGTGCGCGCCGGTCGTGCCGGTCGTGCGGGTCGGGGTCTCCGGACTGCTGCTCATCATCCGGCGACCGTAGGGGGCCGGGGGTGGTGCCTTCTCGCGCCTTGAGCACTTTTAATCCGTACGGGTGAAACGATCCCTCAATAGGGGATACGACCCCTGGCTCCGCCGCTGGCGCGGGGTGGCGGGAGGCCGGCGCGAGGCGAGCCGCCCGGTCGGCCCTCCCGCTGTCAGTGCCGCAGGCTACGGTTCCCACCATGGCTGCCCGTACCAAGACCACGAAGGACCGCCCGTCCTACCGCTGCACGGAGTGCGGCTGGCAGACGGCCAAGTGGCTCGGCCGCTGCCCCGAGTGCCAGGCGTGGGGCACGGTCGAGGAGTACGGCACGCCCGCGGTCCGTACGACGACGCCGGGGCGGGTCACGACCTCCGCCGTGCCCATCGGCCAGGTCGACGGCCGCCAGGCCACCGCCCGCTCCACCGGCGTGCCCGAGCTGGACCGGGTGCTCGGCGGCGGGCTGGTGCCGGGCGCGGTGGTGCTGGTCGCGGGCGAGCCCGGCGTCGGAAAGTCGACGCTCCTGCTCGACGTGGCGGCCAAGTCGGCGAGCGAGGAGCACCGGACGCTGTACGTGACGGGCGAGGAGTCGGCGAGCCAGGTCCGGCTGCGCGCCGACCGCATCCACGCCATCGACGACCACCTCTACCTCGCCGCCGAGACCGACCTGGCGGCCGTGCTCGGCCACTTGGACGCGGTGAAGCCGTCGCTGCTGATCCTCGACTCGGTGCAGACGGTGGCCTCCCCCGAGATCGACGGCGCCCCCGGCGGCATGGCGCAGGTCCGGGAGGTCGCCGGGGCCCTGATCCGGGCCTCCAAGGAGCGCGGCATGTCGACCCTCCTTGTGGGCCATGTCACCAAGGACGGCGCGATCGCCGGGCCGCGCCTCCTCGAACACCTCGTGGACGTCGTCCTGCACTTCGAGGGCGACCGGCACGCGCGCCTGCGTCTCGTACGGGGCGTCAAGAACCGCTACGGCACCACCGACGAGGTCGGCTGCTTCGAACTGCACGACGAGGGCATCACGGGCCTTGCCGACCCGAGCGGACTTTTCCTGACACGTCGGGCCGAACCGGTCCCCGGCACCTGCCTGACCGTCACCCTGGAGGGCCGCCGCCCGCTGGTGGCCGAGGTCCAGGCGCTCACGGTCGACTCGCAGATCCCCTCGCCCCGCCGCACGACCTCCGGCCTGGAGACCTCCCGCGTCTCGATGATGCTCGCGGTGCTGGAACAGCGGGGCAGAATCAGCGCTTTGGGCAAGCGGGACATCTACTCCGCGACGGTCGGCGGTGTGAAATTGTCCGAGCCGGCCGCGGACCTGGCCGTCGCCCTCGCCCTGGCCTCGGCGGCCAGTGACACCCCGCTGCCCAAGAACCTCGTCGCGATCGGCGAGGTCGGCCTCGCGGGCGAGGTCAGACGGGTCACGGGCGTGCAGCGCCGGCTCGCCGAAGCGCACCGCCTGGGCTTCACGCACGCCCTCGTACCGGGTGATCCGGGCAAGATCCCGCCCGGTATGAAGGTCCTGGAAGTCGCGGACATAGGGGACGCCCTGCGGGTCCTTCCCCGCTCCCGTCGCCGAGAGGCCCCACGGGAGACGGAGGACCGCCGGTAGACTTTGCCCAGGTCTCGCCCGTCCGTACGACCGTGTGTGCGAAACGGGAGCGCCCCAGAACCTGCGACCGGAGGAGTGCAGTGGCAGCCAACGACCGGGCAGCAGCTCCCGGAAAGTCCGGTGGGAGTGCCGGTACCGATGGCCTGATGCGCGCCTCACTGAGCGCCGTCGCACCCGGCACGCCCCTGCGTGACGGCCTGGAGCGCGTGCTCCGTGGCAACACCGGCGGTCTGATCGTGCTCGGCTCCGACAAGACCGTCGAGGCGATGTGCACCGGCGGTTTCGTCCTGGACGTCGAGTTCACGGCGACCCGTCTGCGCGAGCTGTGCAAGCTGGACGGCGGCATCGTGCTGTCCTCGGACCTGTCCAAGATCCTCAGGGCGGGCGTCCAGCTGGTCCCGGACCCCACGATCCCGACGGAGGAGACGGGCACCCGGCACCGCACGGCGGACCGCGTCAGCAAGCAGGTCGGCTTCCCGGTCGTCTCGGTCTCCCAGTCCATGCGCCTGATCGCGCTCTACGTCGACGGCCAGCGCCGCGTCCTGGAGGACTCGGCGGCGATCCTGTCCCGCGCCAACCAGGCCCTGGCGACCCTGGAGCGCTACAAGCTCCGCCTCGACGAGGTCGCGGGAACGTTGTCAGCGCTGGAGATCGAGGACCTGGTGACCGTCCGGGACGTCTCGGCGGTCGCCCAGCGCCTGGAGATGGTCCGCCGCATCGCCACCGAGATCGCCGAGTACGTGGTGGAGCTCGGCACGGACGGCCGCCTGCTGGCCCTCCAGCTGGACGAGTTGATCGCCGGCGTGGAGCCCGAGCGCGAGCTGGTCGTGCGGGACTACGTCCCCGAGCCCACGGCCAAGCGCTCCCGCACGGTCGACGAGGCCCTGGCCGAACTCGACGCCCTCACCCACGCGGAACTCCTCGAGCTCCCGACGGTCGCCCGCGCCCTGGGCTACACCGGCTCCCCGGAAACCCTGGACTCGGCGGTCTCCCCGCGCGGCTTCCGCCTCCTGGCCAAGGTGCCGAGGCTGCCCGGCGCGATCATCGACCGCCTGGTCGAACACTTCGGCGGCCTCCAGAAGCTCCTCGCCGCCAGCGTCGACGACCTCCAGACGGTGGACGGCGTGGGCGAGGCACGGGCGCGGAGTGTCCGGGAGGGGCTGTCGCGACTGGCGGAGAGCTCGATCCTGGAGCGGTACGTCTGAGCTGAGACCGCCGGCCGCGGGGATTCGTGCCGCCTGGGGCGATGGGGGTCCCCCCTGCTCTTGGGGATCCCCCAGGTTCATGGGGGTCCCCCCTGTTCGAACGAAGCCGAGAACTTGGGGGAGAAGCCGAGAACTTGAGGGAGAAGCCGAGAGCCTGGGGAGGCGCCCCGCAGCGCCGGGCCGCGCACCCGACCCCCGCCTCGCCCCGACGACCGACAACCCTCTGACGACGTCTAATCAGCCTCCAGCACAAACGACGTCTGCACCTTCGCAAACCCCGGAGCCTTCGCCTCCACCAGATACGTCCCGGCCCCCGCCGACCCCGCCGGAGGCGTCGCGCACTGCGGAGCGCTCGGCTTGCGATCCCACTTCACGGTGTACGTGATGCTGTTCTCCGACGGCACCCGGAACACCAGGCTCCCCGCCCCCTTGGGGCAGTCCGCCGACGACCAGTACTCGTCGTCCCCGTTCGCCTGAGTGATCGTCAACACCGCGTTCTTGGGCCCGAGATCGACCTTGCAGTCGTTCCCGGAGATGTTTCGCGCGGTCAGCAGAAACGTCGGCGTCTGCCCGGGCTCGTACGTGTTGCGCACGCTCCGCAGACTGAACTTGACCACGCTCGCGGTGCAGTTGGGCAGCGTGGAACCGGCCGGCAGCGTGTCCCCCGCTCCGACACCGGCGGTCGTACCGCCCTGCGAACCACCGCCGGCGATGCCACCGGCCCCGCCGACCGATCCGTCGGCCCCACCGGAGCCGCCGGACCCGGACCCCGACCCGTCACCGGACCCGTCCCCACTGCCGGAAGACGCCCCACCGGACCCGGACCCGGATCCGCTCCCCGGCTCGTCGCGCCCGCCCGGCGCCTGGCTGATCGCGGGCCCCGAACTCGACGGGCCCGGAGCGATCGTGGGCGCGGGATTCTTGCCGTTGGCTCCGTTGTCGCTGTCCTTCCCGCCCCCGCCGCCGGACGTGACGATCCACGTGATCAGCAGCGCCAACAGGGCGATCACAGACAGCAGTACGGCCCTCCGACGCCAGTAGATGGAGGAGGGAAGCGGCCCGACCGGATTGCGCAGAGATCCCACGGCGGAAACTGTACGAGAGATCGGCGCGTTCGCTTGTCCCACCCGCCGCTGAGAGCCACAACTTTTCAGGATCATCATCCCGGAAAACCCTTCGCACCCCTGACTTTCGTCAGGTGCGGGGCATGACGATCGCAGGATGTGACGGCAACGGCGCGCCGCCTACGGTCCGTGACCATGGACTTCGACGACGCCGGGCTCTACCGCGACATCACCGACCTCGCTCATGACACCCCGACGTGGGTGCAGCACACCGCGGAAATCGGGACGGAGGCCGGGCTGCTGGTCTTCGTCGCGCTGTTCGCCGCCGCCTGGTGGCGGTCCCGCCGCGGCGATCCTCACGCGTTCGCGATCGCGGCCCTCGCCCCTTTGGCCACGGCCGTGGCGTACGTGTGCAGTGAGGTGCTCAAGTCCGGTGTCGCGGAGGAGCGTCCGTGCCGCGCGGTCGCCGGGGCGGCCCCGTCCCTCGCCGTCTGCCCGCCGCACGGCGACTGGTCCTTCCCCAGCAACCACGCGACGATCTCAGGCGCCGCGGCCGTCACCCTCGTCCTGGCGCGCCGCGCGCTGGTGTGGCTGACCGCCCCGCTGGCCCTGCTCATGGCCTTCTCGCGCGTCTTCGTGGGCGTGCACTACCCGCACGACGTCGTCGCGGGCCTCGCCCTCGGCGCGGTCGTCGCCCTGGTCGCCGTACGCCTGGCCATACGCCCGGCGACCAGGCTGGCCGAGGCGATGCGCGGCTCGCGGGCACCCGCCGTACGGTGGTTCACCGGGCCGGGCCCGGCCCGCGCGCAGTACGTCAGCCCCCGGTCCCCCGCCCGCCACCGCTGAGCCTCACGGCTCCGCCAGCCCCGCCTCGTACGCCACGATCGCCGCCTGCACCCGGTTGCGCACCCCCAGCCGGTCCAGGACCGCGCTCACGTACGCCTTCACGGTGCCCTCCACCAGGTGCAGCCGGGCGGCGATCTCCGGGTTGGACAGGCCGGCGCCGACCAGGCCGAGCACCTCGCGCTCGCGCGGGCTCAACTCGGCCACGCGCGCGCGTGCGTGGGCCTCACGGGTGAGCCGGCCCCCGCCGAGGTCCTCGATGACGTACCGGGCCACCTTCGGCGACAGGAAGGCGGCGCCGCCCGCCACCGCGCGTACACCGGCGATGAGTTCGTACGGGTCCCCGGACTTGAGGAGGAACCCCGTCGCGCCGCCGCCGAGGGCGCGGGCCACGTAGGCGCCCTCCGAGAAGGTGGTCAGCATCGCGACGGCCGTGCCGGGCACGGTCCGCACGATCTCCTCGGCCGCCGCGAGTCCGTCCAGGCGCGGCATGCGGATGTCGAGCAGGGCCACGTCCGGGCGGTGGGCCCGGGCCAGCTCGACCGCCTCCCGCCCGTCGCCCGCCTCGGCGACGACCTCTGTCTCGCCGCTGCTTGCGAGGATGGCGCGTACGCCCGCCCGCACCATCGTCTCGTCGTCGGCCAGCAGGACCCGGATCGTCACTGTGCGAGCTCCCTGTGTTCCCTGTGTTCGGTGTGTTGCATGCGTTCCCTGTGTTCCGGGTCTTCCGTGTCTTCCTCGTTGCCTGCGTGGCCCTCGTATTCCGCGTATTCCTCGTATTCCTCGCGTCCTTCGCGGGCCAGTCCGGCGCGCGGGACCACGTCCTTGGCGACGAGCCGCCCTTCGGCGAAGCAGAGCCTGAAGTGGTCGACGGAGACGAGGAGTTCACCGCTCGCGCGGTAGTAGCGGCAGTCGGCGGCGGGCGGTGGCGCCGGGGCCCGGTCGTCGGGCGGGTCGTCGACGTCCCGGTCCGGCAGGACCCGTGCGGCCTCGGCGGCCGGGGTGCCCAGGCGCAGCTTCGTGTACGCGGCGGGCTCCAGCACCGAGTGCGTCTCCGTGTAGGCGTACCAGCCGAAGGCCGCGCCGACCAGGGCGACGCCCGCGCAGGCGGCGGCACCGAGGCCGACGGCGACCCGGCGGCGGGCGTGGGCGAAGGGTGCCGAAGGGGCGCGCGGTGCGGCGGTGGTCTGCTGGGTGGGGACGTACGCCCGGACCCGGAATCCCTCCCCGTGGGGCCCCGCCTCGAAGGTGCCGCCGACGGCGGTCACCGCGGCGCGCAGGCCGAGCAGGCCCGAGCCGCCACCGGACGGCCGGGAACTCTCCTGCGTGGCCCGTCCGTTGGTGATGGTGACCGCCACCCCGCGTCCGTCCCCCGTCACCGCCACGACGACCGGTGCGCCCGGCGCGTGCCGTGCCGCGTTGGTCAGCGCCTCGCGCACCACCCGGTGCAGCAGCCGCTCGGCGACCCCGCCGGGCTCCAGGACCGTAGCCATGGTGCCCGGTTCCCAGCGGACCGGCAGGCCCGACTCGGCGGCCCTCGCGACGAGTTGCTCCATGGTCTCGCCCGCCGGGGTCAGCGGCACCGGCTCGTCGTCCTCCCGCAGGACGCCGATGATGCGGTGCAGCCGGTCGGTGGCGTCGGCGGCGGCCGCGCGCAGCTCGGCGGCGGCGGTGCGGTGGTGCTCCGGGAGGTCGGCGGCGACCTGGAGGACACCGGCGCGCAGGGCGATGAGGCTCAGCTCGTGGCCCAGGGAGTCGTGCATGTCCTGGGCGATGCGGGCCCGTTCGCGCAGCCGGGCGCGTTCCTCCGTCAGGCGCTGCTCCTCCTCCAGCCGGGCGGCCCGAAGCCAGCCGGCCTCGGCCAGTTCGCGGTGCTGCCGCCAGTAGCGGCCGCCCAGCCAGGGCAGGACGCAGCCGAAGAGCAGGGTGCCGGTCAGGACGAACCGTTCCGGGGCCGGGTCGACTCCGACCAGCGCGATCTTCACCAGGCCGACGCCGCCGAGGGCCGCGAAGGCCACCGCCGCGGGACGCACCCGGGCCGCCCGCAGGCCGAGCAGCAGCGCGAACACGCCGAGCGCCGGGCCATAGGAGACGGTGAACAGCGCCGGGGCGCCGGCCAGACTCAGTACGGCCGTCAGCCCGAAGGCCGCCAGGGGCTGCCGCCGGGACACGGCGGCGGCCGCGGCCAGCACACCGAGGCCGGCCAGTTGCTGCCAGGCGGGACGCGGCTCGTTCAGTCCGAGCCGGTCCGCCGTGACCGCGGGGAGGGCGAGGGCCGCCCAGAGGAGGGCACCTCTGCCGAGCCGGGCAAGACAAGGACGTTCCATCCGCCCGACGCTACAAGCGGGCGGCGGGGCGGCACTGCTGCCGATCGTCAGGTGTGACCTCCCGATGCCGGCCGGGCGGTAACAGCCCGTCCGGCGCTTGCGGACGAGGCCGTCAGGCCGAACGCGAGGGTCTGGGATCCGCAGCGCCCAGGGACCGGGTCGCGCCACGACCCGCAGTCACACGCACCCGCACGTACCCGACCGGCCCGGCCCGGCATGGCAGGATCGAAAGGCCATGACTGCGCCCACGAAACCCCCGCACACCAGCCCGTCCGACCCCAGCCCCGAGCACCCCCTCGGTCAGCCGCTGCACAGCCTTGTCATCGACTGGTTCGACGAAAACGCCCGCGACCTGCCGTGGCGGCGCCCGGAGGCCGGTGCCTGGGGGGTGATGGTCAGTGAGTTCATGCTCCAGCAGACGCCGGTGAACCGGGTCCTGCCGGTCTACGAGCAGTGGATGGCCCGCTGGCCGCGCCCCGCAGACCTCGCCAAGGAGGCCCCCGGCGAGGCCGTCCGGGCCTGGGGCCGGCTCGGCTACCCGCGCCGCGCCCTGCGGCTGCACGGCGCCGCCGTCGCCATAACGGAGCGGCACGGCGGCGACGTACCGGCCGACCACGCCCAGCTGCTCGCGCTGCCCGGCATCGGCGAGTACACCGCCGCGGCCGTGGCCTCCTTCGCGTACGGGCGGCGGCACCCCGTGCTGGACACCAACGTCCGCCGGGTCTTCGCCCGGGCGGTCACCGGCGTGCAGTACCCGCCGAACGCCACCACGGCCGCCGAACGCAAGCTGGCCCGCGCGCTGCTGCCGGACGACGAGCGGACCGCCGCCCGCTGGGCCGCCGCCTCCATGGAGCTGGGCGCTCTGGTGTGCACCGCGAAGAGCGAGTCCTGCCACCGCTGCCCGATCGCCGCGCAGTGCGCCTGGCGGCTGGCGGGCAAGCCGGCCCACGACGGCCCGCCACGCCGCGGCCAGACGTACGCGGGCACCGACCGTCAGGTGCGCGGCCGGCTGCTGGCCGTGTTGCGGGAGGCGCACGGTCCGGTTCCGCAGGCGGCCCTGGACCGCGTGTGGCACGAGCCGGTGCAGCGCGCCCGCGCTCTGGACGGTCTCGTCGCCGACGGACTCGTGGAGCCACTGCCGGGTGGTTTGTATCGGCTGCCGTTGACGTAAGCCGACGCCCAAATCGCCCCGTAACCGCCTCAACCAGGCCAGCGCTTTACCCGGATCTGACGGCTGTTACACAACCGACGCACAGCCGAGCGCTAGTCGCGGGCTGGCTCGGACAGCGCCGTGACAACCCCTCCGTAGCTTCTTGTCCATCACCACGGACAGAGAAGAACCCGGCGGCAAGGACGCGCCGGTCACGGGGAATCGGAGGCGGTTGGACATGGCGCAGGGCGAGGTGCTCGAGTTCGAGGAGTACGTCCGCACCCGGCAGGACGCGCTGCTGCGCAGCGCCCGCCGGCTGGTCCCGGACCCGGTGGACGCGCAGGACCTGCTGCAGACCGCGCTGGTGCGGACGTACGGCCGCTGGGAGACCATCGAGGACAAGCGGCTGGCGGACGCCTACCTGCGCCGGGTCATGATCAACACGCGGACGGAGTGGTGGCGGGCCCGCAAGCTGGAGGAGGTGCCGACCGAGCAGCTCCCGGACGCCTCGGTCGACGACTCCACCGAGCAGCACGCGGACCGCGCCCTGCTGATGGACGTCATGAAGGTGCTCGCCCCCAAGCAGCGCAGCGTCGTCGTGCTGCGACACTTGGAGCAGATGTCCACGGAGGAGACGGCCGCCGCCCTCGGCATGTCGGCCGGAACGGTCAAGAGCACGCTGCACCGGGCGCTCGCCCGGCTCCGCGAGGAGCTGGAGGCCCGCGATCTGGACGCACGCGCGCTGGAGCGTGAGGAGCGGGAGCGTTGCGCGGCCTAGCCAGAACGCCGCCCCCCAGGGCCACCGGCGCGGGGCCCACCCGGGTCAGGGGAACCATCCCGGCGGTGATCACGGCGACGGCCGTGTTCGCCGCCCTCACCCTTTTCACGTCCGCCTGCGCCACGGGCGGCACCGGCGCCCGTGACGAGGGCCCGGCGCACGCCGACTCGGTGGCGGGCGCCACCGCCTCACCGTCGGCCGCGCCCTCGAAGACCCCCGACCGCGTGAACGCGGTCAAGCTCGTCATGGCCGACCCGAAGGTCTCCAAGCAGGTCAAGCGGGAGCTGAAGCCGTGCGTCGCCGACGAGTACCCCGTCGACGTGAGCTATGGCAACCTGACCGGGGGCTCGGCCGACGACGTCGTCGTCAACGTGCTGACCTGCGGCGACGCGGTGGGTGTCGGCAGCTACGTGTATCGCGAGCAGGACGGCGCGTACAAGAATGTGTTCAAGGCCGAGGAGCCGCCGGTCTACGCGGAGATCGACCGCGGCGACCTGGTCGTGACCAAGCAGGTGTATGAGAAGGGCGACCCGGTGTCGAGTCCGTCCGGCGAGAACGTGATCACGTACCGCTGGACCTCCGGCCGGTTCACCGAGGAGTACCGCATCCACAACGACTACGGCAAGGTCGTCGGCGACGAGGCGTCGCCGGTCCCCGACAGCTGAGGCGCGGACACGGCGCGCACCGGCCGTACGGGCCGACGGACCGGGCGGCGTGAACCGTACGGGCCGACGGACCGGGCAGTGTGAGCCGTACGGCCGCGCGAACCGGGGGACGTACCGGTGAACCTGGCACGCGTTTCCCGCGTCCGCCCAGGGGAGCCGGTGAACACCTGAGATTGACGAGATCACGAGATCACACGAGAACTGAGAGCACCGGGATGGCAGACCAGACCCACGTCCTGTTCGTCGAGGACGACGACGTCATCCGCGAGGCCACCCAGCTCGCGCTGGAGCGGGACGGCTTCGTGGTCACGGCCATGCCCGACGGTCTGTCGGGCCTGGAGGCGTTCCGGGCGAACCGCCCCGACATCGCGCTGCTGGACGTGATGGTGCCCGGGCTGGACGGGGTGAGCCTGTGCCGCCGGATCCGGGACGAGTCGACCGTCCCCGTGATCATGCTGTCGGCGCGGGCCGACTCCATCGACGTCGTCCTGGGCCTGGAGGCGGGCGCCGACGACTACGTGACCAAGCCGTTCGACGGGGCCGTCCTGGTCGCCCGGATCCGCGCGGTGCTGCGCCGCTTCGGGCACGCGAGCGGCGGCCGGGGCGAGGAGCCGGCCTCCCCCGCCGCCGGCGGTGTGCTGACCTTCGGCGACCTGGAGGTCGACACCGAGGGCATGGAGGTGCGCCGGGCCGGGCAGCCGGTGGCGCTGACGCCGACCGAGATGCGGCTGCTGCTGGAGTTCTCCTCGGCGCCGGGCACGGTGCTCTCCCGCGACAAGCTGCTGGAGCGCGTGTGGGACTACGGCTGGGGCGGGGACACCCGGGTCGTCGACGTCCATGTGCAGCGGCTGCGGACGAAGATCGGCCAGGACCGTATCGAGACGGTCCGCGGCTTCGGCTACAAGTTGAAGGCCTGAGCAGGGGTATGAGGGGGAACCTCCGGCGCCTGGTCGCCGCGTGCGTGGAGCGTGCGGGCATCCGTACGGGCCTGAGATGGAAGCTCAGCGCGGCCATCGCGCTGGTCGGCGCCCTCGTGGCGCTCGTGCTGAGCCTGGTCGTGCACAACGCGGCCCGGGTGTCGATGCTGGACAACGCCCGTGACCTCGCGGACGAGCGCATCATGATCGCCCAGCGCAACTACGAGCTGTCCGGGCGGCTGAACTTCCCCAACACCAAGATCGACGACCCGGAGCTGCCGGCGGCGCTGCGGGAGAAGGTCGAGGCGGGCCGGCGGGCGACGTACGTGGCCGACCGGCCGGGTGGCGCGCCGGACATATGGGCCGCCGTGCCGCTGAAGAACGGGCATGTGATGTCCCTGCACTCCGGTTTCACCGACCGCAGCTCCGACATCCTCAAGGACCTCGACCAGGCGCTGGTGATCGGCTCCATCGCGGTGGTGCTCGGCGGCAGCGCGCTCGGCGTGCTCGTCGGCGGGCACCTGTCGCGGCGGCTGCGCAAGGCGGCCGCCGCGGCCAACCAGGTCGCCAGGGGCGAGACGGACGTACGGGTGCGGGACGCGATCGGCGGGGTCGTCCGGGACGAGACCGACGACCTGGCGAGTGCGGTGGACGCGATGGCGGACGCGCTGCGGCAGCGGCTGGAGGCCGAGCGGCGGGTCACCGCCGACATCGCGCACGAGCTGCGCACCCCGGTGACCGGGCTGCTGACCGCCGCCGAACTGCTGCCGCCGGGCCGTCCGACCGAGCTGGTGCTGGACCGGGCCAAGGCCATGCGCACGCTGGTGGAGGACGTGCTGGAGGTGGCCCGGCTGGACGGCGCCTCCGAGCGGGCCGAGCTGCAGGACATCATGCTGGGTGAGTTCGTCTCCCGGCGGGTGGCCGCCAAGGACCCGGACGTCGAGGTGCGCGTGGTGCACGAGTCGGAGGTCACGACCGACCCGCGCCGCCTGGAGCGCGTGCTGTTCAACCTGCTGGCGAACGCCGCCCGGCACGGCAAGCCGCCGATCCAGGTCACCGTGGAGGGCCGGGTCATCCGGGTCCGCGACCACGGGCCCGGCTTCCCCGAGGACCTGCTGGCCGAGGGCCCGAGCCGCTTCCGCACCGGCAGCAAGGACCGCGCCGGCCACGGCCACGGGCTCGGCCTGACCATCGCGGCCGGGCAGGCCCGGGTACTGGGCGCCCGGCTCACATTCCGCAACGTACGGACGCCGGGCGCCCCGGAACACGTACCGGCCGAGGGCGCGGTCGCCGTGCTGTGGCTGCCGGAGCACGCGCCGACGAACACCGGGAGCTATCCGATGCTGCCGCAGTGACGCGGACGGCTCAGCCGCCGAACGGCCTGGAGAAGTCCAGCTCCTCGCTGCGTTCGGTCAGCAGTCGCTCGGCCTGGTACACACGAAGGCGCCAGGGGCTCTTAGAGGGTCACGCCCTTGGAGCGCAGGAACTTGACCGGGTCGACGGCCGTGCCGTAGTTCGGGGTCGTACGGATCTCGAAGTGCAGGTGCGGGCCGCTGGAGTTGCCCGTGTTGCCGGACAAGGCGATCTTCTGCCCGGTCTTGACGACCTGACCGATCTTCACGTTGACCCGCGACAGGTGGGCGTACTGGGAGTACGTGCCGTTGCCGTGCTTGATGACGACGGCGTTGCCGTACGCGGGGCCGTCGCCGGCGCCGTTGCCGCCTGCCTTGACGACGGTGCCGCCGTGCACGGCGTAGACCGGGGTGCCGCTGGGCACGGCGAAGTCCTGACCGCTGTGGGTGGACTGCCACATGCCGCCGGCCTGGGCGAAGCTCGCGGAGAGCTTGTAGGTCTTCACCGGGTCCACCCAGGAGGGCGTGGCCTTCTTCTTGACGGCGGCCGCCTTCTTCACGGCGGCGGCCTTCTTGGCCTGGGCGGCCTCCGCGGCCTTCTTGGCCTTCGCGACCTCGGCGGCCTTGGCCTGAGCGGCCTCGGCGGCCTTGGCCTGAGCGGCGGCCTGCGCCTGGACGGCACCGGCGACGCCGGACGCGGCCGTGGTGTCGGCGGCGGCCGCGACCCCGGCCCCCAACACGACCGAGACTCCAAGGCCTGCGGCCAGGACGGACGCGCGGGTGCGAAGCCGGGACGTACGGGAAGAACGGGGCGTGACGCGCTGGGACATCGAAAACCTCATGGGGAGGGGGACAGAGAAAACCACCCGGCGCGCCGAGGCGCTGCCGAATGGGCTGTCCCTTGGTAACCCGAGGCCCCACAAATGCCCAAAACGGTGATCTACGACGGAAGTTAGTAACTTCCCTCAGTGGCCTACGTCTCTTGACGTAACCCTCATTCGGGATAAAAACCGCACAGTAAGGCCCACTCCACCCTCACCTGCGGACGAAAAGTCCCTTTTGTCCAATGCGGTTTTCCACTATTCCGCCTAGTACCGGACAAATCGCCTGTGCGGCATGTCACCGGGCGGCCCGATCGGCCGTTCTGGAAATGTGGCGCACGCCTCTATGCACCTACCGTTCGGTAACCCTACGGTTCCCCTCGCGCCACCCGCGCCCACGAACATGCACACGACACGTTGGCAGCGTTACGGACGTGAAGGGACCCCCACAACATGACCAGCCGACGCCCCTGGTTGCGCCGTGCATCAGTGACCGCCGTCTCGGCGGCGGCCTTGGCCGCGATGGCCGCCCCGGCCGACGCCGCGACGCCCACGAGCAGCGCCACGACGGCCACCACCACCGCGAGCACGGCCGCAGCCGCAGACGTCGACTACGCCACCTGGCAGAAGGACTGCCAGGCGGTGATGGACCAGGCGCTGCCGTACCTCAAGCAGCGGATCGCCGCCACCAAGCCCGGCGAGAAGCAGGCGATCGTCTTCGACATCGACAACACCACGCTGGAGACCGACTTCGGCTTCAGCTACCCCCAGCCCGCCAACAAGCCGGTCCTGGAAGTCGCCAAGTACGCCCAGGACCGGGGCGTCGCGCTGTTCTTCGTGACCGCCCGCCCGGGCATCATCTACTCGGCGACCGACTACAACCTCAAGTACACCGGCTACAAGGTCTCCGGACTTTACGTCCGCGGCTTCCTCGACCTGTTCAAGAACGTCGCCGAGTACAAGACCGCCCAGCGCGTCGACATCGAGTCGAAGGGCTACACGATCATCGCGAACATCGGCAACAGCGCCACCGACCTGTCGGGCGGCCACGCCGAGAAGACGTTCAAGCTGCCGGACTACGACGGTCAGCTGTCGTAACGCCCCCGACGGCACGCGAAAGGGGCCGGTGCCTTCGGGCACCGGCCCCTTTCACTGGGCCGTGAGGTCCGCCGTGACGCTTACGCGTCCTTGCTCAGGTTCGGTCCGCCACCGGCGGCCTGCTCGATCGGCGGGACGTCCGGCAGGGCCGCCTTCTCCTCACCCCGGAAGGTGAAGGTCTTGGCCTCGCCCTCGCCCTCGGTGTCCACGACCACGATGTGGCCGGGGCGCAGCTCGCCGAAGAGGATCTTCTCGGAGAGGGAGTCCTCGATCTCGCGCTGGATGGTGCGGCGCAGCGGGCGCGCACCGAGCACGGGGTCGTAGCCCTTCTTCGCGAGCAGCTCCTTGGCGGACTGGGAGAGCTCGATGCCCATGTCCCGGTCCTTCAGGCGCTCGTCCACCTTGCTGATCATCAGGTCGACGATCCGCAGGATGTCGCCCTGGGTCAGCTGCGGGAAGACGACCACGTCGTCGACGCGGTTGAGGAACTCGGGGCGGAAGTGCTGCTTGAGCTCGTCCGACACCTTGTTCTTCATGCGCTCGTAGTTGGTCTTCGTGTCACCCGCGGCGGCGAAGCCGAGGTTGAAGCCCTTGGAGATGTCCCGGGTGCCGAGGTTGGTCGTCATGATGATGACCGTGTTCTTGAAGTCCACGACCCGGCCCTGGGAGTCGGTCAGGCGACCGTCCTCCAGGATCTGCAGCAGCGAGTTGAAGATGTCCGGGTGGGCCTTCTCGACCTCGTCGAACAGGACCACCGAGAACGGCTTGCGCCGCACCTTCTCCGTCAGCTGGCCGCCCTCTTCGTAGCCCACGTAGCCGGGGGGCGAACCGAAGAGACGCGACACCGTGTGCTTCTCGCTGAACTCCGACATGTCGAGGGAGATCAGCGCGTCCTCGTCACCGAACAGGAACTCGGCCAGCGCCTTGGACAGCTCGGTCTTACCGACACCGGACGGGCCGGCGAAGATGAACGAGCCACCCGGACGCTTCGGGTCCTTCAGACCGGCGCGCGTACGGCGGATCGCCTTCGACAGCGCCTTGACAGCGTCGTTCTGGCCGATGACCCGCTTGTGGAGCTCGTCCTCCATGCGGAGCAGGCGGCTGGACTCCTCCTCGGTCAGCTTGAAGACCGGGATGCCGGTGGCCGTGGCGAGGACCTCGGCGATCAGCTCGCCGTCGACCTCGGCGACGACGTCCATGTCGCCGGCCTTCCACTCCTTCTCCCGCTTGGCCTTGGCGGCCAGGAGCTGCTTCTCCTTGTCGCGCAGGGAGGCGGCCTTCTCGAAGTCCTGCGAGTCGATCGCGGACTCCTTGTCCCGGCGGACACCGGCGATCTTCTCGTCGAACTCGCGCAGGTCCGGCGGAGCGGTCATCCGGCGGATGCGCATCCTCGACCCGGCCTCGTCGATCAGGTCGATCGCCTTGTCCGGCAGGAAGCGGTCCGAGATGTACCGGTCGGCCAGCGTGGCGGCCTGGACCAAGGCCTCGTCCGTGATGGAGACGCGGTGGTGCGCCTCGTAGCGGTCGCGCAGGCCCTTGAGGATCTCGATCGTGTGCGGCAGGGACGGCTCGGCGACCTGGATGGGCTGGAAGCGGCGCTCCAGGGCCGCGTCCTTCTCCAGGTGCTTGCGGTACTCGTCCAGCGTGGTCGCACCGATGGTCTGCAGCTCACCGCGGGCCAGCATCGGCTTCAGGATGGAGGCCGCGTCGATGGCGCCCTCGGCGGCACCCGCACCGACCAGCGTGTGCAGCTCGTCGATGAACAGGATGATGTCGCCGCGGGTGCGGATCTCCTTGAGCACCTTCTTCAGGCGCTCCTCGAAGTCACCGCGGTAGCGGGAGCCGGCGACCAGCGCGCCGAGGTCCAGGGTGTAGAGGTGCTTGTCCTTGAGGGTCTCGGGCACCTCGCCCTTGACGATGGCCTGAGCGAGACCCTCCACGACGGCGGTCTTGCCGACGCCGGGCTCACCGATCAGGACCGGGTTGTTCTTCGTACGGCGGGACAGCACCTGCATGACCCGCTCGATCTCCTTCTCGCGCCCGATGACCGGGTCGAGCTTGGACTCACGAGCGGCCTGGGTGAGGTTCCGGCCGAACTGGTCGAGGACCAGGGACGTCGAGGGCGTGCCCTCGGCAGGCCCGCCGGCGGCGGCGGTCTCCTTGCCCTGGTAACCGGAGAGCAGCTGGATGACCTGCTGCCGCACCCGGTTGAGATCTGCGCCCAGCTTGACCAGGACCTGGGCGGCGACGCCCTCGCCCTCGCGGATCAGGCCGAGCAGGATGTGCTCCGTGCCGATGTAGTTGTGGCCGAGCTGCAGCGCCTCGCGCAGGGACAGCTCCAGGACCTTCTTGGCACGGGGGGTGAAGGGAATGTGGCCGGACGGCGCCTGCTGCCCCTGGCCGATGATCTCCTCCACCTGCTGGCGGACCGCCTCGAGCGAAATCCCGAGGCTCTCAAGGGCCTTGGCGGCGACACCCTCACCCTCGTGGATCAGGCCCAGGAGGATGTGCTCGGTGCCGATGTAGTTGTGGTTGAGCATCCGGGCTTCTTCCTGAGCCAGGACGACAACCCGCCGCGCGCGGTCGGTGAACCTCTCGAACATCGTTAATCGCTCCTCAGAGCGGTCAGGCAGTGGGGGGAACTTCCCCTCCCTGTCCTTCCGCAGCTTAGTCCCGCGAGCGGGGACCGCTCATTCCAACTGCCGACACCGTCCTTGGCCTCCTGACCCCGAACGCCGACATCTGCTCCAACCCGATGGTGCGAGACGATGTTCCCGCAGGCCAGGCAGATACCCCTTCCGCCAGTACGCCGATGGCGAACGTGAGACGGCCTCTCCTGCGTGTCGCCCCCTCCCACTAGGGATGTCTTACCCGTAGGGACCGACAGTCCATGCCGAGCGCCCCCGTCGGCTCCGCTACGGGCGAACAACCTTGCGCCACCCCGCACCCCCCGCACGCCCCCTTTTTCAGCACTCCGCGCATTCGAAAGAGCACCCAGCGTAACTCGCATGCTCTTCCGGCGGTTGCACTTGGCATGGTTGGCGCCCTTCCCCCGATGAGCGCGGCCGGTGCCGTCGGTGCGGTCCCGGTCCCCCGCCGGCCGCTCGACGCCGGCAGCCGCCGGGGCGATCGCTCGGGTGAGCGGACCGAACGGGTCCGGCGGTGGTACGAGGACGAACTGGGCTGGCCCACGGTGCCCGGGGTGCCGGTGCGCCTCGTCGTGGGGCTGCGTTTCGACGTCCTGGACGTGCCGGCCGCAGCGGGATACGCGACCCTCCGCCGCCTGGGTCCGGGCTCGCCGGTGGCCGCGCAGGGCGACCGGATGCGGCTGCTGGTGGCCGCGGGCAGCGCGGAGGAACTGCCCGGGCTGCTGGACTGGCTGGAGTGGGGGGCGCTGGCGCTCGATCTCGTGGCGGTCGGCGCGGGCGGCGTCATGGACGCGCCCCCACCCCCCAGGCCCGGCCCGACCGCGCCGCGGCCGCTTCCCCTGGACCGCCGCGGTTCCCGGGGGACCGCCCTGTGGCTGCGGCCCCCGGAGCCGGGACGCGAGGTCGAGGCCTCGCTGCCGACACTGTCGGCCATGGGGGGCGGCGGTGAGGGCGCCCCCGATCTCGTTCGGCTGGTGGACACGGTGGCGACGCAGTGCCACCGGGTCCGGCTGCGGCGCGCGTGCACCCAGCCGCCGGCCTGCTCGCAGGCCTCGCGCGCGCGGTGTCCTTAAGGGTGTCCTTGTGTCCTTAAGGCCGATGATCAGCCGTTTGCCTTCTCGTAAGCCTCGCGGATGGACGCGGGAACACGCCCGCGGTCGTTGACCTCGTAGCCGTTCTCCTTCGCCCAGGCGCGGATGGCCGCGGTGTCCTGGCTGCCGCTGGAAGAGGAACGCGACTTTCCGCGCCCGCTCGAAGCACGGCCTCCGGTACGACGACCACTCTTCACGTAAGGCTCGAGAAGGCTGCGGAGCTTGTCCGCGTTGGCGGTGGTGAGATCGATCTCGTACGTCTTGCCGTCCAACGCGAACGTCACGGTCTCGTCCGCCTCGCCGCCGTCGAGGTCATCGACAAGAAGGACCTGAACCTTCTGTGCCACCGGATTTCCTTTCATCGATAACTTGAGGGCCGGGGGTGTGCCGGCGTCCGCCGTATCGCCGTATCGCCGTCCCCTGTTATATGCAGTACTGCAGTACGTCGGAAAGCAAACCGCTTTTGCGGGAAAAACACAAACCCTCGGCAGAGACCGGCAGCCCGCCCCCGGCCCGGAAACGTGCGCGTTTCGGACATAGGGCACCGGATCCGTGGCTAACCCTGGCTTGGCTAACCTTGTGGATCACAGATGCAGAAGCATCCGGCTGTTGCCCAAGGTGTTCGGTTTCACTCGTTCGAGACCGAGGAACTCCGCGACGCCCTCGTCATAGGAACGCAGCAGCTCCGCGTAGACATCGGTGTCGACCGGCGTCTCGCCGATCTCCACGAAGCCGTGCTTGCCGAAGAACTCCACTTCGAAGGTCAGACAGAAAACCCGGCGAACGCCGAGCCAGCGGGCGGTCTGCAGCAACTTCTCCAGCAACTGATGGCCGACCCCGGCGCCCTTCAGGCCCGGCTTCACCGCGAGCGTGCGGACTTCCGCGAGGTCTTCCCACATCACGTGCAGGGCGCCGCAGCCGACGACCTCGGCGTTGTCGTCCCGTTCCGCGACCCAGAACTCCTGGATGTCCTCGTAAAGCGTGACCGTTGCTTTGTCGAGCAGGATGCCGTCCCGGACGTACGCGTCGAGGAGACGGCGCACGGCCGGGACATCGCTGGTGCGGGCCCGTCGGACGGTGATGGCTTTTGCGGTGGCTTCGGGGCTCTTCGCGGACATGAGCGGACGCTATCGCCCACCACCGTCCTGTGCCGAGCCGGGGTTCTCCTTGGCGGGATCCTCGGGGTCAGCGGGTTCCGGGCGTTCGGCGGGTTCTGTGGTTTCCGGGCCTTGGACGATGCGTACGGCATCGCGCAGAGCGTGTCGCTGTTCCTCGCTCATCATGCCGAAGAAGGCGACGAGAGCGGCGGCGGGGTTGTCGCTCTGGGACCAGGCGTCGTTCATCAGGGCGGCGGCGTAGGCGGCCCGTGTGGAGACCGCCTCATATCGATAGGCCCGGCCTTCCGCCTCGCGGCGCACCCAGCCCTTCTGATGGAGATTGTCCAAAACGGTCATCACCGTGGTGTACGCGATGGACCGCTCCTTCTGAAGATCTTCCAGGACTTCTCGAACGGTCACCGGGCGGTTCCACTTCCACACCCGCGTCATCACCGCGTCTTCGAGTTCTCCCAATGGGCGAGGCACACCTCAGAACAATAGTGGGAGATCTCGGCAATGGCGTGGCGGACGTGCGCTTCAGTGGCAAATGGGAACAAAAAGGGCGTACGACTCGAAAGCGCGGGGTGGGTGCGCGGAGTCGTACGCCGGCGCCGGCGGCATGCCGGCTGCGTGAGCGGGTGGGCTCAGGCGTCGGTGTTCGTTCGGGGGGAGGCCTGGCGGGTGCTCTCCACACGCGCGATGGCGGCGTCGACGGCCGCGTCCTCCTTGGCCTTGTTGGCGCCGCCCTGGGTCTTCACGATCACGCGGATGACGCCGACGAAGAAGACGGCCATGACGGCCGGGGGCAGGAGCGCGGAGACGTAGTCCATGGGTCCAGGGTAGCCAGGCGGTGGTGGCGGGCGGACAGGGCGGGGTGGGCGCGTCAGCCCGCGGCGAGCTGCTGGGGGTTTGTGGGGGGTGGGGTCGGTTTGCGGCGGGGGAAGACCTCGCCCGGGGTGGGGATCGGGCGGGTGGGCTTCGGGGTGCCGGGGGTGGGGGCCGGGGAGGGGGAGGGTGCGGGTGCGGGTTTGGGGGCGGTGGGGGCGGGCTTGGGGGCCGGTTTCTCCGCGGGCTTCTTCTGGGGCTCCTGGGCGGGGCCGTCGGTGGGGGCCGAGTCGCGCAGGGCGCCGGACAGGCCCCCCGGGAGGGCCAGGAGGCGGGTGCGGGAGGCGGGGACGGTCGCGAGGGGTGAGGGGGTCGTCGTACGGGCGCTGCGGCCGGTGAGACGGGCGCTCACGTCCTGCTCGGCGAGGACCTGGCAGCGGTTCAGGAGGGTGGCCGCGGCGGGGTTGCCGCGCAGGGCCCGCAGGGCGGCGAGGTCGTCGGGGTTCGGGCGGTAGCCGGCGCCCAGTGCCTCTTCCAGGAGCGCGAGGTAGCCGGCGGCGGTGCCGGGGAGGGCGGCGCGGTACCGGCCGAGGTCGGCCACGAGGAAGGCACGCAGGCGGGCGCCCTCGCGCATCGCCTCGTCGAGGGACTGGGCGAGGCGGAGGCAGTCCTGGACGTCGTCGGCCGAGGCGGGGGCGGGGTGGAGGGCGAGGGCGAGAGCGCGGCGGAGCACACGCAGCTCCTCCGCGCCGAACGCCATGCCGCCGCGGGATCCGTATGGCGTGGGCATGCGGCGACGATACGCGCTAATCAGACAAATTCCGCATAGGGGGTGGGTGTGGCGTGGGGGTGCCACTCGGGTGGGCGGGGTGCCTCCGGCGGTTTGGCCGGGGGTGCCTGCGGCGGCCTGTGCGGGTGGGGTGGGGCTCCTGTGCGGGTGGGGTGGTGACTCCTGTGCCGTCGGTGCAGCGCCTACGGGTGCGTTGTGGGGTCACCGTGGGCGACTGCGGGTGCGGCCACCTTGCTGCGCGCAGCCGCTCGGCTGCGGCAGTCGTGCCGCCGGGGTGGGTTGCACGACCCACCCCGCCGCAGCACCGGCGCCCTGGCCCGCTCACATGCGTGACACGTTGCGCTCGTACACCAGGCGCAGGCCGATCAGTGTCAGCCACGGCTCGTGTTCGTCGATGACCGAGGACTCACCGAGGACCATCGGTGCGAGCCCGCCCGTCGCGATGACCGTGACGTCGTCCGGGTCGGACGCCAGTTCGCGGGCCATGCGGTTGACGACCCCGTCGACCTGGCCGGCGAAGCCGTAGACGATGCCGGCCTGCATGGCCTCGACCGTGTTCTTGCCGATGACGCTGCGGGGACGGGCCACCTCGATCTTGCGGAGCTGGGCGCCCTTGACGCCGAGTGCCTCGACCGAGATCTCGATGCCGGGGGCGATCACGCCACCGACGTACTCCCCACGGGCGGACACCGCGTCGAACGTCGTCGCCGTGCCGAAGTCGACGACGATCGCCGGGCCCCCGTAGAGGTCGACGGCGGCGACGGCGTTGATGATGCGGTCGGCGCCCACCTCCTTGGGGTTGTCGGTGAGGATGGGGACGCCCGTCTTGACGCCGGGTTCGACGAGGACCGCGGGGACGTCGCCGTAGTAGCGGCGGGTCACCTCGCGGAGTTCGTGCAGGACCGACGGGACGGTCGCGCAGATGGCGATGCCGTCGATGCCGTCGCCCAGCTCGTCGCCGAGCAGGGGGTGCATGCCCATCAGGCCCTGGAGGAGGACCGCGAGCTCGTCGGCCGTGCGGCGCGCGTCCGTGGAGATGCGCCAGTGTTCGACGATGTCGTCGCCGTCGAAGAGGCCGAGGACGGTGTGTGTGTTGCCTACGTCGATGGTCAGCAGCATGGCCCGTACCCGCTCCCCTATTCCGCCGGTCGCAGGTCCAGGCCGATGTCCAGGATCGGCGAGGAGTGGGTGAGGGCTCCTACGGCCAGGTAGTCGACGCCCGTGTCCGCGTACGCCTTGGCGTTGTCGAGGGTGAGGCGGCCCGATGCCTCCAGCTGGGCGCGGCCGGCGACGATGGCCACCGCCTCCTCGCACTCGCCGGGCGTGAAGTTGTCCAGGAGGATCAGGTCGGCTCCGGCGTCCACGACCTCGCGCAGCTGGTGCAGGGTGTCGACCTCGACCTCGATCGGTAGGTCGGGGAAGCGTTCGCGCACCGCCTCGAAGGCCTGGGCGACGCCGCCCGCGGCGACCACGTGGTTGTCCTTGACCAGGGCCGCGTCGGAGAGGGACATGCGGTGGTTGACGCCGCCGCCGCAGCGGACCGCGAACTTCTCGAGGGAGCGCAGGCCCGGTGTCGTCTTGCGGGTGTCCCGGACGCGGGCTTTGGTGCCTTCCAGTACGTCCGCCCACGCGCGCGTGGCCGTCGCGATGCCCGACAGGCGGCAGAGGATGTTGAGGGCACTGCGTTCGGCGGTGAGGAGGTCGCGGGTGCGGGTGGTGACCGAGAGGAGTTTCTGGCCCGCTTCGACGCGGTCGCCGTCCTCGACGTGGCGTTCGACCGTCAGTTCGTCCTCGCAGACCACGGAGAGGACGGCTTCGGCGACTCTGAGGCCCGCCACCACGCCCGCCTCGCGTGCCGTGAAGTCGGCCGTGGCGACGGCGTCCTCGGGGATGGTGGCGACCGTCGTCACGTCCACGCCGTGGGCCAGGTCCTCCTGGATGGCGACGTTCGCGATGTCCTCGACCTCGACGGGGTCGAGACCGGCGTCGGCCAGGAGCTGGGCGAGCGCGGGGTCGAGGCCGCACTCCAGGTAGGTCTCGTCGGCACCGCAGGCGCAGTCGTCGCCGCAGCCTCCGTACGAGGCGAGGGGGAGGTCGGGGGTGGTCACTTGTGTCACTGCTCCTGCTGGGGCTGCCGGATCGGGGGGAAATCTGGGGTGTCGGTGGTGTGCACGGCCAGTGTGCGGTCCGGGTTCAGGCGTACGACGATGTGGCGGCGCCATGTCGTGTCGTCGCGCTCGGGGTGGTCCTCGCGCCAGTGGCAGCCCCGGGTCTCCTCGCGCAGCTGGGCGGCGGCGACCAGGACGCGGGCCACGCACAGGAGGTTGGTGGCCTCCCAGGTGTCGACACCGGCCTCGGCCGTCTTGCCGTTCTCGGCGAGGGCGTCGCGGGCGTCGGTGTGCAGCTGCTGGAGCTGGTCGGCGGCCTTGGCGAGGGACTCGGCCGAGCGCAGGACACCGGCGCCCTGCGTCATGATCCGCTGGATCGTGAAACGGGCCTCCGGCGTGAGCAGGGGGTGCTCGGGCGTCTCCGGGTACGGCAGGGGCCGGGGCACGGGCGCGTGGAGGGCGGTTCCGGTCCTGCTCGCCGCGATGTCCGCGGCGATGCGCTCGGCGTAGACCAGGCCCTCCAGCAGGGAATTGGAGGCCAGGCGGTTGGCGCCGTGCACGCCCGTGCAGGCGACCTCGCCGCACGCGTACAGGCCGGGGACGGTCGTACGGCCGTGGGAGTCGGTGCGGACGCCGCCGGAGGCGTAGTGGGCGGCCGGGGCGATCGGGATGGGCTCGGTGACCGGGTCGATGCCGTGGGCGCGGCAGGCGGCGAGGATCGTCGGGAAGCGGTGCTCCCACATGTCGGCGCCGAAGTGGCGGGCGTCGAGGAACATGTGCTCGGCGTCCTGCTCCTGCATGCGGCGCATGATGCCCTTGGCGACGATGTCGCGGGGGGCGAGTTCGGCGAGTTCGTGCTGCCCCTGCATGAAGCGCACGCCGTCGGCGTCCACCAGGTGGGCGCCCTCGCCGCGTACCGCCTCGGAGACCAGGGGCTGCTGGCCCTCCGCGTCCGCGCCGAGGAACAGCACGGTGGGGTGGAACTGGACGAACTCCAGGTCGCTGACCTCGGCGCCCGCGCGCAGCGCCAGGGCGACTCCGTCGCCGGTGGAGACCGACGGGTTGGTGGTCGCCGAGTAGACCTGGCCCATGCCGCCGGTCGCGAGGACCACGGCGGGGGCGTGGACCGCGCCGACGCCGTCGTGCTGGCCCTCGCCCATGACGTGCAGGGTGACGCCGGCGGTGCGGCCGTCGGCATCCGTGAGGAGGTCCAGGACCAGGGCGTTCTCGATCGTGCGCAGGCCACGCGCGCGTACCGCCCCGACGAGGGCGCGGGAGATCTCCGCGCCGGTCGCGTCGCCGCCGGCGTGGGCGATACGGCGGCGGTGGTGGCCGCCCTCGCGGGTGAGTTCGATGTCGCCCTCGTCGTCGGTGTCGAACTGGGCGCCGGTGGAGATCAGCCGCCGTACCGCGTCGGGGCCCTCGGTGACGAGGATGCGGACCGCTTCCGCGTCGCACAGGCCCGCGCCCGCGACCAGGGTGTCGTCGAGGTGCTGCTCGGGGGTGTCGCCCTCGCCGAGGGCCGCGGCGATGCCGCCCTGGGCCCAGCGGGTGGAGCCGTCGTCGAGACGGGCCTTGGTGACGACGACGGTGGTCAGGCCGGCGGCCTCGCAGCGCAGGGCCGCGGTGAGGCCGGCGACACCGGAGCCGACGACCACCACGTCCGCGGAGATGGACCACCCGGGCGCGGGCGCGTGCAGTCGTATGCCTGTGCTGGTCACGAGGCGGCTCCGAAGGTGAGGGGAATGTTGTCGATCAGCCGGGTCGTCCCGACCCGGGCGGCGACGGCGAGGATCGCCTCGCCGGTGAAGTCGTCCCCGATCTCGGTGAAGTCGGACGGGTCGACCAGGGCGAGGTAGTCGAGTTCGAGCGGCGGGTCGAGGCGGGCGGCGTCGTCGAGGACCTGGCGGGCGGCCGCGCGGACGGCCGCGGCGGAACCCGGGGCGGCCGTGGCGACGGCGTGCGCGTCGGCCGCCGCACGGGACTCCCCTATGGCGCTGAGGGCCTCGGCACGCGCGTGCGTGGCGGGCACTTCACGGGCCCGCGCGCGCAGCGCCTCCTGGGCGGCGTGCCGGTCGCGGCCCGCGAACAGGGCCTCGGACAGGGCGAGCGCGGTGCGCCGCTCCCGGGGGGAGAGGTAGCGGTTACGGCTGGACAGGGCCAGGCCGTCCTCCTCGCGGACGGTGGGTACGGCGACGATCTCGACGCCGAAGTTCAGGTCCCGCACCATGCGGCGGATCAGGGCGAGCTGCTGGGCGTCCTTCTGGCCGTACAGGGCGACGTCGGGGCGGGTCAGGTGCAGCAGCTTGGCGACCACGGTGAGCATGCCGTCGAAGTGGCCCGGCCGCGAGGCGCCCTCCAGGCGTTCGCCCATGGGGCCGGCGCTGATGCGGACCTGGGGCTCGCCGCCCGGGTAGACCTCCTCCACGGACGGGGCGAACACGACGTCCGCGCCCGACTGTCCGGCGAGCTTGACGTCGGCGTCCAGCGTGCGCGGGTAGCGGTCGAGGTCCTCGCCCTGGCCGAACTGCAGCGGATTGACGAACACCGTGACGACGACCTCGCCGTCCGGGCCGGCGATCCGGCGGGCGGTGCGGATCAGTGTGGCGTGGCCCTCGTGCAGGGCGCCCATGGTCATGACGACGGCGCGGCGGCCCGCACGCGCGCGTGCGTGCAGTTCGCCGGCGGTGCGCAGCAGGGTGGTGGTCATCGGGCGTCTCCGTTCTGGGGCACGCGCGTCGTCGGGTGGCTCGAGGGGATGGCCTGGAGGGCATGGGGGGCCTGGGGGGCGTGGCGAGCCTGGCGGGCCGTGCCGCTCATGGGGTCCCGCCTGTCGGCGCCGTTCATCCGGCCGCCTCCCCTTCGGTGCCGCTGGTGCCGTCGATTCCGTTGGCGAGTACCCCGAGCAGGTCCTCGGCGAGCTCCGGCTTCAGCAAGCCGTGGGCGAGCGCCCGGTCGGCGGTGGCGCGGGCCATCGCCAGGTAGCCGGCGACCGTCTGCGGGGCGTGCCTGCGCAGCTCGGCGACGTGCGCGGCGACCGTGCCGGCGTCCCCGCGCGCGACCGGGCCGGTGAGGGCCGCGTCGCCGGAGCGCAGGGCGTTGTCCAGGGCGGCGCCGAGCAGCGGGCCGAGCATCCGGTCGGGGGCCTCGACACCGGCCGTGCGCAGCAACTCCAGGGACTGGGCTACGAGGGTGACCAGGTGGTTGGCGCCGAGGGCGAGGGCGGCGTGGTAGAGCGGGCGGTTCTCCTCGGCGATCCACTCGGGCTCGCCGCCCATCTCGATGACCAGGGCCTCGGCGGCCAGCCGCAGCTCCTCGGGCGCGGTGACGCCGAAGGAGCACCCGGCCAGCCGCTGCACGTCGACGGGGGTGCCGGTGAACGTCATCGCGGGGTGCAGGGCCAGCGGCAGCGCGCCGGCGCGCAGGGCGGGGTCCAGCACCTTCGCGCCGTACCGTCCGGAGGTGTGCACGAGCAGCTGGCCCGGCCGTACGGCCCCGGTCTCGGCGAGCCCGGAGACCAGCCCGGGCAGGGCGTCGTCCGGGACGGTCAGCAGCACGAGCTCGGCGCGCGCCAGGACCTCGGCGGGCGTGACCAGGGGGACGTCGGGGAGCAACTGCGCGGCGCGCCGTCTGGAGGCGTCGGAGACCCCGGAGACGGCCACCGGGCGGTGCCCGGCGAGCTGGAGGGACGCGGCCAGCGCGGGTCCCACGCGACCGGCGCCGACGACGCCGACGGTGAGCCGCGCGGGGCGGTCCTTGGGGTCTGGCTGTTGGCTTGTACTCACGCGACGGCGGCCTTCCCGTTCCAGTCCGCTCCGGGTACCGGACGATTTCTCGTCATGTTAACGCGATCGGTTCGAGGGGCGTTCGGTTGTCCACAGGCTGTGGGTTTCCGTGCAACGCGGCGCGTACGGGAATCGTGAGTCGCGCGTGTACGGGAACGTAGGTCGCGCGTGTACGCAAACCATGAGGCGCGTGGTTGCGGAAATACGGGTGCCCGCGCGGACCCGCGCGCGGGATGATCCCCGGCATGAGTGATACGGCGGGGCGGGACGAGCGGCAGGCGGGGCGGGTGTCCGGCGAGGAGCAGACCGAGCGGGTGTCCGACGAGGAACGGCGCAGCCGGCTCCGTGCGCGGCGTATCGCCGTCTGCCGGGCCGCACCGCGCGCGCTCGCCCGGCTCGGCTTCCTCGGCACCCTCCGGGAGCGTCTGGCGCTGCTGGACGCGGCGGAGGGCGTGTACGACCTGGACGAACCGTCGGACATGTACGGCGACGGTGTCGTCGAGGCGCTGGAGGAAAAGGTCACCGGGCTGCTCGGCACGGAGGCCGCCGCGTTCTTCCCGACGGGCACGATGGCCCAGCAGGTGGCCATGCGCTGCTGGGCGGGCCGCACCGGCAGCCCGGCCGTCGCCCTGACCGCGCTCGCCCACCCCGAGCTGCACGAGCGCAACGCCTTCAGCCAGGTCAGCGGACTGCGCCCGGTGCGGGTGACGAGTGAGCCGCGGCTGCCGACCGCGGCCGAAGTGCGCGACTTCGAGGAGCCCTTCGGGGCGCTGATGCTGGAACTGCCCCTCAGGGACGCCGGTTTCGTACTGCCGTCCTGGGAGGAGCTCACCGAGGTGGTGGAAGCCGCTCGGGAGCGCGACGCGGTGGTGCACTTCGACGGGGCCCGCCTGTGGGAGACCACCGTCCACTTCGGCCGCCCGCTGGACGAGATCGCGGGCCTGGCGGACAGCGTCTACGTGTCGTTCTACAAGTCCGTCGACGGGTTCGGCGGGGCGGCCCTCGCCGGGCCGAAGACGCTGGTGGAGGAGGCGAAGGCCTGGCGGCACCGGTACGGGGGCACGGTCTTCCAGCAGTTCCCGACGGCCCTGTCGGCGCTGCTCGGCCTGGAGCGGGAGCTGCCCCGGCTGCCGGAGTACGTGCGGCACGCGCACGTGGTGGCGGCCGCGCTGCGCGAGGGGTTCGCGGCGGCCGGGGTGCCGTGGGCGCGCGTCCACCCCGAGGTGCCGCACACCCACGACTTCCAGGTCTGGCTGCCGTACGACGCCGACGTCGCCGCGGAGGCGGCGGTCCGGACGGCCGAGGAGACGGGCACGGTCCTGTTCGGCAACGCTTGGGACCGGACGGGCCCGGGCCTGGCGTGCACGGAGGTGTACGTACGGGCCGCGGGCCTGGAGTGGACGGCTGAGGACGTGAAGGCGGCGGTCGGGGAGTTCGTTTCCCGGCTGACCCGTCGGGCCAGCCGGTAGAACTCCTGGCAGCCGCTGCCCCGGCCCCCAGCCCCCAGCCCCCAGCCCCCAGAAGCGCTCAGCCCGTAGGCCGCGGCCTCATCCCCAGCCAACGCCCCGGAATCCGCCGTACGCGCCCGTGCGCCGGGCGGCCCGCGAGCACGGCGCGGAACCGCCGGTGCTCGCGCAGTTCGCGCACCGTCCGCCCGTCGTAGTCCCGTCGATTGACGGCGGCCGTCAATCGGGGCCGGGTTGTCAGTGGCGGCATGCACCATGCGGGCATGAGCGTGAGCATCGACATCGCGGGGCTGCGGCCGGAGGGCGTCGCCGTCGTGCCCTCGCCCTTGGCCGAGCTCGGCATGGCGCTGCACGCGCTGTCCGAGCCGGGGCACCACCCGGGCCTGCAGGGCTGGGTGACGGGGGTGACGGCCCGGCTCGACCCGCACCTGGCCGACCGGATGTGCGAGGCCGACTTCCTGTGGCGGACGACGTTCTCGGACCTGTTCCTGCCGTGCGCGGGCATCCCGGGCGGTGCCACGCTGCCGGGCGCGACGCTCGCCGAGGAGCTCGACCTGCTGGACAAGCTGTCGGACGAGCAGTTCGTGGACGCGGCCCTGGAGTTCACCTGCGCCGTCCCCTACGGCGCACCGGGCCCGGGCCCGCTCGCCGACGAGGCACAGCGCCGGCGCTCCCTGGAGCTGGCCGCCGCGCGCGGGCCGCAGCAGGTGCGCTTCACCGAGCGGCTGCTGGCCGATCCGCCGCGTATCCGGGCCTGGCTGCGGCAGTTCCTCCAGGACTGCGACGAGGCGTTCTTCGCCGAGGTGTGGTCCCGGCTGCGTCACCAGCTCGTGGCGGACACCCGCCTCAAGACGGACCTGCTGCGGCACAAGGGCCTGGCCGGGGCGCTGGCCGCGGTGTCACCGGCGGTGACGCTCGACGAGGTGGCCGCCCGCATCACGGTCGACAAGCTGGGCGAGGGGCGCACGGCCACGGGAGCCGGTGGCCTGCTGCTCGTGCCGACGAGTCTGGGCTGGCCGCACCTGATGGTGTTGCACCGGTACGGCTGGCAGCCGGTGCTGCACTACCCGGTCGGCTCCCCGGAGCTCGCCGCGCCGCCCACGGTCGAGCAGCTGGCCCTCAGGATGACCGCGGTGTCCCACCCCGTCCGTATGCGCATGTGCCGCAACCTGGCCCGCAGCGCCTACACCACGAGCGAGCTGGCCCAGATCCACGGCATGACGGCCCCGGAGATATCCAGGCACCTGAGCGTGCTGAAGAAGGCGGGCCTGATCACCACGCGCCGCCGCGGCCGGTACGCGCAGCACCAGCTGGACGTGACGGTGGTGGCCCGGCTCGGCAGCGACTTCCTGGAGGGCATCCTCCGCTAGCTGTTCTGTCCGGGAGCCGCTCAGCCGGGCGGCCAGGACACCGGTCAGCCGTGTCCCCCGGCCCGCACCAGCCCCGTCTCGTACGCCAGGACCACCACCTGCACGCGGTCCCTGAGGCCCAGCTTGGTCAGGATGCGGCCCACGTGCGTCTTGACGGTCGCCTCGGACAGCACGAGCCGGGCCGCGATCTCGCCGTTGGACAGGCCCTGCGCGACCAGCACCATGACCTCCCGTTCACGGCCGGTCAGCCGCTCCAGCTCCTTGTGCTGGGGCTGCTTGCCGGTGCTGGGCAGCATCGGTGCGAAGCGGTCCAGGAGCCGGCGGGTGGTGGAGGGCGCGACCACCGCGTCGCCGCTGTGCACGGAGCGGATCGCGGCGAGGAGTTCGCCGGGCGGCACGTCCTTGAGCATGAAGCCGGAGGCGCCCGCCTTCAGCGCGGAGAAGGCGTACTCGTCGAGGTCGAAGGTGGTCAGGATGAGCACCTTCGGCGCCTCGGGGTCCGCGCAGATGCGGCGGGTCGCCTCCACCCCGTCCAGCTTCGGCATGCGCACGTCCATCAGCACCACGTCGACGGCGGTCGAGCGCAGCACCTCGAGCGCCTCCACGCCGTCGCCCGCCTCCGCCACGACCTCCATGTCCGGCTGGGCGGCGAGCACCATCCGGAACCCGGTGCGCAGCAGCACCTGGTCGTCGACGAGCATCACGCGGATCGTCATCGGGTCTTCTTCCGTTTCCGTCGGCAAGTGGTCGGCAGGTGTTCGGCAGGGTGGCGGACGCCGGGACGTCACCCGTCTGTTACAGGTGTCAACAAAGGACGTGCGGGGGCGTCATTGCGCGGGTTTGAGCGGGAGCAGGGCGCTGATGCGGAATCCTCCGCCCGGGCGCGGTCCCGCGTCCAGGGTGCCGCCGACCATACCGACCCGCTCACGCATCCCGATCAGGCCGTGGCCCTGCCCGTCGAGGCCGCCTTCCTCGTACAGCTCGTGCGGGGCGCCCTTGCCGTCGTCCTCGACGAGCAGGCCGAGCCCGTCGTCGAAGTAGACCAGACGCACGCTCGCGCCGGCGTTCGGTCCGCCGTGCTTGCGGGTGTTGGTGAGCGCCTCCTGCACGATGCGGTACGCGGTGAGCTCGACGCCGCTCGGCAGGGGGCGCGGGGTGCCCTCGACCTTGAAGTCGACGGGCAGCCCGGAGCCGCGGCACTGCTCGACGAGCTCCTCGATCTGCTGGACGTCGGGCTGGGGCACGTACTCCCCGGCCTCCTGGTGCTCTCCGGTGCGCAGGACGCCGAGCAGGCGGCGCATCTCGGCGAGGGCCTGGCGGCCGGTCGAGGAGATGGTCTCCAGGGCCTTCTTCGCCTGGTCGGGCGCGGCATCGAGGACGTAGGCGGCGCCGTCGGCCTGCACCACCATCACCGAGACGTTGTGCGCGACGACGTCGTGCAGCTCGCGCGCGATCCGGGCGCGTTCGGCGGCGACCGCGACCTTGGCCTGCGCCTCGCGCTCCTTCTCCAGCCGGGCGGCGCGCTCCTCCAGCTGCGCGAAGTAGGCGCGGCGGGTGCGGATCGAGTCGCCGAGCACCCAGGCCAGGGCGAAGGGCACGGTCTGCAGGACCATCAGGGCGACGTTGCCCGCGACGCCCGTCTGCTCGCTCGGCCAGCGCAGCTGCGCCGCGGGGGCCGCGCACAGGCCGGCGGCCAGGGCGAAGCGGGAGGCCCAGCGGGCGCCGTTCGCCGCGACCGTGTAGACGATCACCAGCAGGGCGAAGTCGGCGGGGAGTATCCCGACGTCCGTGATCAGCTGCGCCGCGCCGAGCGCGGCCGCCAGGATCAGCATCTTCTCCGGCATACGGCGGCGCAGCGCGACCACCAGGCACAGCAGCAGCGTGATCGGGACCACGACGACCGGCAGGTCGGCGCCCTCCGCCTCCTCCCGGGCCGCTCCGCCCAGCACGGAGATCCCGAACAGGACGAGGGCCCAGAAGCCGTCGACCCACGTCGGGTGCCTGCGGAGGAAGTCATAGAGGCGCTGCACATAACCCAGCGTAGGGAAGCGAGATGTGTGCAGAGGTCAACCGGAGGGCCGATCCGCATCGGGCGCGCGTACTCCGCAAGGTGGAGTTCTGGTTGTTGTGTGCGCGTAACCTGAGGCGGTGACAGCGGGGACGACGGACGAGTGGCGCGGGTGGCGCGCGGCGACGGAGACGGCCCTGTACGGGCCGGGCGGCTTCTACCGCAGACCGGAGGGCCCGGCCGGGCACTTCCGTACGTCGGTGCACGCCTCGCCGCTGTTCGCCGAGGCCGTGGCGCGGCTGCTGTGCCGGGTGGACGAGGCGCTGGGGCGGCCCGCGCCGCTCGACTTCGTCGACATGGCGGCCGGGCGGGGCGAACTGGCCAGCGGCGTGCTCGCCGCGCTCCCCGCCGGTGTGGCCGCGCGCACGCGCGCGTACGCCGTCGATCTCGCCGACCGTCCCGACGGCCTCGATCACCGGATCGAGTGGCGGGCCGAGCCCCCGCGGGGCGTCGCCGGGCTGCTGTTCGCCAACGAGTGGCTGGACAACGTACCCGTGGAGGTCGCGGAGGTGGACCGCGCGGGCGTGGCGCGGCGGGTGCTGGTCCGCGCGGACGGGACGGAGCGGCTCGGGGAGCCGGTCCGCGGGGCGGAGGCCGAGTGGCTGGCGCGGTGGTGGCCGCTGCCGGCCGAGGAGGGCCTGCGGGCGGAGATCGGGCTGCCCCGGGACGCCGCGTGGGCGTCCGCCGTCGCCCGCGTGGAGCGGGGGCTCGCCGTGGCCGTGGACTACGCGCACACGGCTCGGGCGCGCCCGCCGTTCGGGACGCTCACCGGGTTCCGGGAGGGCCGCGAGACAGCGCCCGTGCCGGACGGATCCTGCGACCTCACGGCGCATGTCGCGCTGGACGCGAGCGTGCTGCCCGGCGGGCGCCTCATCGGCCAGCGCGACGCCCTGCACGCCCTGGGCGTCACGGGCGCACGCCCCCCGCTCGCGCTCGCCTCCACCGACCCCGCCGCCTACGTACGGGCCCTCGCGCACGCGGGTGAGGCCGCCGAGCTCACCGCGCCCGGCGGACTCGGCGACTTCACCTGGCTGCTCCAGCCGGTCGGGATCCCGGAGCTATTTGTCGATGTCCCCGACCACGAAGAACAGTGACCCCAAAATCGCCACCATGTCCGCCACCAGCGTCCCCGGCAGCAGCTCGGTCAGCGCCTGGATGTTGTTGTACGAGGCGGAGCGCAGCTTCAGCCGGTACGGGGTCTTCTCGCCCTTGCTGACCAGGTAGTAGCCGTTGATGCCGAGCGGGTTCTCGGTCCACGCGTACGTGTGCCCCTCGGGCGCCTTGAGGACCTTGGGGAGCCGCTGGTTGATCGGCCCCGGCGCCAGCTCGGCGAGCCGGTCGAGGCAGGCGTCGGCCAGGTCCAGCGCGTTGTGGGTCTGGGCGAGCAGGCACTCGAAGCGGGCGAGGCAGTCGCCCTCCTGGCGGGTCACCACCGTCAGGACGTCCTGGAGCTCGCCGTAGGCCAGGTACGGCTCGTCGCGGCGCAGGTCGAAGTCGACACCGGAGGCGCGCGCGATCGGGCCGCTCACGCCGTAGGCGTGCACCGTCTCGGGCGCCAGCACGCCCACGCCCCGGGTGCGCCCCCGGAAGATCTCGTTGCCGAGGACCAGGTCGTCGAAGACGTCCATGCGCGAGCGCACGGCGGCTACGGCGGCACGCGCGCGTGCGGTCCATCCGGCCGGCAGGTCCTCCTTGAGGCCGCCCACGCGGTTGAACATGTAGTGCATGCGCCCGCCGGAGACCTCCTCCATGACGTTCTGGAGGGTCTCGCGCTCCCGGAACGCGTAGAACACCGGGGTGATGCCGCCGAGCTCCAGCGGATACGAGCCGAGGAACATCAGGTGGTTGAGCACCCGGTTCAGCTCCGCGAGCAGCGTGCGCGTCCACACCGCGCGCTCGGGGACCTCCATGCCGAGCATCCGCTCCACCGCCAGGACCACGCCCAGCTCGTTGGAGAACGCCGACAGCCAGTCGTGGCGGTTGGCGAGCACGATGATCTGGCGGTAGTCGCGCGCCTCGAACAGCTTCTCCGCGCCCCGGTGCATATAGCCGATCACCGGCTCCGCGTGCGTGATGCGCTCGCCGTCCAGGACGAGCCGCAACCGCAGCACACCGTGCGTCGACGGGTGCTGCGGTCCGATGTTGAGCACCATGTCGGTGCTCTCCGCGGCGCCGCCGATACCGACCATGGTCTCCGTCTGAGGAGTCATGCACACAGTCTCTCCTACGTACGCTGGCCTCATGGAGACGGGGAGCCCGCACGACGCGGGAGCGGCGGATGCGGCGGGGGCGGCAGGGGCCGGGGGAACACCCGGCCCGTCCGAGGTGACCGCCACGGGGGACGAGCCGGTGTGGACCGGGCTGCCGCCGGGGCTGCTGACGATGCGGCGGCTGTTGCTGGTGGTGTGGCTGGGGCTGGTGACCGTGGCCACCGCTGTGCTGCCGGGCATGTTCGCCGGGCCCGCGTGGGCCGCCTTCGCGCTGCTGCCGCTCGCCCTGACGGCATGGGGCTGGGTGATGCTCGGCCGCAACTGGCGGTCCTGGCGGTACGCCGAACGCGCCGACGACCTGCTGATCAGCCGGGGCGTGCTGTGGCGCCAGGAGACCGTCGTGCCGTACGGGCGGATGCAGCTGGTGGAGGTCACCTCCGGGCCCGTCGAGCGGTACTTCGGGCTGGCCAGCGTGCAGCTGCACACGGCCGCCGCGGCCACCGACGCGACCATCCCCGGCCTCGACCCGGCCGAGGCGGAACGGCTGCGCGACCGGCTCACCGAGCTGGGCGAGGCACGATCGGCGGGCCTGTGACGGCGCCGGGCGTCGACGACGCCGTACGGGGGACGCGGCCCGTGGCCGAGCGGCGGCTGCACCCCGTCACGCCGTTCAGGCGGGCGTGGGCGCCGGTCGCCGTGTTCGTCGGCTGGGCCGTGCACGACCCCGACCAGGCGCAGCGCCACCTGACCCGGCTGACCACGAGCACCCTGCTGATCGCCCTGGCCGTGCTGCTCCCGGCCGCCGCGCTGTACGGCTTCTGCTCCTGGTGGTTCACGCACTTCGCGGTCACCGACACCGAACTGCGCATCCGCACCGGCCTGGTGTTCCGCCGCACCGCGCACATCCGGCTGGAACGCATCCAGGCCATCGACGTCACCCAGCCGCTGCTCGCACGGGTCGCGGGCGTCGCCAAGCTCAAACTCGACGTCATAGGGACCGACAAGAAGGACGAACTCGCCTTCCTGGGCGCGGACGAGGCACGGACCCTGCGGGCCGAACTGCTCGCCCGGGCGGCCGGTTTCGCGCCCGAGACCGCGCACGAGGTCGGCGAGGCACCGTCGACGCGGCTGCTGCGGGTGCCGCCCGGCGTGCTGGCCGTGTCGCTGGCGCTGACCGGGGCGGCCTGGGGGTGGCTGATCGTCGCGCTGGTCGTCGTGCCGGTGGTGTGGCTGGTCAGCGACAGCCTGTGGACGGTGCTGGCGGCCGCCGTACCGCTGCTCGGCGCGGCGGGGGCGAGCAGCGTGGGGCGGTTCGTCACCGAGTACGACTGGACGGTCGGCGAGTCCCCCGACGGGCTGCGCGTCGACCACGGGCTGCTCGACCGCGCCCACGAGACGGTGCCGCCGGGGCGGGTGCAGACCGTGCGGATCGTCGAGCCGCTGTTGTGGCGGCGGCGCGGCTGGGTGCGGGTGGAGCTGGACGTGGCGGGTTCGTCCAACTCCATGCTGGTGCCGGTCGCCCCGCGCGAGATCGCGGAGTCCGTCATCGCGCGCGTGCTGCCCGGGATGACCGTGCCGCCGCACGCGGCGCTGTCCCGGCCGCCGCGCCGGGCTCGGTGGTGCGTGCCGGTGTGGTGGCGCGGGTACGGACTCGCCGTCACCGACACGGTGTTCGCGGCGCGGTCCGGGCTGCTGCGGCGGAGCCTGGCACTGGTGCCGCACGCCAAGGTGCAGAGCGTACGGCTGACGCAGGGGCCGTGGGAGCGGGCCCGTGGGGTGGCCGACGTCCATGTGGACACCGGGGCCAACAAGACGGTGACGGCACGGCTGCGGGACGCCTCCGAGGCCGCCGAGCTGCTGCGGGCGCAGGCGGAGAGGTCCCGGACGGGGCGCAGGGACGCGCGGCCGGATCGATGGATGGCGTGAGCGGGCCCAACTGCGCCCCCACCCCATCCCGCCCCGGCCGCAGCCCGAGCCGCAGCCGCAGCCGCGGCGCCGGCAACCGTCCGGCAGACCTCAGGAAGCCGCGCTCCGCAACCCCTGCACGTCGATCTGCTCCGTCTCGTCATGAGCCGTCAGGTCGATGACCTGGCCCACGGCACGCGACTCCTCGCCGGCCGGCTTGAACCGGGCCTCGGTCTCGGCCTTGTGCAGGGCGAGCGCCTCCTGGCCGACGACATCGGCGAGGTCCTCGTTCTGGACGGCCTCCAGGGCGGCCCGGGACGTCCCCTTCTTGGTGCCGAAGAAGTCGAACCCGCCCTCGGCCACCGGAGGCCGCACGGGCGCGGTCGGCGGTACGACGGCCACCGCGGTCGGCACGGTGAAGTGCCCGGCCGGCTGCTGGGCGGGGTGCTCGGGCTGGTCGGGCTGCGCGGGCTGGTCGGGCTGCGCCGTCGTCGGGGTGGCGGCGGTCGCGTGCTCGTGCCCGTCGACCGCCTCGGGCTGCCCCTGCGCCTCGTCCTCCTGCTCGCTGTGCTGCTCGCCCTGCTCCTGCGCGCGCTTCTGCTCCTGCGCGGGCGCTGATTCGTCGCCCTTCGGGGCGCCGTCGCCCTTCGGCGTGCCGTCGCCCTTCGGCGTGCCGTCGCCCTTCGGCGTGCCGTCGCTCCTCGGCGTGCCGTCGCCGTCCGGGACGGTGCCGTCCGGGGCGTCCCCGCCGAACCGCGCCAGCGCCGCGTTGGCCCGCAGGAACAGCTGGGAGCCCTCCGGCGAGAACACCGCGGGATGCGCCGACTTCTCCTCGGCGGTCTCCGGCTCGGCCCCGGCGTCCGACGCGGGCGCCACGTCCGCCGCGGAGACAGCGTCCACCGCGGCCGCTTCCGGACCCGCCGTCTCCGGGCCCGCCGTCTCCGGGCCCGCCGTCAGCGCACGCGCCGGAGTCGCGGCCTCGATCTCCAGCACCCGGCGTTCCTCCAGCACGCTCGCGCGCTCGGTCTCCGCCGTGGCGTACCGCCGCAGCAGCGCCGCGTGCTCGTTGCGCAGCCCCGCCAGCTCGGCGCGCTTGGCCCGCAGCCGCTGCTCCAGCTTCCCGCGCAGCTCGCGCGACTCCTCGAGGTCGGCCTCCAGTTCGGCGACCCGCTCCTCGAAGCGCCACTCGTCGCTCGCACGCGCGCGCGTGAGGTCGGCGACGCGCTTGCCCGCCTGGATGTCCCAGCGGCGCATGACGGCCGCGCCGACGAGCGCCGTGGCCGCGCCGGCCGCGGCCAGCGTGCGGAGCACGGCCGGCTCCGTGAACACCCATGGCCCCAGGGCGCAGACGAGAGAGACGCCTGCGATCGCCGACGGGGGCAGCAGCCTGTGCAGGGGCGGGGAATGGCGGTGACGTCCACGTGGCATGGCCAGAAACTTACCGCGCGTAGGCGAATCGTGGTGCCCCGCCCCGTAAAAACAAAGCCACACCGAAGGGTTCACAGGACATCAGGAACTCCCGGCACCGTGAATGGAGCCCGTGGCAGCCCATTGCAGCGCATTGGATCCCATCGGATCCCATCGGATCCCAATGGATCCCAATGGATCCCGAGGGAGCGCAGGGAAGCACATGGAACCCCGAATTCCGCAAGATCGTTTTCAGTGGCCGCCCAGCCGCCCGCTGATCCACTGCAGCGTCCCCGGAATCTCCCGCCGCCAGGTGTTGAAGTTGTGCCCGCCGCTTTCCAGGATGATCGACGAGATCCGGGTCAGCCCGGTGGCCTTCACGCGCTCGATGAACTTCAGGGTGTCCTTGTAGTTGGACTCGCCGACCCTGCTGCTGCTGACGAGCAGTGAAGTGTCGGGGGCGGGCATGTGCTTGAGGTACCAGAACAGGTTCGCGCGGTTCTCCCGTTCCTTGTCGCCGTGGAAGAGATCGCCCGTGGTGGGGTCGATCGGCGCCTTGTAGTACGGGGACAGACCCGCTCCGGCGGCGTACACGTCGGGATGGTGCAGGGCGAGCTTCAGCGCGCAGTAGCCGCCCGTGGAGTTGCCGATGATGCCCCAGCCGCCCGGCTCCTCGGCCACCCTGTAGTGCGCGCGTACGGCGTCTGGGAGGTCCTTGGCGAAGAACGACTCGGTCTGCGGCCCGCCCGGGATGTCCACGCACTCCGTGTCCCGGGGCGGCGCGACCGTGGGCCGCAGCATCACCAGGATCATCGGCCGCATCCGGCCGTCCCGGGCCAGTTCCAGGGCCGTACGCGGGTAATGCAGCTTCTCCACCAGCGCCGACGCGGTGCCCGGGTAGCCGGTGAGGACGACGGCCACGGGGAACGTGCGTGTGCGGTACTTCGGCTGGAAGTACTCCGGCGGCAGGTACACGTACGCGGGCGTTGCGATACGGGTCGTACGGCCCACGATGCCCACCTCCTGGATCTGGCCGCCCGTCTGGGGCCGGCCGCTGCCCGCCCCCGGCACCCGGCGGGTGTCGGCCACCCGCAGCGGCCCGCCGCTCGGCGTGTGGTCGACGACCACCCCCTGGTCCTTCTCCTGCCCGAACAGGTCGGCCCAGCTGGCGTAGAACCCGAAGGCCTGGTTGGCGGCCAGGCCCACCGCGGCGAAGATGGCCAGCTGGGTGGCGAGCAGCAGGCCGATCCGCCCGCCGACGGCCCGCCAGCCGCGCCGGGCCAGTCGTGGCCACAGCCACACCGTGCCGACGAACAGCAGCACGGCGGACAGCACCGCCAGCGCGAGCGCCTTGTTGCTCGTGAGACCCATGCCTGGTTACCTGCCTGCGCTCTGAGCCCGGGCGCGGTCTCCCCCACCCCTTCGCGGGGGCTTGCCCGGAGCTTTCCATGACCTTTGAAACGGCTTTGACGAGGGGAGTGAACCTCTCCCCCCGAGACACCGTCCTAGAGGGCGCAATGTCGCCGGATGCCCGAATCGGCACCGGATCCAAGGTCTCTCGCAGAACTGCAGGGTGCGATGTCTGTCAGGACAGATGAGGAAATGTCGGGCGAGGTTCCGGGTCGTACGAACCGTACGAGCGGTACCAGCCGTACCAGCGGTACGAGCGGTGCCAGCGGTGCCAGCGGTACGCGCCCGACGAGCCGTGTGCGCCGCGTGTTCCGTGGGCCCCGCCCCGAGGCCGTCCCCCTCCTCGTCGGCAGAGCCTGTGCCCTCGTGGGCCTCGTCGACATCGCCGCGGGCGTCTTCCCGCGCTTCCGGCACAGCCGGATGCACGCCATCGCCGAGGTGCTGCCCGGCGCGCTCGGCCCGTTCGCGGCCGCGCTGTCGCTGAGCGCCGGTGTGCTGTTGCTACTGCTCGCCCACGGCCTCAAGCGCGGCAAGCGCCGGGCGTGGCGGGCCGCCGTGGCGCTGCTGCCGGCCGGTGCCGTGGCGCAGTTCACGTACCGGCACTCGATCGTGGGCGTACTGGTCTCGCTCGCGCTGCTCGCGCCCCTGCTGCGCCACCGCGACCAGTTCAGGGCGCTGCCCGACCCGCGCAGCCGCTGGCGTGCGCTCGCCAACTTCGTCCTCATGGGCGCCGGTTCGCTCGCCCTGGGCCTGGTCATCGTCAGCGTCCACACCGACCGCATGGTCGGCGACCCCAGCCTGGCCGACCGCCTCACCCACGTCGTCTACGGCCTGTTCGGCTTCGAGGGCCCGGTCGACTACCAGGGCAACACCTCCTGGACGGTCGCCTTCTCCCTCGGCGCCCTCGGCCTGCTCACCGCCGTCACCACCATCTACCTGGCCTTCCGCCCCGAACACCCGGCCGCCCACCTCACCCCTGAGGACGAGGAACGCCTGCGCGCCCTGCTGGACAAGCACGGCGCCCGCGACTCCCTCGGCCACTTCGCGCTGCGCCGCGACAAGGCCGTCGTCTTCTCCCCCAGCGGCAAGGCGGCCGTGACCTACCGCGTCGTCTCCGGCGTGATGCTCGCCAGCGGCGACCCCATCGGTGACGTCGAGGCCTGGCCGGGCGCCATCGAACGCTTCATGGACGAGGCCAAGGCCCACTCCTGGACCCCCGCCGTCATGGGCTGCTCCGAGACCGGCGGCGAGGTGTGGACCCGCGAGACCGGGCTCGACGCCCTCGAACTGGGCGACGAGGCGGTGGTGGACGTCAAGGATTTCTCACTCGCCGGCCGCGCGATGCGCAATGTGCGCCAGATGGTCAAGCGCATCGAGCGCGCCGGTTACGAAACTCGGGTACGACGTGTCCGTGACCTCGGCGAGGCCGAGCTGGACCGCATCCGCCGCGCCGCCGACGACTGGCGCGGCACCGACACCGAACGCGGCTTCTCCATGGCGCTGGGCCGCATAGGCGACCCCGCCGACGGCGACTGCCTGATCGCCACCGCCCACAAGGCGGACGACCGGCCCGGCCCGTACGGCGACCTCAAGGCGATCCTCCACTTCGTGCCGTGGGGCACGGACGGCGCCTCCCTCGACCTGATGCGCCGCGACCGCTCGGCCGACCCCGGCATGAACGAGCTGCTGATCGTGGCCGCCCTCCAAGCGGCCCCGCGGCTCGGCATCGAGCGGGTCTCGCTGAACTTCGCCATGTTCCGCTCGGCCCTGGCGCGCGGCGAGAAGATCGGCGCGGGCCCGGTGCTGCGCGCCTGGCGCGGGCTGCTGGTGTTCCTCTCCCGCTGGTTCCAGATCGAGTCCCTGTACAAGTTCAACGCCAAGTTCCAGCCCCGCTGGGAGCCCCGCTTCGTCGTCTACCGAGCCTCCGCCGACCTGCCGCGCATCGGCTTCGCCGCCATGCAGGCGGAAGGTTTCGTCAACCTCGCCCTGCCGCTGCCGCGTTTCCTGCGCCACCGGCGCACCGGCACGAAGCGTCCGTGCGCCCACCAGGCGACGGCCGAGCGCAACGTCCGCGCGGCGTGACGACCACTGCGAGACACCCCTGACCGGCCCGAGCGGAAGCCGAGCCCCCCGCCCCGGGGCTTCCGCTCGGGCCCCCGCGTCCTGCGCCCGCCCCCGGGCCTACGCTGAACATATGAGCAACCAGAGCGGACGCGGGCGCGTGGCAGGCCTTCCGGAATGGGACCGCTGCGCGGTCATGGGAGTCGTCAACGTGACCCCCGACTCCTTCTCCGACGGCGGCCGCTGGTTCGACACGACGGCCGCCGTCAAACACGGCCTGGCCCTCGTCAGCGAGGGCGCGGACCTGGTCGACGTCGGCGGCGAGTCCACCCGCCCCGGCGCCACCCGCGTCGACGAGGCCGAGGAACTCAGGCGTGTCATCCCCGTCGTCCGCGGCCTGGCCTCCGAGGGCGTCACCGTCTCCGTCGACACCATGCGCGCCTCGGTCGCCGAGCAGGCCCTCGCGGCCGGCGCCGCCCTCGTCAACGACGTCAGCGGCGGCCTCGCCGATCCCGCGATGGTCCCGGTGGTGGCGCAGGCGGGCGCCCCCTTCGTCGTCATGCACTGGCGCGGCTTCCTCCAGGGCGGCAACGTCAAGGGCGTCTACGACGACGTCGTCACGGAAGTCGTCGACGAGCTGCACGCGCGCGTGGCGGCCGTCCTGGACGGCGGCATCGCGCCCGACCGGATCATCGTCGACCCCGGCCTCGGCTTCTCCAAGGACGCCGAGCACGACCTCGCGCTCCTCGCCCGCCTCGACCGCGTCCTCGGCCTCGGCCACCCGGTGCTCGTCGCCGCCTCCCGCAAGCGGTTCCTCGGCCGCGTCCTCGCCGGCCCGGACGGTGCGCCCCCGCCGGCCCGCGAGCGCGACGCGGCCACCGCCGCCGTCTCCGCCCTCGCGGCGCACGCCGGCGCCTGGGCCGTACGCGTCCACGAGGTACGCGCGACGGCGGACGCGGTACGGGTCGCGCGCGCCCTGCGGGAGGCACGCGAAGCGGGCCACGGCGCAGCAGCAGGGAACGGCACAGCAGCAGGGAACAGCACAGAAGGAGCCCGGTGAGCGCCCCCCACACCGACGTCGAGCAGGTCGAGGCCGCCAACACCGCCTTCTACGAGGCGATGGAACGAGGCGACTTCGAGGAGCTGGCGTCCCTCTGGCTCACCCCCGCCGACCTGGGCATCGACGAGTCCTACCACGACCCCGCGGACGCCGGCGTGGTCTCCTGCGTGCACCCGGGCTGGCCGGTTCTCACCGGTCGCGGCGAGGTCCTCAGGTCGTACGCCCTGATCATGGCGAACACCGACTACATCCAGTTCTTCCTCACCGACGTGCATGTCTCGGTCACCGGCGACACCGCCCTGGTGACCTGCACCGAGAACATCCTCAGCGGCGGCCCCGCCCCCGAGGGCGGCGAGCTGGGCCCGCTCGTCGGCCAGCTCGTGGTCGCCACCAACGTGTTCCGGCGCACACCCGACGGCTGGAAGCTCTGGTCGCACCATGCCTCCCCCGTTCTGGCCGAAAACGACGAGAACGGCGAGAACGGCGAGCACATCGAGAACACGGACGGCGACTCACCCGCCTGAGTGGGTAGGCGCTGTACGGGAACCGGGACAGGCCGGGACGGTCGAGGAAGGGTCAGGAAGGTCAGGACGGGCGAGGACGGACGAGGACGGGCCGGGGCGGGGTTGCCTCGCGGGCACCAGGAAGTGGTTGGAATCACGAACGCACGGGTAGGGGCGGCTACCAGCCCGTGAGCCGCCGGGTTCCTCAGGGGAAACGCACGATGAATCCTCCTGGCCCCGGCCCGGGCCCACGCCCCCATGGCCCGGCCCTGTCCGTGCCCGCAGGTAGATTCGACTGAGGCCGGTATGCCGCCCGCATACGGCACGGACCGGCCGTGACCGACGATTGCAGGAGTGATTCGCGTGGATCGTGTCGCGCTGCGCGGCCTGAAGGCCCGCGGGCACCACGGAGTGTTCCCCAAGGAGCGCGAGGAGGGTCAGACCTTCATCGTGGACCTCGTCCTGGGACTGGACGCCCGGCCGGCCGCCGCCGACGACGACCTGGCGAAGACCGTGCACTACGGCATCGTGGCGGAGGAGGTCGTGGCCGTCGTCGAGGGCGAGCCCGTCAACCTCATCGAGACGCTCGCCGAGCGCATCGCCCAGGCCTGCCTGAAGCACGACGGGGTCCAGGAGGTCGAGGTCTGCGTCCACAAACCGGACGCGCCGATCACGGTCCCCTTCGACGACGTGACCGTCACCATCACCCGGAGCCGAGTATGACCGCGCCGTTCACCAAGGGTCACAGCGACCCGACCGTACAGCCCGTACCCGCCTCCGTCGTCGAGAAGGTCGACGCCGCCGACACCACTCTGCACAACCCGCAGCGGGCCGTGATCTCCATCGGCGCCAACCTCGGCAACCGTCTGGACACCCTCCAGGGCGCCATCGACGCCCTCGAGGACACCCCCGGCGTCCGCGTCAAGGCGGTCTCCCCCGTCTACGAGACCGAACCCTGGGGCGTGGAGCCCGGCACGCAGCCGTCCTACTTCAACGCGGTCGTGGTCCTCAAGACCACCCTCCCCCCGTCCTCCCTCCTGGAGCGCGCGCACGCCGTCGAGGAGGCCTTCCACCGCGTCCGGGACGAACGCTGGGGCCCGCGCACCCTCGACGTCGACATCGTCGCCTATGCCGACGTCGTCTCCGACGACCCGCACCTCACGCTCCCTCACCCGCGCGCCCACGAACGCGCCTTCGTCCTCGCGCCCTGGCACGACGTGGACCCCGAGGCCCAGCTCCCCGGCCGCGGCCCGGTCGCCGATCTGCTCGGCGCGGTCACCCGCCACGGCGTCGCCCGCCGCACCGACCTGGAACTCCGGCTGCCCGAATAGCCGTTAAGGTCAAGACGACCACATTCCGTGGGCCCCGGGGGAACCGAAAGGACACCGTGAGAGAGCTGCGCATCAGGGTGCTGGCCGGCGTCTTCGTCGTCGCCGGGGTGCTGTCCTGGGCGGGCGCCCGCCTCTGGAACTCGATCGGGACCCTGCCGAGCGTCCCCCTGGCCGCCCCCATCGTCCTGGCTCTGATCGCCGTGGTCCTCATGGCCACGGCGCTGTCCATCCGCGCCCGCCTCAAGGCCCAGCGCGAGCGCCGCCCCGAGGCCAAGGGCGTCGACCCCCTGATGGCGGCCCGAGCGGTCGTTTTCGGCCAGGCCAGCGCCCTGGTAGCCGCCCTCGTCACCGGCATGTACGGCGGCGCGGGCGTCTTCCTGCTGGAATCCCTCGACATCCCGGCCCGCCGCGACCAGGCCATCTACGCCGGCTTCTCGGTCCTGGCCGGCATCGCCGTCATAGCGGCGGCCTTCTTCCTGGAGCGCGTCTGCAAGCTCCCGGAGGACGACGAACAGGGCGGGGCGGGGGCGGCGCCGGCGGCGTGAGGCTCTCCGCGGCACCGGACGGCGTCAGCGGGCCATGATGAGGCTCATCGCCTCATTGCGCGTCGCCGCGTCCCGCAACTGACCGCGCACGGCCGAGGTGAGGGTCTTCGCGCCGGGCTTGCGGATGCCGCGCATCGACATGCACATGTGCTCGCACTCGATGACGACGATCACCCCGCGCGGCTCCAGGATCTCCATCAGCGAGTCCGCGATCTGCGTGGTGAGTCGTTCCTGCACCTGCGGGCGGCGCGCATAGACGTCCACGAGCCGGGCCAACTTGGACAGCCCGGTGATCTTGCCGCTGGTGGACGGGATGTAGCCGACGTGCGCCACCCCACGAAACGGCACCAGATGATGCTCACAGGTGCTGTACACCTCGATGTCCTTCACCAGCACCATCTCGTCGTGCCCGATGTCGAACGTCGTCGTCAGCACGTCCTCGGGCTTCTGCCACAGCCCCGCGAATATCTCCTTGTACGCCCGCGCCACCCGCGCCGGCGTCTCCCGGAGGCCCTCCCGGTCGGGGTCCTCGCCGACCGCGATCAGCAGTTCGCGAACGGCGTTCTCGGCCCGCTTCTCGTCGAACTCGCCGATCTGGCCCTCGCCGTCCAGCGTCACGGGGTCGGTCATGTGGTGCCTCGTTCCTGTGCCTTCACGCGTGGGGACACGCGCCTCATCTGCGGATACACAAAAGTGCCGCGCCCCCCAGGCTAGAACCAGGGGGGCGCGGCATCCATTCCGGGCCCGGTGGGGCCGTCCGGAGAGCGGTGGTCAGCTCTCGGGGCGGTCCTCCGGGGCTCGCTCCGGCGTCGCGGAGGGCTCCGTGGCGGTGCTCTTCGCGGTGGTGATCGCCGGCGTCGCGCCGTTGGCCCCGTTCGTCAGTGCGAGCTCCTTGGGGGAGAGCACCGGCGGGCGGGTGGACGGCGTACGGCGGGAGGAACCGGTCCAGGCGGGCCGCGGCGGGCGTTTGACGACCGGGGCGAAGATCTCGGCGATCTCCTCCTTGCCCAGCGTCTCCTTCTCGAGGAGAGCGAGGACGAGGTTGTCGAGGACGTCGCGGTTCTCGACCAGGATCTCCCAGGCCTCGTTGTGCGCGGTCTCGATGAGCTTCTTGACCTCTTCGTCGACGAGGGCCGCGACCTCTTCCGAGTAGTCGCGCTGGTGAGCCATCTCACGTCCGAGGAACGGCTCGGTGTTGTCGCCGCCGAACTTGATCGCACCGAGGCGCTCGGTCATGCCGTACTGCGTGACCATCGCGCGGGCCAGGTTGGTGGCCTTCTCGATGTCGTTGGCGGCACCCGTCGTCGGGTCGTGGAAGACGAGCTCCTCGGCCGCGCGGCCACCGAGCATGTAGGCCAGCTGGTCCAGCATCTCGTTGCGCGTGGTCGAGTACTTGTCCTCGTCCGGGAGCACCATCGTGTAGCCGAGGGCACGGCCTCTCGACAGGATCGTGATCTTGTGGACGGGGTCGGAGTTCGGCGAGGCCGCCGCGACCAGGGCGTGACCGCCCTCGTGGTACGCGGTGATCTTCTTCTCCTTGTCCGACATGATCCGAGTCCGCTTCTGCGGGCCCGCGACCACACGGTCGATCGCCTCGTCCAGCATGTGGTTGTCGATCAGCTTCTTGTCGCTGCGGGCCGTGAGCAGCGCGGCCTCGTTCAGCACGTTGGCCAGATCGGCACCGGTCATGCCGGGTGTGCGGCGGGCGACCGCCGACAGGTCGACGTCGGGGGCGACCGGCTTGCCCTTCTGGTGGACCTTGAGGATCTCCAGACGGCCCTGCATGTCCGGGCGGTCGACCGCGATCTGGCGGTCGAAGCGGCCGGGCCGCAGGAGGGCCGGGTCGAGGATGTCGGGGCGGTTCGTCGCGGCGATGAGGATCACGCCGCCCTTGACGTCGAAGCCGTCCATCTCGACGAGCAGCTGGTTCAGGGTCTGCTCGCGCTCGTCGTGACCGCCGCCGAGGCCGGCGCCGCGGTGGCGGCCGACCGCGTCGATCTCGTCGACGAAGACGATCGCCGGGGCGTTCGCCTTGGCCTGCTCGAACAGGTCACGGACTCGGGAGGCACCGACACCGACGAACATCTCGACGAAGTCGGAACCGGAGATCGAGTAGAACGGGACGCCCGCCTCGCCCGCGACGGCACGCGCGAGCAGGGTCTTACCGGTGCCGGGAGGCCCGTAGAGCAGCACGCCCTTGGGGATCTTGGCGCCGACGGCCTGGAACTTCGCCGGTTCCTGGAGGAACTCCTTGATCTCCTGGAGTTCCTCGACGGCCTCGTCCGAGCCCGCGACGTCCGAGAACGTCGTCTTCGGGGTGTCCTTGGTGATGAGCTTCGCCTTGGACTTCCCGAAGTTCATGACGCGGGAGCCGCCGCCCTGCATCTGGTTCATCAGGAACAGGAAGACGACCACGATGAGGACGAAGGGCAGCAGGGACAGCAGAATGCCGACGAACGGGTTCTGCTTGGACGGCGAAACCGTGTAGCCGTCCGGGATCTGCTCGCTCTGGAACTTGTTCTGCAGGGTGCTGGCGATGTCCTCGCCCTGGTTGCCGATGTAGCTCGCCTGGATCTTCGAGCTGCCTTCGACCTTTTCACCGTCCTTGAGCTGGACCTTGATGGTCTGCTCGTCGCCGGTGGTCAGCTTGGCCGACTCGACCCTGTTCTGGTTGATCGCCTGGACGACCTGGCCCGTGTCCACCGTCTTGTAGCCGCCGGACGAGCCGACGACCTGCATCAACACGACCACGGCAAGGACGGCCAGCACGATCCACATGACCGGCCCACGGAAGTATCGCTTCACGTCCATCCATACGGAGCGGTGCCGCCCCGTCCCTCCTGCCATAGTGAGTTTGATAAAGGCTGTTCTTCGGACGGTACCCCAGCATTGTCACCTGAAGCCGCATGGGACGGCTGGCGATCCCGCCTACGCATGCTCCAACGGCGCAAGACCCGCTGGGGTTCCCGATCACCGGTACGACGCCCCGGCCGGGGTTCAGCCGCCGTAGACGTGGGGCGCGAGAGTACCGACGAACGGGAGGTTGCGGTACTTCTCGGCGTAGTCGAGGCCGTAGCCGACGACGAACTCGTTGGGGATGTCGAAGCCGACCCATTCCACGTCGATGGCGACCTTTGCGGCCTCGGGCTTGCGCAGCAGCGTGCACACCTTGAGGGATGCGGGCTCGCGCGAGCCGAGGTTGGAGATCAGCCAGGACAGGGTCAGGCCGGAGTCGATGATGTCCTCGACGATGAGGACGTGCTTGCCCTTGATGTCGGTGTCGAGGTCCTTGAGGATCCGCACCACACCGGAGGACTGGGTGCCCGCCCCGTACGAGGATACGGCCATCCAGTCCATGGTGACGGGGGTGGACAGCGCCCGGGCGAGGTCGGCCATGACCATCACCGCGCCCTTGAGGACGCCGACGAGGAGCAGGTCCTTGCCCTCGTACTCCGCGTCGATCTTCGCGGCCAGCTCGGCCAGCTTGGCGTCGATCTCTTCCTTGGTGATGAGCACCTGCTTGAGGTCGGCACCCATGTCTTTCGCGTCCACCCGCATCACTTTCGGTCGTCCCACCGGCTGCCCACCCCCGAAGGGGTGGGACAAGGATTCGGCCCTGCCGATTCGGCTCGCCGATTCAGCCTTGCCGAATCACCAGTCTGCCACCCTGCCGCCGGGCGACGACTTTGCCGGGGAGGTTGATGGCGCCCTGGCCGCGCCAGCCGGTGATCAGCCGGTCGACTTCCTCGATGTGGCGGGCGAACAGCGCACCGGCCGGGGCGCCCGCCTCGATGGCGGCGCGGCGCAGGATGCGGCGGCGTACGGCGGGCGGCAGGGCGTACAGCTTGGCGCACTCCAGGAGGCCGGCGGCGTCGCGGACGGTGGCCTCGGCCTGGGCGGCCCACGCGTCGAGGGCGTCGGCGTCGTCGCGGGAGAGCTGGGCGGTGCGGGCGAGGGCTTCGACGACGCCCTTGCCGAGGGCCTTCTCCAGGGCGGGCAGGCCTTCATGGCGCAGGCGGGATCTGGTGTAGGCCGGGTCGGCGTTGTGGGGGTCGTCCCAGACGGGCAGGGACTGGACCATGCAGGCCTTGCGGGCGGTCTGCCGGTCGAGCTGGAGGAAGGGGCGCCGGTAGCGGCCGCCGGTCCCCGAGACCGCGGCCATGCCGGACAGGGAGCGGATGCCGGAGCCGCGGGCGAGGCCGAGCAGGACGGTTTCGGCCTGGTCGTCGCGGGTGTGGCCGAGCAGGACGGCGGCGGCGCCGTGGCGTTCGGCGACGGTGTCGAGGGCGGCGTAGCGGGCGTCGCGGGCGGCGGCCTCGGGGCCTCCTTCACGGCCGACGGTGACGGCGACGGACTCGACCGGGTCGAGGCCGAGTTCGCGCAGGCGCAGGACGACTTCCTCGGCGCGCAGGCCGGAGCCGGGCTGGAGGCCGTGGTCGACGGTCACGCCGCCGGCGCGGATGCCGAGCTTGGGCGCTTCGAAGGCGAGGGCGGAGGCGAGCGCCATGGAGTCGGCGCCGCCGGAGCATGCCACGAGCACGAGCGGCGGGGACGGCAGCTCGTGCGGGGTCTGGTGCGTGCTGTTGTGTCCGCTGCGCCGGGCGGTGGGGCGCGCGGAAGTGTGAGCCGTCGCGTGCGCGGGCTCGTGAGTGGCGCTGCTGCGTTCGATGAGGATGTCGTGGAGGACGCGGCGGACCGCCAGGCGTATCGCCGCGACCGCAGGATGGGGACCCATGTCCGGTGCCCTTCATGAAGTTTTCGGGGGTGAGCCCGAACTCTGTCACTCAGAGTGTGTAGATGGTGACAGAAACGGGCCGTTCCCCGAGCATTGCACGCTTACCCTTCGCTCACGGTCCCTCGGACGGGTGATTGGAGGGGCGTTCGCCTGCCGTCGGCCGGATTCGTTTCACGACTTCCCCACCGTGTTCACGCCTCGGGCTTGCGGTGCACCCGCGCGATCCAGTCCGCCGGTTTGGCGATCTCCGACTTGGTGGGGAGGGTGTTGGGTGAGGTCCACACGCGGTTGAAGCCGTCCATGCCGGCCTCGTCGACGACGGCCCGGACGAAGCGTTCGCCGTCCCGGTACTGCCGGAGTTTGGCGTCCAGGCCGAGCAGCTTGCGCAGGGCCATGTCCAGGCGGGAGGCGCCCTTGGCACGGCGCTGCTGGAACTTCTCGCGGATCTCCGCGACGGTCGGCACGACCTGCGGTCCGACGCCGTCCATCACGAAGTCGGCGTGGCCCTCCAGCAGGGACATCACGGCGGTGAGGCGGCCCAGGATCTCCCGCTGGGCGGGGGTCTGCACGATCTCGACCAGGGAACGTCCGCCGTCGTCCTCCTCGCCCTCGGGGCGGCCGCCGGCGAGGGACTGGGCGGCCTCCCGGATGCGTTCCAGGACGGTCATGGGGTCGACGTCGGTCTCCCCCAGGAACGACTGGATTTCGCCCTCCAGGTGGTCGCGCAGCCAGGGCACGGCGGTGAACTGGGTGCGGTGCGTCTCCTCGTGCAGGGCGACCCAGAGGCGGAAGTCGTGGGGCTCGACGTCGAGTTCGCGCTCGACGTGCACGATGTTGGGGGCGACCAGCAGCAGGCGGCCGCCGCCGTTCTCCCCGGCCGGGAACTCGCGGGTGGCCGGGGCGAAGGTCTCGTACTGGCCGAGGACGCGGGAAGCGAGGAAGGACAGCAGCATCCCGAGTTCCACGCCGGTGACCTTGCCGCCGACGGCGCCGAGGACCGCGCCGCCGGGGGTGTTGCCGCGCCGCTCCTGCATCTTCTCCAGCAGCGGCCGGAGGATCTCCCGGAAGCCGGCGACGTTCGCCCGGATCCAGCCGGGGCGGTCGACGACCAGGACGGGAGTGTCGTGGCCCTCTTCGGTGGCCAGACCGGTGAAGCCCCGGACGTGTTCCTCCGCGGCTTTGGCGTGCCGGCGCAGTTCCGCGACGACGGCGCGGGCCTCCTCGCGGCTGACGTCGGGGCCCGGCCGTACGAGCCGGGTCGCGGTCGCGACCGCGAGATTCCAGTCGACCATGCCGGATGAGGCAGCGCCACCGATGCTCGTCATGTGTCAACCGTACGTGAGCGCTGCGGTTGGGGGCAGGCCGTGGAGGTCGGCGGGGGTGGGCGCTGGCCGGCAGGTGCTCGGCGCCGCGGGCCGTGCCCGCCTCCCCCATCGCCCCAGGTCTACCGGCAGCCGCAGCTCGCCAGGGCCGTCGCCGCCTTGTCCAGTGTCGTCTGGGCCGTGTTCGCGTCGGTCGTGTTCGTGGCCAGGAAGGCGAAGGCCAGCAGGCGGCCGTTGCGGTCGACGACCGTGCCCGCCAGGGAATTGATGCCCGTCAGGGTGCCGGTCTTGGCGCGGACGACGCCGGCCGCTCCGTCGGTGTAGCGGCTGGTGAGGGTGCCGGTGAAGCCGGCGACGGGGAGGCCGGTGAGGACGGGGCGGAGGTCGGGGTGGTCGGGGTCGGCGGCCGTCACGAGCAGGGCGGTGAGGAGGTCCGCCGTCAGGCGGTCGGCGCGGTCGAGGCCGCTGCCGTCCTTGAAGGCGGCGCCCTGCACGGGCAGGCCCAGTTTCGCCAGCTGGGCGCCGATCGCCTGGCCCGCACCGGCGAAGTCGGCCCGCTTGCCCGTCGCGATCGCCGTCTGGCGGGCGAGGGCCTCGGCGATGTCGTTGTCGCTGTTGGTCAGCATGCGTTCGACGAGGGCGGAGAGCGGGGGTGAGGAGACCGTGGCGAGGGTCTCCGCGCGGGTGGTCGCCTTCGACGGGCCCGGGGCCTCGACCTTGATGCCGCGGTCCCCGAGGAAGTCGCCGAACGTGCGTGCGGCGTCCGCCGCCGGGTCGGGCACGCGCGGGGCCGGGCCGCTCGTGGAGTCGTTCGTGCGGGCCTCGTCGGCCATCAGGGCGGTGACGAGGGCGAGGTTGTCGTTGACCCCGATCGGGTGCCTTTCGGAGCCGGCGTAGAGGGTCTTGTCGTACGAGAGGGCGACCTCGCGGATGCCGCGTTTCGTCAGGGCCTGGGCCGTGCTGTCAGCCAGGGCGCGCAGGCTCGCCGAGTCGCCGGGGTCCTTGCGGGCGCTGAGGGTCGGGTCGCCGCCGCCGACCAGGACGACCTCCTTGGTGTCGGGTTCGAGGACGGCGCGGGTGGTGAGGCGGTGGTCCGCGCCCAGGGCCGACAGGGCGGCGACCGCCGTGGCGATCTTCGTCGTGGAGGCGGGGGTGAGCGCGGTGCCGGTCGCTGTGCCGTACAGCCGCTTTCCGGTGGCCACGTCGACCACGGCGGCGGCGTTGCGGGTGCCGAGCGCCGGGGCCTTCAGGAGGGGGTTCAGGACGTCCGCGAGGGCCTTGCCGTCCGGGGCCGCTTGGACGGCGGTGGCGGTGCCGCCGAGGCCGGCCAGCACGGCGGCGGCGCTGGGGGCGGGCTGCGGGGCGGTGGGCCGCACGGCAGGCGTACGGCCGTGATCTGTGCCACGCGCGCGTTCCTGGGCGGTGGCCCGGTCCCGCTCGGCCGTACGCTGACCCGAGGAGTCCCAGGGACCGGCGGCGGTCACCACCCCGGCGGCCAGCGCCAGCCCGGCGGTTGCGGCGCCGGCGGTGTACTGCCAGGTCCGCATCGCCTGGTGGGTGACCTGCGGTTTCACGGCCCGCGTGAGCCGCGTGACCGGTGGTTTCGCGGCCGCCGCGGCGCGGGTCAGGTGCGGTCGTAGGCTGTCCGCGGCCCGTGCCAGACGTGGTCGTACGGCGCCCGCGACCCGCACCATGTGCGGCCTCGCGGACCGCCAAGGCCTCAGCTCTGGCACGACCACCAGCCCCTTTCGCGATCACACACCTGCGTGAGGGACACTTAACCACCAGAACTATGTGCTGATCATGGAGGAGCCACCGGTGGAGTTCGACGTCACGATCGAGATCCCGAAGGGTTCGCGCAACAAGTACGAGGTGGACCACGAGACGGGTCGGATTCGCCTGGACCGGCACCTCTTCACCTCGACGGTCTACCCGGCCGACTACGGCTTCATCGAGGGCACCCTCGGTGAGGACGGCGACCCGCTGGACGCGCTGGTCATCCTGGACGAACCGACGTTCCCCGGCGTCCTGGTCAAGTGCCGCGCCGTCGGCATGTTCCGCATGCGGGACGAGGCCGGCGGCGACGACAAGGTGCTGTGCGTGCCGGCGGCCGACCCGCGGATGGAGCACCTGCGCGACATCCACCACGTCGCCGAGTTCGACCGCCTGGAGATCCAGCACTTCTTCGAGGTCTACAAGGACCTGGAGCCGGGCAAGTCGGTCGAGGGCGCCAACTGGGTGGGCCGCACCGACGCCGAGGCCGAGATCGAGCGGTCCTACAAGCGCTTCAAGGAGCAGGGCGGTCACTGACACCTCTGAGGCCTCTGTGGGCCCCGTAGTGTCCACGGGCCGCACGCATGCGCGTGCGGCCCGTTCGTCCGTCTGTGCGCATACTTGTGCGCATACGCAGGCTTACGGACGGTGTCGTACAGGGAGCGCTACGCAGTGACGGACGCGGAGGACCGCAAGCCGCAGTCGGACGAGGCGAGGAGCGTGTACCCGCCCATGCCGCCCGCCGGGGCCGCCGGGGCCGCGGCCCCGGCGGCGGCACCGGTCGACAACGAGTCGTCGACGACGTCCGAGTTCGCGATCCCCGAGGGGCTGGCCGTGCCCCGGGCCGGTACGGAGTCCGAGGCGACGTCGGAGTTCGCCCTGCCGGACGGGCTCGATGTGCCGGTGGTGCCGGCCGCCGAGCCGGAGGGGTCGGCGTTCAGTCCGCCGAGCACGTACAGCGCCAGGCAGGCCCCGCCCGCGTTCACCCCGCCGAGCGGGATACCGGTGGTCAGCCTCACCAAGGACGTGCCCTGGCAGGACCGGATGCGCACGATGCTGCGCATGCCGGTGGCCGAGCGGCCGGCGCCGGAGCGGGTGCAGAAGGTCGAGGACGAGGGTCCGGCCGTTCCGCGCGTGCTCGACCTGACGTTGCGTATCGGAGAACTGCTGCTGGCGGGCGGCGAGGGCGCCGAGGACGTGGAGGCGGCGATGTTCGCCGTCTGCCGGTCGTACGGCCTGGACCGGTGCGAGCCCAACGTCACGTTCACGCTGCTGTCGATCTCGTACCAGCCGTCGCTGGTCGACGACCCGGTGACGGCGTCCCGTACGGTGCGCCGCCGGGGCACCGACTACACGCGGCTGGCGGCCGTGTTCCGGTTGGTGGACGACCTCAGCGACCCGGAGACGGCGGTCTCCCTGGAGGAGGCCTACCGGCGGCTCGCGGAGATCCGCCGCAACCGGCACCCGTATCCCGGCTGGGCGCTGACCACGGCGAGCGGGCTGTTGGCGGGCGCGGCGTCCGTGCTCGTCGGCGGTGACGTGATCGTGTTCGTCGCGGCCGCGCTCGGCGCGATGCTCGGCGACCGGCTGGCGTGGCTGTGCGCGGGGCGCGGGCTGCCGGAGTTCTACCAGTTCACGGTGGCCGCGATGCCGCCGGCCGCGATCGGGGTCGCGCTGACGCTCGCGCACGTCGACGTGAAGGCGTCCGCCGTCATCACCGGTGGGCTGTTCGCGCTGCTGCCCGGGCGGGCGCTGGTGGCGGGCGTGCAGGACGGGCTGACCGGCTTCTACATCACCGCCTCCGCGCGTCTGCTGGAGGTCCTGTACTTCTTCGTCGGCATCGTCGCCGGTGTGCTGGTGGTGCTGTACTTCGGTGTGCAGCTGGGCGCCAATCTCAACCCCGACGCGGCGCTCGGCAACTCCGATGATCCGCTCGTGCAGATCGGGGCGTCGATGCTGCTGTCGCTGACCTTCGCGGTGCTGTTGCAGCAGGAGAAGTCCACCGTGTTGTGGGTGACGCTCAACGGGGGTGTCGCGTGGGTGGTGTACGGGGCGATGCACTACGCCGGGGAGATCTCGCCGGTGGCCTCCACGGCGGCCGCGGCGGGACTGGTCGGGTTGTTCGGGCAGTTGCTGTCGCGGTACCGGTTCGCCTCCGCGCTGCCGTACACGACCGCGGCGATCGGGCCTTTGCTGCCGGGTTCCGCTACGTACTTCGGGCTGCTCGCGATCGCGCAGAACGAGGTTGATGCGGGGTTGGTGTCTCTGACCAAGGCGGTGGCGCTGGCGATGGCCATCGCCATCGGGGTCAACCTCGGTTCGGAGATCTCTCGGATGTTCCTGCGGATCGGGTCCGCCGAGAAGCGGAGGGCCGCGAAGCGGACCCGGGGGTTCTGAGCGCGGGGTGCCTACGAGCTCGGCGTGTTCCGGTCGTTGGCGGCCGCGGGTTGTGTGTGGTTGATCGCGCCCGCACGGCGGAGCCGCATGTCGATGCAGCCCCGCGCCCCTTGAGGGCCGGCTCAGTAGCCGCCGTTGTACGGGTACTGGCCGCCCTGCTGGCCGTAGCCCTGGCTCTGGCCCTGGTTCTGGGGGTACTGGCCGTAGTACTGCTGGTCGTAGCCGCCCTGGTTGCTGTACGGGGGCTGCGGGTGCTGCGGGGGCGGCTGCTCGTTCGGGGTGATGCGGCGGAGCTGGGTCGTCGCGTCGTCCATGAGCGGGGGGTGGGGCTGGTGCTGGACCGCCGGGGGCTCGGCTGCCGCGCGCTTCTTCTTGGAGCGGTCGCGCAGGTACTCGACGATGATCGGGACCACAGAGAGGAAGACGATCAGGATGAGGATCGCCTCGACGTTCTTCTTGATGAAGTCGATCTGGCCGAGCCAGTAGCCGGCGACCGTGACACCCGTGCCCCAGGCGATGCCGCCGATGATGTTGTACGTGAAGAACGTGCGGTACCTCATGCGGCCGGCGCCCGCCACGATCGGGGCGAACGTACGCACGATCGGGACGAAGCGGGCCAGGACGATCGCCTTGGGGCCGTACTTCTCCATGAACTCGTGGGCCTTGTCCAGGTTCTCCTGTTTGAAGAGCTTGGAGTTCGGCCGGTTGAAGAGCTTCGGGCCGAGGAACTTGCCGATCATGTAGCCGACTTGGTCGCCGAGGACGGCGGCGATCACGATCAGCGTGCACACCAGCCACAGCGGCTGGCTGATGTAGTTCCCCTCGGCCACGAAGAGGCCCGCCGTGAACAGCAGGGAGTCGCCGGGCAGGAACGCGAAGAGGCCGGACTCGGCGAAGACGATCAGCAGGATGCCGGGCAGGCTGAAGGTCGAGATCAGGTAGTCCGGGCTGAGCCACTCGGGGCCGAGCGCAAGCGTGGTCACGGGGATGTGGCTCCTGCTGCTGGGGGGACGGGCTGGGGCTGGCTGCCCAAATTATCAACGCAGCCGCCGGCTCCCAGGTTCCATGGGGGTACCCAGGATGCACTGTGGCTCCCCTGGGGGAAAGCTGAGGGGCATGAGCATCGACGAATACGGCGGCGGCCAGGGCCCCGAGCCCGACGTGCTGGTGGTCACCACGAACGACATCCCCGGCTACCGGGTCGAGAAGGTGATCGGGGAGGTGTTCGGGCTGACCGTGCGCTCCCGGCACATCGGCAGCAAAGGCGCCGGGCTGAAGTCCGTGGTCGGCGGGGAGTTGCGCGGGCTCACCAAGACGCTCGTGCAGACCCGCCACCAGGCCATGGAACGGCTCGTCGAGCAGGCACGCGCGCGTGGCGCCAACGGGGTGCTCGCGTTCCGCTTCGACGTGACGGACGCGGCGGACGTGGGCACCGAGGTGTGCGCGTACGGCACGGCGGTGGTCCTGGCCCGGGAGTGACCTTCACAGGGCAGCCCGGGCCAGGGTGCTACGAGGTGTGGCGGGCGGCATTGGCGAGGATCGCCTCGCGCTGGTAGGCGGCGAGACCGGGCTTGGCCTTGTCGATGGTGCGGGTGAACCGCTCGTCCGCGACGTACATCTCGCCCAGGCCGGTGTGCATGTCGTACCCGCAGTCGTAGTGGCTGCGGGAAATCCACTGACGGTGCTCCTCGGCGGCCTTCATCGCCGCCTCGGAGTCCGCGGGCTCGCCGGCCTCCATGAGGGCTACGAAGCGGCGCGTGATCTCGTCGGCCTCGCGCTGGATCCGCAGCCAGTCCTCCTTGGTGTAGGAGGTGGCCCGCTGCCGGGACTGCCGGTAGGCGTCGGTGTCGCCCCAGCGTTCCCGCACCTCGTCCTCGTACTGGTCCGGGTCGAAGTCCCCGAACACCTCGAACTTTTCTTCGGGGGTGAGATTGATGCCCATCTTGCGTGCCTCCATGGCGTGCTCCACGGCCTCGGCCATCTTCTGCAGCTTCTCGATCCGGGCGGTCAGCAGTTCGTGCTGGCGGCGCAGGTGTGCGCGCGGGTCCGCGTCCGGGTCGTCGAGCAGGGCCGCGACCTCGTCGAGCGGGAAGCCGAGCTCCCGGTAGAACAGGATCTGCTGCAGCCGGTCGAGGTCGGCGTCGCTGTAGCGCCGGTGGCCCGCGTGGCTGCGCTCGCTGGGGACGAGCAGGCCGATGGCGTCGTAGTGGTGCAAAGTGCGCACCGTCACGCCGGCGAAGTCCGCGACCTGTCCCACTGAGTAGCTCACTTCCGCTCCCTTCCTCTTACGCACTCCACGGTGAGCCCTTACGCGACGTGAGGTGCAAGCCCGGCTGCCCGGACCTACGGTCGTAGGCATGCCGCTGCACAAAGGTCCCGAAGAGTCCGACAAGCCCTTGTTGTCCGTCAACCCCTTCTATGGCGAGGCCGACCCCGTCGGCGGCATGACCGAGGCCCCGCCCAAGCACCGGCTGCCCGATGCTCCCCTGCCGCCCGCGACGGCGTACCAGCTCGTGCACGACGAGCTGATGCTGGACGGCAACGCCCGGCTGAATCTGGCCACCTTCGTCACCACCTGGATGGAGCCGCAGGCCGGGGTGCTGATGGCGGAGTGCCGGGACAAGAACATGATCGACAAGGACGAGTATCCGCGCACGGCCGAGCTGGAGCGGCGGTGTGTGGCGATGCTCGCCGATCTGTGGAACGCGCCGGATCCGGCGGCGGCCGTGGGCTGTTCGACGACCGGGTCGAGCGAGGCGTGCATGCTCGCCGGGATGGCGCTGAAGCGGCGGTGGGCGCGGCGGAACGCCGACCGGTATCCGGGCGCGCGCCCCAACCTCGTCATGGGCGTCAACGTCCAGGTGTGCTGGGAGAAGTTCTGCGCCTTCTGGGAGGTGGAGGCCCGTCAGGTACCCATGGAGGGCGACCGGTTCCACCTGGATCCGCAGGCGGCGGCCGAGCTGTGCGACGAGAACACCATCGGGGTCGTCGGGATCCTCGGCTCGACCTTCGACGGGTCGTACGAGCCGATCGCCGAGCTGTGCGCGGCGCTGGACGCGCTGCAGGAGCGGACCGGTCTGGACATCCCCGTGCACGTCGACGGGGCGTCCGGCGCCATGGTCGCGCCCTTCCTCGACGAGGACCTGGTGTGGGACTTCCGGCTGCCGAGGGTCGCCTCCATCAACACCTCGGGGCACAAGTACGGGCTGGTCTACCCGGGGGTGGGATGGGCGTTGTGGCGGGACCAGGAGGCGCTTCCCGAGGAACTCGTCTTCCGGGTGAACTACCTGGGCGGGGACATGCCGACCTTCGCGCTCAACTTCTCCCGGCCGGGCGCGCAGGTCGTGGCGCAGTACTACACGTTCCTGCGGCTCGGCCGGGACGGCTTCCGGGCCGTGCAGCAGGCCGCGCGGGACGTGGCCCGGGACCTGGCCGAACGGGTCGAGGCGCTCGGTGACTTCCGGCTGCTGACCCGGGGCGACCAGTTGCCGGTGTTCGCCTTCACGACCGCGCCGGACGTGACGGCGTACGACGTCTTCGACGTCTCGCGGCGGCTGCGGGAGAGCGGCTGGCTGGTGCCCGCGTACACCTTCCCGCCGCACCGGGAGGACCTCGCCGTGCTGCGGGTGGTGTGCCGCAACGGCTTCTCGGCCGACCTGGCGGAGCTGTTCGTGGAGGACCTGGCCCGGCTGCTGCCTCAGCTGCGCCGGCAGCCGCGTCCGCTGACCGGGGACAGGGACGCGGCCACCGGCTTCCACCACTAGACGAGTAGTTCCGATGTGGCTCAGTGGTCGTAGGCGATCAGTGACCTGGTGATGGGTGCGCCGATGGTGCGGTTGTGCCAGATCGCGCAGGTC
>NZ_BAAGRZ010000035.1:0-72847 GCF_054782695.1 Streptomyces deserti
ACCACCCCCCAGGTCATCCGTTCGACAGGGGGGAACAGTCATGCCGGGCCCGGAGGCCAGCGGCCCTCTTGCAGGACCGCGAAGAACATAACGGGGGCTGTGGGTGAGGGTGGCGGTGAGGGTTTGGGTGCGGGTGCCGGTGCGTGTGCGGGTGAGTGGGGGGACCCGGCCTTCGGCCGGGTTTGGTTCCCACCTGCACCACCCGTGCGGCTTTCGTTGTCGGGTGCGGGTGGCCCCTGTGGGGGCTGAGCGCCGTCATGGCGGGTGCGGGGGTTCGAGGGTGCGGTGTCATGAGGGCCTCATCCAACGGTCCCGCAGCCCCGCCAGGACCGCGATCGACACCGCCAGCAGCACCAGGCTGAGGGCGATCGCCGCCGCCGGGTCGTTCTGCAGGGCCAGGTAGACCGCGAGCGGCATGGTCTGCGTACGGCCGGGGAAGTTGCCCGCGAAGGTGATCGTCGCGCCGAACTCCCCCAGGGCACGGGCCCAGGCCAGGACCGAGCCGGCCGCGATGCCCGGGGCGATCAGCGGTAGCGTCACCCGGCGGAACGCGGTGAAACGGGAGGCGCCCAGGGTGGTCGCCGCCTCCTCGAAGCGCGGGTCGGCGGCCCGCAGGGTGCCCTCCACGCTGATGACGAGGAACGGCATCGCCACGAACGTCTCGGCGAGGATGACACCCCACGTCGTGAAGGGCAGCGTGATCCCGAACCAGGAGTCCAGCCACCGCCCGACCACGCCGTTGCGGCCCAGGGCGAGCAACAGGGCCACACCGCCCACCACCGGCGGCAGCACCAGGGGCAACGTCACCAGGGCGCGGACGAGACCGCGGCCGGGGAACTCCGTGCGGGCCAGGAGCCAGGCCAGGGGAACGCCGATGACCAGGCTCAGCGCCGTCGCCGCCGTGGCGCAGACGAGCGACAGGCGCAGCGCCTGCCACACCTCCGCGCTGGTCAGCTGCTCGGGGAGGGTGCTCCACGGAGTCCTCACGAGCAGAGCGATCAAGGGCAGCAGGAGGAACGCCAGGCCGAGGAGGGCGGGCAGCAGCAGGGGGATGGGGACCAGGCGGGTTCCCCTGCCGGGGCGGGTGCGCCGGGGGCCGCCCGTCACGGTGTCGGTCTTGGCGGGCCGGGTCACGGCTTCAGGAACCCTGCCTCGGCCAGCACCTTCTGGCCCTCGGCGGACCTGACCAGGGCGATGAACGCCTTGGCCGCCGACGGGTTGGGAGCGTCCTTGAGGAGGGCGATCGGGTAGTCGTTGACGGCCTGGGCCGACTCGGGGAACTCCACGCCCTCCACCTTGTCACCCGCCGCCTTCACGTCGGTCTTGTACACGACGGCGGCGTCGGCCTCCCTGAGCTCGACCTTCGTCAGGGCGCTCTTGACGTCCTGCTCGTACGAGACCGGCGTGAGCCGGAGGCCGCTCGCCTTCAGGGCCTGCTGGGCCGCCGCGCCGCAGGGCACGGACCTGTCGCACAGCACGACCTTCAGGCCGGACTTCGTCAGGTCCTTCAGGGAGGTGATCCTGTGGGGGTTGCCGGGGAGGGTGGCGATCTCCAGCTGGTTGCGGACGAAGGTGGCGGGGCTGGTGGCGGTGTCGTCCTGGTCCGTCACGATCTTCATCGTCCTGGGGCTGGCGGCGGCGAAGACATCGGCCGGGGCACCGCCCGTGATGCCGGCGGCGAGGCTGTCGCTGCCGCCGAAGTTGAAGGTCACCTTCGTGCCCGGGTGCTTCTCCTCGAACCGCAGGCCCAAGGTCGTGAAGCTCTCCTCGAGGGAAGCGGCGGCGAAGACGGTGACCGTGCCCGAGACTTTCGACGACGAGGACGCCGAGGAGTCCGAGCCCGGGCCCGTGGAGGAGCAGGCGCTCACGGCCAGCAGCGCGGCGGCGGACGCGCCGGCGACCTGAAGGGCCCAGCGCGTCCGGTGCGCGGAACGGATCATCTCGGGGCCACTCCCTCTGTGTGCCGGAGGAAGAGTTCGCCGGACTCTTCCGATACGCCGATCATAGTGGCGCAGATGCGAGGCAGAAGTCTCCTGTCGCATCGCATGAGCCGGGGTGAGGGGGAGCAGGGGTGGGTATGTGCGTTTCTACGGGAGGAGGCGCGCAGGTGCGGTCGATGGGAGGAGCCGCTCAGGTGCGGTCGATGTGTACGTTCGTCGACTTCACGCGGGCGGTGGCCTCCATCCCCACTTCGAGGCCGAGCTCCTCGACGGCCTCACGGGTCAGCAGGGAGACGAGCCGGTGCGGGCCGGCCTGGATCTCGACCTGGGCGGCGACGTCACCGAGCTTGATGGCGGTGACGATGCCGGGAAAGGCGTTGCGGGCGGAGGTGTACGGGGTGTCCTGCTCGTCCGTGCCGGACCTGGCGAGTTCGACCGAGAAGGCGGCCAGGTCCCGGCCGTCGATGAGCCGCCGTCCGCTCGCGTCGCGGTGGGTGGCGATCCGGCCCGCGTCGGCCCAGCGGCGGGCGGTGTCCGGGCTCACGCCGAGCAGCCGCGCTGCCTGACCGATCGTGTAGGACTGCATGGCGGTCACGATAGGGCGGCGGGCGGGGAACGGTGGACGCGGGGTTGGCCGTTGGGTATAACGCGATATAGCGTTTGTTCGTCGAGCGGGTGGGTGTCGGTGCCGTGCCCGGGGAGATCGGGGTGAAGTGATGGTGGGGGAGCAAGTGCGCACCGATGGTCCGGCCGGGTTGCGGGCCTCGCACGCGGAGCGGGACCGGGTCGTGGACGTGCTGACGGTCGCCGCGGGGGACGGGAGGCTGACGCCCGAGGAGCTCGACGAGCGGGTGGAGGCCGCGCTGACCGCCCGCACGATGGGGGAGCTGGCCGCGCTGACGGCGGACCTGCCGACCGGGTCGGGCGACAGGTCCGTCGAGGCCAAGGACGTCGTCCGGATCGAGCAGGTGTGTGCCTCGACGCGGCGCGGCGAGGGCTGGGTGGTGCCCCGCAGCATGGAGATCCACTCGGAGTGGGGCGAGGTGACCCTCGACTTCACCCAGGCGGTGATCACGCACGACACCCTGCGCATCGACCTCGACATGCGCGGCGGTGTCCTGAGACTGGTGACCCGCCCGGAGGTCGTGGTGGACACCGACTCCCTCGCGGCCGACTACTCCACGATCAAGACCAGCAGGTTCACGACGCGTCGGTCCGTCATGACCGACGCACCTGTGGTCCTGCGGGTGGAGATCGCCGGTGCGATCAGCTTCGGGCAGGTCGTGGTGCGGCCGCCGCGGCGGGGGTTCGGCAGAAGGGCGTCCAGGGGCTGAGCACCTCGCGATCCAGCGGTGCGGGATCGACGGGAAGGCGCCCAGGAGCTGAGTGTCCGGTGACAGGGCTGCCCGAGGCCCGGCTCCTCCCGTCTCAGCCCACGTGCACCCTCGGCCGCCGCTGCCGGTCGGGTTCGGCTTCGCGCAGGACCTCCCGGGTCACGGGGGCGACCTCGCCCTGGCCGAAGAGGAAGAAGCGCAGGAAGTTGGCGAAGGGGTTGCCCTCGGTCCACTCGAAGTAGACGTGGGGGATGCGGCCGGTGGCGTCGCGGACGTGAAGGAGAAGGGCGGCCAGGGCGTTGGGGATGGAGGAGGACTCCAGCGTCAGGACGCGGTAGCGGTCGTGCAGGACTTCGCCGCGGACGGTCAGGCCGGCCTCGAACTCCGACGGGTCGGTGACGGTGACCTCCACGAAGACGAAGTCCTCCTGGACGGAGACGTCGTTGTCGTGGCGTATCTGCTCGATCTTGTCGCGGTACTCGGCCTTGTCGCGCCGATCGGGTTCGTTGGCGATGAAGCGGATCGTGCGGCTGGCCATGTCGCGGATGAAGCGTTCCGCCATCGGGTCCAGGGTGACGCTGGTGACGCGGAGCTCGAAGGCGCGGGCCAGCCGGGACACGAGGGAGAGCAGGATGATGCCGGCGATGAAGCAGGCGCCGATCTTCACACCGTCCGGGCGTTCGATGACATTGGCGACCGTGGTGTAGAGGAACACCGCCGAGATCACCGCGAAGACGAGCGTCCAGTTGCGCTGGCGGGCCTTGCGCGCGGCGATGGTCACCGCGATCGCGGCGGAGCTGATCAGCACCAGGACACCGGTGGCGTAGGCGCCGCCCTGGGCGTCGACGTCGGCGTCGAAGATCCAGGTGACCAGGAAGGCGACGAGCGTGAAGACGATGACCATCGGGCGTACGGCGCGGGCCCAGTGCGGGGCCATGCCGTAGCGGGGCAGGTAGCGCGGCATCAGGTTGAGCAGCCCGGCCATGGCGGAGGCGCCGGCGAACCACAGGATGCCGATGGTCGCCACGTCGTAGAGGGTGCCGAAGGCGCTGCCCAGGTAGTTGTGCGCCAGATAGGCCAGGGCGCGGCCGTTGGCCTGTCCGCCGTCCTCGAACTCCTTCTCCGGGATGAGCAGGGTGGTGATGAAGCTGGTGGTGATCAGGAAGACGCTCATGATCAGCGCGGCCGCCGTGAGCAGCTTCTTGGTGCCCCGGATCCGGCCCGCCGGGTCCTCCTCGGTGTCGGTGTCGTCGCCCTTGACGTGAGGCATGACGGCGACGCCGGTCTCGAAACCGGACAGGCCGAGCGCGAGCTTGGGAAAGACCAGCAGGGCCACGCCGACCATGGCCAGGACGTTGCCGTGCTCCGTGGTCAGGGCAATGGACCAGTCGGTGACCACATGGCCGGCGGTCATCACGTGCCACAGCCCGACGATGACGATGACGGCGTTCAGCGCCAGGTAGACGCCCACCAGCACCACCGCCACGCCGATGGCCTCCAGGAAGCCCTTGAGGAACACCGCGCCGAGCAGGGCGACCAGCAGCAGGGTGATGAGCATCCGCTGGTCGTGCAGCACGCTGTTCAGGTGGGGGTTCTCCACCAGGTGGGTGGAGGCGTCGGCGGCCGACAGGGTGATGGTGATCAGGAAGTCGGTGGCGGCGAAGCCGAGCAGGGTCAGGACGAACAGCTTGCCCTGCCAGAACGACAGCAGCCGTTCCAGCATGGCGATGGAGCCCTCGCCGTGGGGGCTCTCCTCGGCCACCCGGCGGTAGACGGGCAGGGCACCGGCCAGGGTGACGAGCACCAGCACGATGGTGGCGACGGGGGAGAGCAGCCCGGCCGCCAAGGCGGCGATGCCGGGCTGGTAGCCCAGGGTGGAGAAGTAGTCGACACCGGTCAGGCACATGACCCGGTACCAGGGCTGGCCCTGGTGCGGGGGTTCGGGTTCGGCGTGCGGCCCGGTGTGGCCGCCGCTCCTGCCCATGTCGGACAGGCCTTCCAGCATCCAGCTCCGCAGGCGACTGGGCGGTTGTTCGATGGTGGCCATACGAGGTGCTCTCCTGCGGTGCGGCTCAGCCCGGGGTGCTCGCCCCGACGCGGACGGCGGCGACCAGCGTAAGCAGAGAGTGACGTGCAGGCCCACGGATGAGCGGGCGGAGCGCGTCAAGCTTCCGTTAAGAGTGGGCGCGCGAATGCCCACAGCCCTCGAGGGAAGCGTCAGCGCATCGCAAAAGCGCAGCTGACGGGCGGGTGGAGGGCGGTCCCCGCCGGAGGGGACCGACGCGACCGGGTCGCACACGGGTGGACACCCTGCGTCACATACTGCAGACGGCGAGTCGGCATCGGCCCGGCCGCAGCACGAGGTACGCCGTCTTGTCCCTGAGTCGGGGGCCACCTAGAGTTCAGCGACGTAACGTTCGCCAGATCATCCGAAAGTTTCGCCTCGGCCGACACCGCCGAGGACGTGACGCTCGAAGGGACTGACGCACATGCGGACGTACGACAACCCCGTGATCGGCGGCTTCCATCCCGACCCCAGTGTCTGCCGGGTGGGCGAGGACCACTATCTGGTGTGCTCCAGCTTCGAGTACGTCCCCGGCGTCCCGCTCTTCCACAGCCGTGACCTCGTGCACTGGCGGCAGATCGGCAACGTCCTGGACCCGGGGCAGTTGGCGTTCCCGGACGACCTGCCGGCCTCCGCCGGCATCTACGCCCCCACCCTCCGGTACCACGACGGCCGCTTCTACATGATCACCACCACCGTGGGTGCGGGCGGCAACTTCCTCGTCACCAGCGACCGTCCCGAGGGGCCGTGGTCGGATCCGGTCTGGATCGACCTGCCCGGGATCGACCCCGATCTCGCCTGGGACGAGGACGGCTCCTGCTGGTGCGCCGTCTCGGGGGTACGCGTGGCGCGCATCGACACGGCGACGGGCAAGGTGCTCGAAGGCCCGTTGCCGGTGTGGTCGGGGACGGGAATGCAGCATCCGGAGGCCCCGCACCTGTACCGCGTCGGCGACTGGTGGTACCTGATGCTGGCGGAGGGCGGTACGGCCCACGGCCACAGCGTGTCGATCGCACGCGCCCGCTCCCCGCGGGGGCCGTTCGAACCCGCGCCGGCCAACCCGATACTGTCCCACCGCAGCACCGACCTGCCCATCCAGTGCACCGGCCACGCCGACCTGGTCCAGGCGGCCGACGGCACCTGGTGGATGCTCCTGCTCGGCACCCGCCCCCGCGGCTGGTTCCCGGGCTTCCACGTCCTCGGCCGCGAGACCTTCCTGACCCCGGTGGAGTGGGTGGACGGCTGGCCGCGCGTCGGCCCGGTGCGCGAATGGCATCCGGCGCCCGCGGCCTGGCACCCCGTCGAACCCGAGCCGGTGCGGGACGGCTTCGACACCGCGCACCTCGCGCCGTACTGGATCTCCCCGCGGCGCAGGCCCGAGGGCTCCTGGTCGCTGACCGACCGGCCCGGATGGCTGACGCTGACCGCGACGGGCGACAGCCTGGACCGGCCGGGCCACACCTTCGTCGGCCGCCGCCAGCGGCATCCGGACTGCCGGGTCACGGCCCGCCTGGAACCCGGAACGGCTCGCGCCGGACTCTCCGTGCGCATGGACGAAGCCCACCACTACGACCTGGAGGTCGCCGGGGGAGAGGCGAGCGTGATCGCCCGGATCGGCCCGGTGCGGCAGGTCCTCGCCCGGCGCCCGGTGCCGCCCGGACCGGTCACGCTGGTCGTCGAGGCCCGTACGGCGTCCGTCGTACCGCCCACGGTGTCCACCCCCGGCCAGGAGGCACCCGGCCTCCGGGCCGGCGGCCCCGACACGCTGGCCTTCTCGCTCGACGACGGCACCCCGCTGGCCGAACTCGACGGCCGCTACCTCTCCACCCAGGTCGCCGGCGGCTTCACCGGGCGGGTGATCGGCATGTACGTCACCGAGGGCAGCGCGGCGTTCGACTGGTTCGAGTACGTCCCCGGAGGCGTTGCCGCGTCCCGGTGACTTTCCGGAAGGCGCCGGAAAGTGTCGGTCCGCACGTCGGGGCGCCAAGCGCCCCGAACGCCGTGCGAGTCGGCGTCAGATTCACCGCGTACAAGGGGTTGCCACCGTTTGGCGGCTGTCTCTAGGGTGCGGCAACAACGCAGCTTTCTGGATCTATTCCGAAAGTTTCGAACCAGGGCGGACGTGAAAGCGCCGTCCCGTACCCAAGGAGCGCATGATGGGCGACCCGGCACTGTCCCGCCGCGGCTTCCTGGCGGCCTCCGCCGCGGCCGGTCTGGGCATGACGGCACTGAGCGGTTGCGGCGGAGACTCGGACGGAGGGTCGTCGGGGACGACCACGATCGAATGGTGGAACATCTCCACCACCGAGCCCGCCAAGACCGTCTGGGCGGGCCTCGCCCGCAAGTTCGAGGCGCAGAACCCCAAGGTCAAGATAAAGATCGTCCAGCTGGAGAACGACGCCTACAAGTCGAAGATGACGGCCCTGACCGCCTCCGGGAAGCTCCCGGACATCTTCCACACCTGGGGCGGCGGCGTGCTCAGGCAGCAGGTCGACGCCGGGCTCGTCGAGGACCTCACGGACCGGACCCAGGACTTCGCCGACGGCCTGCTGCCGGTCGCGAAGGAGCCGTACATCTTCGACGAGCAGGTGTACGGCATCCCGTTCGACATCGGCATGATCGGCTTCTGGTACAACAAGGCGCTCTTCAAGAAGGCCGGGATCAGCACGCCCCCGACCACCTGGGGCGGCTTCCTCGACGCCGTGGAGAAACTGAAGTCGGCCGGCGTCACCCCGCTCGCCCTGGCCGGCAAGGAGAAGTGGCCCGGCATGTACTACTGGGCCTACCTCGCGATGCGCACCGCCGGCGCCGACGCGCTGCAGAAGGCGTACGACGACAAGGACTTCACCGACGCCCCGTTCGTCGAGGCCGGACGGCACCTGAAGGAACTCGCAGACCTCCAGCCGTTCCAGAAGGGCTTCCTCGGCGCCGCCTACTCCACGCCCACCGGCCAGGCCGCCACCGTCGGCAACGGCAGGGCGGCGATGGAACTCATGGGCCAGTGGGCCCCGGTCGTCCAGGCCGACGCGGGCAAGGGCCTCGGCAAGGACCTCGGCTTCTTCCCGTTCCCCACGGTGGAGGGCGGCAAGGGCGCCCTGACCGAGGTGTTCGGCGGAGGCGGCGGGCACGCCCTGCGCCGGGGCGCCCCGCAGGCGGCCGTCGACTTCCTGAAGTTCTTCGCCTCGGAGGCCACCGACAAGGAACTGGTGAAGAAGACCGGTGTCATCCCGGTCGTCCCGGCTGCCGAGAGCGCCCTGACCGACCCAACCTCCAAGCGGTGCAGAAGCAGTTGAAGGCCGCCACCGGATTCCAGCTCTACCTCGACCAGGCGTACGCGCCCGCCGTCGGCCAGGAGGTCAACGACAGCGTCGCCGCGCTCATCGCCGGCTCGAAGTCCCCTGAGCAGGTCACCGAGTCGATCACGAAGACCGCGAAGGAAGAGCAGTAGCCGGCGATGACCTCCACGTTCCTGCCGGACAAGCGGACCGGCCCCGACGTCGGCCTGCCGCCCCCGTCCGCCGAGCGGGCCCGGGGACGCAGGCGCCGACGCACGCTCAACTGGCTCACCGCCGTCGGCTTCCAGCTGCCCGCCCTGGTGTTGTTCGGCGTGCTGGTGCTGCTGCCGATCCTGTTCGCCCTCTACGCCGCCTTCTTCCGCTGGGGCGGCTTCGGCATGCCCTCCGACTACGTCGGCGCCGACAACTTCACCCGGCTCTTCCAGGACCCGGTGTTTCTCGGCGACCTGTGGCGCTGCCTCGTCCTGGTCGTCCTGTCCCTGGCCATCCAGCTGCCGTTCGCGCTCGCCATGGCCGTCCTGCTCAACCAGCGGCTGCGCGGCCGGGCCGTGTACCGGATGCTGTTCTTCGCGCCGTACGTGCTGTCGGAGGCCATCACCGGTGTGCTGTTCAGCATGATCTTCGCGCCGGACGACGGCCTCGCCGACCAGATCCTGGGCAGTGTGGGCCTCGACGGGCTGGGCGGGGAGTGGTTCGCCGACCCGTCCATGGTCATGGCGACCCTGTTCCTGGTCATGATCTGGAAGTACTTCGGCTTCCACATGATGCTCTACCTGGCCGGACTCCAGTCGATTCCGCGGGAGTTGACGGAGGCCGCGCTCATCGACGGCGCCGGGCCCTGGCAGCGCTTCCGCAGCGTGACCCTGCCGCTGCTCGCGCCCACCCTGCGCATCAGCGTCTTCCTGTCCGTCATCGGGTCGATCCAGCTGTTCGACCTGGTGTGGGTGGTCACCCAGGGCGGGCCCGACCACCACTCCGAGACGATGGCCGTGACCATGTTCCAGTACGGCTTCAAGCGCTACCAGGTCGGCTACGCCAGCGCGATCAGCGTGGCCATGTTCGGCATCAGCCTCGTCTTCGCCCTCGCCTACCAGCGGTTCGTGCTCCGCCGCGACCTGCAGGGCGCCACCACGACGATGAGGGGGGACGGCAAGTGACGGTCAATTCCCGCAGGAACACCGGGAACACCGGGAAGACCCCCAAGACCGGGAAGACCCTGCCCCTGCACGTGATCCTCGTCCTCGTCGGCGCGGTGATGGCCGCGCCGCTGCTGTACGCCGTGCTGTCCGGCTTCAAGTCCACCGACGAGCTGTCCCGCAACCCGGTCGGTCTGCCCGAGTCGTGGGTGGCCTCCAACTACACCGGCATCCTCGGCTCCGGCGACTTCTGGCGGCTGGTCGGCAACAGCACGCTGATCGCGGTGGCCACGACCGTCCTCGTGGTCGCGGTGTCCGCGCTCGCCGCGTTCTCCTTCGCCCGGTTCGCCTTCCGCGGGCGGGAGGCGCTGTTCACGCTGTTCACGATGGGTTTGATGTTCCCCTTCGCGGTGGCCGCGCTGCCGCTGTTCCTGCTGCTGCGCTCCATGGGGCTGCTGGACAACCCGCTGGGCGTGATCCTGCCGCAGGCCGCCTTCGGACTGCCGATGACCATCATCATCCTGCGCGGCTTCTTCCGGGAGATCCCCGGGGAACTGGAGGAGGCGGCCACGCTCGACGGCTGCGGCCCGCTCGCCTTCTTCTGGCGGGTGCTGGTGCCCATGGCCCGGCCCGCGCTGGGCACGGTCTCGGTCCTGGCCGTCGTCACCAGCTGGAACAACTTCTTCCTGCCGCTGCTGGTGTTCACCGAGGACACGTGGTGGACCATCCCCATCGGCGTCCAGCAGTTTCAGGGCCAGTACGCCACGGAATACGCCCGCGTGTTCGCCTACCTGGTCCTGGCGATGGTCCCCGCCCTCGCCTTCTACTCGGTCGCCGAGCGCCAGCTCGTCGGCGGCCTCACCGCCGGCGCCACGAAGGGATGACACGCGCCCGCGGACGTACGGCTCACCCACCACCCAACCGTGAGGAGTCGCACCATGCGCAGTACGACCATCCGCTCCCGCACCCGGCTCAGACTGGCCGGGGCGCTGGCCGCCGTGCTGGTCGCCGCCGGTGTCGCCACCGGCCCGGCCGCCCAGGCGAAGGAGGACCCGCCCACCCTCGCCGACCTCGCCCAGCGCCACGGCCGCTACTTCGGCAGCGCCACCGACAACCCCGAACTCAGCGACGAGCCCTACAAGGCCATCCTCGGCAGCGAGTTCGACCAGATCACCCCCGGCAACGGCATGAAGTGGTACGCCACCGAGCCCCAGCAGGGCGTGTTCGACTTCTCCAAGGGCGACGAGATCGTCAACCTCGCCCGCGCCAACCACCAGAAGGTACGCGGCCACACCCTCGTCTGGCACAGCCAGCTGCCCGGCTGGCTCACGAGCCGTGAGTGGACGGCCGCCGAGCTGAGGGCCGTACTGAAGAAGCACGTCCAGACGGAGGTACGGCACTACCGGGGCAAGGTGTTCGCCTGGGACGTCGTCAACGAGGCGTTCAACGAGGACGGCACCTACCGGGAGAGCATCTTCTACAAGACGCTCGGCCCCGGTTACATCGCCGACGCGTTGCGCTGGGCGCACCAGGCCGACCCGCGCGTCAAGCTGTACCTCAACGACTACAACATCGAGGCGATCGGCCCGAAGAGCGACGCCTACTACCGGCTGGCCAAGGAGCTGAAGGCGAAGGGCGTGCCCCTGCACGGGATCGGCTTCCAGGCCCATCTCGCCCTGCAGTACGGCTATCCGGACACGCTGGAGGACAATCTGCGCCGTTTCTCCCGGCTGGGTCTCGACACCTCTCTGACCGAGGTCGACGTGCGCATGCAGTTGCCCGCGACCGAGGAGAAGCTGGCCCAGCAGGCCGAGTGGTACCGGGAGCTGACCGAGGCGTGTCTGGCCGTACGCCGGTGCGTGGGGATCACCCTCTGGGACTACACCGACAGGTACTCGTGGATCCCGGGGTTCTTCCCCGGCGAGGGCGCGGCGCTGCCGTGGGACGAGCAGTTGCGGCCCAAGCCGGCGTACTACGCGATCCGCGAGGCGTTGTCGTAACCGACCGTCCTCACACGGCCGCTGGTGGTGCGGTGCTCGCCCGCACCACCAGTTCGGTGCCGAGTTCCACCCGCGGCGAGTCCGGCTGCTCGTCGCGGGCCAGCCGCAGCACCGTGCGGACCGCGAGCTTGCCCATGTCGGTGAGCGGCTGGCGGACGGTGGTCAGGGGCGGAGCCGACCAGCGGACTTCCGGAAGGTCGTCGAAACCGACCACGCTCATGTCCTCCGGCACCCTCAGCCCCCGGCGGCGCAGCGCCTCGATCGCGCCGAGGGCCATCTGGTCGCTGGCCGCGAACACCGCGGTCGGCGGCTCGGGCAGGTCCAGTAGGGTGGTGCAGCCGGTGAAGCCGGACTCGGGGCGGAAGTCGCCGGGGACGATCAGGGATTCGTCGAGAGCGATGCCGGAGCCTTCCAGCGCCGCGCGGTAACCGTCGAGCCGGGCGCGCGAGCACAGCAGCCGGGGCGGACCGGCGATCAGGCCGATCCTGCGGTGGCCGAGGGACAGCAGATGCTCGGTGGCCGTCATGCCGCCCGACCAGTTCGCCGCGCCGATGGTGGGCACGTCCAGGGCCGGGGAGCCCGCCGGGTCGACGACCACCAGCGGCACGCCGAGGATCCGCAACTCCTCGTGCAGCGTCGGTTCCAGGGCCGAGGTGACGAGGATGACGCCGTCGGAGGCGCGGGCCCGCAGGTTGCGCATCCACTCGCGGGCGTCGCCGGAGCGCCCGTGGAGCGCCGACACCACGGTGCCGACCCCGGCCGCGTGCGCCACCTCCTCGACGCCGCGGATGATCTCCACCGCCCAGGGACTGTCGAGGTCGTTGAAGACCAGGTCGAGCAGGGCGGCGCGGGTGCCGGAGGCGGCGGGGCGTTTGTGGTAGCCGTGCCGCAGCAGCAGGTCCTCGACCCGGGCCCGGGTCTGGGGTGACACGTCGGAGCGGCCGTTGACGACCCGTGACACGGTCGGCACGGAGACCCCGGCCTGCCGGGCGATCTCCGTGATCGTGACCCTGCCCCGGTCCTCGGAAGCCGCCTCGGCGTCGGCCTCACGTGCTGCCACTTCCCCCACCTCCGTCGACGGGTACGGCGAAACTTCCAGGAGTCTTCCGGAAAACGGGCGTTCCCGGGAAGCCGTACGGGCACGCGCACCTCGCTCGCACGGAGGACCACGGTGAGTGACCGCTCCTGGACGCGCGTCGGGGCCGGTGCGCAGGGAGTCCTGCGGGCCGGCCCCTCATGTCTGGGCGGGGTGTCGCTCCGCCCGGTGGTGCCCTAGGCGGCGGTCATGACCCGGCTGCTGTCCAGCGGACGGTGCGGGGCGATGATCCGGCCGTCCGGCAGGAGCTCACCGGTGTCCTCGAAAAGGACCACGCCGTTGCACAGCAGGCTCCATCCCTGCTCCGGGTGGTGCGCCACGAGACGGGCGGATTCCCGGTCGGCGGAGTCGGCTGAAGGGCACGGTGGCTGATGCTGGCACATGGGTGGGATCTTTCGCTCTGTCGTGATGGGTGAGATGGCTGTCGTGTCTGTTCCGCGGCTCGGAGCCTCGTTCATGGCCGCCCCCCGTTGTGTAAGTGGTCGGAACCCAGTGTTGCCCCACGGGCGTCGATCCGCAGGGATTTCGCAGCACCGCTTCTCACAGGTTGATGACGCATCACCCGCGCGGACGGTTCATCCCAACTGGACTGTCCCTTTGGGTGGTTCGCGGTGGCCGGATGGGGCTAGTCCGGCCGGGGCGGCGGGTCTTGACGGCTCTTCCGAGCGGTTTCCGGCTCTTTCGAGCGGTTCTGCGGCTCGTAAGAGCGCCTAATTGCTCGTGTGAGTGAATAGGGAGAATAGGGAGTGGTCGAGGGGCGCCGGAAACAATGTCGTACCCCGTCGCCCGGGATTTCGGCGACGGGGTACGCGGGTCTTCCGGCTGCCGGGCTTGGCGCGCGTCAGGCGGGTGAGCCGAGCAGGGGGGTGGGGGGAGTTCCCCGGTGGGTCAGCACCGGGAGCAGTTCCTCGACCCGGTGCGGGCGGTGGGCCGCGATGCCGGGTGGCGCGGGCGCCAGCGGGACGAGCAGGTCGGTGGCGGCGGGATGGCCGGAGGCGGCGTCCGCGGTGCAGTCGCCGTGCAACCAGAGCGTCAGCATGTACAGGCCGGGTACCGACAGCAGGCGGGGCTGGTACGGCTGGGTCACCGACTCGGCCTGGCGCAGCGCCCGCTCGGTGGAGGCGATGTAGGGGCCCTCGAAGAAGTGCGAGAAGGCCCAGCCGTCGGGGGTCAGCATCGTCTCCGCCGCGGCCACCGCGCGGTCGCCGCAGCGGATCAGGAAGCGCCAGCCCGTCAGCCGGGTGGCGGCGACGCCCTCGGGGGTGATCCGGTCGAGGACGTGGACGGGCAGCGGGAGCTCGGGTGTGGCGGGTCCCTGGGCGCCGAGCAGGGAGGGAGTTCGGGCCTCGCGGACGGCGGTGGGGGAGGAGAGCGCAGTCAGGACGGAACGCAGTGCGGGCGCGGGAGCCGGGGGGACATGCAGCGGCATGGTGGGTCGCCTCTCATTCGAAGGCATGGTGGCGCGAGGGCGTGGCGGACGGCGCTGTCTGCTCGCGAGAGGTCAGAGAGGCGGGGGCCGGGGTCTGAGAACGAGAGGTGAGGGTGAGGTCTGCCGCACGACACCTCGTCGACAGGATCCGTGACCGTGGGCGCCAACCTTCTGCCTTGTTCGCGGAGTTTATACGACACGTGTTCAGCCTGTGTTTCATCTAGCCGTTTCCGGCGAGTAGAACAAGGGTACATTCGGTCGGAGATATGCGGGAATCATCCCGATTCCAGGCGGGGTGCGCGGCGATGACCTCGGAAAATGTGCGCGAAGCGGTCGGCCTATTCTCATCGGCGTTTTTCACGACTTCGCGGGCGCCCGAAACTGCGCAGTGCGCCATGCCCGGTGAATGTGCCACCGGTCACGATCGACCAGCGTAGCGTGCGGCGGGGCCGCGCGGGACGTTATCGATCGCTTCGGCTGGGCATCATCACTGCTGACCGGGACGCCCGTGGCCGGATCGTCGGCCCGCCCAACCGAGGAGGGATGCTGCGATGGGGGAGAAGGTCGTGGCAGGTCACTTCGACCTGTCCGATCGCCAGCTCTACCGCGACAAGCTCCGCCGGTGCCTGACGGGCCTGGAGCGGCTCCTGGCTCAGAAGCGGTTCGATCGCCCGAAGAACCTCATGGGGCTGGAGATCGAATTGAATCTCACGGGCGCCGACGGCATGCCGAAAATGTTGAACGCGCAAGTCCTCGAGCGCATCGCGAGCCGCGATTTCCAAACAGAACTCGCCATGTTCAATCTGGAAGTCAACATAGCCCCACACCGCCTGGGTGGGAGGGTATTCGACCGGCTCGCCGAGGAACTCCGCACCTCGCTGGCATATGCCGAGCGGAAAGCGGGAGAGGTCGACGCGGGAATCGTGATGATCGGTATTCTGCCGACGCTCGACCGTGACGACCTGGTCTCCTCCAACCTCTCCGACGTCGACCGCTACACGCTGCTCAACGACCAGATCGTGGCCGCCCGGGGCGAGGACTTCACGCTCGACATCGACGGGGTCGAGCACCTCACCTGCACGTCGAAGTCGATCGCGCCCGAGGCCGCCTGCACCTCCGTGCAACTGCACCTCCAGGTCACCCCGGCCCGCTTCGCCGACGTGTGGAACGCGGCCCAGGCGGTCGCCGCCGCCCAGATCGCCGTCGGCGCCAACTCGCCGTTCCTGTTCGGCCGGGAGCTGTGGCGCGAGTCCCGGCCGCCGCTGTTCCAGCAGTCCACCGACACCCGCCCGCCCGAACTCCAGGCGCAGGGTGTGCGGCCGCGCACCTGGTTCGGGGAGCGGTGGATTTCCTCGGCGTACGACCTGTTCGAGGAGAACCTGCGCTACTTCCCGGCGCTGCTGCCGATCCGCGACGACGAGGACCCCCTGGAGGTGCTGGACCAGGGCGGTATACCCAAGCTCGCCGAACTCGTCCTGCACAACGGCACGGTCTACCGCTGGAACCGCCCGGTCTACGGCATCGCCGACGGCGTCCCCCACCTGCGCGTCGAGAACCGGGTGCTGCCCGCCGGGCCCACCATCACCGACGTCATCGCCAACGCGGCCTTCTACTACGGCGTCGTCCGCGCCCTCGCCGAGGACGCCCGGCCGGTGTGGACCCGGCTGCCCTTCGAGGCGGCCGCCGCCAACTTCGACGCCGCCTGCAAGCACGGCATCGACGCCCGCCTCGTCTGGCCCCGGCGCGGCCGCTACGGCGGTACGGCCGAGGTCGACGCCGTCAGCCTGGTACGCGACGAACTGCTGCCGCTGGCCGAGGCCGGCCTGGACGCGTGGGGCGTCGAGCCCGCCGACCGGGACCTGTACCTGGGCGTCATCGAGGAGCGGTGCCGGCGCCGGGTGAACGGTGCGACCTGGCAGGCCGCGACCTTCCACCGGGCCCTGGAGCAGGGGCTCTCGCGTGAGGCGGCGCTGGCCGCGACGACCCGGCGCTACCGCGAGCTGATGCACAAGGGCGACCCGGTGCACACCTGGCCCGTGGGGCTGCCGGAGCCGGTGCCGCTGGGCTGACGCGCCGCCGGGGTGACATCCTGCTGCCCCCATACTGATCCGAACGGATCGGTGAAGTGGAGGCAGGTGTGCAGGCGGAGGCGGGCCCGGGGGCCGAATCGTTTCCCGAATCTTTCCCCCAGCAGCGGCTCTCGCGGCGGATGCTCCGCAACGAGACGCTGCTCGTGCTCGGGCTGTCGCTCGGCGCGAGCGGCGTGTCCGCGCTAATCAGCTTCATCGGATCGGTCACCAAACCGGGCGGCCTCAAGGACCAGGCCGCCACCCTCAACGCCTCCGCCGCGCCCGGCCGGCCCTGGCTGGACCTCGCCTGGCAGCTCTTCGGGATCGCCACGGCACTCGTGCCCGTGGCGCTCGTCGCCCACTTCCTGCTGCGCGAGCGCGAGAGCCTGCGCACCCTGGGCTTCGACCGCACCCGGCCCTGGCCGGACCTCGGCCGCGGCGCCGCGATCGCCGCGGTCATCGGCAGTACCGGCATCGCCTTCTACCTGGCCGCCCGCGGCCTCGGCTTCAACCTCACCGTGGTGCCCGAGGCACTGCCCGACGTGTGGTGGAAGTACCCCGTGCTGGTCATGTCGGCGATCCAGAACGCGGTCCTGGAGGAAGTGATCGTCGTCGGCTACCTGCTGCGCCGGCTCGGCCAGCTGGGCTGGACCCCGGGCACCGCGCTGGTGGCCAGCTCCGTGCTGCGCGGCTCGTACCACCTCTACCAGGGCATCGGCGGCTTCATCGGCAACGTGGTCATGGGCGTGGTCTTCGTCTACCTGTACCGGCGCTGGGGGCGGGTGGGCCCCCTGGTGGTGGCGCACTCGCTGCTCGACATCGGGGCGTTCGTGGGGTACGCGCTGCTGGCGGGCAAGGTGGGGTGGCTGCCGACGCCATGAGCGGCTGAGGGAGGGGCGTACGGGCTTTCCGTACGCCCCTTCTGTTCGTATGCGCCTTCCGTTCGTACGGTCCTGCCGTGCCGCTACGCCAGGAGCTCGCCCTCGATGACGGTGACGGCCCGTCCGCTCAGCAGGGTGCGGTCGCCGCGCAGCTGCGTGCGGACGCGGCCGGAGCGGGGTGAGGCCTGCAGGCCGGTGAGGTCGGGGCTGCCGAGGCGCTCGGCCCAGTAGGGGGCGAGGGCGGTGTGGGCGCTGCCGGTGACCGGGTCCTCGTCGATGCCGACGTTCGGGAAGAAGCAGCGGGAGACGTAGTCGTAGCCCCGGGCGGGGTCCTCGGCGCGGGCGGTGGCGATGATGCCGCGCTCGGAGTGGGCGGCGAGGGCCTTGAGGTCGGGGGCGAGGCCGTGCACCGTCTTCTCGTCGGCGACCTCCAGGAGCAGGTCGCCGATGTTCGGACCCGTGTCGAAGGCGGCGCGCGGCTCGGCGCCGAGGGCCTCGGTGACCCCGTCGGGGAGGTCGACCGGGGTGAGCGGGGCGGTCGGGAAGTCCAGTGTGATGGAGCCGTCCTCGGCGGGCGTGGCGATCAGGACGCCGCTGCGGGTGGCGAACCGCACCGGGCCCTGGTGGGCGCCGGTGGTGTGCAGGACATGGGCGGTGGCGAGGGTCGCGTGGCCGCACATCGCGACCTCCGTGGCGGGCGTGAACCAGCGCAGCGCCCAGTCGGCCTCGCCGCCCTCGGGCAGGGGGTGGGCGAAGGCCGTCTCGGCGTGGTTGACCTCCAGGGCGACGTTCTGGAGCCAGGTCTCGTCCGGGAAGGCGTCCGTGTCGTCCAGGAGCAGGACGCCGGCCGGGTTGCCGGCGAAGGGGCGGTCGGTGAAGGCGTCGACGATTCGAATCCGCATGCCCCGACGCTAGACGCTGTGCGAAGGCACAGCCCAAGGCCAATTCAGGAGTGCTGGACCGGTTTTCCCCCGCGGTCACGCCCGTCTCGGCGACGCCTTACGGTCGTTCGGGTTTCCGCGCCAGAGGGGTGCCGTCCTTCCTCTTCGCGCCCTCGTCGGGCTCAGTGAACGGAGAACCCGCCGTCGACGAAGATCGCCTGCCCGGTGATGTAGCCGGAGGCGCGGCCGGCCAGGAACACCGCCGCTCCGGCGAAGTCCTCGGCCAGACCGTTGCGCCCGATCATCGTGCGTGCGGCCAGCGCCGCCACCTTCTCCGGCTCGGACGACAACCGCCTGTTGAGCGGGGTCATGACGAAGCCGGGCACCAGCGTGTTGCAGGTGACGCCGTACGGCGACCAGGCCTCGGCCTGTGAGCGGGCCAGCGACTCCAGCGCGCCCTTGGAGACGCCGTAGGCGCCGCTCTGGACGAACGCCCGGTGTGCCTGCTGGGAGGTGATGTGGATGATCCGTCCGAAGCCCCGCTCGGCCATGCCGGGCCCGAACCGCTGGCCCAGCAGGTAGGGCGCCTCCAGGTTCACCGCCATCGTGGTGTCCCACACGTCCTCGCCCAGCTCGCTCAGTGGCGGGCGCAGGTTGATCCCGGCACTGTTGACGAGGATGTCGGGCTCGCCGAAGACCTCGGCCGCCTGCTCCGCCGCCGCGCGCACCCCGTCGCGGGTACTGAGGTCGGCGCTCACCCACGCCGCGCGGCATCCGTCCGCCGCCAGCTCGTCGACCGTGGCGGCCAGTTCCGGCTCTTTGCGCGCCACGATCACCACGCTCGCCCCCGCTCGCGCGAGAGCCCCGGCGATGGCCCGGCCGATGCCGGAGCTGCCGCCCGTCACCACGGCGACCCGGCCGTCCAGCGAGAACAGTTCGGAGAGGTAGCTCTGCGAGGTCATGTCCGCACCCTAGACGGGGCGTGGGCGGCGACAGCGCCCGGGAACGCCTCGCCGCGACCGGGGCGCCCACCGCGGCGGTGCTCAGGCCCTCGACGAAGTCAGCCGACGCGAGCGTGCCGCCGGTCCGCACGGCCGCACCGGAGCTGATGCGCCGGGCTGGGCCGATGCGCTGAAGATGTCTCGCTCGGTGCTGCCGCACCGGCCGTTGCTGACCCTCGACGAGCGTCTCGAACGCGCCGCCGCCCAGCCGGTGATCGTCCCGGAGATGATCGTCTGCGAGCTTCCGCCGCCCTCAAGGGCAGGGATGCCTGGCCATCTCTCGGCGTGGCTCCGCTTGACCTTGACACAGTGACAAGAGCTTCACTGTGGCCAAGGAGGTGGTCCCGATGGCCATGCCGAAACAGGACACGAACACGATGCGAGTTCTCCAGGGGCTGGAGAACAGCAGCTCGTCGGCCCGGCTGCGGGCAGCGCTGGCGGTCGGCACGACCCCGGATCCGCGGTTCATCGACAAGCTCATCGAACGATGCGCGATCGAGCCCGAATTCCACGTGCGCGAAATGCTTACGTGGGCACTCACCCGCCACTCATCATCAACGACGGTCCCACAGCTCATCGATGAACTCCGCTCGCAGCGTGCGCAGGCACGAAGCCAGGCGTTGCACACACTGTCCAAGATCGGGGATCGGCAAGCGTGGCCGGCGATCACACGGGCGCTTCTGGCCGACGCCGACGACGAGGTGGCGCGGAGCGCCTGGCGAGCAGCGGTCGTACTCGTGCCCGAAGGTGAAGAACCCCAGTTGGCCGGAGCGTTGGCGACACAGCTCGGGCGCGGCGAGCGTGAGACGCAGTTGAGCCTCAGCCGGGCGCTGATCGCGCTCGGTGAGGTGATCATGCCGACCCTGCGCGCCGCGATGACGGATCTCGACCCTCGCGTGCGTCAGCACGCGATCGCCACGGAACGGCTGTTGCGCAACCCGGAGGCCGGATTCGAGTTCGCGATCGAGGAGGCGAAGCGCATCGTAGCCCTCGGCACGACCCGCCAGGAGGGGTGATAGGCAGTGTTGATCGGTGATGTGGCACGACGGTCCGGGGTCAGCGCCCGCATGCTCAGGCATTACGAGTCGCTCGGCCTGGTGCGGCCAACGGGTCGTACCGACGCCGGTTATCGGGAGTACTCCAGCGAGGACATCCGGCGAATCTTCCATATCGAGAGCCTGCGGTCATTGGGGCTGTCGCTGCGTGAAGTCGGGCGCGCGCTGGATGATCCCGGCTTCCGGCCCTCGGAGCTCGTCGACGACCTCATCCGCCAGACACGAGAGCGCATCGCGCGTGAGACGGAACTGCTCACGCGACTCCGCCGGATCGGTGCCGCGGAACCTGCCGGCTGGGAGGAGGTGCTCCAGATCGTCGCACTCCTCCAGGCGTTGGGGTCACAGAGCGCTGGGACGCGCCAACGCGCGGCCTTGTCCTCAGCCGAAGAGGTTCCGGTGCCAGTGGAAGCACTGGTCGAGGCAGCGCTGAGCGAGACGGACCCGAACGTCGCTGGGGCCCTTCGATGGGCTTTGGCGCAATGGGGCGTTGGCGGATTGGCCCTGCTCGCGGAGGGCCTCGGCTCACCGGTGGCCGAGGTCCGGAAACGTGCCGCGCAGTCCATCGTCGAGATTCCGAACGGGGAGGCGACCGCACTGCTGCGGGACGCTCTCGCGAATCCCGACCTCGTGGTCCGCAGGTACGCAGCTCTGGCGCTCGGGGCACGTGGAGTAGCCGACGCGGTCCCGACGCTCATCGACATGGTCGTCGAGGAGGCGAATGACGTCGATGCGGCCGATGCGCTGAGCGTGCTGGCGAGTGATCCCGCGCTGGCGGAGCAGATCGCCACCAGGCTCGTTGACTGCCTCGCCCACGGCACCGTTGAATCGTCTGCACGTCGACGACTGACACAGGCGCTCGCGGATATCCCGGGAACCACATCGTCACGTGCCCTGGCGGATCTGTCTCATGACGAAGACCGTGCCGTTGCGCTCACTGCCGCATACATTCTCGGGATACGCAGCGCACGCTAACCGATCCTTTCTCTGGGGTGCTGTGTGCGTGGGGCCCAGTTGTTGCTGGTGAATCTTTCTGCGGCACCTGTTCTGCGGCTCTCGACCGGCGGGGCGGCGGCTGCGGTCGCCCTCGCGGCTTGCGCCTCCAGCACGGCGGCTGACTTCAGTGGATCGCGCCGGTGGTCTGCGGCGCGCCAGATTCAATGAGACGCAGACCATCACGCACGTCTCGAGGACACGTTCGCGGCCCCTCAGTCGATACAGAACTCGTTGCCCTCGATGTCCAGCATCGGGATGCACGAATCAGTGCCGTCATACAGCGTTCGCACGTGTACCGCGCCGAGCGGGACCAGTCGTGCGCATTCGGCCTCAAGCGCGGCGAGGCGCTCTTCACCCACGAGTCCGGTGCCGACCCGCACGTCAAGATGCACCCGGTTCTTGGCGGCCTTCCCTTCGGGGACACGCTGGAAGTACAGTCGCGGGCCCACACCTGAGGGATCAATGCAGGCGAACCATGAATCCCGCTGCTCGGGTGGCTGCGAGCGCTTGAAGTCGTCCCACGTGGCAAACCCCTCCGGTGGCGGCGGTACGACGTACCCCAACACCTCGCACCAGAAGCGAGCGAGGCGCTCAGGTTCTGCGCAGTCGAAGGTGACTTGGAACTTCTTGATCGAGGTCATCGGTCCAGCATATTGACGCGTGCTGTTCACCGAGATCCCGGGGTTTCATCGCCGTGCGGGTCGAGGTCTCGCGTGACATGAGAAGCCCTCCCACCCCGCCAACGGACCAGATCACCTGAGACGACGAGCGCGTCGTGCCAGATCACCTGGGACAGGGGCCAATGCGCATGAGACGGGACACCGGCCGCGCCGACAGACGCTTGCCGGTCGAACTGTTCCGATATATCGTTGAAGCATCGTGATGGATCAACGATGGAATGGAGAGTGGTTGTGATGCGTACCCACGGATTCGAGCACGGGCATCGGCAGGACGGCCCCCGGCGCGGCCGGGGCGGCTTCGACGGAGTGCGTGCGGCCTTCGGTCCCTTCGGGCCGGGCGGCCCCGGCTTCGGACCGGGTTTCGGTTCCGGTCCCTGGGGCGGCCGAGGGCGCGGCGGGCCCAGGGGGAGGGCGCGGCGCGGTGACGTACGAGCCTCGATCCTGGCCCTGCTCAAGGACCGGCCCATGCACGGCTACGAGATGATCCAGGAGATCGCCGAGCGCAGCGGCGGGGCGTGGAAGCCCAGCCCCGGCTCGGTGTACCCCACCCTTCAGCTGCTGGAGGACGAGGGCCTGATCGCCAGTGAGTCCGAGGGCGGCAAGAAGCTGTTCTCGCTCACCGAGGCGGGCCGTGCCGCCGCCGACGAGGGTCCCGAGGCGCCCTGGGAGGAGGCCTCGCGCGGGGTCGACTGGGAGGCCCTCGGCGAGATCCGCCAGGCCGGTTTCGGGCTGATGGAGGCCTTCGGGCAGGTCTGGAAGACCGGCAGCAAGGAGCAGCGGGACAAGGCGCTCGGCGTCATCAACGAAGCCCGCAAGAAGCTGTACCTGATCCTGGCCGACGAGGACTGAGGACCTCCCGGGCTTCCCGGCCGGTGGCAGGCGCCCCGTGGAGTGATCCACGGGGCGCCGTTGTGGTGAGCCGCCTCCGATGAACTGCCTGGGTGCGTACACGGCGCTTCGGTTGCCTCCGGGGCGCCGGGCAAGACGGCGCGCGCCCCTGCGGGAAAAACGACGGGATCTCCTCCGTAGGGAGGAGATTCCGGTCGGTCGGATCCACTCCCCGTGGGACGCGAAGATGCTTCCCGCCGGGGATGACCCGGCCTCGCGGGACTGATGGGGTAAGGGGCGTGCAACCCCGTATCCCCCGGCAGTCGGCCCACGAGCAGGGCATCCACCGCGCGGAGAACGATGCCAGGCTCAGCGCAGAGCTGGCAGCGGTGCTCGTCGGTGCCCGGCGCAGGGCGGTCAGGGACGGGGACCGCCAGATCGACACCGCTCATCTGCTGCACTCGCTCCTGGAGTCCGACCCCGAGGTGCGTGCCGTCTTCGGTGATCCGGCGCAGATCGCCCGGCTGCTCGGCTATCTCGTCCAGCGCAGTATCGGCTACGGCCTGCGCTGGCAGAGCGGCGTCGAGGACTCCCGGGCCGTTCCCGTCGTGACGGAGAGCGCCGGTTTCTCGCCGCTGGCCGCGGCCTCGAAGGAGTACGCCTGCGAGCGCGCGGCGCGGCGTGACGCGGGACCGGCCCGCGGTGTCGACCTGCTCGCGGCGATCGTCGTGGACCCGCAGGCGCGGGCCGTAGAGGTGCTGGAACACGCCGGCGTCGACGCGCGCGAGGTGTTCGCACGGCTCGCGGACTGGTCCGAGGAGTACGTCGGGGGCGGCGAGACCACGTACTGAGAAACCTGAGGAACGGTCTTGTGTTCACCTCGTGAGACAGGTGTCATAGGGGATGACGCTCCTGTCGTCGCCTGTCATCATGTGCCGGTGCGTACGTATGACAGCAGCCGGAGCGGCCATGGAAAGGGCGTCGGGCTCGGGCTCGCGCTCGCGTCCGCGGTCGCCTTCGGCGGATCCGGTGTGGCGGCCAAGCCGCTGATCGAGGCGGGCCTCGACCCGCTGCACGTGGTGTGGCTGCGCGTGGCGGGCGCGGCGCTGGTGATGCTGCCGCTGGCCGTGCGCCACCGCGCGCTGCTGCGCCGCCGCCCCGGGCTGCTCGCGGGGTTCGGGCTGCTGGCGGTGGCCGGGGTGCAGGCCTGCTACTTCGCCGCGATCTCCCGTATCCCGGTCGGTGTCGCCCTCCTCGTCGAGTACCTGGCGCCCGCGCTCGTCCTCGGCTGGGTCCGGTTCGTGCAGCGGCGGCCCGTGACACGCGCCGCCGCCCTCGGTGTGGTCCTGGCGGTCGGCGGACTCGCCTGCGTCGTCGAGGTCTGGTCGGGCCTGAGCTTCGACGCCCTCGGGCTGCTCCTCGCGCTCGGCGCCGCCTGCTGCCAGGTGGGCTACTTCGTCCTGTCCGACCAGGGCAGCGACGCCGGCGACGAGGCACCCGACCCGCTCGGCGTCATCGCGTACGGCCTGCTCGTCGGCGCCGCCGTGCTGACGGTCGTCGCCCGCCCCTGGGCCATGGAATGGTCCGTGCTCACGGACGACGCGTCCATGGACGGCACTCCCGTGGCCGCCGCCCTGCTCCTGGGCTGGATCGTCCTCGTGGCCACCGTCCTCGCCTACGTCACCGGAGTGCTGGCGGTGCGCCGGCTCTCGCCGCAGGTCGCGGGCGTCGTGGCCTGCCTCGAAGCCGTCATCGCGACCGTCCTGGCCTGGGTGCTGCTCGGCGAGCACCTGTCGGCGCCGCAGATCGTGGGCGGCGCCATCGTGCTGGTGGGGGCGTTCATCGCCCAGTCGTCCGCACCCGCCAAGGGCTCCGGTGGGCCGGTGGCCAGCGGCGGCCCGGAAAGGGAGTTGTCCACGCCCGGAACGGCCGCATAGGGTGCCGGTCATGCATTCGGACGCACGCGTTCTTCCGCCCCCGGCCGCCTGAGGCGGGCCCTCCGGAAACCACGCCCGGCACGTCGCCGGGCGGAACGGTGCTGCCCGCAGACGAAGTCCACGGACCCCGCTGAGCCGGGGCCCATCCCCGAACTTCTGCGCACCTCGCGGAGCTTCCCGCGTGGGTCGCGCGTCTGCGGAGAGAACACGTGTCGAATGCTGTCTCCGGCCTGCCCGTCGGGCGAGGCCTCCTCTATCTGATCGTCGCCGGTGCCGCCTGGGGCACCGCGGGCGCGGCCGCCTCCCTGGTCTACCGGGCCAGTGACATGGGGCCCGTCGCCCTGTCGTTCTGGCGCTGCGCGGCCGGGCTCGTGCTGCTGCTCGCCGCCCGACTGCTGCGTCCGCGCGGCAGGACCGCCGCTGCGGAGCCGCTGCGCCGCAGGGCGCTGCGGGCCGGGGTCACCGGTCTCGGTCTCGCGGTGTTCCAGACCGCCTACTTCGCCGCCGTGGAGTCCACCGGGCTCGCCGTCGCCACCGTCGTCACGCTGGGCGCCGGGCCCGTGCTCATCGCGCTCGGCGCGCGGCTGACCCTCGGGGAGCGGCTCGGCCGCGGCGGGGCCGCCGCCGTCGCCGGTGCGCTCGCCGGACTCGCCGTCCTGGTCCTCGGCGGCGGGGGAGCGACCGTACGGCCGTGGGGGGTCGGGCTCGCGCTGCTGTCGGCGGCCGGCTACAGCGTGATGACCCTGCTCACCCGCCGGTGGGGCCGCGACGGCGGGGCGGACGCCGCCGCCACGTCCGTCGGGGCGTTCGCCGTCACGAGCCTGTGCCTGCTGCCGTTCGCCCTGGCCGAGGGACTGGTGCCGCACACCACCGAACCGGTCCTGCTGCTGTGGCTGCTGGCGTATGTCGCCGCGATCCCCACGGCCCTCGCCTACGGCCTCTACTTCGCGGGCGCGGCCGTCGTACGGTCCGCCACCGTGTCCGTGATCATGCTGCTGGAACCGGTGAGCGCGGCCGTGCTCGCCGTGGTCCTGCTCGGCGAGCACCTCACGGCGGCCACCGTGGCCGGCACCCTGCTGATGCTCGGCTCGGTCGCGGGACTCGCGGTGGCGGAGGCGCGGGGTGCGCGGCCTCGGAAGGAGGAGCCGGTGTTGGTGTGATGCCCGGGCAGACCCCGTATCGGCGCAGTCGATGCGGGGTTGACGCCGGGTCAGGCTCCGCGTGCGCGCAGCAGGAGTTCACGCGCCGCCGCGTCGCGCGGACCGCCCCGCCCGGCCAGCCCGGCCGCGATCCGGTCCTGGACCTGGGCGGGCTTGCTGCCGGCGTACTTGAACTTCGCTCGTACGCCGGTGACTCGGAGCCGCAGCCCGCGGATCCCGGACAGCATCCTGCCGTACGGCGCCTGGCCCACCGCAGCCCGCGCGGAGCCGCCCTCCGGCTGGAAGTGGCCGACCTGGCGGTTGAGGAGCGCGGCCTTCTCGGCCGGATCGTCCACGACATGGGCGGTGCAACGGAGTTGGACGGCCGCGTAGAAGCTGGTCGGGACGCCGTGCTCGGCCGGGACGTCCGGCGCGGCCTGCCACGGGCCGGGGACGTACACGTAGTCGTCGACCACGCTCAGCAGCACCTCCGGGTTCGCCTCCAGGGCGGGCCACAGCGGGTTGGGCCGGGCGAGGTGGGTGACGGCCTCGCCGCGCTCGGCGTCGTACGCGAAGTGCAGGGGCTGGACGTGGGGCGGCTCGCCCGGTGGGCCGTTGACGGCGAGCTGCCCGAAGTCGTGGCCGGCCAGCCACTGTTGCCACTCGGCGTCGTCGCGGGGCGCGTCCCAGGGGTGGATCAGCATCACAGGGCCGTCAGGTAGCCGGGCAGTTCGGTGCCGGGCGCGAGCGCGGAGTCGGCGAGCGGGGTGTCGTAACCCTTGCGCAGCGGCAGGAGACCGGCCCAGTGGGGGAGGGCGAGGTCCTCCGGCTCGTCGTTGACGCCGCCGGCGCGGACCTTGGCGGAGACCTCGTTCAGGTCGAGGCGGATCACGGCGGTGGCGGCCAGCTCCTTCTTGTCGGCCGGCCGGCAGTCGCGGGAGCGGCCCGGGACGACGTGGTCGACCAGCGCGTCCAGGGCCTCCTTCTTCTCCTGCGGGTCGGTCACCTGGTGGGCGGTGCCGTGCACCACCACGGAGCGGTAGTTGATCGAGTGGTGGAAGGCCGAGCGGGCCAGGACCAGCGCGTCCACGTGGGTGACCGTCAGGCAGACCGGGAGGCCGGGGTCGGCCTGGCCCGCCGCGCGCAGCGGGCGTGAACCCGTCGAGCCGTGCACGTAGAGCCGCTCACCGACCCGGCCGTACAACGTGGGCAGCACCACCGGCGCGCCGTCGCGCACGAAGCCGAGATGGCAGACGTAGCCCTCGTCGAGTATCGCGTGCACCAGTTCCCTGTCGTACGAGGCCCGCTCCGGGGAGCGCGTGGGGACGGTGCGGTCGGTCGGGGTGTAGGCGGCGGCGGGCTGCGGCGGCGTCTGCGCGGTTCCCTGCATTGCGCTCTCCATTGCACTAGTGCATACTGGGCTTTGTGCTAGGAGACTATCCGATCCAGGGTCGGCGTGCAGCGGAGATTTCCGCGAGCGTCGAGCGCGCGGTGGGGTCCGGCGAGCTGCGGCCGGGCCAACTGCTCCCACCCATGCGGGAGTTGGCGGCCCATCTCGGCGTGAATCCCAACACCGTGGCGGCCGCGTACCGGACCCTGCGCGAGCGCGGGGTCATCGAGACCGCCGGGCGACGGGGCAGCCGGGTGCGGTCCGCGCCGGCCACCACCGGGCGGGACCACATCCGGGTGGACGTGCCCGAGGGCGTGCGGGACGTGTCGAGCGGCAATCCGGACCCGGCGCTGCTGCCCTCGCTGGCGCCGGCCTTCGCGGCGGCGGCCGAGGAGGGCGATCGGGATCCGGTGCTGTACGGAGAGGCTCCCGTGGAACCGGAGCTGGCGCGGCTCGCCCGGGCCGATCTCGCCGCCGACGGGGTACCCGAAGGGCCGCTCGCCGTGGTCTGCGGATCGCTCGACGGCGTGGAGCGGGTGCTCGCGGTCCATCTCAAGCCCGGGGACACCGTCGCCGTCGAGGACCCCGGCTGGGGCAGGACCCTCGACCTCGTTCCGGCGCTCGGCCTGCGTACCGTCCCCGTCGGCGTCGACGACGAGGGGCCGCGCGCCGACGACGTGCGCCGCGCCCTGGAGGGCGGTGCCCGTGCGCTGATCGTCACGGACCGGGCGCAGAACCCGACGGGCGCCGCCGTGAGCGCCACGCGTGCGCGTGCCCTGCGGTCCGTGCTGCGGGAGCATCCGGAGACCCTGCTCGTCGAGGACGACCACGGCCACGGGATCGTCGAGCTCCCCCTGCACCCGCTCGCCGGAACCACCCGGCACTGGGCCTTCGTGCGCTCGGTCGCCAAGGCCTACGGCCCCGATCTGCGGCTCGCCGTGCTCACCGGCGACGCCGTCACCGTCGACCGGGTGCGCGGGCGGCAGCGGCTCGGGCCCGGCTGGGTGAGCCGGCTGACGCAGCGCGCCGTGGTGCGGCTGTGGGTCGACGGCGCCGTGGACGGGCGGGCGGTCGCGGCGGCGTACGGGCGGCGCCGGGACGCGCTGATCGACGCGCTCGCCCGGCGGGGGGTCCAGGCGCACGGGCGCAGCGGCATGAACGTGTGGGTGCCCGTACCCGACGAGACCGGCGCCGTCGCCCGGCTGCTGCACGCGGGCTGGGCCGTCGCACCGGGCGCCCGCTTCCGCATGAGCGCGCCGCCCGGCATCCGGGTCACCGTCTCGACGCTCACCGAGCAGGAGACCGGCCCGCTGGCGGACGCGATCGCCGCGGCCGTGGGACCGGCGCCGGCACGGGCGTACGTCTGAAATCGGCGGGATCCGCAACAGGCCCGTCCGATGCGGGAATCGGCGTCTGGGAACATGCCGCCATGGATGAAGAAGTGATCCCGGTGCTGCGCGTGGCCGACGCCTCGGCGGCCGTCCACTGGTACGAGCGACTCGGTTTCGCGAAGCAGTGGGAGCACCGCTTCGAGCCGGACCTGCCGGCCTTCGTCGAGGTCGCGCGCGGGCGGGTACGGCTGTTCCTGTCGGAGCACACCGGGGACGCCCGGCCGGACACGCTGGTGTACCTGCGGGTGGCCGATGTCGACGCCGTCGCCGCCGAGTTCGGCGTGCCGGTCCAGGACGCCCCCTGGGCACGGGAGATCGAGCTGCGCGACCCCGACGGCAACCGGCTGAGGATCGGCACGCCGACCCAGTGACCCCTCCGGGGTGGGCTCGCACCGGGCGGATCAGCGCTTTTGCCGCGCCTGCGTCAGCGCCGCCCCCGCCAGGACGATCACCGCACCGACCGGCGTCGACCAGGTCAGCGACTCGCCGAGGAGCGCGACGCCCGCGGCCGTGGCGATGACGGGGATGAAGTACGTGACCATCTGGGCCGTCGTCGGACCGACCTCGGCGACCAGGCCGTACTGGAGGAGCACGGCCAGCCCGGTGCCCAGCGCCCCCAGGGCCGCGACCGCCAGCAGCGGCACGACGGGGAAGCCGGTCGGCAGCGCCGTGAACAGCGGGGTGACGACGGCCAGTTGGACGGTGGCGAGGAGCAACTGCGCGCCGGTCATGGACAGGTTCGAATGGCCGGTGCCGGCCAGGGTGCGCCGGACGTAGATCCAGCCGATGGGGTAGCTGAGCGAGGCCAGCAGCGCCATCGCCGTGCCCGTGGCGTCCAGGCCGTCAAAGCCCTGCCAGGCGCCCAGCACGGTGAGCACCCCGAGGAAGCCCAGGCCGAGCCCCGCGACGCGCAGCCGGGTCGGGCGGTCCTCGGACAGGGCGACCAGCGACAGCGCCATGCCCCACAGCGGTGAGGTCGCGTTGCAGATGCCCGCCAGTGTGGACGGGATGGTCAGCTCGGCGTACGCGAACAGCGAGAACGGCAGGGCGTTGAGCAGGAACGCGGCCACCGTCAGATGCGCCCAGGTACGGGCGCCGCGCGGCAGCCGCTCCCGCCGCACCGCCATCGCGGCGGCGAGCACCGCCGTGCCGAACACCAGCCGGCCCAGCGTGACTTGGAAGGGGGCGTAGCCGTGCGTGCCGACCTTGATGAGGAGGAAGCTGAAGCCCCAGATCAGGGACAGGACGCCGAAACGGAGCCGCCAGTGGAGGCGGGGACGGGGACGGGCGGAGATGCGGGCCCGGTCGCGGGTGGTGGCGGTGACGGTGGTCATGGACGCCACGATGCTGAAGACGATCTCGTAGCACAATCGAGATTTCGCGTGCGCTATCTCGTAGCATTGCTTACATGTTGAACCTGGAGCGCCTGCGCACCCTCGACGCCCTCGCCCGGCACGGCTCGGTCAGCGGTGCGGCCCAGGCGCTGCACATCACGACGTCGGCGGTCTCGCAGCAGATGTCCAAGCTGGAGCGGGAGGTCGGCCAGCAGCTCCTCGCCAAGAACGGCCGGGGCGTGCGGCTCACGGACGCCGGACGGCTGCTGTCCGAGCACGCGGCGCGCATCCTGTCGCAGGTCGAACTCGCCCAGTCCGACCTGGAGGCGCATCGGGGGCAGGTGGTGGGCGAGCTGCGGCTGACCGGGTTCCCGACGGCCGTGCGGGGTCTGTTCCCGGTGGTGCTGAGCAGGTTGCGGGCCGACCATCCCACACTGCGGGTGCGCTCCTGGGAGCTGGAGCCCGAGTTCGGGGTCAGTGCGGTGCTGCGGGGCGACGCCGACCTCGCCGTCGTCCTGGACTGGTACAACAAGCCCCTGCCCATGCCCGAAGGGCTGGCCAAGGCCGCGATCCTGGACGACCCCGTGGACGTCGCGCTGCCCGAGGGACACCCCCTCGCCGACCGGGACGAGGTCGGCCTGGAGGACCTCGCGGAGGCCGAGTGGGTCTCCTGGAACGAGGGCGAGTTCTGCCACGAGTGGCTGCTGTACACGCTGCGCGGCAAAGGCATCGAGCCCCGCATCGCCCACCGCGCGGGCGAGCACCACACTCAGCTCGCCCTGGTCGCCGCGGGCCTGGGCGTGTGCATCGCGCCCCGGCTCGGGCGCGGTCCCCTGTCGGCGGGAGTCCGGCCCGTGCCGGTCCGGCACGGCGTCCACCGGTACGTGTACGCCGTGTGGCGCGCGGACGCCGACCGCCGCCCGTCGATCCGGGCGGCGGTCAAGGCGCTGCGAGCCGCCGGGGAGAAGATCGGCTGACGCTAGGCAGACCCCAGCTTGCGGAAGTCCCAGGAGACGACCTTCTCCGGCGTCAGCCGCAGCCAGGCGTGCCGGCCGTCGTGCGGCATCTCCTCCAGGCCGAAGTTCTTGCGGGCGAACAGCGTCTCGGGGACGTCGAGTTCGGCGCGCAGCTCGCCGGTGCGGGGAATCTCCCCCACGAACTCGACGCGGCCGGACAGCTCCACGCCGCGCAGCTCGTCGTACTCCTCGCCGGTGTCGACCACGATCGCCACCCGCGGGTCGCGGCGCAGATCCGCCCAGCGCTTGCTGCGCACGACGGAGTACAGCCACATCGAGGTGCCGTCCCAGGCGAACCAGAGCGTGCTCACGTGCGGGGCGCCGTCCGCCGACACCGTGGCGACCCGGCAGGTGCGCTGCGTGGTGAGGAACTCGTCCAGCTCACCGGGCGTCATCATGATCTTCCGGCCCCGGCGCTGAGTGACGGTCATGCGGCCCCCCTCTGTCACGGTCATGCGGCCCCTCCATCTCCCACGTCGTGCCAGAGGAGAATCTCCGTGGATTCCCTGATCCTCTGACACCGCGTCAGAAAAGGATGGGTCGTCTTCCCTCCGCACGCAACGGTGGCTACGCTCGCCCGCTCCAGCCGTCGCCGATCAGGGGGTGCCGTGCCGTCGTACGAAGAGCTCAGCGAACTCCTCGACCCGCGCACCACCGTGCTGCTCACCGTCGAGTGCCAGGAGGGCGTCGTCGGAACGGACAGCGCCCTGCCCGAACTCGCCAAGGCCGCACGCTCCTCGGGCGCCCTCGCCCGCATCGCCCGGCTGGTGGCCGCCGCGCACGAGAGCGGGATCCAGGTGATCCACGCCCTCGCCGAACGCCGCCCCGACGGCCGGGGCGCCAGCCGCAACGCCCGGCTGTTCCGCGCCGCCGAACGGCTGGCCGTCCAGCAGTTCGCGGGCACCACCGCCGTCCGCGTGGCCGCCCCGATCGAGGTCACCGAGGAGGACCTCGTCGTACGACGGCTGCACGGGCTGTCACCGATCCACGGCACCGAGGTCGACGCACTGCTGCGCAATCTCGGCTGCCGCACGCTGGTCCTGACCGGTGTCTCGGCCAACGTGGCGATCCCCAACGCCGTGTTCGACGCCGTGAACCTCGGCTACACCGTCGTCGTCCCGGCGGACGCCATCGCGGGGGTGCCCTCCGACTACACCCCCGCGATGATCCGCCACACCCTCGCACTGGTCGCCACGGTCGCGACCACCGACGAGGTGCTGGCCTGCCTCCGGCGTGCGCCTGGAGCGGTCAGGCGAGCGTGATCGAGTCCCCGCTGACGGTGATCTGCCTCTCCGGCAGCGGCTTGGTCGCGGGGCCGCTCTTCACACTGCCGTCGGTGATCGAGAAGTTGCTATTGTGACAGGGGCAGTTGATGACGCCGTTCGCGATGCTCTTCACCGCGCACCCCTGATGGGTGCAGGTGGCCGAGAAGGCCTTGAACTCGCCGGCCGTCGGCTGCGTGACCACCACCTTCTCGGCCGCGAACACCTTCCCGCCGCCCTCGGGGATGTCCGTGGTCTTCGCGAGCGCGGCCCCCGCCGCGGCGTCGCCGCCGCCCGAGGCCTCACTGCTCGCGCCGGCGCTGTCCTGGGGGGTGCTGGACGAACCGGGGTCGACGGAGGAGCTCGACGAGTCGTCGTCCGAGCCCCCGCACGCGGTCAGCGCGACGGCGAGCCCCGCCGCTCCGGCCGCCGCCACGACGGTACGACGGGCCGGTCCTGACGTGGGCCTGAACGATGCGCTGGTCATGCTGGCGTTCCCTTCGGGGAGGTTGCGTGGATCTGCCGAGAGGTACGGTCCCGGCGAACCGCCTGTTCAGACGATGCCGAAATCCTGACCCGCTCGAGATCGGATGTGGGTAAAGCGGAGCTGTCGGTTCGCTGTCGCGGGTGGCGCACCGCGCGCGGGGCTTTCAGCTGTGTGACGTCCGTGCCCGTGAGCGGTTGCGTGGCTGGTGAGCCAGGAGGAGTATCCGCACCGTCGGCAGCGGGAGTCGAACACCTCGCTGGCCGTGTCCTTCGAGCGGTCCTGCGCGGACGCCGTACACCTGATGCGCGGGGCAGCCGAATCCGTCGCAGCGGTCGGTGGCGGAGAAACTCTCCGCTGCTGCCGGTACGGAAGCCCGAATGGGGGAGGCGGCGGGCGGCGCTACGTCACTGCGTCAACGCGCCCATCGCCCGGTCGAGCAGTTCGGCCAGCGGCACGGTGCCCTCACAGGCCACCCATCCTGTGGCGGCCACGTCCAGGCAGGCGAGCGCGGCGGCGGCCAGTGCGCTCGGCCTGGTGTCCTCGGGCCGGTCGGGGCTGACCCCCAGCCGCCGGGCGATCTCCGGCACCAGCAGCCCCCGCCAGCCCAGCTGCTTCTCGTAGTGCCGGGCGCGCAGTGACGGGGTCTCCTGGAGCATGCGCAGATAGCTGAGCGCCTGCTCGGGTGCCTGCTCGTTCATCCGCGTCAGGACGTCGAAGGATCGGCGCAGCGCCTCCCAGGGCTGCTCGTCGTCGGGCCGGGCGGCGAGCGCCTCCGCGATCTGGCGGCCGGATTCCTCCAGGCGTCCCAAGACGATGTCTTCCTTGGTGCCGAAGTACCGGAACAGGCTGGCGCGCGACAGGCCCACCTCGGCGGCGATCTGGTCGACGGTCGTGCGGTCGAACCCCTGCTCGGTGAAGAGGCGGTGCGCGACCTCGACCACCTCCGCCCGAACCGCCGCACGCATGCGCTCACGCAAGCCGGGCGGCTTGCCTGCGGACTGGGCGGAGGTACGGGCGGTTTCGGTCATACAGGGAGGGTACTGCAACGACTCAATTTGATACCGAGTATCAGGCTTACGGGCTCCAACGCCATGCAGGTGGGAGCCGGCGGGCGCGGCGGTGCGGCGGGATCGGCCGATCGGCCGAGAGACCCGCGTGGTCGGCCACGGGCTCCGGCCGTATGGCCGAGGCGCACGCCGACGCCCCACGACACCTCCCGGGTCGGCCGTTCGACGCGGCGGCGGGCCGACTCCAGCGCCTCGGCCGTTCGACGCCTCGGCCGGGCGAGGCCGTGGTCGCCCGGGGCGGGACTGCGCACCCTGACCGGCGCTGTTGGCGTGCGGTTAGGCGGCGTCGCCCTGGGCCTGCGTGGCGACGTCGGCCCATTCCTCCCAGGTCTTCAGCCGCTCGGCGTAGACCTGTGGGACGAGGCGGAGCGAGGAGGCGCCGAAGAAGACCCGCAGGGGCGGGTTGTCGGCGTCAATGACCTTCAGCAGGGCCGCGCCGGTGGGGGTGGGGTCACCGCGCTCGATGTCGCCCCAGTGCGCGGCGACGGCAGCACGCAGGTCGTCGTAGGCGGGCAGTTGCTCGGGGAAGGTGGCGGAGGAGCCTGCCCAGTCGGTGGCGCCTGGGCGAGGGCCCCGCTCAGGCTCTCCAGGGCCCACTTGGAGGCGTTGTAGACAGCGAGGTTGGGGAAGGCGGTGACACCGCCGACGCTGGAGATCTGCACGATGTGGCCGCTGCCCTGGGCGCGCGGCAGGGGCAGGGCGGCCTGGGTGACCCACAGGGCGCCGTAGAAGTTGGTCACGTCCAGGGTCAGGGGAAGGATCGCCTCGCCGTGGGCGGCCACCAGGCCCGCGAGGGAGTCGGCGGTGCGGGCGGTCGCCGCGACCTTGTCGCCGCGCCCCAGGGCCGCCTGGACGAACTGGCGGCCGAAACCGCGCGAGGAGCCGGTGATGAACCAGATCTTGCTCACGAGAACACACCTGTTCGAAATGAGTCTTATAAAGAGGCTCTGCATCGCTCTGATACTCGGTATCAAAGTGAGGCGCGGGGTCGGTGCTGTACGCTGCCCCGCATCAGCGAGGCACGTCTGACAACAGGAGGACAGAGATGTCTTCACAAGTGGCGCCCGGTGACCAAGTGACGTCCGGACTGGACCGGCGTGCCGAGCTGAGGGAGTTCCTGCGTTCACGCAGGGCCCGGCTCAGGCCCGAGGACGTGGACCTGCCCTCGCACGGGCGGCGGCGGGTTCCCGGGTTGCGGCGCGAGGAGCTGGCGCAGTTGGCGGGGGTGTCGTACGCCTACTACGCGCGCCTGGAGCAGGGATACGGCGACACCATGTCGGCCGAGGTGCTGGACGCCGTCGCCCGCGCCCTGCGCCTGACCGAGGAGGAGCGTGAGCATCTGATCCGGCTGGCCCAGCCCGAGCGGCAGAGCGCGAGGCAGGCCGCGCCCCCGCCGCAGCGGCTGCGGCCCAGCGTCCAGCACCTGCTCGACGGGCTCGGCGTGCCCGCCTACGTCGTCGGCCGCCGCCTGGACATCCTGGGCTGGAACCGGCTCGCCGCCGCCGTCTTCGGGGACTGGGGCCAGTTGCCGCCCGAGAAGCGCAACGTGGCCCGGCTGATCTTCCTCTCGCCCGAGATGCGCGACCGGTTCGCCGAACCGGACCGCACGGCGCAGAGGATCGCCGGCGTTCTGCGCATGAACGCGGGCAAGAGCCCCGGGGATTCCTACCTCTCTTCGCTGATCGAGGAGTTGTCGCAGAAGAGCGAGGAGTTCCGGCGGTTGTGGGCACGGCACGAGGTGAGCTGCGGGACCATCGGCGACACCGTGCGGATGCGGCACCCGCTGGTGGGAGAGTTCGACCTCGTTCACGAACCCATGGCGCTGCCCGGGGGCGCCCCTATGCGGCTGGTCACCTACCACGCCGAGCCGGGCTCCCGATCAGAGGAAGCTCTGCGGACGCTGGCCCAGTTGGGAGATGGAGCCGCTGCGCTGAGTGAGCAGGTCGGGCTCGGCCAGCCACCGCAGGCCCTTTTCGGGCATGCAGTACGCGCAGCGCAGATGGCAGCGGTCGGTCAGTGAGACCCTCAGGTCGGTGGCCACCCGGCCGTGGGTGTCGATGAGCATGTGGGCCTCATGCGGCCAGGAGCGCGGCTGGTGATGACATCTGGGCCACGGGGACGGAGCCGTGGATGGGACCGGGGACGCGGGACAGGGGCAGGCCCGTGCCGTTGTTGATGTGGGCGATGATCTCGGCGGTGATGGAGATCGCTGTCTCCTCGGGGGTGTGGGCGCCGAGGTCGAGGCCGATCGGTGAGTGCAGGAGCGTGAGGTGCTCCTCGGGCACGCCGGCCTCACGCAGCCGTTCCAGGCGGTGTGCGTGGGTGCGGCGGGAGCCCATCGCGCCGATGTAGCCGACCGGGAGGCCGAGGGCCAGGCGGAGCAGAGGGATGTCGAACTTGGCGTCGTGGGTGAGGACGCAGATCGCGGTGCGGGCGTCGACCTCGGCGCGCTCCAGGTAGCGGTGCGGCCAGTCGGCGACGACCTCGTCGGCGTACGGGAAGCGGGCCGGGGTGGCGAAGACGGGGCGGGCGTCGCAGACGGTGACCCGGTAGCCGAGGAAGCGTCCGGCCTGGCTGAGGGCGGCGGCGAAGTCGACGGCGCCGAAGATCAGCATGCGGGGCGGCGGCACCTGGGTGTGGACGAGGAGCGTCAGCTTCTCCGGGCAGGTGTCGGCGTCCCCGCCGACCTCGACGCGGGCGGTCCGGCCCGCTCGCAGCAGCGCGCGGACCTGGGTGGCCACCGCCCGGTCCGCCTGCCGGCTGCCCAGGGTCCCGTCGTACGCGCTGCCGCCCCGGAAAACGGACAGGGTGCGGCCGAGAAGGCGCTGCGGCCCGTCGATCACCTGTGCCACGGCGACGGGCACACCGGCCGACGCCTGTTCCAGGGCGGTGGCGAGGTGGGGCTGGTCGGCGGGGTCGACCCGCTGGACCAGGACCTCCAGCTCGCCGCCGCAGGTCAGGCCCACGGCGAAGGCGTCGTCGTCGGAGTAGCCGAACGAGGCCCGTATCGGGGGTTCGCCCGACTCCAGCACCTGCCGGCACAGCTCGTAGACGGCGCCTTCGACACAGCCTCCGGAGATGCTGCCGACCGCTTCGCCCTCGGCGTCCACGGCCAGTGCGGTGCCCGGTGGCAGGGGTGCGCTGCCGCTGACCCGGATCACGGTGGCCAGGGCGAAGGGGCGGTCCTCGCGGCACCAGCGGTACAGCGTGTCCGTGATGTTCAGCATGAGAGGTGTCCTTCGATGGGTGGTTGGGGAAGCCCGCCGCCGCGCCGATGGGGGACGCCGAGGCGCGGCGGCGGGCCGACCGGATCGGTTCCGGGGCTCCCCCGGGGGAGGAGGCGAGGCCCGGCCGTCCGGGGTTCAGAGCAGGGCTTCGGCGGTGATGGGCAGTTCGCGGACGCGTCGTCCGGTGGCGTGGAAGACGGCGTTGGCGATGGCGGGGCCCACGCCGATCTGCACGATCTCGCCGAGGCCCTTGACGCCGATGGGGTCGGCGTGGTTGTCCTCCCCGTCCAGATAGACCGCCCGCAGGTCGGGGATGTCGGCGTTGACGGGCACGAGGTAGTCGGCGAGGTTGGCGTTGACGATCCGGCCGTCGCGGTGGTCGGTGACCGTGTGCTCCAGCAGGGCCCCGCCGATGCCGCCCACCATTCCGCCGAGGGCCTGGCTGTCGGCGAGCTTGGGGCTGATGATCCGTCCGACGTCGTAGACGCCGAGCATCCTCCGCATCCGCACCAGGCCCAGCCGTCGGTCGACGGCCACTTCGGCGAACACCGCGCTGTAGGCGTACATGGAGAACCGGTCGTCCCCGGTCGGGGCGAAGTTTCCGAGTGTCTCCAGGTGCGTACGGCCATGGCGGGCCAGCAGCTGCCGGTAGGTCTCGCCGCGCGCGGGGTCGCCCTGCACGTGCAGCCGTCCGCCGCGGACGACGACGTCGTCGGCGGCGACGCCGTGCAGCGGCGACCGCTCGTCCTCGACGGCGAGCTTGATCGCCTCCTGCCGCAGCTTGTCGCAACCGTCCTGGACCGCTGAGCCGACGCCGGCCATGGTCTGCGAGCCACCGTGCGGCGGGGACGGTGCGAAGGTGGAGTCGCCGAGTTCGCAGCGGACGGTGCGCATGGTCAGGCCGAGGGCGTCGGCGGCGAGCTGGGTCATGGAGGTGTAGGTGCCGGGACCCATGTCGCTGGTCGACGCCTGGACCAGGGCGGTGCCGTCGGCGTCCAGCCTGACGCGGGCCTGTGACCGCATGCGCAGGGTGTCGTAGACGCCACTGGCCATGCCCATGCCGACGAGCCAGTCGCCGTCCCGCCGGGAGCGCGGCCTGGGGTTGCGCCGGTGCCAGCCGAACTCGCGGGCGCCGACCCGCAGGCACTCGCGCAGCCGCCGGGTGGAGAACGGCAGCCCGTTCGACGGGTCTTCCGCCGGTTCGTTGCGCAGCCGCAGTTCGATGGGGTCGACGCCGAGCTCGTGGGCGAGTTCGTCCAGAGCCGACTCCATGGCGAAGACGGCGGTGGAGTAGCCGGGGCCCCGCATGAACGTCGGTGTGTTCAGGTCCAGCGGCACGGTCCGGTACGCCTGGCGTACGTGGGGCGTGGCGTAGTGCATCTGTCCCGGGACCATCACGCCCTCGGTGAAGTGCTCGTACCTCGACGTCTCGCCCCGCACGCGGTGAACCGCCACGGTCAGGCGTCCGCTCCGGGTGCTGCCCAACTGCAGCCCGTACTCGTAGGCGGGCCGGAAACCCACCCCGTAGTACAGCTGCTCGCGGTTCAGGACGAGCTTGACCGGGCGGCCGATCTCACGGGCGGCGAGGGCCGCGAGGGTGGAGTGCGGCCAGGTGCGCAGCGCGTTGCCGAACGCGCCGCCGACGAACGGCGAGATGACGCGCACGTTCTCCGGTGGAATACCGAACACGGCAGCGAGTTCGCCCTGCGCTCCCAGCGTCCACTGGGTCTTGTCCCACACGGTGAGCTTCTCGCCGTCCCAGCGGGCGATGGTGGCGTGCGGCTCCATCGCGTTGTGGTGGTTGCGCGCGAGCCGGTAGGTGCCCTCCAACCTCACCTCCGCCGAGACCAACGCCTCTTCGGGGTTGCCGCGCGTGTAGTTCTGCGGGGGCAGGGGGTCGTTCTCGGGCGCGCCGGTCAGGTCGGTGGCGGGCTTCTCGGCGTCGTAGGAGACCTTCACCAGGTCAGCGGCGTGCTGGGCGGCCTCCAGTGTGCGGGCGACGACCACGGCGACGGGCTGTCCGAAGAAGCGGACCTTGTCGTCCTGGAAGACGTGCAGCCGTTCGCCGACGAAGGGGTCCAGCCAGGCCCCCGGGTTGTCGCGGTAGGCCAGCCTGGGGGTGTCGAGGTGGCTGATGACGCCCAGGATTCCACGCAGCGCATCGGCGGCGCGGGTGTCGATACCGGTGATACGTCCGCGCGCGATAGTGCTGTCGACGATGACGGCGTGGACGACGCCGTCGATGACGGGGGTCCCCCCGCGCGAGGTCGTTCGAGCGTGGGGGAGGTCGGCGGTGTACCTGGCCTGGCCGGTGACCTTCAGTCGTCCGTCGACCCGGGACAGCGGTGCTCCGACGGCTGCCTGCGGCTGCGGGCTCACTTGCCACCTCCTACGACGTGCAGTTGGCGCTCGACGGTCCGTTTGAGCAACTCGACCTTGAAGCGGTTGTGTTCGAGGGGCCGGGCCCCGTCCGCCGCCCGTTCGGCGGCGGCTGTCCACAGGGCGTCGGACGGCCGCCGCCCGATGAGCTGTCGCTCGACGGCGGGCAGTTTCCAGGGGATGGTGCCCACGCCTCCGGCGGCGACCTTGGCCTCGCGGATCACTCCGCCGCTGATGTGCAGGGCGACGGCCGCCGAGGTGAGCGCGAACTCGTAGGACTGCCGGTCGCGTACCTTCAGATAGCCCGACCTGAGCGGGCGAGGATGGGCCGGTATCTCGACAGCGGTGATCAACTCGCCCTGGCCCAAGGCCTGTTCGTGGTGAGGTGTGCTGCCCGGTCTGAGCAGGAAGTCGGCGAAGGGCACGGTGCGCTCGCCGTCCGGGCCCAGCACGACCACGGTCGCCTCCAGCGCCGCGAAGGCCACGGCAACGTCGGAGGGGTGGGTGGCCACGCAGTCTTCGGAGGTGCCGAGGATGGCGTGGGTGCGGTTGACGCCATGCAGGGCCGCGCAGCCGGAGCCGGGTTCGCGCTTGTTGCAGGCGGCGGTCACGTCGCGGAAGTAGGTGCAGCGGGTGCGCTGCATGATGTTGCCGCCGATGGTGGCCATGTTGCGCAGCTGCGCCGACGCGCTCAGTTCCAGCGCCTGCGAGATGACCGGGTACAGGGCGCGTGCGCCCCGGTGGGCGGCGGCCTCGGACATCCGTACCAGCGCGCCGATGCGCAGGCCCCCGTGCCGGGTGACCATGATCTCGCGCAGTGGCAGGGTGCTGATGTCGACCAGTGTGCGGGGGCGTTCGACGGTCTCGCGCATCAGGTCGACGAGGGTGGTGCCGCCGGCGATGTAGCGGCCGCCGTTGCGGCCCGCGTCGAGGGCCTGCCGGGTGTCGGCGGCCCTGGTGTAGGAGAAGGGATACATGGGGACCGTGCCTCATTTCCCGTGCGCGGCCTGCTCGACCGCCCGCACGATCTTCACGTAGCAGCCGCAGCGGCAGATGTTGCCGCTCATGAACTCCCGGATCTCTTCCGGTGAGCCGGTGTGACCCTCGTCCATGCAGCCGACGCCGGACATGATCTGGCCGGGGGTGCAGAAGCCGCACTGGAAGGCGTCCTGGTCGATGAACGCCTGCTGCAGCGGGTGCAGCCGTTCGCCCTTCGAAAGGCCCTCGATGGTGGTGACTTCGGCGCCGTCCAGCCGGATGGCGAGTGTCAGGCAGGAGTTGACCCGGCGGCCGTCGACCAGGACGGTGCAGGCGCCGCAGGCACCGGCGTTGCAGCCCTTCTTCGAGCCGGTCAGGTCGAGGTGTTCGCGCAGCAGATCCAGCAGCGAGGTCCGGTTGTCGACCGTGACGGTGTGCCGCATGCCGTTGACGGTCAGGGATACGCGGGTGCTGGGCGACGCCGTGGCGGCGCCCGCGGGCTCGGCGCCGAACACGGACGGCCCGGCTGTCAGGCCGCCCGCCACGACCGCACCGCCGACGGCGGTGGTCGCGATGAACGTGCGCCGGGAAGGGGCGGACGCAGATCCCTCGGGAGAGCCCTCGGGGGGAGAGACAGTTGCCTCGGGGGGTTCGGTGGACATGCTCACTCTCTCGGTCGACGGAAGACGGGTGGCGGTACCGGACACCGTCATGTGCACGAATCGGCGCGAGTACGAGACATCACGGCTTCTCTCAGGCGGGCGTGACAGCGCACATGCGGGTGAGGGCGTGGTGGCGCCGCAAGACGGTTGTGCGGCGGATTTCATGTCGGACCCGGGACGTGTGCGGCCGCCCGGGAAGCGGACGGGCGGCGCGTCCTGGGCAGCTGTGCGGCGGCCCGGCGCGCGAGCAACTCGGTGTTCCCGTTGCTGCGGTGGCTGCCGAGGAGGAAGAGGAAACGGCGGGACACTGAGGGATCTCCTTGGGCGGCGCGGGGACGACTGCTGCGGGTGAGCAGTCCCGCCGGGTGGCGTCGGGGTCTGCGTCTCCCGGCGGTGCCGGTGGGGTCGGCGGGGTCGTGGGGTCGGCGTCTGGGGACACGGTTCACGCCGCGGCTCATGAGGCGGGCCGTCGGCCCAGGAGAAGTGCGGCGGCCCGGGGTGAACAGGTTCGGCGGCCGCCTGACCAGGCCATCGGTGCGGCACGGCATCCACTGTGCGGCACGCGGCGCGATCCAACGAGCAGAGACTTTTGGGACGACTCCCGTGAGTACCACTGCAGTTGGTACGTCTGGCAGTAGCACCCAGAGCGGTCCGACCGTCGGCGGTGGCCGTCATGCCGTCCTGTCAGGGCCGGGGCGCCTGTCCAGGCGGGCTGGCCCACGACGACCAGGACCGTTCCCGACTTCGCGGCCAGCTTGTCGAACACGGCCCGCAGCTTGGGCGAGCAGCCGCGCCTCGTACCGCCCGAGCGCCTCCTCGGCGGAGTAGCCCTACAGCTCCTCGGCCTGCGGGCTCCACAGCACGACCCGCCCGTCGGCGTCCGACGGCATCGCCGCCACACCGAGGCGATCCATCAGCCCGCTCGGCTGCGACGGCTCGCACGTGGTCCCTCGGAGTGGCCGGGTCACACACGCCCGGAAGGGGCGAAGGCCGTACTCACACTGAGGCGTGGGAGGGCGGACGTCTCCTCAGGGGCGCGTCGGGGGACCGGTGGGGCGTACCTCGTTGGCCCGAGTGGAGCCGCACGACCGGGACGCCCCGGTATGACGAAGGCTCACAGAACGTCTCGCCAAAGAGCGACCAGCCTTCACTGCCTGTCCTCAGTCGGAATCCCGGCCGGCGGCATGGCCGAGCCCAGCCGGCTGCCCGGCTCTCCCCTGCCCGTTGGCACACCGGTCGTCAGAGCGGGCATCCGGAGCCCTGCGTTCCCTCGCGTCACCGCGTTCCTCACCCGACCCGGATGCCCACGATGCACGTGTCGTCGTCGGTGTCCGACTTGCTGTAGGTCAGCAGGCGGTCCAGCTGCTGGTCGAGTGTGCTGGCCGCTGTGCGGGCGGTGGTGAGCAGATGGGTCAGGGACTCCTCCATGGACCGGTCGCGGCGCTCGATCAGACCGTCCGTGTACATCAACAGGGTGTCATCGGCGGCCAGTTGGGCCTCGGCCTCCTCGTACGCGGCCTCGGGCAGCGCTCCGAGCAGCATCCCCTTGACCCAGGGCAGGGGAGTGGCCTCGTTGTCCCGGACGAGCACGGGCGGCAGGTGGCCCGCCCTGGCCCAGCGGAGCGTCCGCCGGGCCGGGTCGTACAGGCCGCACACCGCCGTCGCGGTGACGGCGCCCGTCAGGTGGTGGGCCACGATGTTCAGCCAGGACAGCAGCTGGCCGGGCCCGGCGCCGGTCACCGCGAGGCCGCGCAGCGCGTTGCGCAGGACGACCATGCTGGTCGCGGCCTCGATGCCGTGGCCGGCCACGTCCCCCACGCACAGCAGCACCAGCCGGGACGGCAGGACGACCGCGTCGTACCAGTCGCCGCCCACCAACTGCTCCGTCTCCGCGGGCCGGTAGCGGACGGCCACCTGGAGGCCGGGCACCTGCAACGGTGCCTGCGTGGGCGGCATGATGGCGTGCTGCAACTGGAGGGTCAGCCGGTTGCGTTCGGTGGCCTGCTGCTCGGTGTGCGCCAGCTGGTCGCGGGTGGCGGCGAGCGCCACCTCGGTCCAGTGCTGGGCCGAGATGTCCTGACAGGCGCCGCGGACGAGGAACAGCCGGCCATCGGTGTCGAGGACCGGTTCGGCGACGACCCGGATGTGGCGAGTCACCCCGTCCGGCCGCTGCAGCCGGAAGTCCACGGAGGCCGGCCGCCGGTGGTGCAGGAGCGTGCGCAGGAAGCGACGGATGGCGACGCCGTCGTCCGGGTGCGCATGGGCCGCCAGCTTCTCCAGAGGCACCGGGGTGCTCGACTGCGGGAGCCCGTAGAGGTCGAACAGCTGCCCGTTCCAGGTGATGTCGCCGGTCAGCACGTTCTCCTCGAAGCCGCCGATGCGGCCGAGGCGCTGGGCATGCTGGAGCAGGCTCGCCAGCCGCGCCGTCTCGTCCTCGATGCGCCAGATGAGGAGGACGGCGGTGCCGTGCCGGCTGATGCTGATGTCCGCCACCGCCGAGAGGGGGACCTGGTCGACGAGGGCGGTGAGGTTCATCCGGCGGGCCCTGAAAGGCTCGCCGGTGGCGTACACGCGCTCGATGCGCTGGAACAGCTCGCTGTCCCCGGCGGCCATCGGGTAGGCCTCCAGCAGCAGCGCGCCGTTCACGACCGTACGCGGCCGGCCGGCCGGGTCCAGGAAGCGGCTGTTGACGTGCTGGATGCGGAAGTCCACCAGGTTCCCGGCGCCGTCGAGGTGGGGCACCAGGACCAGGGCGGGGTCGTGCAGCCCGTCGGCCAGGTCCATCAGCTCCGCGGCGTCCGGCAGGACGCGCGGCTCCTGGACGGGGCCGTGCAGCAGCGTGTACGTCTCCAGCGTGTGGGCGCACAGCTCGGCCAGGGCCTCCACCTGGCGGACTATCTGTGGGGACTGTGACGCCAGGGGCGTCGGCCAGGCGATCTCCAGCACGCCGTGGAGGCGTCCTCCGGTGCCGGCGGGCAGGGCGGCCCTGCCGCCGTCCGGATGGTGGTGCAGGCCGATGCTGGGCAGTCCGGTCTCCGCGAGGGACGTGATCCACTGTCCCTCGCGCTCGGTGAGGCTGCGCCGCGCCACCGTCACCACGTCCGGTGGGACGTAACGCCAGCGGGCGGCCTCGGCCGGGGAGAACCCGGCGCTGCCCGCCAGGGTGAGTGAACCGTCGGAATCCGCGGCCCAGACGGCCACGGCCACCGCGCCGAGAGGCCGTAGCGCCTGCTCCAACAGGGCGTCGGCGACGGTCTGGGTGTCATTCGCCGCCAGCGCGCTGCTTTCGGCCGCGCGCAGGCGTACGCCGGCCGGCTCGGCCTCTGGTTCGTCGGCGGCCCTGGTGGCGGCGAGGAAGGCCTCCGTCACTTCCGACATCCGGTCGCGCGCGGCCTGGTTGATGATGTCGACCGCGAGTTCCAGGGGGGTGACCCGAGCCTGCTCGGCCAGCTCGGCGAGCTGGCGAGCGGCCTGGGCAGGCCCGCACCCCAGCCGTTCGATCAGAATGCCCTTGGCGAGCTCGATCAGGGCACGCCCCTCGGCCTCCGCCTGGGCGGCCCGCACCTCCCGGCTGAGCCGTTCCACGGTGGCCGCCAGTCTGCCCACCGGTGAGACGGGCGGGACCTTCACGAGATCCGCGGGCGCTGTGTCGGCGGAGGTCACCGACAGCGAGGAGGACGCCGGGGCGGCGGCGGATTCGAGCTCCGGCTCATCGCCCGGGCCCGGTTCGCGCGGATGCTCGGACATGCTCACGGTGCGGATGCTCCTCGGCTGGAGCGCCCTGGGGCGCGGAACAGGAGACGCTGCGGGACGGGCACCGGCGTACTCATGCGGGCAGCCAGCGCCGGACACAGGCGATGAGGTCGCGCGTGTCGACGGGCTTGGTGACGTAGTCGCTGGCGCCAGAGGCGAGGCTCTTCTCCCGGTCGCCGGGCATCGCCTTCGCCGTGACAGCGATGATGGGCAGCTCGGCGTACTGAGGCATCCTGCGGATCTCGGCCGTCGCGGTGTAGCCGTCCATCTCCGGCATCATCACGTCCATCAGTACGAGCGCGACGTCAGGGTTCGTGACCAGCGTCTCGATGCCCTTGCGCCCGTTTTCGGCGTGCAGGACCCGGAAACCGTGGAGTTCCAGGATCCCGCTGAGCGCGAACAGGTTCCGCGCGTCGTCGTCGACGACGAGGACGGTGTGGCCGGCAGGCTCATCGTCAACGGGGTGCGGCGTCAGACGCTGGGGTTCCTCGGGCCGGACCAGGGCCAGTACCTCCCCGGGTTCCTCGGCGGACAGGTGCAGGGCGATGCGCTCGCGCAGTTCGTCGAGGCTGGACAGGAACTCCAGTGCCCCGCCGGACGAGCGGGACCGCAGTGTCTCTTCCACGGACATGTCCGTGGGGTGACTGCTGTGCACCAGCACCGGCACGCTCGCCAGCGCCGAGTCACCCTCCAGGGCCTGAAGGAACCGCGACGCCTCGCCGTCCTGCATGCCCAGCTCCAGGACGACGCAGTGGCACGGTTCGGCCGCGAGGGCGCCCGCCGCCTCCTGCGCCCCGACGGCGGTGATGATGTCGACCGAGGGCCGCTGCCCACCGTCTTCCCGGCCGAGCGTCAGGTCCGCGACCACGCTCTCCGCGACGAGGGTGAGCAGACCGCGCGGCCGCTCCTCCACTACAAGCAGGCGCCGGGGCCGCGTTTCGGGCCCGAGCTGGGGCATCGGGGCCGGGCGGGACAGTCCCCCGGGGAGGGGCTCGGCCGAGGCCCGCTCCGGGGTCCCGCCGTGGCCGAGCAGTTCCTCGAAGTCTGCACGGGCCACGGGCAGGAAGAGCGTGAACGTACTGCCCTGGCCGGGCGTGCTGTCCACTGTTACGACACCCCCGAGCAGATGGGCGATCTCCCGGGTGATGGACAGGCCGAGACCGGTGCCGCCGTACTTGCGGCTCGTCGTGCCGTCCGCCTGCTGGAAGGCGCCGAAGATCGTCTCCAGCTGCTGCTCCGGGATGCCGATGCCGGTGTCCTTCACGCGGAACGCCACCACGGCGCCACCGCGGAGCACGCCCTCGGGCACCTCGTCGTCCGCCGCCGGCTCGATGCTCAGCTCCACACGGCCCCGCTCGGTGAACTTCACGGCGTTCGACAGGAGGTTGCGCAACACCTGACGCAGCCGGGAGTCGTCCGTGAGCAGGTCCGCGGGCGCGCCGGGAGCGGTCGTCACCGCGAACTCCAGGCCCTTCTGCGTCGTCATGGGCCGGAAGGTGGCCTCGACGTAGTCGATGAGCTGCCGCAGCGCCACCCGCTCGGGCGCGACGTCCATCTTCCCGGCCTCGACCTTCGACAGGTCGAGGATGTCGTTGATCAGCTGCAGCAGGTCCGAGCCGGCGGAGTGGATGATCTGCGCGTACTCGACCTGCTTGTGAGTGAGGTTGCGGGACGGGTTCTGGGCCAGCAACTGGGCGAGGATGAGCAGGCTGTTGAGCGGGGTGCGCAGCTCGTGGCTCATGTTCGCCAGGAACTCCGACTTGTACTTCGAGGCCAGCGACAGCTGCTGGGCACGGGCCTCCAGTTCCTGCCGCGCCTGCTCGATCTGCAGGTTCTTGGCCTCGATGTCCCGGTTCTGTGCCGCCAGCAGCGACGCCTTCTCCTCCAGTTCGGCGTTGGAGCGCTGCAGCTCCTCCTGCTGTACCTGCAACTCCGCCGAGCGGGCCTGGAGTTCGGCCGTCAGACGCTGCGACTCCACCAGGAGCTCGTCGGTACGGGCGTTGGCCACGATCGTGTTGAGGTTGACGCCGATGGTCTCCATCAGCTGGGCCAGGAAGTCCTGGTGGATCTGTGTGAAGGGGGTGACCGACGCCAGTTCGATGACGCCGAGGACCTGCCCCTCGACCACGATGGGCAGCAGGACCAGCGCGGTCGGCACCACTTGGCCGAGCCCCGAGGAGATGGTCACGTAGCCGGGTGGCAACTCGTCCACCGTGATGGTGCGCCGACTGCGTGCGGCCTGGCCGACCAGGGTGCGACCGAAGGCGATGCGGGTGGGCCGGCTGCTGTCATCGGGGTAGCCGTAGGAGCCGACGAGCCGCAGTTCGGGCCCGTCGTCGCCGTCCTCGGCCAGGTAGAAGGCACCGTACTGGGCCGACACCAGGGGGACCAGCTCGTCCATGATCAGCTCGGCCACGACGGGCAGATCGCGGTGGCCCTGCATCAGGCTCGAGATACGGGCGAGGTTGGTCTTGAGCCAGTCCTGTTCCTGGTTGGCCCGGGTGGTCTCGCGCAGGGACTCCACCATGGAGTTGATGTTGTCCTTGAGCTCGGCGACCTCGCCGGACGCCTCCACGGTGATCGACCGCGTCAGGTCGCCCTCGGCGACGGCGCTCGCGACCTCGGCGATGGCGCGGACCTGCCGGGTCAGGTTGCCCGCCAGCTCGTTGACGTTCTCCGTGAGGCGTTTCCAGGTGCCCGAGACGCCCTCCACCTCGGCCTGTCCGCCGAGGCGTCCCTCGGTGCCGACCTCGCGGGCGACACGCGTCACCTCGTCGGCGAAGGCGGAGAGCTGGTCGACCATCGTGTTGATCGTCGTCTTGAGCTCGAGGATCTCGCCGCGGGCGTCGACGTCGATCTTCTTCGACAGGTCGCCCTTGGCCACCGCGGTCGTCACCAGCGCGATGTTCCGCACCTGGCCGGTGAGGTTGTTGGCCATCGAGTTGACGTTGTCGGTGAGGTCCTTCCAGGTGCCGGCGACGTTCGGCACGTGCGCCTGTCCGCCGAGGCGGCCTTCGGTGCCGACTTCGCGGGCGACGCGGGTGACCTCGTCGGCGAAGGCGGACAGCGTGTCGACCATCGTGTTGATGACGTCCGCCAGCGCCGCGACCTCGCCCTTGGCCTCGACCGTGATCCGCTGCGACAGGTCGCCGCGCGCCACGGCGGTGGCGACCTGGGCGATGGAGCGGACCTGGCCGGTCAGGTTGGAGGCCATCACGTTGACGTTGTCGGTGAGGTCCTTCCAGGTTCCCGACACGCCGCGTACCTGGGCCTGTCCGCCGAGGCGGCCTTCGGTGCCGACTTCGCGGGCGACGCGGGTGACCTCGTCGGCGAAGGCGGACAGCTGGTCGACCATCGTGTTGATGGTGTTCTTCAGTTCGAGGATCTCGCCGCGGGCGTCGACGGTGATCTTCTGGGAGAGGTCGCCCTTGGCCACCGCGGTCGCGACCAGCGCGATGTTGCGGACCTGGCCGGTGAGGTTGCCCGCCATGAAGTTCACGGAGTCGGTCAGGTCGCGCCAGGTGCCCTTGACGCCCTTGACATCGGCCTGTCCGCCCAGGCGGCCTTCGGTGCCGACTTCGCGGGCGACGCGGGTGACCTCGTCGGCGAAGGCGGAGAGCTGGTCGACCATCGTGTTGATGGTGCTCTTGAGCTCCAGGATCTCGCCGCGGGCGTCGACGGTGATCTTCTGGGAGAGGTCGCCCTGTGCCACCGCCGTGGTCACCTGTGCGATGGAGCGGACCTGGCTCGTGAGGTTGCCCGCCATGTGGTTCACGGAGTCGGTCAGGTCGCGCCAGACGCCGGCCACACCCGGCACCTGGGCCTGTCCGCCGAGCCGCCCCTCGCTGCCGACCTCGCGGGCGACGCGGGTGACCTCGTCGGCGAAGGCGGACAGCTGGTCGACCATCGTGTTGACGGTCTCCTTCAGCTGCAGGATCTCGCCGCGAGCGGGCACGTCGATCTTCTGGGAGAGGTCGCCCTTGGCCACCGCCGTGGCCACCTGGGCGATGTCGCGGACCTGTGTGGTCAGGTTGCCCGCCATGGCGTTCACCGAGTCCGTCAGGTTGGCCCAGGTGCCGGAGACGCCCGGCACCTCCGCCTGCCCGCCGAGCGTTCCCTCGGTGCCGACCTCGCGGGCCACACGGGTGACTTCGGAGGTGAACACGGACAGCTGGTCCACCATGCCGTTGAAGACCTTGGCGATGTCGCCCATGAGGCCGTCGGCGTCATCCGGCAGGCGGGTGCCGAAGTCCCCGTCCCGTACGGCCGTCAGGCCGGCCAGGAGCCACCGCAACTCCTCATCGCCCGGGACGGCATCGGCGCTCCCGGTACTGTTCTTGGTCATACGCACCCTTGTTCCGCTCCCCAGGAGTCCTGCGCATTGAGGACTCCGAACCCCTCCGGACCGATCGGCGGCCCGCGCTGTCGTGCGTGCATTTCCGCAGTTCACGGATCTGCGCGATGAGGAAATACGCCGAAGGCTAACCCATGTTCCGGACGCCGAACAAAGTCTGGGGCCAAGTCGGGAGGAAGGGCCTCCGAACAAGGGCGGAGCGTGCATGCCCGTGAGAAACAGGGGTACCGAAAAAAGTTTTGAGCCGTCCTCCATTCCGGAGGCGGTTGTCGATGACAAGCGGCTTGCCAGGAAGAAGCCGGAGGGGCAGGGAGGAAGTTCTCCCTGCCGCGGTGGCTCGGGCGCTCCTCGCCCGCGATCACCCTCGGTTACTATGCTCACTTCGTGCCGGAGGCCGGAAGCAAGGGGCGCCTCCGAAGCTGGTCGTGGAATGCAAGCCTGAACAGACGGGTGGCCCGGGAATGTTGAAAGAGGTCACCGCGACCCGCTACATCACGCCGCTGCGCGAGGGCGGCTCTCTGCCGGGACTCGTCGAGGCCGACGACTTCGGGACGTACGTCATGAAGTTCACCGGCGCGGGACAGGGCCGCAAGACGCTCGTAGCCGAGGTCGTCTGCGGGGCACTCGCCCGCCGCCTGGGCCTGCGGGTGCCGCGGCTGGTGACGATCGAGCTCGACCCGGTGCTGGCGCTCGCCGAGCCCGACCAGGAGGTGCAGGAACTCCTCAGGTCGAGCGGAGGGCGCAACCTCGGCATGGACTTCCTCTCCGGCGCGCTCGGCTTCGACCCCCTCGCCTTCGAGGTGAGCTCCGAGGAGGCCGGGCGGATCGTCTGGTTCGACGCCCTGGTCAACAACGTCGACCGCTCCTGGCGCAACCCCAACCTGCTGGTGCGGCGGGGCGAACTGTGGCTCATCGACCACGGCGCGACCATGATCTGGCACCACAACTGGCCCGGCGCCGCAGCCTCCGCCGCCCGCCCGTACGACGCCTCCGACCACGCGCTGCGGCCCTTCGCACCGGACGTCGCCGCTGCCGCCGCCGCGCTGGCACCCCTGGTCACCGAGGAACTGCTGGCCGAGGTCACCGCCGAGATCCCCGACGCCTGGCTCGTCGGCGAACCCGGCTTCGACACGGCGGACGACCTGAGGCGGGTCTACGCGCGGCCGCTGCTCGCGCGCGCCGCCGTCATCCACGAACGCATCCAGGGGGTCACGTGAGCGAGCGCCACATCATCAGGGCCGGCCAGGGCGGCGGCCGGGACCTGTTCGAGTACGCCCTCCTGAGGATCGTCCCGCGCGTCGAGCGCGGCGAGTGCATCAACGCCGGGGTGCTCGTGTACTGCCGCGCCCAGGCGTACGTCGGGGCGCGCACCCACCTCGACGAGGCCAGGCTGCTCGCCCTCGACCCGGACGCGGACGTCGCCGGCGTACGGGCCGCGCTGCGTGCCGTGGAGGGGGTGTGCGCCGGGGGAGCGGCGGCCGGACAGGCCGCGGGGGACGACGCCGGGCGGCGCTTCCGCTGGCTGATCGCGCCCCGCTCCACGATCGTCCAGCCCGGCCCCGTGCACACGGGTCTCACCACCGATCCGGCGGCCGAGGCGGAGCGGCTGCTGGAGTTGCTGGTGCGGTGACCGACCCTCCGCTCGGGAGCGCATGCCCGGCGGCGCATGCCCGGCAGGCATGCCCGGAAGAGGTCAACTCCTGCGGCGTTTCACCAGGTAACCGGCCGTCAGCGCGCCGCCCGTGACGAAGGCCAGGCCGATGGCGATGTCCCAGTCACTCGGCCCGCTGGTCGACGCGCCGCCCAGCCCGCCCCGCACGCCACGGGCCGGGGTGGCGGTGTGGGCAGGTGTGGCGGTACGTGTGGCGGTCGGCGTAACGGTAGGTGTGGCGGTCGGCGTAACAGTAGGTGTGGCGGTAGGCGTGACGGCGGGAGTCGCGGGCCTCATGGGACGGGACGTGGAGGAGGTGAGACCGTCGCCGCGGCGCGGCAGCACCTCGCAGGCGATGCCGTCGTCCGGGCCCTGATCCTCGTCGAGTCGGTGGGGGTCGTTCGGGTCCGCGTCGAAGACGGCCTGCGCGTCCTCCTGGAAGGTGAAGTCGCGGCAGTCGAGATCCTGAGCGTGAGCGGGGTCGGCCAACGGCACTATCGCGGCGATCGCGAACAGCGTGCCGACGGCACCGGTGCGACGGCGCATGGAGCGCCTCCTTTCCGGCCACGGGTGGCTCGCGCTTCGACGCTAGGGGCCGTGCGGGGCGGCGGCGCGCAGCCGTAGGCCGATCGGGTGCCGGGGCGGGCGTCATCGCGCGAGGATGAGGGAGGCGCGCGTCCGCCGTGCGTCGGTCCGGCAAGGAATGGATCACACGCACCCGGTCGGCCGTTGACACCGGGTGCCAGGGCTTCTAGCGTCACGTCTGCTGAAGGTACTAAGCGGTCGCTCACCGATGAGCGGTCCGCAGGAGCCGCATCCCAAGGGCGAGGAGAAGCAGCAATGTCCACCACTGAGCAGCGGGTCGCCGTAGTCACCGGTGCCGCGCGCGGCATCGGCGCCGCCACCGCCGTACGACTGGCCGCCGAGGGCCGCGCGGTCGCCGTGCTCGACCTCGACGAGGCCGCGTGCAAGGACACCGTCGAGAAGATCACCGCCGCCGGCGGCAGGGCCATCGCGGTCGGCTGCGACGTCTCCGACGAGGCCCAGGTCGAGGCGGCCGTCGCCCGCGTCGCCGAGGAACTCGGCGCGCCGACGATCCTCGTCAACAACGCGGGCGTGCTGCGCGACAACCTGCTGTTCAAGATGAGCGTCTCCGACTGGGACACGGTCATGAACGTGCACCTGCGCGGCGCCTTCCTGATGTCGAAGGCCTGCCAGAAGCACATGGTCGACGCGGGCTTCGGCCGGATCGTCAACCTGTCCTCGTCCTCCGCGCTCGGCAACCGCGGCCAGGTCAACTACTCGGCCGCCAAGGCGGGCCTGCAGGGCTTCACCAAGACCCTCGCCAAGGAGCTCGGCAAGTTCGGCGTCACCGCCAACGCCGTCGCCCCCGGCTTCATCGTCACCGAGATGACCAAGGCCACCGCCGAGCGCGTCGGCATGGGCTTCGAGGACTTCAAGGCCGCCGCCGCGAGCCAGATCCCGGTGCAGCGCGTGGGCGAGCCGGAGGACATCGCCAACGCCATCGCCTTCTTCACCGGCGACGCGGCCGGCTTCGTCTCCGGCCAGGTGCTGTACGTCGCCGGCGGACCGCTCAACTGAGGGGCAGGGACATGACTTCCACGGAACTCCCCGAGCCGTCGGGCAAGGTCGCGCTCGTCACGGGCGCCAGCCGCGGCATCGGCTACGGCGTCGCCGAGGCGCTGATCGCGCGCGGCGACCGCGTGTGCATCACCGGCCGCAACGAGGAGGCCCTGAAGGAGGCCGTCGAGAAGCTCGGCGCCGACCGCGTCATCGGCGTCGCCGGCAAGGCCCACGACGAGGCCCACCAGGCGATCGCCGTCGAGCGCACGATGGAGGCCTTCGGCCGCGTCGACTTCCTGGTCAACAACGCCGGGACGAACCCGGTGTTCGGGCCGATCGCCGACCTCGACCTGAACGTGGCGCGCAAGGTGTTCGAGACCAACGTGATCTCGGCGCTCGGCTTCGCCCAGAAGACCTGGCACGCCTGGCAGAAGGACAACGGCGGCGCGATCGTCAACATCGCCTCCGTCGCGGGCCTCGCGCCCTCGCCGTTCATCGGCGCGTACGGCGTCAGCAAGGCCGCCATGATCAACCTGACCGTGCAGCTGGCGCACGAGTTCGCGCCCAAGGTGCGGGTCAACGCGATCGCCCCGGCCGTCGTGAAGACCAAGTTCGCCCAGGCCCTGTACGAGGGCCGGGAGGCGGAGGCCGCCGCGGCCTACCCGTTGGGCCGGCTCGGCGTGCCCTCCGACATCGGCGGCGCCGCCGCCTTCCTCACCTCGGAGCAGTCCGACTGGGTCACCGGCCAGACGCTGGTGGTCGACGGCGGCATCTTCCTGAACGCCGGCGTGGCCTGACACGCACCGCTTCGGCACGGGCGCCCGGTGACGCAAGGGCGCCCGTGCCGGCGTCCAGGCGGTGACAACGTCGTCATGGACGTCGGCCCGGTGCCCCGGTCTCAAGAACCGGTACGGGGAGGGCCGACGGGCGGGACGCTGCGGTATGGTCTGCCGACCCTTGGTATGGCAGATCGAGGAGCGTGCGCGTGTTCAACCGGAACCGATGCCTGCGGCGGGTGGCGGCCATCGCGTCCATATGGTCCCTGGTGACCGGGTGCGGCGTCCTGTCGTCCGACACCCCGGACGACGAGGGACCGATCGTCCTGGGCACCACCAGTGCCCCGAGCACGCTGGACCCTGCCGCCTCCTGGGACAGCTCCTGGGAGCTGTTCCGCAACATCTACCAGACGCTGCTCAGCTACCCGGTCGGGGCGACCACGCCCCAGCCCGACGCCGCCGAGAAGTGCGGCTTCTCCGACAGCTCGAACCAGGTGTACCGCTGCGAACTGCGCAAGGGCCTGACCTTCTCCAACGGCGATCCGCTCGACGCGCAGGCGGTCAAGCACTCCATCGACCGGATCCGGAAGATCAACGTCAACGGCGGGCCCGCCGGTCTGCTGGGCAGCCTCGAGCGGGTCCAGGCGCCGAGCGAGCGGGAGGTCGTCTTCCGTCTGAACAAGCCGGACGCCACCTTCCCGTTCGTGCTCGCCACGCCCGCCATGTCGATCGTCGCGCCCGACGACTACCCCGCGAACGCGCTGCGCGAGGACGGCGACATCGTGGGTTCCGGGCCGTACACCCTCCGGTCGTACGAGGACGGCAAGCAGGCCGAGCTCGTGAAGAACGACCGCTACAAGGGCTACGCGGAGCACCGGAACAACGCGGTGACCGTCCGCTACTTCCAGGACTCCGCCGCCATGGTCAAGGCGCTGCGGGACAAGGAGATCGACCTGACCTACCGCGGTCTGGCCGCGGGCGACGTCATCGAGCTGCAGAGCAGGACCTCCAGGTACCAGGACATCCAGCTGATCGACGGCACCGGCACCGACATCAACTACCTGGTGTTCAACCCGAAGGACCCGTGGGCGAGCAAGAAGCCCGTACGCCAGGCCGTCGCCCAGGTCGTCGACCGGGCGGCGATCGCCCACAAGGTCTACAAGGACACCGTCGACCCGCTGTACTCCATGGTCCCCAAGGGCCTGACGGGCCACACCACGGGCTTCTTCGACGACTACGGCGACCCCAGCGTCGCCAGGGCGCGCAAGATCCTCACCGACGCGGGCATCACCCAGCCCGTGCCGCTCACCCTCTGGTACACCTCCGACCGCTACGGCTCGGAGACCGCCCTGGAGTTCAAGGAGCTCGAGCGCCAGCTCGAGGACTCCGGCCTGTTCACGATCACCCTCAAGAGCCGTCCCTGGAAGACCTACGTCGAGGGCTACCAGAAGGGCGAGTACCCGGTGTTCGGCCGTGGCTGGTTCCCCGACTTCCCGGACGCCGACAACTTCATCGCCCCGTTCGTCGGCGAGCAGAACGCGCTCGGAACGCCCTACCCGGCGCCGCGCATCACCAACGACCTGCTGCCCCGGTCGCGCCGGGAGAGCGACCGCGCGAACGTGGTGAAGGAGTTCGAGGAGGCGCAGCGGATCCTGGTGGACGACGCGCGGCTGCTGCCGCTGTGGCAGGGCCGGCAGTACGTGGCCGCGAGCCGGGACATCTCGGGCGCGGAGCGGGCCCTGGACCCGTCGACGATCATGATGACGTGGGAGCTGTCCCGGAAGACCAGCTGGTAGACCGGGACAGGGCCCGTCCGCGGGGCCGGTTGTCAGTGGTCGCCGGTAGGTTCTGTGGCCGGGAAGTGACCACACACGTGAGGACGTTGACGTGACCGACATCGCCATGCTGCCCGAGTCCTGGCGCGGGGTTCTGGGTGACGAGCTGCAGCAGCCCTACTTCAAGGAGCTGACCGAGTTCGTCGAGGAGGAGCGGGCGAAGGGTCCCGTCTACCCGCCGCGCGAGGAGGTCTTCGCCGCCCTGGACGCGACGCCGTACGACCGGGTGAAAGTGCTGATCCTCGGCCAGGACCCTTACCACGGCGAGGGTCAGGGGCACGGCCTGTGCTTCTCCGTCCGGCCCGGGGTGAAGATCCCGCCGTCCCTGCGGAACATCTACAAGGAGATGCACGAGGAGCTGGGCACGCCCATCCCGGACAACGGCTATCTGATGCCGTGGGCCCGGCAGGGCGTCCTGCTGCTCAACGCGGTGCTCACGGTCCGCGGCGGCGAGGCGAACTCGCACAAGGGCCGGGGCTGGGAGAAGTTCACCGACGCGGTGATCCGCGCGGTGGCCGAGCGGCCCGACCCGGCGGTGTTCGTGCTGTGGGGCAACTACGCGCAGAAGAAGCTCCCGCTGATCGACGAGACCCGGCACGTGGTCGTCAAGGGCGCCCACCCCTCGCCGCTGTCGGCGAAGAAGTTCTTCGGCTCCCGGCCGTTCACGCAGATCAACGAGGCCGTGGCCCGGCAGGGGCACGAGCCGATCGACTGGACCATCCCGAACCTGGGCTGAGCGCCACCGGGCCGGTCCTCCGCCGGACCGGCCCGGTGCCGCCTGACCGGGATCGTCCGCGCCTGCGGTTAGCGTCGGGGCAGGACAGCCGGCGAGTGGTGCGGAGGGCGCGGTGGCGGAGCGACAGGGGCAGGCGGCGCCGGACGCCGTGCTGACGCGGATCGGGCAGGTCGTCCTGCTGCATCACGCCGGGGACCGCGAGGAGGCCCGGCACCGCTTCCTGGACCTGTGGGCGGAGATCGGCGAGCACGGCGATCCGCTGCACCGCTGCACGCTGGCCCACTACCTGGCCGACACCCAGGACGATCCCGCGGACGAACTGGCGTGGGATCTGCGGGCGTTGACGGCCGCGGAGGAGGCCGGTGGCGACCGGCCGGCCGAGGCAGCGGTCGCGGTCCGCGCGTTGTACCCGTCGCTGCATCTGAATCTGGCCGCGGACTACGTCAAGCTCGGCCGTCGCGAGGCCGCCCGCACCCACCTGCGGTGGGCCCGCGGGGCGGCCGACGCGCTGGCCGACGACAGGTACGGGGACGGCGTGCGGGCGGCCATCCGGGAACTGGAGTCGCGGCTCGGTGAGGGCGGGGGGACCGGGGGGACGTGGGGGCCGCCCAGACAGCGGCCCTAGGCGGCATGCGGCCGCCGGTTCGCGTGCGGCCGCTCGCAGATCGCCCTCAGCCTCCTTGCCCCGTCAACGCCCGTACGTCTGCCGGCAGATCGTCGCCTCCGGGCTGTCGGCCCGCCATCCCCCGTACTTCCTGCCCAGCGCGCACACGTCCGCGCTCTTGTCGACGTCTCGCTGGACGTCGCGCCGCACCGACTCGGAGACATCCGGGATGTCGATGTGCGGCCGCTGCGGGTGCCGCGCCTCCGGCCTGCGGGATTCCGGGTGTGCCGAGCGAGGGCCGCGGTCCTGGTGGTCGGACGGCCGCTTCCGCTCCGGCGCGGGCGCCGCGGGAGCGGCACGGCGTGACGTCGTCGCGGTCGGCTCCGGGGACCGGGACCGGGACCGGGACGGGCCGATGAGCTCCAGGGCCTCCCGTGCCGGGGCCTGCACGATCTGGGTCTCCCTCCGGCCGTCCGGCCGGGGCGCGGGAGGCTGGGACGGCGCCGCCGACGGGCCGGGGACAGGGGGACGCTGGACCGTCGTACAGCCGGAGAGGGCCGAGACAGCCACGGTCACAAGGAGCGTTGCTGTGGTGGTCGTTCGATGCACCCGCGCCACTCTGCTGGGTCCGGCCGGATGCCGAACAGCGGACAGGCGGAGGATGCCCCGCACGGGTGATCTCCGTCCCCGTACGGAGGTCGCGTCCCCGCCGGGGCTGACGTCAGTCGCCGGTGGCGCCGTCGAGGCGCTCGCGGATCAGGTCGGCGTGGCCGTTGTGGCGGGCGTACTCCTCGATCATGTGGGTGTAGATCCAGCGGAGGTTGTACCGCTCGCCGGTGCGGCGGTGCCTGCCCTCGGAGATGTCGTCCAGGCCGAAGCGGGCCGCGTTGTGCCGGGCGGCCTCGATCTCGGCCTGCCAGGTGGTGTACGCCTCCTGCCAGGTGTCCGCCTCGGTGAGGTGGAACGCGCCGTCCCGGTCCTCGTCGCTGAAGTGGATCGGCGCAGCGTCCTCGCCCGCCAGCACCCGGCGGAACCAGCTCCGCTCCACGTCCGCCATGTGCCGCACCAGCCCCATCAGGGACAGCTCGGAGGGCTCCACCGAGGCGGACTTCAGCTGGTCGTCGCTCAGGCCCTCGCACTTCCACGCCAGGGTCTGCCGGTGGAACTCCAGCCAGCCCTCCAGCATGGTGCGTTCGTCGGCGGTCGTGGCGGGCATACGGCGCTCGGTCGTCATACCCGCATCCTTGCCCAGCGCCGCCTGATCCCACCAACGGGTTTTCAGCCGCCGAGCATGCCGTCCAGGAGTTCCCGCAGGCTCGCCCGCACCTCGTCCAGGCTCGGCACCCGCGCGCTGAACGACCCGGCCACGCACGAGAACAGCAGCCCGTCCGCCCAGGCCACCAGCGACAGCACGTGCCGGTCCGGGTCCGCCGAGCCCATCGCGGTGACCATCGCGGCCAGCTGGTCGCGGAAGCGGGCACCCGTCGCGTCGAAGTAGGCCCGCAGCTCGGGACGGCGGGTGGCCTCAAGGGCCAACTCGTAACGGGCAAGGGTCAGTTCGCGGTTGCGGGTCAGGGCACGGTGCGTCGCCAGGGCCAGCGCGTCCACCCGCGAGCCGCGTCCGGCCCGCGGGTCCGGCATCTCGTGCAGCGCCAGCACCCGCGCCTCACGCTCGGCGAGGCGCCGCACCGCCAGTTCCAGCAGCGCCTGGCGGGTCCGCGCGAGGTTCGAGGTGGAGCCCAGGGGGAGCCCGGCCGCCTCGTCGACCGCCCGGTGCGTGAGCCCGCGCATCCCCCGCTCCGCGAGCAGGGCGAGCGCGGTGTCGGCGACGAGATCGGCGCGTGAGGCGCCTGCGGTGCGAACGGACATGGAGGTCAACCTATCCGCCGCACTACGGCTGTAGTACAGTCGACGCGTACTACAGATGTAGTGCGGATGCTTCGGGTGCGAGGAGGAGCCATGGCACGGGCGAAGCGGGCCGTCGTGATCGGCGGCGGGATCGGGGGCCTCACCGCCGCGGCGGCCCTGCACCAGCGCGGCCTCCAGGTGACCGTGCTGGAGCGGGCCCGCTCACTGGAGCCGGTCGGCGCGGGCATCTCCCTGGCCCCCAACTCCCTGCGCGCGCTGGACGTCATCGGGCTCGGCGACGCGGTCCGGGACCTCGCCGCCTGGTCGGGCGACGGGGGACTGCGCTCCCCGGGCGGGCGCTGGCTCTCGCGTTCCAGTGCCGCCGAGGCGGCCGAACGGTTCGGCGGCCCGCTGGTCCTGCTGCCCCGCGCCACCCTCATCGACAGCCTGGCCGCGCGACTGCCGCCGGGCACCGTCCGCACGGGCGTCGCGGCGACCGTCGCCGACCCCGGCGCCGCCGGCCGCCCGGCCCGCGTCAGCACCCCCGACGGCGAGCTGGAGGCCGACCTCGTGGTGGCCGCGGACGGCATCGGCTCTGCCGTACGCCGTGTCCTGTTCCCGGACCACCCCGGTCCCGTCTACTCCGGATTCACCACCTGGCGTCTGCTGATCCCGGTGCCCGGCGTGCGGTTCGCCTCGCACGAGAGCTGGGGCCGGGGCCGCATCTGGGGCACGCACCCGCTCAAGGACGGCCGGGTCTACTCGTACGCCGCCGCCCTGGCCCCCGCCGGTGAGCGCGCGCCCGACGACGAGAAGGCCGAACTGCTGCGCCGCTTCGGCGACTGGCACGACCCCGTCCCCGCCGTGCTGGCCGCCGCCCGCCCCGAGGACGTGCTGCGGCACGACGTCCACCACATCACCGAGCCCCTGCCCGCCTACCATCACGGCCGGGTCGCCCTGGTCGGCGACGCCGCGCACGCCATGCCGCCAACGCTCGGGCAGGGCGGCAACCAGGCCATCGAGGACGCGATCGTGCTCGCCCACCATGCCGACGATCTGCCCGCCTACACCGCGGCCCGGCTGCCCCGGACGACGGCCATCGCACGCCAGGCCGTCAGGATCGCCCGCCTCAACCTCATGAGGAACCCCGTCGGGATCGCCGTACGCGACACCGCGGTCGCCGTGCTGTCGAAGGCCGGGCCCGCGCTGCTCCTGCGGAGCTTCGACGGGATCGCCGGCTGGCGGCCTCCGCAGCAGCCGTATGCTTCCCAGCAGGCTTCAGCAGGCAATCCCCAGAAGGAGAACCCCCGTGAAGGTCGGCTGCATCGGACTCGGCGACATCGCGCGGAAGGCCTACCTCCCGGTGCTCGCCTTCCAGCCCGGGGTCGAACTTCACCTGCAGACCCGGACGCCCGCGACGCTGGACCGGGTCGCCGACGGCCTGCACCTGCCGGCGGACCGGCGGCACGCCACCCTGGACTCCCTCCTCGCCCAGGACCTCGACGCCGCCTTCGTCCACGCGCCGACGACCGTGCACCCGCAGATCGTGACGAGGCTGCTCGAGGCGGGCGTACCCACGTACGTCGACAAGCCGCTGGCGTACGAACTCGCCGATTCGACGCGGCTCGTGGCGCTCGCCGAGGAGCGGAACGTGAGCCTCGCCGTCGGCTTCAACCGGCGGTACGCCCCCGGCTACACGCAGTGCGCCGACCACCCGCGCGAGCTGATCCTCATGCAGAAGAACCGGATCGGGCTGCCGGAGGAACCGCGCACGATGATCCTCGACGACTTCATCCACGTGGTCGACACCCTGCGCTTCCTGGTGCCCGGCCCGATCGACGACGTGACCGTGCGCGCCCGCGTCCAGAAGGGTCTGCTGCACCATGTCGTGCTGCAACTCTCCGGGGAGGGCTTCACCGCGCTCGGCGTGATGAACCGGCTCAGCGGTTCGGCCGAGGAGATCCTGGAGGTCTCCGGACAGGACACCAAGCGTCAGGTGGTCAACCTCGCCGAAGTGATCGACCACAAGGGGCAGCCGACCGTGCGGCGGCGCGGCGACTGGGTGCCGGTGGCCCGGCAGCGCGGCATCGAGCAGGTGGTGCTGGCGTTCCTGGACGCGGTCCGCGCGGGCAAGGTGCTCAGCGCCCGGGACGCGCTGGAGACCCATGAGTTGTGCGAGCGGGTGGTACGCGCGGTTCAGGAGCGGGCCGCCTGAGCCGCAGCGCCCGTCCGCCCTCGGCGGCGCCCCAGGCGGCGAGGACCAGCAGCGCCGCGTACACGGGCCAGTGGCCGAAGCGGACGTACGGCGTGGTGCCGTGCGCGAGCGGGATGTCGTACACCTGTGTGGTGCTCGCGTCGGTGCCGAGCCACGGGCCGATCTGCTGTCCGCTCGGGCCGTAGACCGCCGAGGCCCCGGTCAGGGTCGCGTGCACCATGGGCCGGCCGGTCTCGGCGGCGCGCAGCGCGGCGAGCGAGGCGTGCTGCGCGGGCGCCCAGCTCTCCTGGAACGTGGAGGTCGCCGACTGGCCGACCAGGACGTCGGCGCCGTCCTGGGTGAGGTGGCGGGTCATGTCGGGGAAGGCGGTCTCGAAGCACACCATCGGGCCGATCCGCAGCCGGTCCCCGGCGTTCGCGGCGTTCCCGGTGTCCATCACCACCTGCCGCGAGCCGCGCCTGCGGTCCTCGGCCGCCGCTTCGCCCACGGAGGTCGCCCAGCCGAGCAGGGAGCGGGCCGGGATGTACTCGCCGAACGGGACGAGCCGCATCTTGTCGTAGCGGTCGCCGGTCAGGCCGTCCGGGCCGACGAGGACGGAGCTCTTGTAGATACCGGGCTTGTCGGAGCGCCGGGCGTCCACGTTGACCAGGATCTCGGCGTCCGTCTCGCGCGACAGCGCCGCGAGCCGCCTGGCGAGGTCGGGCCGCTGGCCCAGGTCGAAGCCGACGCTGCTCTCGCCCCAGACGATCAGGTCGACGTCCTGGCCGGCGAGCTGCCGGGTGAGCTCCTCCTCCCGGTCGAACCGGCGGTCTCCGCTGTCCTTGCCCTGGATGACACCGGGCTGCACAACGGCGATCCTGACCCGGTCGTCGACGTCGGGACGCGGTGACCACACCCAGGCCATGGACGTCACGACGGCCGTGGCGAGCAGCCCGGCCACGGCGGGCACGCGGGCCCGCCGCACCGCGACGAGCACGGCGATCGCCACATTGACGGCCACCACCAGGAAGCTGATCAGCCACACCCCGCCCACCGACGCGACCCGCAGCGCGGGGTCGACCTGCCACTGGCTCGCACCCAGCACGCCCCAGGGCCCGCCGAGGCCCTGCCAGGAGCGGATCAGCTCCACCGCCAGCCAGCCCGACGGCAGCACGGCGAGGGCGGCCGCGATCCGGCCCCGCGAGGGCGTCCCCGCCAGCAGGCGGCGCACCAGCCAGCCCCACGGCGCCCACAGCGCGCCGAGCAGCGAGGCGATGACGAAGGTGAACACGTGCAGGTTCGGCAGCAGCCAGTGGTGCATCGCCAGCATGAAGCCGAACCCGCCCCACCAGCCGTCGTACGCCGCCCGTTTCCCGGTCGGGGCGGTGCGCGTCAGCAGAATCCAGGGGACCAGGGCGACATAGGCGAACCACCACAGGGCCGGGCCGGGAAATGCGAGGACGGGCAGGGCACCCGCGACCGCCGCGGCGGCCGAGCGCCGCCACGGGGAGGCGAGCCAGTGGCCGAGCGTCTTCATAGGCCCCTCCCTACCCGCGGTGCCTCCAGTGTGCGCCCTGCGGGTGATCCGGAACAGGGCGCACAAACCGAGCGCGTCGGCTCAGTTGATCACAGGGCCTGCTTCACGGTCGGGAAGGCGCCGCCACTTCTCCCGTACGACGACCTCGCGCAGCCGCCAGCCGTCGTCGGTCCGCAGCAGCGCGAAGGCGTAACGGCCGCCGCACACGAAGTCGGGCGCGGCGCCGGATCCGGTGGTGCCCATGGGATTGACGTAGTCGGCCTGGACGTGGGCCGTGTCGCCGGTGTCCTGCTCCTGGATCCCGAAGCGCACCCGGCGGTTGACGATCAGGTGCTGGCGTATCGGGAACTGCCGCATGCTCTCGGCGAGCCATGCGGCGACCTTCCCGGCGTCGCCCTCGATGCCGCCGGCCGAGCGGTAGTCCGCCCGCCCGTCCGGGGTGAACAGCCCCCGGTATGCCTCCCAGTCGCCGTCGTCGACCGTCACCGCGTAGTCGGTGATCAACTCGTCGACGGCCAGCCGGTCCCTCACGGTGGCGAGCTCCACGCGCTGCGTCATTGGATCAGTCTTGGGCATGCGGGGTGCCGCGCCAAGGGGGACGCGGTGATATTCGGTGGCCGTGGCCGCGGGCCTGCCTCCAGTCTGGGTCCGTGAATGATCAGCAGGAGCCCAGATTCCGCGTACGCGCCCGCCACACCGCCTCCACGGTCACCGTCTACCAGGCCTACCGCCCCGAGATCGGCCGCGCCGCGGCCCGCGCCGGCCGTTTCCCGTCGTCCTGGAAGCGGGACCGCATGACGTGGATCAAGCCGTCGTTCCTGTGGATGATGTACCGCTGCGGCTGGGGCACGAAGCAGGACCAGGAGACCGTCCTGGCGATCGAGATCCGCCGGGAGGGGTTCGTCCGGGCGCTGCGCGACGCCTGCCTGTCCCACTACGTCCCCGCCCTGCACGGCGACGAGGCCGCCTGGAAGCGCCGGTTGCGGCAGGCACCCGCGCGCGTGCAGTGGGACCCGGAGCGCGATCTGCACCTCAACCCGCTGCCGCACCGGTCGCTGCAGCTGGCTCGCGGGGGAGGCGGCGGCCCGCTACGCCGACGAGTGGATCGTCGGCATCGAGGACGTCACGCCCCTGGCCACGCGGATCCACGGGCTGGTATGGGCGGGCGAACTCGACCGTGCCGCCGGGCTGTTGCCCGAGGAGCGGCCGTATCCGCTCGACGAGGACGTGCTCGCGCACCTGCGCATTCAGGAGGATCCGTCTCCTGTCGTGGGAGGCGGAGGTGACACGCGGTAGGCCTGCCTCGTGGTCTTTCAGGCCGCCTCGACGACCTCGCTGCGGATCGCGGCCGCCCACTCGACCACCAGCAGCTCGTACTCGGCGCGCTCCTGGGCCGACAGGGACCCGCCCGCGCGCCGCCACAGGGCGCGGATCTCCTCGTTGACCTCGGCGGCAGACCGCACGGAACCAGGGGTCACGGAATCGGGGGACATGCGAACAAGCCTACGGGCAAGCACTGACAGTCCGCTACCGGACGGCTACGGGACCGGTATGGGTTCGGTCACGGCCGCGCGGACCGCGTGCCGGTACTGACTCGCCGGTCAGCCGCTGCTGAGCCGGCTTCCGGCCTCGCCGGTCAGTGCGCCGGCTCGCCCGCGTGCGGGCTCAGCACGCCCATGCTGACCAGCACGATGATGACCACGCCGAGGGCCAGGCGGTACCAGACGAACGGCATGAAGCTCTTCGTCGAGATGAACTTCATGAACCAGGCGATGACGGCGTACCCGACCGCGAAGGCGATGATCGTCGCGAAGACCGTCGGGCCCCAGGAGACGTGGTCGCTCTCCATGGCGTCCTTCAGCTCGAACAGGCCGGACGCCAGCACCGCCGGGATGGCGAGCAGAAAGGAGTAGCGGGCCGCGGCCTCGCGCCGGTACCCCATGAACAGGCCGCCGCTGATCGTCGCGCCGGAGCGGGAGACGCCGGGGACGAGGGCCATGGCCTGGCAGAGGCCGTAGATCAGGCCGTCCCGTACGCCCAGGTCCTCCAGGGCCTTGCGCTGCTTGGGCGCGCGGTGCCGGCCGCCGCTCTCGTCCCGGGCCGCCAGCCGGTCGGCGATGCCGAGGACGATGCCCATGCCGATCAGCATGGTGGCCGTGATGCGCAGGTCCCGGAACGGCCCCTCGATCTGGTCCTTCAGCGTCACGCCGAGCACACCGATCGGGATGGAGCCGACGATGACCAGCCAGCCCATGCGCGCGTCCGGATCCTTGCGCATCGCCTTGTTCGTGAGCGAGCGCGTCCACGCCGAGATGATCCGCCCGATGTCCTTGCGGAAGTAGATCAGCACCGCGGTCTCCGTGCCGATCTGGGTGATCGCCGTGAAGGCGGCGCCGGGGTCCTCCCAGCCCGAGAAGGCCGCGGTCAGCCGTAGATGCGCGCTGGAGGATACGGGGAGGAACTCGGTCAGTCCCTGGACGAGTCCGAGGATGAGGGATTGCAACCAAGTCATGAAGGTACCGAGTCCAAGTGCCGATCGAGGAACGGGCGATGGGCACACCGCGCCGCCGTGTGCGGTGATCTGGGGATCAGGCGTGCCGAGGGGGAAGCGTAGCGTCCCCCGGTGACAGGTCCGACACAGGGGCCGGGAAGCGGGCGGTGGAACGGCCGGTGGAACGGGTCAGGCCGCCGTCGGGCCCGCCACCGTCCAGCCGGGGGCCTGCGGGTGGGCCTTGAGGTCCTCGTGGCGCACCGTCTCGCCGCAGGCCTGACAGGTGACGACCGGGACCAGGTCGTTGCCGCAGGAGTGCTCGATCACCATGGGCCGTTCGCCGTCCTCGCGCAGATGGCGGTCGCCCCACGCCATGAGGGTCATCAGGACCGGCTCCAGCTCCAGCCCCGCCCGGGTCGGCCGGTACTCGAAGCGCTGCGGGCGCTCGCTGTAGGGGCGCTTGGTCAGGATCCCGGCGTCGACGAGCCGCCGCAGCCGCGTGGCCAGGATGTCGCGCGGGGCGCCGATGTTGCGCACGAGCTGGTCGAAACGGCCGTTGCCGAGGCACACCTCGCGCAGGACGAGCAGGGAGTACTTCTCGCCGACGAGCGCCAGGGCGTCGGCGATGGAGCAGGGGCGCGGGTCTTTGGGAGCGGCCATGGCCCAAGTCTAGGGGAGGGTTGGATTTTCCAACTAGCGGAGTTATGGTGAGTCCGGATTTCCTACTCACTGGTAGCCGGCCGGTCGCGGCACCAGCCACCGGACCGTCGGCCTTGCCGGCCTTGGAGGCCCGCCCATGCGTGACGCAGTGATCGTCGAAGCCGTACGCACCCCGATCGGCAAGGGCAAGCCGAACGGCTCCCTCGCGCAGATCCACCCCGTGGAGCTCCTCGCGCACACCCTGCGCACCCTCGTCGAGCGCTCCGGTGCCGACCCGGCGCTGGTCGACGACGTCATCGGCGGCGCCGTCGACCAGGTCGGCGAGCAGGCCATGAACACCACCCGTTACGCCGCCCTGTCGGCGGGCTTCCCGGAGTCGGTCCCCGCGACCACCGTGGACCGCCAGTGCGGCTCCTCCCAGCAGGCCGTCCACTTCGCCGCGCAGGGCGTCCTCGCGGGCGCCTACGACCTCGTCGTCGCCTGCGGTGTGGAGTCGATGAGCCGGGTGCCGATGTGGTCGAACGTCCCGGAGGGCAAGGACCCCTTCGGCCCCGGCATCGCCGAGCGCTATCCGGAGGGCCTGGTCCCGCAGGGCATCAGCGCCGAGCTCATCGCCGCGAAGTGGTCGATCACGCGCGAGCAGCTGGACGCCTTCGCGGTCTCCTCGCACCGCAAGGCCGCCGCGGCCTGGCAGGCGGGCCTGTTCGACGCCGAGGTCGCGCCGCTGGAGGGCGTCGCGCGCGACGAGTGCGTACGGCCGGACAGCACCACCGAGATCCTGGCCGGCCTCAAGCCCGCCTTCTACGACCCGGCCTACGCCGAGCGCTTCCCGCAGATCGAGTGGAACGTCACCGCGGGCAACGCCAGCCCCGTCAACGACGGCGCCTCGGCCGTGCTCATCACGTCGAGCGAGACCGCCCAGCGCCTCGGGCTGCGCCCGCTCGCCCGGCTGCACAGCTTCGCCGTCACCGGCTCCGACCCGCTGCTGATGCTCACCGGTGTCGTCCCGGCCACCGACAAGGTGCTCCGCAGGGCGCACCTGACCCTGGACGACATCGACCTGTTCGAGGTCAACGAGGCGTTCTCCAGCGTCGTCCTGGCCTGGCAGCAGGAGACCGGCGCCGATCTCGCCAAGGTCAACGTGCACGGCGGCGCCATCGCCCTCGGCCATCCGCTCGGCGCGAGCGGCACCCGTCTGACGACGACGCTGGTCCACGCGATGCGCGAGCGCGGTGCCCGCTACGCCCTGCAGACGATGTGCGAGGCGGGCGGGCTCGCCAACGCGATGATCCTCGAAGCCGTGTGAGGAGTCGTGTGAGGTGCCGTGTGAGGAGCCGTGTGAGGAGCCGGTGGGGGATCCGGCACGTGACCGGTCGTCAGCGGGCGCGCAGGTGGTGGCGTTTGCGCCAGGCCATCACCACGCCCGCCAGCGCCGGCAGGGCGATGCAGGCCAGCGCGATCAGGAAGGCCGGTGACGTCGGCGCCGAGGCCCGGGCGCCGGCGACGACGTACGCGGCGGTGTTCGGGATCGACCCGAGCGCCGTCGCCAGCAGGAACGGCAGCAGGCCCATGCGCGAGACGGCGGCGCAGTAGTTCGCGGCCCAGAACGGCACGCCGGGGAACAGCCGCACCGCCAGCATCGAGCGGAAGCCGTGCCGGCTCAGCTGGCCGTCCGCCGCCTTCAGCCAGCGGCCCCGCAGCAGCGGACGCAGCGCGTCCTGGCCCAGCGCCCGCCCGAGGCAGAACGCGGTCCCGGCACCGAGCACCGTGCCCGCCAGCGCCGCACCCAGGCCGAGCTGCGAGCCGAACAGCGCGCCCGCGGCCAGGTTCAGCAGCGGCCGCGGTACGAACGCCACGGTGCACACGCCGTACGCGACCGCGTAGGCCACCACCGCCGTCGTCCCGCCGAGCTGCGGGGGCCAGCCGTCGACCAGCAGCTTCTGCGGCTCGAAGAGCAGGACCGCCGAGGCGGCCGCGGCGAGCAGGACGACGAGCAGAGACAGGCGCGACCAGGGCGAGAGCAGGACTCTCGTGCACCGTGCGGTCATGCCGGTCGGGGCGGAGGCGCCGGTGGTCGCGGGACCGGTGGTCGCCGTGGTGACGGCGAGCTCCGTGGTGGTGGCCCGGGGAGAGGCCGTGGCGGTGCCCCCAGAGCGGGTGGTGGCATCGAGCATCCGGCGACAGTAACCGACGCATGTGTGTGATCGCCGTATGGTCCGTCTCACGAGCGTCACAGACGCGGCCGGCAGGGCGGCAGCCGCGCGGTCCGAGAAGGCGACCGCGAGCGGTCCCGGAAGCGGTCCGGGAAGCCGCCCGGATCGGTCCCGGAAGCCATCCGGGAGCGGTCCGGGAAGCGGTCCTGGGAGCGGTCCCGGGGCGCTTCAAAAAGCATTCGACGTGGGGCAAAGCCTCGGCAATGATCGATGCCATGTTCCGGCACGCCTTCGTCCTCGCAGCATCCGCGGTCGCGGATGCTCCGAAGGCTGCCGTCGTCGTTCTCACGGCCGTTGCCGACGGCGCCCGAAGCTGACCCTCTCCGGTTCGTCCGGCGGACCCCGCACGGGGAGGGTCGGACAGGTCCTCGGGGTCCCTCTCCACCACTACACGCTTCGAGGTACCGCCATGTCCAAAACGGCATACGTGCGCACCAAACCGCATCTGAACATCGGCACGATGGGGCACGTCGACCACGGCAAGACCACCCTGACCGCCGCCATCACCAAGGTCCTCGCCGAGCGCGGCACCGGCAGTTTCGTGCCGTTCGACCGCATCGACCGGGCGCCCGAGGAGGCGGCGCGCGGCATCACCATCAACATCGCGCACGTCGAGTACGAGACCGACACCCGGCACTACGCGCACGTCGACATGCCGGGCCACGCCGACTACGTCAAGAACATGGTCACCGGCGCCGCGCAGCTCGACGGGGCGATCCTCGTCGTCTCCGCGCTCGACGGGATCATGCCGCAGACCGCCGAACACGTCCTGCTCGCCCGGCAGGTGGGCGTGAACCACATCGTGGTCGCCCTCAACAAGGCCGACGCGGGCGACGAGGAGCTCACCGACCTCGTCGAACTGGAGGTCCGCGACCTGCTCACCGCGCACGGCTACGGCGGCGACTCCGTGCCCGTCGTACGGGTCTCCGGGCTGAAGGCGCTGGAGGGCGACCCGCGCTGGACGGCGTCCGTCGAGGCGCTGCTGGACGCGGTCGACACGTATGTGCCGATGCCGGAGCGGTATGTGGACGCGCCGTTCCTGCTGCCCGTGGAGAACGTGCTGACGATCACCGGCCGGGGGACGGTGGTGACCGGTGCGGTCGAACGGGGCACGATCCGGGTCGGTGAGCGGGTCGAGGTGCTCGGGGCCGGACTGGAGACCGTGGTGACCGGCTTGGAGACTTTCGGCAAGCCGATGGAGGAGGCGCAGGCCGGGGACAACGTGGCACTGCTGTTGCGGGGTGTGCCCCGGGACGCCGTGCGGCGGGGGCATGTGGTGGCCGCGCCGGGGAGTGTGGTGCCGCGGCGGCGGTTCTCGGCGCGGGTGTACGTGCTGTCGGCGCGCGAGGGTGGTCGTACGACGCCCGTCGCGACGGGATACCGGCCGCAGTTCTACATCCGTACGGCGGATGTGGTCGGGGCGGTGGACCTCGGTGAGGTGGCCGTGGCGCGGCCCGGGGAGACGGTGGCCATGACCGTGGAGCTGGGGCGTGAGGTGCCGTTGGAGCCGGGGCTCGGGTTTGCCGTCCGTGAGGGTGGGCGGACCGTGGGGGCGGGGACTGTGACGGCCGTTGTGTGAGGGGGATCTGTGTGTGGGGGACCGCGCGACCGTTGTGGCTGGTCGCGCGGTTCCCCGCGCCCCTTCAGGGACGTTCCGCCCCGGGCACAATGGGATGGTGAACGAGCCGATACCCGTGACCCGCGACGTCGATCACGGCACCGCCAAGCTGATGCCCGACGTGGACCGGAAGCGGGCCTGGCTGCTGACCGTCGACGGGGCGCCGCAGTCGTACGTCGACCTGGACGAGCCCACGCATCTGGAGTTCGAGTACGCGCGGCGGCTCGGGCATGTGCTGGACACGCTCGCGGAGCAGGGGCGGCCCCTGGACGTGCTGCACCTGGGTGGGGGCGCGCTCACTCTGCCCCGCTATGTGGCCGCGACCCGGCCCGGCTCCCGGCAGGACGTCGTGGAGGCCGACCGCGGGCTGCTGGAGCTGGTGGCCGAGCATCTGCCGCTGCCGGAGGGTGCCGGTGTCGCACTGCACGCCGCGGACGCCCGCGCCTGGCTGGAGAGCGCCCCGGACGACCGCGCGGACGTCCTCGTAGCCGACGTCTTCGGCGGTTCACGGGTTCCGGCGCATCTGACGTCCGTCGCCTACGCCCGTGAGGCGGGGCGTGTCCTGCGCGGCAGCGGGGTCTATCTCGCCAACCTTCCCGATGCCGCGCCCTTCGCCTTTCTGCGCTCCCAACTCGCCACGTTCGCCACGGTGTTCGCGGAGCTGGCGCTGATCGCCGAGCCGGGCGTGCTGCGCGGGCGGCGCTTCGGCAACGCCGTGCTCGTCGCCGCGCACCGGCCGATCGAGGTGGCCGCGCTGGCCCGGCTCACCGCCGCCGACGTCTTCCCGGCCCGGGTGGAACACGGCCGGTCCCTGCGGGACTTCACCGGCGACGCGCGGCCGGTGCGGGACGAGGATGCCGTACCGTCACCCGAGCCCCCCGACGGGGCGTTCGGCATCGGCTGACCCGCTGCCGGTGCCCTGTGCCGTGCCCTTGGTCACGTACGTGGTCCTGCGCCGCAGGCTGCGCACGTCCGGCACGCACAGCACCGCCGCCGTGACCAGCACGACCAGCGCGGCGCAGCCCCACAGCGCCGTCGTCCGTCCGAAGGCCGTCTCGGCGGGGCCCGCCAGGGCCGTCGCCAGCGGCACCAGGGCGACCGAGCCGAACCAGTCGTACGCCGAGACCCGGGAGAGCTTGTCCTCCGGGATCTCCTGGTGCAGCGCGGTCATCCACGAGACGCCGAACACCTCCAGGGTCACCCCGGTCACGAACATCACCGCACACAGGACACCGGCCGGCACCGGCACGGCGAGCGCGGCCGACGGCAGGGCCAGGGGGAACACGCACAGGGTGCCGGCCAGGAGCAGGCGGCGCGGTTTCCAGCGGGTCATCAGCAGGGCGCCGGCGACCGTGCCCGCGCCGAAGAAGCCCAGCGCCAGGCCCCACGGTCCGGCGCCGCCCAGGTGGTCGCGGGCGACGAGCGGGCCGTAGACCGCGTCGGCGGCGCCGACGACCGCGTTGGCGATGGAGAACTGCACGACGATGCCCCACAGCCACGGCCGGCCGGCGAACTCCCGCCAGCCGTCCCGCAGATCGGCGAGCATGCCGCCGCCCGGCGTGCGCGGCGGGATGTGGCCGACGTCGAGGAAGGCCCGCAGCGCGCCGGCGACCGCGAACGCCGCCGCGTCCGCCGCGAGGACCCAGCCGGGCCCGATCGCGGCGACCATCGCACCGCCGAGCGCGGCACCGCCCACGGCCGCGCCCTGCATCGCCATCCGGAACACCGCGAAGGCGCGGCCCGCCTGCTCGCCCTGGACCGAGGACAGCAGCATGCCCTCGGCGGCCGGGCTGAAGAACGCCTGGCCGGTGCCGCCGAGCGCGGTCAGCAGCATCATCTGCCACAGCTGCGGCTCCCCGGCCAGGACGAGCGCGGCGAACGCGGCCTGTGACAGGCAGTTGAGGGCGTTGGCCGCGACCATCACACGGTGCCGCGGCAGCCGGTCCGCGACGGCGCCCCCGATCAGCAGGAACAGCACCAGCGGCAGGGTCCGCGCGGCGGCCACCAGTCCCACGTCGCCGCCGTCGCCGCCGGTTTCGATGACCGCGAACGCCGCCGCGATCAGGGCACCGTGGCTGCCCAGGTTGGTGACGAACGCGGCGGCGGTCAGCAGCGTGTAGTTGCGACCCGCCCAGGCGGGGCGACGGCGGGAGCGGATGATCGACAGCACCTCGCGACTATCGCCGTGACGAGGCCGATCTGCCAAATACGTTTTCGGTCTCGCCGATGCCCGCCGCCCACGGAGCCCCTTACGACTCCGTGGGCGGCTCCTCGGTGAGGCGCACCGTGCTCAGGATCTTCTGGACGGTCTGCTCCGGGATCTCCCCGTCGACGCCCTTGGCGCCGTACAGGTTCCACGTGACGAAGTTGCCGGCGCCGTTCTTGAACGCGAACGTGACGGCCTTGCCGTCGCTCGCGCACTTGCCCTTCTGCGGAGTGCTCACGGAGTGCGCCGTGGCGACGCTGCCCTTGATGCCCGAGGCCGTCGTGTACGGCTTCGGCTTGGTGAACTTCACGCTCTTCTTGTCGGGCTGCGTGTAGCCGCCGTAGATCCACCACGGCACCCGCGTCTCGGCCGCCATGTCCGTGTTCTTGGCGCCGTCCTCACCACGGGTTCCGGCGGTGGCGAGGGCGGTGTCCTCCTCGCGGCCGTCCTTGTCCTCGTCACTCGTGCACCACTTGGACTTGAGGTAGGCCGGGGCGGTGACGGTGGTGCGGTCGAGCTTGCCGTCCTTCTCCTCCCACTCGAAGCCCACGCTCGTGTCGGTGCTCTCGATCTCCCAGTCGGCGGGAACGTCGAACATGGTGCCGAAGCGCGGATTGACGACGACCTTCCAGCCCGGAACGGTCGCCTTCAGCTCCCCGCCGCCGCGCGGATTGTCCCCGCCGCCGGTCGGGCTCGGGTCGGCGGACGTGGTCGTGTCGGTGGACGCGCTCGAGGAGGGCTTGCCGTCCTTGCCGCCGTCCGCCGTGTCGTCCTTGTCGCCGCCCAGCACCAGGAAGCCGGTGACACCGGCGGCCACGACCACCGCGGCGGCCGCCACGATCGCCACCAGCTTCGTCCGGTTCCCGCCGCCCCCGCCCTGCGGCGGCTGTGGCGCGCCCACCGGAGCGGGGGCACCCCACTGCGGCTGCTGCGCATAGGGGTTGGGCTGCTGGTAGCCCGGCTGCTGGTACGGATTCGGCTGCTGGTACCCCGGCTGCTGGTACGGGTTGTTCGCTTGCGGGTTCTGCTCGCCCCCGGGCGGCTGCTGTCCTGGCCACATGGGCAGCAACCCTAGCCGCGTCGGGGACACGATTCGGTCACCGCCCTTTGACGGGGCCGTAGCAACTCGGGACCGGCGCTCGGGGGAGGGGTCGGTGGGCTCTTTCCAGCCGACACTACTCACGGGTAACATGCGGCCATGAGCGCAGACCAGATGTCCATCGGCGAGATGCTCGCCGCCACGGTGCCCATGGCCCGGACCCTGAACCTCGAGTTCCTCGAGGCCACTCCGGAGCAGGCGGTGGTGGCCCTGCCGGACCAGAGCGAGTACCACAACCACGTGGGCGGGCCGCATGCCGGGGCGATGTTCACGCTCGGTGAGTCCGCGAGCGGGGCGATCGTGCTGGCCGCGTTCGGGGACCAGCTCTCGCGGGCCGTGCCGCTGGCCGTGCGCGCCGAGATCTCCTACAAGAAGCTGGCGATGGGGCCGGTCACGGCCACCGCGACCCTCGGCCGCCCGGCCGCCGAGGTCGTCGCGGAACTGGACGCGGGCGAGCGCCCCGAGTTCCCCGTGTCGGTCGCCATCCAGCGCGCGGACGGCGCCGTGACCGGTGAGATGACCGTCGTCTGGACCCTGCGCCCGAACGGCTGAGCGCCGTCACCTACGAGGGGCCCCGGCCGGGGGAGCGACCCGGCCGGGGCCCCCGTCGTCCCTCGTGCGGCGATGAGCCCCGGCGGGGGGGGTGCCTCTATGTCTTTCGTCAAGCGAGGCGTGGGGTTCTGGGTTCGTAGAAGGTGCCGTCGCGGAGCATCGCGAACAGCACGTTGATCCGTT